>NZ_JBDVLG010000027.1:0-143322 GCF_039970775.1 Roseobacter sp.
GAATTTCCCCGAAACCGCCGAGGATGAGGTCGGGTTTGCCGCATTGCGCAGGGCCTTGAAAGACCGCACCTCAGCGCAGCTTATTCAGGCAGCACAGGACGTGTTGACCTTGCTGAGCCAAGACGGGATTTACATGGATGACCTGCGCCCCGACCGGGCCCGCCCCGAGGTTTGGCGCCAGTTTGGGCAGGGCGCGCGGGGCCGTCCTGTGGCCGCGTTGGGCGGGGTGCGCGACAGATCATCGTTGGCCCTCACGGCCGGGCGCATGAAACAAGACCCGATCTTTCGCGACGCCGCGCATCATTTCCTGCGCCGTTTTGACAAGATCTTTGCAGAGTTTGAAACCACCGCATCAGACGCCGAAATATCGGCGCTGGCCGAAACCCGCACAGCGCGTGCATTTATGTTGCTGGGTCGCGTCGCGGGCACCTTCGACTAAGACGTCAGGTGCAGGCTTTGGCGCGATTATCGGCGTCAAACTGAGCCTCTAACTGCGCGCCATCCGCAAGGTCAAAGACCACACGCGCGCCTGCAACTTCGCCACCTGTCACACGAATTTGCCCCAGATCAGACTGCGCCTGCCGGTCATCCACATCAATGCTAAACCCCGTGCGTTGCCCCTCAGACAGGTTGTGCAATCGCAGGCTCAACTGGTCTGCACCATCGGCGATTTGGGCCGCGTCAATGCCCGCATCAGGCGCAAACGGTTGGAACACCTCAACACCCGCGCCGCCGTCTTGGGTGTCAAAAATCAGCCCTCCCGAAGAGCCGCGCAGGTCGATCATCATGCCCGTCACAAACACGCCTGTCGCGGTGTGAATGATCTCAAACCGGTCGCGCGGTGCGCTCTCGACAAATCGCACGGTCAAGGCCTGCGAACATTCGGCATGTGCTTGTGCGGCCAGTAGGAATGTGGCTCCGGCGATTGCTGCTTTGACGTACATGGTCTGCGCTCCTGTGGTTAGGTTTTAAGGAACCTAGCACGGGCGAGCGTGTGGAAAAGGGTAATTTACACCCCAAAACTGCCGAACGGGATATAGACAACTGGCGTGCCGGGGTTGATCTGCATGCCGTCATGCGGCAAGCGCACGAACCCTTCCGCCCAGCTTAGCCCCGAAATACGGCCCGACCCTTCCGATGCAAACACCTGCGCCTGACCATCGCGGATGCGCGCGCGCAGAAACTCGGTCCGTCCCGGTTTTTTGACTTTGGTAAAGCCCGCAGGCACCTCAAACCCTTGCGGTTCCGGCCAATCCTGCCCCGCCATACGCGCCATAGCAGGGCCCGCAAATACCAAAGCGCAGGTCATCGCCGCGACCGGATTGCCCGGCAAGCCAAAGACCGGCACGCCCGACCACATCCCCAACGCCAAAGGGCGCCCAGGTTTGACAGCAATGCGCCAAAGGGTCATCGCACCGGCCTGTGTCAACAGCGCCGAGACATGGTCTTCGTCGCCTGCAGACGCGCCGCCGCTGGTAATGATCACATCCGCCTGAGCAATTGCCTGATCCAACCGGTCCGCGAGGGCCGCGCGGTCATCGGGCACCTGCCCCATGTCGACGGGCACATGCCCGAGGCGACGGATAATATCCAATAACATCGGTCGGTTGGCATCGAATATCTGGCCCGGGGCGGCAGGGTGCCCTGCCTCGACCAATTCTGCGCCCGTCGACAACACCGCAACGCGCAAGGGCGCATGCACCTGAACGTCGCGGGTGCCAACTGCCGCCAAAACCGCCGCCTCTGCGGGGCCAATGCGGGTGCCTTGGTGCACCGCAATATCGCCCTGCGCCACGTCTTCGCCGGCCATCCGGGTGTTGGCCCCGCGTTTCACCGGCCCGCGAAAAGCCACATGACCGTCCGCCACGGTAACGTCTTCTTGCAGCACGACGGTGTCGACCCCAGCAGGCAACGCGGCCCCCGTTAATATGCGCACAGCAGACCCTTTGGGCACGTGGCCGGGGGCATCACCTGCGGCCGCGCGACCCGCCAGTAGCGGCAGCCGGTACAACCCTATATCCTTGCCGCCCACAAACCCATAGCCATCAACGGCGGTATTCGGCAACGGCGGGTTTGACCGGATCGCAACAACATCTGCCGCCAAAACCGCCCCCGTCGCCTGATCTACGGGGCATGTGTTGATCGCAGTCACCGGCGAAAGCCGCTGCTGTAAAATACCTAGAGCGGTGTCAACCGGGGTCCATTCGACACCGGGCGGCAGCGCAAAACAGCTATTGGACAGCCGCGGTGGGCGGGTCGCCGCATCGCGCAGCGTGTCTTGATGCCCGATGCCAAAAATCCAACCTTCGGTGGATCTATCCACATCCAAGATCACACCCAATTCCTGCGCTGTTAGCGCAGAAATGCTACGCGCAAGCTCAACAGTTTGCCATGCGTCCTTAATCTGATCGGTCGGCCCTGCCCCAAGTGTTAACGATGGCCAAACCTCAACAAAGACTATGCCTTTATCCACCGCTTCAAAGGGCCAGACCGCCGCATCAAACCCTTTGCGCAACCGCTCTAGTACCGGCAACCCCATGATGATCTGCGACCCAACCGCACCAACGCCCCCCAACTGCCAACACGAGAACGCACCGCTTGCGTGGGTTTCGGCCTGTCGTTTGGGCGGAAACGGTGACTGATACGCCTCTTTGGTGCGGGGCAACCCATCAATATCGCGCTTCAAGCCATTGAACCAAAACGGTCCTTGCCCCCCGAACTGCTGATTTATTTGCGCCGCCAGATCAAATCTATTGTTGGCTTTGGGCGTATCTTCAACATGCGCGGCAAACCACGACCATACCGCAAGCGGGTCATCCGTACCCGTCAACGCATGGGAAAATCCTTTGGGGTAACCGAACGGGAAATCGAAGCCCGCCAGAACCCGCCGCCCCGCAGCGCGTTCACTGGCAAACAGATCCGCCAACCAGTCTTCGGCGGCGGTTCTGTTGCGCAGGTATTTGGGCTCTTGCGCGCGGCCCTGCTGCGCAACACACGCCCAAATCGCATCGGCACAGGGCGCCGCACCCGTATCATTGCCCCCCGACCAATCGACCACAACGACGGTGTCAAATGGCGTCACAAGCCGACCTCAGACAGGATGAAATCAGCGATGGCGTGGGTGTCATCCAAGTCAAACACCGGCCGGTCAAGGGTCAACGCGCTGTCGCTAGCCACGGCGCGAATGGTCGGATCTTCTGGCGCGATCAGCCCGTTCCCCGTGACGGCACGGTGGGCTTCGATCTTGGGATGCGTGTCCCGTTTGTAGCCTTCGATCAGGACCAAATCAACCGGCGCCAGCTTGGCCAGCAGCAGGTCCAGCGTGGGTTCTTCGGCCCCGCGCAGCTCGTGCATCAAGGCAAACCGTTTGCCCGATGCCAGTAGCACCTCGGTCGCACCCGCTTGGCGGTGACGGTGGCTGTCTTTGCCCGGTTTATCGACGTCAAAAACGTGATGCGCGTGCTTCACCGTCGACACCGTGAACCCACGCCCAACAATCTCGGTCACGAGGCGTTCCATCAACCCTGTTTTCCCGGCATTTTTCCAGCCAACAACCCCGTATAGCCTCATAGATATGCCTCTGCGCGCGCCAAATCGTCCGGCGTGTTCACGTTGAAAAACGGGTCAAACGTCGTGACAGGAAAGACCGCCTGACACGCGGCGTGGCGGTCTGTCCAGAGGACAACCTTGCGCAACCCATCGTGCAAAGCCGCCCGTAGATCATCGCGCAACGCAACTGGCCACAGGCCGAACGTCGGGTGGCGCAAAGGCCCCCGTTCGGGGTGCGGCGTCGCGGCCAATGCCAGTGGATGCGTCATGTTTTCGCTGGCCAACAACAGGTGCGGCACCAGATCACCCGGAAAAAACGGCGTATCAGCGGCGGCAGTGACGATGGCATCGGCCCCCTGTGTGGCCGCCCAATCGAGCCCCGCAAGAACCCCCGCCAACGGTCCCGCAAACCCGTCGATACTATCGGGCAAAACCGGCACCCCAAATCGCGCAAACCGGCTGGGATCGCCGTTTGCATTTAACGCGATGCCAGCCACTTGCGGCTCCAACCGGTCGATCACCCGCGACAGCAACGATTGCCCCCCAAGCGTCAGCAACCCCTTGTCGCCGCCGCCCATACGGGTGGCCTGCCCCCCCGCTAAAATCACGCCCAGTGGTTGTTTCATTCTGCCGCCTTTCGGCCCGCACGACGGGGCTCTTGTGGTATTGCAGCGGGGTCTGCATCGCGGATCAGGCGCGGTTCGCCCGACAGACAAACAAACCGCTGCCCCTTCATCCGGCCGATCAACGTCAGCCCCACCTGCTGGGCGATTTCCACACCCCACGCGGTGAACCCTGACCGCGACACCAGCACCGGAATGCCCATCATCGCCGTCTTAATCACCATCTCCGAAGTCAGCCGCCCGGTGGTATAAAGCACCTTATCCGCCGCGTTGACCCCTTCGGCCAACATCCAACCGGCGATCTTATCGACCGCGTTATGGCGCCCCACATCTTCCATATAAACCAACGGCTTATCTTCGTGGCACAAGACTGTCCCATGGATTGCACCGGCCTCTAGATACAGCGACGGCGTGCGATTAATCTGCGCGCTCAAGGCATACAACCACGACGTGCGCACCTGCGTTTGGGGCAGCGTCACCCCATCAAGCCCCGCCATCATATCGCCAAACACTGTCCCCACGGCACAGCCGCTGGTGCGGGTTTTCTTGCGCATCTTTTCTTCGTAATCGGTCTTGCGGGCGGTCCGCACCACGACGGTTTCCAGCTCTTCGTCGTAATCCACACCGGTGATCTCGTCCTCAAGACGCAACATCCCCTGATTGCGCAAAAACCCCAGCGCGAGGTAATCAGGATAGTCCCCGATAGTCATCGCGGTCACGATTTCCTGACTGTTAAGGAATATCGTCAACGGGCGTTCTTCGACGACACATGCCGTGACAGGCGCGCCCGTATGATCTGTGCCAGAAATGGCCCGCGTCAGCCCCGCGCGCCCGGGATCAGGTGCAATCAGATATGTGCTCGTGTCGTGCAATTTGGCCAATTGCATCCTCCCTCTGGCTCCGCTACGGCTTGGGCGTCACACTAGAAGCATATCATGTCCTCCACCACTCCGAAAATACGCACCACCAGCGCGGCCTTCTGGAAAGGCGTCGCTGACGGCACCCCATTTGTTTTGGTGGTGGTCCCCTTTGCTACGTTGTTTGGTGTTTTGGCCACCGAAGCGGGGCTTAACGTCTTTGAAACGCTCACGTTTTCGGCAGTGGTTTTTGCGGGTGCGGCGCAATTCACCGCCCTGCAACTGATGCAAGAACAAGCCCCCACCGCGATTGTGCTGGCATCAGCGCTGGCGGTGAACCTGCGTGTGGCGATGTATTCGGCGTCATTGACCCCGTGGTTGGGCGCCGCCCCCTTTTGGCAACGCGCGCTTGCGGCGTATTTCACCGTCGATCAGTCTTACGCCTGTTCTGTCGCGCAATTTGAAAAAGACCCGCATATGACGGTGCCGCAACGGATGGCCTATTTTTCGGGCGTTCTGACACCAATTGTGCCCTTGTGGTACATCGGCGCCTGCCTTGGCGCGATGGTCGGCACCCAAATCCCCGATGCATGGGCGCTGGATTTTGCCCTGCCCATTACCTTTCTGGCCATGGTCGCCCCGATGCTGCGCACAGCCGCCCACGTGATCGCGGCGCTGGTGGCCATCGTCATCAGCCTGCTCGCAGTTGCCG
Source organism: Roseobacter sp. (assembly GCF_039970775.1). Lineage (GTDB taxonomy): Bacteria > Pseudomonadota > Alphaproteobacteria > Rhodobacterales > Rhodobacteraceae > Roseobacter. The sequence goes on from NZ_JBDVLG010000027.1 coordinate 5,742, forward strand.
TGCCATATTCACTGGGCCTGATCATCGCGGGCAGTTTGGGCATGGTCGCAGGCGCGCAGGCCGAGCTATGGTTTGAAAACCGGCGGGGGGCGTCGTGATTGATAAAACCACATTATGGAGCGTGATCATCGGGCTTGGCATTGGTAGCTACGGGTTGCGGTTTGCCTTTCTGGGTATCGTCGGAAACCGCCCGATGCCCGCCTGGCTGTTGCGGCACCTGCGTTATACCGCGGTTGCGATCATGCCCGCGCTGGTCGCGCCGCAGGTCGTGTGGCCTGCCGCCACCGACGGCGTCGCTGATCTGCCCCGGATCAGTGCTGCAGCGGTCACAATGGTAGTGGGCTTGATGACGAAAAACGTGCTGGCCGCGATCATCTGTGGCGCCGCGACCCTGTTTGGAATGCTGTGGCTGACGGCGCTATAACGCGGCCCTAGCTTTGGGCGGCTTTGATCCCGTCGCGCACGTCGCCTGCATCGTTTTCATAATATCGGTCGGTTGTGACATCGGGGCGTTCTGCTAGCTGTTCCATCAGTTTCACTGGGTAAAACGTGCTTTTCACGTCCTCAAAGCCCGGAATCTGCCGCAGAATGGCCGACGTTGATTTGGCGCAAAACGCACTGGAAACCGCGCCGTTTTGTTGCACCAACTGCAACGCACGTTCGGCCTGAGCCGAGGTCACGGTGATTTCTTGGGATACCACGTGGTACGTGCTGCGTGCATGCGCGCTTTTGTAGGCCTGCACCCACGCCGGGGATACCCCATAAAGCACGTCGCCCCGCTCGGCGATTTGCGCATGTTGGAAGGACCCCGCAGGGTCAAAGATCACCTGTTGGGACCCAGAGACCATTAGGGCCGTATGCCCGCCGCTGCCCGTCCGGTTGTTCACAACCGTGAACAGCGTCAGTTTGGGCGCGCCACCCGGCACATAGGCCTTCGCGGCGATCTCTTGGGGCGTGGCGTCAAAGGCCGACGGTGCCGCACACCCAGCCAGCGCGGCCAAAACCGCTAAAACAACAAAGATGCGCATGAAAGACCCGCCTCGCCAACGATCAGGTGATGAAAATCGCCATCAGAACGATGATCGCGATGATGACCAAAACGGCCCGCCCGGTGAACCGCATAAACCCGTCAAAGGTCTTTTCTTGGGTATCGATTTGCATCTCGCCGTGTTTGTGATCTGCCATTGCCGCAGTCCTTCTGTTTTTCGGTGACGCCAGCCCTACTGGATTCGGCGCGCCATGTCACCCACCCGTAGGGCACTGAATTGCGCGGCTGCCAGCAATTAGGCCTCGTTTTCGATATCTTCGACCAATCGAAACCCGATCCGGCGTGCTTGGGCCTTTTCTGTGGGCTTGGGCAAGGCGCGCAACATCACGTTCAACTGGCTGACATGCTGGACCAATTGCGTGCGTCCACCGGCCCCATCTGTGCCATAAAACGTGACGATATCGGGGTCGAAATACCCCATGCCCTCGATGCGCAGCACACCGGCATCGCCGCCCGTGAACCCCATCGCGACCTCATGTTCGGCATCAAGCTGTTCTTCGAAGTTTTTCAGATAAAGAATAATACGTTCATACGCCCATTGCGCAGCCGATTTCTGGGCCGTTGCGGTGTCTGCGATGGCGCGTGGCACTGGAGACGTTTCGGGCGCGGGGGTATCGGGGTCGCAGTGCACTTGATGTTGGCGCGGCAGGGCTGCGGCTTCGGCGGCCTCGGCTGATGTTTGGATATTGTCGCCCATGCTTATGCCTTTCGTTGATACACCCACGCATCATCGGCGCGCGTGTGGCGCGTGGCAAGCCCCGCCTGATGCAGGTGGCTCAAATGCGCCACCGCCTCGACCAATGCTAACCCATATTCCGCAGGCCCGATCCGACGTTTGAACAAAACAGAAAAACAATCCGTCGCGGTTTTGGGCGTATCCAGATACGACAACAACCGCTCCAAAGCGCTGTGGTGGTTTTCGATCAGTTGGCGCATGCGGGTGGGCAGTCCGGTAAACGGCAACTTGTGCCCCCCCAGCACCAGATGATCCGGCCGCGCCAGCAGGGCCAAACGTTCGCAGGCCTCTAACCATTCGGCGATGGGGTCGGCCATCGGTTCTGTTGCATAAACGCCGATATTAGGGCTGATCGACGATAGTATTTGATCGCCCGCCAGCACCAGATTGTCGTCCCTGCTCCAAAATGTGGCGTGTTCGGGGGCGTGGCCATTACCGATATGCACGTCCCAGGTGCGCCCGCCCATGGTCAGCTGATCCCCCTGTTGGATGCGCGTGTAGCCCAGCGGCATCGGGGCCACCACATCGGCAAAGTTAAACGGCCTGTCGGCCTTACGTTGGGCATAGATATCGGGCGCCATGCCTGCGTTGCGATAAAATGCAAGTGCTTCTGCGGTGGGCACGGGCTGTTCATCCAACGTCAGCATGCGCGCCGACAACCATGCGGTGCGGGTGGTGATCAATTCTGCGCCGTGGTCCGATTGCAACCACCCCGCCAGCCCGATGTGATCGGGGTGGTGGTGCGTGACCACCACGCGGGTGATCGGTTTGCCCGCCAGCGGCCCCGCCATCAACGCCGCCCAAATCGCCCGGCCCCGGTTTGAGGCAAACCCCGTATCCACGACCGTCCAGCTGTCGCCATCATCCAGCGCGTAGACGTTCACGTGGTCCAATTTCATCGGCAGCGGCAACCGCATCCACAACACGCCCGGTGCGACCTCTATCGCCGCGCCTTCGGCTGGGGGGGCGTCCCACGGATAGCGCAGGCCTTCGGGCGGTTGGTCTTTCATGGCGCAACCAGCGCATCGGCAAGCGGCCCGTACAGATCATCGGCACCACCCTGCGCATGGGCCAGCGCGCCCTGATGTTCGGGCAACAGCCGTTTGATATAAAACCGCGCCAACGCCTCGCGCGGGCCTCCTACATCGGCCAGCGCCGCCCTAAGGTGCATATACCCGCCCAAAACCCGCGCGATGCCATGCAAATACGGCACTGCCCCGGCAAAGCGGGTGTTCATGTCGTCTTCGGCGGCGACCCATTCGGTTGTCTCGCGCAGGGTTTCTGTCGCCTGCCACAGGGGTTCGGCCAAGTCGGGTAGAATGCTGCGCGCCGCTTCGGCGCAGGCTTCGATTTCGTCCAGCAGACGTACCGCGGCCTCGCCCCCATCCATCATCTTGCGCCCCACAAGGTCCATCGCCTGAATACCGTTGGTGCCTTCGTATATCGCGGTCACCCGCACGTCGCGGCTAAATTGCGCAGCGCCGGTTTCTTCGATGACGCCCATGCCGCCGTGCACCTGCACGCCCATTTGCGCAACCGCGATGCCGGTATCGGTGCCAAAGGCCTTGGCGATGGGCGTCAAAAACGCCGCCCGCGCGGCCCAGTCCGCATCCCCTGTGGCGCGCGCCATATCAGTGGCCTGCGCACAACTGAGCGCAATGGCACGGGCCGCGAAAATATCCGCCCGCATGGTCATCAACATGCGCCGCACATCCGCATGGTCCACGATGGTACCGGTGCCACCCTGCGGCGGGGTGTGCCCCTGTTTGCGGTCTTGGGCGTAGGCCAGCGCGTGTTGATAGGCCCCTTCGGCCGCACCAATCCCTTGGCCGCCCACACCCAAACGCGCATTATTCATCATCGTGAACATCGCCGCCATACCGCCCTGTTCGGGGCCCACCAACCAACCGGTGGCGTTATCGTATTGCATCACAGCGGTGGGCGATCCGTGCAGCCCGACTTTATGTTCCAAGCTGACAACACTGACGCCATTGCGCGGACCCAATGCGCCCGTTTCATCGGGGATGAATTTTGGCACCAGAAACAGGCTGATCCCTTTGGTGCCCGCAGGCGCATCCGGCAGCCGTGCCAACACCAAATGACAGACATTGCCGCCGAAATCATGATCGGCCCAGCTGATATAAATCTTTTGCCCGGTGACCGCATATGTACCATCGCCGTTGGGGGTGGCACGGGTGCTTAACGCGCCCACATCAGACCCCGCCTGCGGTTCTGTCAGGTTCATCGTGCCGGACCATTCGCCCGATATCAGCTTGGGTAAATACAGTGCCTTGATCGCATCGCTGGCGTGGTGTTCCAACGCCTCAATCTGGCCTTGGCTCATCAAAGGGGCCAGTTGCAGCGACAAACACGCCCCCGCCATCATTTCGTTCACGGCTGAGGTCAGCGTCATGGGCAACCCCATCCCGCCATGTTCGGGGTTGGCAGACATCCCGATCCAGCCGCCGTCCGCGATGGCCGTCCAGCCGTCGGCATACCCCGGTGAAGTGCGCACCACGCCATTGTCCAACCGCGCAGGGTGCAGATCGCCGGGGCGTTGCAGCGGGGCAATCACATCATCGCACAGCTTGGCCGCTTCGGTCAGAATGGCCTGCGTGACATCGGCACTGGCGTCGGCAAACCGCTCCGTCGCCTGAACGGCCGAAAAATCCACAACATGATCAAACAAAAAGGCAAAATCACTGGCGGGTGCATGGTATGGCATGGTGTGGTCTCCGGTCTTGCACGGGTTTGGCCCGTCTTGGCAACGGGCATGTGTCCCTATAATAAGGTTCATAGTTTAACATGAGCCGCACAGCCGACCCCGGCAACCAGAACGCGGCGTCACGGAGCATGATGGCTGTCGTTTCCCCTTTGATGCTAGTGCCCGATTCGGATGGTCTCGACCATGCGGCGGGCCTGTTGAATGCTGGTACATTGGTCGCATTTCCAACCGAAACAGTGTATGGTTTGGGGGCAGATGCGCGCAATGGCGCGGCGGTGGCTGCGATTTATGCGGCCAAAGGACGGCCCAGCTTTAACCCGCTGATCGTGCATCTGCCATCGGTGCAGGCCGCACGCCCCTATGTGCATTGGACCGACGCCGCCGACCGGTTGGCCCAAGCGTTCTGGCCGGGGCCGCTGACGTTGGTGATGCGGTTGCGCGACGGGCACGGGCTGTCGGGGTTGGTCACCGCAGGGTTGCCGACGGTCGCGTTGAGGGTCCCTGCGCAACCGTCCGCGCAGGCCTTGCTGCGGGCATTTGGCGGGCCGGTGGCCGCCCCCTCTGCCAACCCGTCAGGCCGGATCAGCCCCACAACCGCCGCCCATGTGCACGCGGGTTTGGGCGGCAAGGTCGCCGCAATACTGGACGATGGACCCTGCGCCGTCGGCTTGGAAAGCACCATCATCGGCTGCGACGGCGCGCCCACGTTGCTGCGCGCCGGTGGGCTGCCAATAGAAACCGTGCAGGCGGCGCTTGGCGCACCCCTTGCCACGGCAACTACGCCCGTGGCCGTGACAGCACCGGGGCAATTGGCGTCGCATTACGCGCCCACGGCGCCCTTACGCATGAATGCCACACAGATCGAGCCGGGCGAGGTTATGTTGGGCTTTGGCCCCACGGACGGGGCGTTGAACCTATCGCCCACCGGCGACCTGCACGCCGCCGCCGCGAACCTATTTGAGATGCTACACCGTCTGGATGCCACCGGGCAGCCCATTGCGGTGGCGCCTATTCCGGTGCACGGGTTGGGGCGCGCCATCAATGACCGGCTGGCCCGCGCCGCCGCCCCCCGCAGCTAAAAACACCGCCTGCTTAGGCCCGCCCCGCCGTTGCAGACAACCCCAAGGGGTCCACGCCCAGGCTGATCAACGTCTGCGACCATTTGCGGTCGGCGGCCACCTCGAACACCAAGGCCGGTGTCGCATCTGCCGTCAACCAGCCGTTGCGCGCGATCTCGCTTTCCAACTGGCCGGGGCCCCAGCCCGCATAGCCCAGCATCATCGATGCATGCTTTGGGCCACCGTCACGCGCGATTTCTTCGAGAATATCCAACGTAGCCGTCATGCCAAAACCACCCGGCACATTGAGCGTATGCAGGCTCGATTCGTAGTCATCCGAATGCAGCACAAACCCGCGCCCTGTTTCGACTGGCCCGCCAAAATGCACCGGCATAGCCGCCGCCCCCGACGACGGCGGGATCTCGAGCTGGTCGAGAACATCACTCATGCGCAGATCGCCGCTGGGCTTGTTCAAAATCAGCCCCATCGCGCCTTTTTCAGAATAAGCGCATATCAAGATCACCGCACATTCAAAGCGCGCATCCCCCATGGACGGCATCGCAACCAAAAGCGTCCCGGTCAGATCAAGCGTATCGGTCTTGTCAACATCTGCGCCCATACCCGCAGCATGGCCCGCCCCCGAACCGGGTGCAAGACCTATAGCCACCAGAAAGGCGAAACATGGCTGACCTGATCGTGACTTGGCATTTCAAAGCCGCTCGCCCATATGAAAGGCATGATACGCACCACATTTGCCCTCGCCCTCGCTGGCCTCGCAGCCCTTCCCGCCGCCGCACAGGATGCCTTTGACGTGCCCGTCACGGCGCGCGTTCTGTCTGGATGGGTGCGGGCGGATGGCACCCGCATGGCCGGTGTGCACCTAGATCTGGCACCCGGCTGGAAGACATACTGGCGCGCGCCGGGTGATGCGGGCATCCCCCCTCAATTCGACTGGTCGGGGTCGGATAACCTGCAGGCCGTTGCAATATCATGGCCCCAACCGATTATCTTTGAAGACAACGGCATGCGGTCTATCGGGTACAAAAATTCGCTTGTGATCCCCGTTGCAGTGACACCGATGTATGCTGGTGCGCCTGTACATGTGCAGCTCACCATGGATATTGGCGTGTGTTCGGATATCTGCGTGCCGCACCGGTTGGAATTTGACGAAGTCCTCGACGATGTTCAAACCCGCCCCACACCTGCCATTGCCGCCGCCTTGGCCCAAGGCCCCTATTCCGCACGCGAGGCTGGCGTAACGTCGGCGCAGTGCCGCGTCGAACCCACCGCCGACGGCTTGCGTATCGAAGCCCGCGTGTCAGTGCCCCCCGCAGGCGGCACCGAGGTCATGGTGATCGAAACCGGCCTAGACGAGGTCTGGGTAAGCGAGCCCAAAACCCATCGCAGCGGCGGGGATCTGGTTGCGGTATCAGAGATGATACACATCAACGGCGGACCCATTGCGTTGAACCGGTCGGCGATACGTCTGACTGTTTTGGGCAGCCAACATGCCGTTGATGTCAGAGGTTGCAAAGCCGGCTAAAGGGCTGATCTGCGCTGGCGCCCGGACACCAAAACCAACGCAGCCCCCACGTAGGCGACCGCCGTCACCCCTGCGGCCCCCAGCACAAACAGGCCAAAACCCGTTGCAACGGGGGGCCACCCGGCCAGCGCCGGGAACACGCCAGTCATAGCAGCGGGCAGCGCGCCCCAGACGATCGCCCACCCCAAAGTGGCAGCGCCCCACCCCAAGATCACGCCCCAAAGCCCGACAAAACCGGCGCGCACCACGGCAACCGGGGCGGACACCCCGCGCCGCATCGCTTTGATCTGCCGCGACATGTCGTGTTCCACCGCGATCAACGCAGGCACCAACAACAAGACAATGACCATGCCAAAGCCCAACCCATACACCAGCGTGATCACCGTGGGTTTCAAAAACTGCGCCTGACGGCTGGTTTCATGGAGCATCGGCATCATCCCCAACACCGTCGTCATCGTTGTCAACATGACCGGGCGCAGACGGTCTGCGGCGCCGTCGATGATGGATGGGATCAACCCGCGATCCTGTGCATGTTCGTCGATTGTGGTGATCAACACGATGGAATCATTAATGATAATTCCTGTCATCCCCAACAGCCCCACCACCGAGAAAATGTTCAACGGCATATCCCACACCATGTGGCCATAGATCGCCCCGACCAACCCAAACGGCACGATAGACAGCACCAACAGCGGGCGCGTCCAACTGCCAAACACCCACGCCAGCACAAGATAGATACCCAGCAGGCACAAGATCAAACCGTTGAGCGCCTCGTTCAGGAACCGGTTTTCATCTTCGGCCAACCCCGACAGGTCCCAGCTCAACTGATGCGTGCTGGCGATCTGCGGCAGGATATCTTGGGTCAGCGCCTTTTCGATATCGGCGGCGCGGGCGGGGTCATCTTGGGAGATATCCCCGGTGACAGAGATCACGCGCACCCCATCCACCCGGTTGATCGTGCGAAAGCCCAGCCGGTTTTGCACCGTCACGATATCCGCGAGCGGAACATATGTCCCACCGGGTGTGCGCATCTGGGTGCGGTCAAGGAAGTCTGCGGTCAGTTCTGCGTGTGGCAACTGCACACGGATCGCGGCGCTGCGGGGTCCGTCTGGGAAGGTCGCGGCCTCAATGCCGCCCACGCGGTCCCGCAACACTTGGCCCAACCCGTCAATGGTAAAGCCAAGCGCCCGCCCCCGCGCCGTCAGATCCAGGATCAACTCTTCTTTGTCGTAGGCAAGGTCATCCTCCACCGACAGCACCTCGGGGAACCGCAGCAACGCGGCTTGCAGATCAAGGCTCGCGGCCTTGAGCGTATCCGTCCCCTGCCCCGAAAATTCGACGCTAAGCGCATCGCCCCCCTGCCCACTGCGCCGCCCCCGGAACGATAGCACCTCTGTTAGCGGGTGCTCTGCCACGCGGGACTGTAGCTCTGCGGCAAAGGCGAAACTGGTGTAAGGGCGGACATCAGGGTCGACCAACATGATCGATATCGCGCCCAAAAGATCTGCGTCCTTGTCAGCCGCCGCCGCCAACCCACGCCCCGCCGTGCCGCCGGTTTCGGCGATAACATAGGTGACCGGGTTGACCCCGTATTGTTGTTCATATTCGCGCGCCAACGCACGGGTTGCGCGCTGTAATTCGCCCATCATATCAAGGGTATCTTGGCGGTCCGCCCCCTCGACCATGGCGAAATTTCCGGTAACTGTGCTGCGTTCGGGCGCATTGAAAAACCGCCACCGCGCATCGCCATTGATGAAATGTGACGCCTGCACCGCCAAAATAGCAACCAACCCCGCCAGCACCACATACCGCCCCGCAACCACCCCCCCCATCAGCGGTTTAAACAGATGCGTGCGCGCCCAAACGAACCCGCGATTGACCTGCCGACTGGGCCAATCGTACCACCGCTCTTTGGTCCGGGCGACAAGCGCGTGCGCCATATGATTGGGCAGCACCAAGAAACATTCCACCAACGACGCCACCAGCACGAAAATCACCGTATAGGGGATGTCTTGCACGACGGTGCCAAACCACCCGCCGATCACCAACAACCCCATAAACGCGATGATCGTCGTGAGGGTCGCCGCGAATACAGGCAGCGCCATGCGGGCGGCGGCGCGTTCGGCGGCGACAAAGGGTTGCTCGCCCAGATAGCGCGCGCGGTGGTCCGCATGTTCGGCCACGACAATCGCGTCATCCACCACGATGCCAAGGGTGATGATCAGACCAAACAGCGAGATCATGTTCAGCGTCATCCCGCCCGCGTACATTAGCGCGATCGCCGCCATCATCGCCGCCGGAATACCCGCCGCAACCCAGATCGCCGTGCGCGCGTTGAGAAACAAAAACAGCAGGCCAACAACCAGCGCCAGCCCCGCGAGGCCATTCTTGACCAATGTATCCAGCCGCGCGGTGATCGCTTCGGCACGGGTGCGGATCAGGTCAATGGTCACCCCCGCCGGGAGCGTGCCTCTCATCCGTGCTGCGACGTCCTCAACGGTGCGCTGGGTCTCAATGGAATCGCCTCCATCCGACCGATCAACCCGGATAGAGATCGCAGGTCTGTCGCCCACGAAATAGGCGCGATTGCGGTCAGGGGGTTCGACCGCCAGCGTGGCCACATCGCCGACCCGCAGTTTGGAACCATCAGGGTTGGACCGCAGCACAATCTGGGCGATGTCCTCGGGTTGTCGTTTTGCGGTGCCCGTGCGCACCCGCGCCGTGCCGCCCCCCACACTGCCCGCAGGGTCTGTATCGACTTCGGCCGCAACAGTCGCCGAAATTTCGGCGAGACTGACGTCATTAGCGACCAATTTCATTGAGGGCACTTCAATGGTGATTTGCGGGGCCGCGTACCCCCGAAACGTGGATCGTGTCACCCCAGCGGCAAACAGACGCGCAACGAATTCATCGCCATAAAGCCCAAGCTGCCGAGGCGTGACAGGCCCCGCCACGATCACATCCGTGACCCGGTCACGGCGGGCTGACCGCGCCACCCGCGGGTCATCCATGTCGTCCGGTAAGCCGGTGACGGTGCCGACCGCATCTTGCACATCGCGCAAGGCGCGCGACATGTCCCAGCCTGCTTCGAACCTTAGCCGGATGGTCGCACGCCCCGGCCGCGCCCGTGCAAAACTGCGCGATACTCCTTCGACCCGCACCAACGCGGGCTCCATGACCTGCACAACCGCGCTGTCGACATCGTCGGCGCTGGCTTTGTCCCAGCGCGCAGAGACGTTTATCACATTGCGTGGCGATTCAGGAAAGAACTGTGCGCGCATGTTGGGCAATGCATAGGCCCCCGCCGCGATCATGGCGACAAACATCAAATGTGCCAAGGTCCGGTGACGGGTGAAATACGACAGCAAACCACCCGCTGTTGGTGGGATCAGACGCGCCATCGGCTACCCCTTGAGACGGTGTTGCAAAGGCAAGGCGGGGTGCGGTTGGGCCCGGTTCTGCGCAGTACCGCCGCGCAGTGACGCATCATGGCGCACCCGCCGGATCGCCACCCCCGGCCCCAAAAGAGGCGTGCGTGCGGTAACCACGTCGCGCCCTTCAAGGCCATCGCCGCGCACCAATATCACGTCGCCCTGACGGCGCAGCACAGTGACCGGTAGCGCCACCAGCCGGTCATCATCTGTGGCCACCAACACAGCGCCATCCGCCCCCAACGCCCGCGCCGGCAGGCTGACAACATTTTCCAACGGTGTTTCTTCGATTTGCACGGTCACGAAATCCCCCGGCCGCACCCCCGGCGCGTGGGTCAACCGGGCAAAAACGCGCCGCCCGGTTTGGCCCTCGCCGGGCCCAGCGCTGACCCGCGACAACACGCCTGTCGCCTGCAAGTCGCCCCCCGCCGCATCCAAACTCGCCAGCACCCGCGTGTTAATCAGCGCGCCGCCCGGCGTCAGCAAGCGCGCGTATTCTGCGGTAGAGACCCGAAACGACAGCTCTAGGTCGTGGGGGTCAATCAGTTCGGCGAGACGTTCGTTTACCGACACCAACCGCCCCTCAACCACGCTTGTTTCGCTAAGCGTGCCGTCAAACGGGGCCGCAAGCGCCGTGTCCGACAGCCTGCGCCGCGCTTCGGCTAGGGCAATTTCTGCGCGCGACAGTTGGGTTGCGGCCTTGTCTATCCGCGCCTCGGCTTGGGCCACCTCTTGGCGGCGCACCAGCAACGTTGACCCTGCAACCGCGGCTTCAAGCTCGGCGATTTCAATCGCCGCGGCCGTGCCCACACCGCGTTCGGCCAAGTCAACCTGCCGGTCATAGGCCCTGCGCCGCAACGTTAGCTGATCGGCCGCGGCATCTTGTGCGGCCTGTGCCAGCTCAAGACCCCGCGCGCCGTCGCGTGCTTCGGCCTGTGCGTCGGCAAGATCCGCCGTCAAACGCCCCACCGCCGACTGCATATCTGCCGGATCGATGCGCAACAGCACATCGCCTTTGGCCACATCGCCCGCCTCTTCAAAGCTGTCATGCAAAAACACAACCCGCCCGGCAACGGCTGCGCGCAATTCCAGCCTGCGCCGCGAAGAGACCTCGCCGAAGGTTTCCAAAACAGGAATAATCGTGCGCCCTTCGGCACGTTGCAGGTTCACCGCAAAGACGCGTTCGCGCGCCGGGGGCACATCATCCTGCGCATTCAGCCGGTCTTGTATGGCCTGTTGCACCACGTAACCCGCGTACACAAGCAACCCCAAACTTGCCGCAGCAAGGAACAAGCCGATCATGCTCTGGCGTAAAAACCGCATTTCTCCGCGCCCCCTATGGCAGTATGTACCACCCATAGTTTAGAGCACCGCGAAAATATACCAACCCCGCGCGTGGCGGCGCACATAATCGTTATTTCCGGCGGTGATGTTCATCAAGGCGCGGTAGGATTTCGACGAAATTGCAAGGCCGGTGCCGGTAGTCGAGCTGCTTGACCAAGATTTCATCCCACGCGTCTTTGCACGCCCCCGGACTGCCCGGCAACGCAAACATATAGGTCCCCTTGGCGACACCGCCCGTGGCGCGGCTTTGCACAGCGCTGGTGCCGATTTTCTGCATCGAAACGATAGTGAACACCGTGCCAAAAGCATCGATTTCCTTTTCGTAGACGTCGCGGTGCGCCTCGACTGTGACATCGCGCCCCGTCAACCCGGTGCCGCCTGTCGATATCACCACATCCACGCCGCTATCCACGCACCACGCCTGCAATTGCGCTGCGATTTGCGCGCGGTCGTCTATCACAATGCGGCGATCCACTAAGTCATGCCCGGCGTAAGTCAACCGTTGCACCAGCACGTCGCCCGATTTGTCATCCTCCAAGCCGCGCGTATCAGAGACGGTCAGCACTGCGATCCGAACGGGTATGAAATCTGTGGTGTCATCAATGCGGCTCATGTCATGTTCTTTCCATTAGGGCCAAACGCCCGGCGAGGGCGGTGAAAATACCAGCGGTCAACAAATCCAGCGTCCGGCTGTTTTGCGTGATACGGCGGCCCAGCACACCGGCAAACATACCAGCCAACCCATTGATTACAAAACCGCCCACGCCGATGATAGCCCCGAATATGGCAAATTGCAGCAAGACCGAACCGGACTGAGGTGCCACAAATTGCGGCACAAAGGCCAGCACGAACAAAATCACCTTGGGGTTGGTCAAATTCACCAACAGGCCCGTGCGAAAGGGCGCCCCCACCGGGCGGGCGGTGGCGGGTGCTGTGTCGGTCCGCGTCCGCACCGTGCGCCATGCCAGCCACAGCAGATACGCCACACCGATCCAACGGACCACATCAAACGCCAGCGGCACCGAGGCCACCACCGCGCTCAGGCCCAACCCAGCTAGCACCACGTGGATCATACCGCCCGTCGCGATGCCCGCACTGGCCAGCCACGCCGCACGCGGCCCCGACCGCGCGCCAAGCCCCAGACAAAACATCATATCCGCCCCCGGTGTCAGGTTCAGCGCAAGCGCGGCGGGGATAAATGCAAACAAAACAACCGGGTCAACCATCGGTGAGGTGCGCCTTCAAGCTCAGCAGATCTGCCCATGCCTCACGTTTTGCGGCGGGTTGGCGCAACAGATATGCGGGGTGAAACATCGGCAATGCGGGCAGCCCGCAACAGTCTGTCCAGGTGCCGCGCAACCGCGTGATGCCCCGTTTACCCAACAAGGCCTGCGCGCTGATATTTCCCATAATCACCAAGGCTTTGGGTTGCGCCAATGCGATGTGGCGTTCCAGAAAGGGGCGCATCATTGCAATTTCTTCGGGCCGGGGGTCGCGATTTTGCGGTGGGCGCCAAGGCAGCACGTTGGTGATATAGACGGGCGTTGCATCATCTGTGCGGCCCATATCGATGGCCGCCAACATCCGATCCAGCAACTGCCCCGCCGCCCCGACAAACGGACGCCCTGCGCGGTCTTCTTCGCGGCCCGGTGCCTCGCCCACGATCATCACAGGGGCCCCCGCGATGCCATCAGAAAACACCAAATTGCGCGCCCCACGCCTTAGGTCGCAATGCTCAAACCCATCCAACGCCGCCCGCAAGGCTGGCAAATCTTGTGCGGCCCCTGCAGCCTGCTGCGCCGCTGCGACGGGATCAACCGCAGGGGCGACGGCCGCGGGGCCACCGGCTATCTTTTGGTCCGCGGCCTTGGGTTTGGCGATCGTTCCGGGCAATTCATAGCAGTTAACCGGCGCATCCCCGATCGCTTCGGTTGCGCCCAATTCCGCCTGCCACTCCAAAAGCGCCAGTGCTGTATGAAACTGCGTTGATTCCATACCAACACCCTACGCTGCCTTGCAGGCGAACTGAACCGCAATCAGCCTGCCTTGCTCCGCCGACCTGCGCTGCCTATAAGGTCCCAAATCACGATAGGCTGCCGCATATGACCTTCCCGCATCGCCATCTTCTGGGCATCGAGGCTCTGCGCCCCGACGAGATCACCACCGTTTTGGATTTGGCAGACCGATATGCCACTCTGAACCGCCAGCCCGACAAACACACCGATGCCCTGAGCGGGCTGACCCAGATCAATATGTTCTTTGAAAACTCGACCCGCACACAAGCGAGCTTTGAGATCGCGGGCAAACGTCTTGGGGCCGATGTCATGAACATGGCGATGCAGGCCAGTTCGGTCAAAAAGGGCGAAACGCTGATTGATACGGCGCTCACGCTCAACGCCATGCACCCCGATCTGTTGGTGGTGCGCCACCCGCATTCAGGTGCGGTGGATTTATTGGCGCAAAAGGTCAATTGCGCGGTGCTCAATGCTGGCGATGGGCGGCACGAACACCCCACGCAAGCGTTGCTTGATGCGCTGACGATCCGGCGCGCCAAAGGGCGGTTGCACCGGCTGTCGATTGCCATCTGCGGTGACATTGCACATTCGCGCGTCGCACGGTCCAACATCATGTTGCTGGGTAAAATGGAAAACCGCATTCGGTTGATCGGCCCGCCCACGTTGTTGCCCGCAGGGATCGCCGAACTGGGCGTTGAGGTCTTTGACGACATGGCCGAAGGGCTCAAGGACGTGGATGTCGTGATGATGTTGCGCTTGCAAAAAGAGCGCATGGACGGCGGGTTTATCCCCAGCGAACGCGAGTATTACCACCGTTTTGGCTTGGATGCGGCCAAGTTATCCCATGCCAAGGCGGATGCGATTGTGATGCACCCCGGCCCAATGAACCGGGGCGTGGAAATTGACGGCACATTGGCCGATGACATCAACCGCAGTGTCATTCAGGACCAAGTTGAAATGGGTGTCGCCGTGCGTATGGCCGTCATGGACCTGCTGGCGCAGAACCTCAAACTGACCCGTCCCGTGACCGCATGAGCCCCCCCATCACGATATCAAAAGGCGATCGCAGTGCGATCCGCGTGTTTGCGATCAACGCGCCGCCCGATGACATTGCGCAGACGCTGAAAACCACCCCCAAACCCGACCTCGCGCGGCAGCTGTTGAACGCGCCGCATCTCAACACCGCCAGCGCCGAGATCTTCCCCGTCGAGGACCTATCAGGTCTTGGGCTTAGCGCATATCTCAGCGAGGGCTATGCGGTTGATCCGGCGCAACTGACGCCTGACCGGCAGAAATTGGATGCGCTCGAAGGCTATGTGTTGTTGGTGTTCTCAGACAGTTTCGCCGGGGTGGAAATGACGCTTGCCCCCGGCGCCACAGTGACCCTGATTGGGACCTACCGCGAGATCACCCCCGCCACCACCGGGCCCAGCATCACCGCCAAAAGCGCCAAACCCTACAGTGGCACGCAAAACGCGCGCACCGCCCCTGCCCCTCGCCCCCCTGCGCGCAGCACAACCGTGGCGTTCGCGCTGGTCGTGTTGCTGGGGTTGGGGCTGTGGTGGCTGCTGACATGACAACAAAGGCACGTACCCCATGAATGAACCAAAAGATCCAAAAATGTCCGGGCGCATCGCAATGATCGCCCTATTGGTGGCCTTTGGCGTTGTCGGACTGATGTTTTGGGTGGGATCATGAGCAAAATAACATTTCTGAATGCGCGGTTGGTGGACCCCGAAAAAGACGAGATCACCATTGGGGGGCTGGTCGTCGAAGACGGGCGCATCACGCGGCATTTGCCCAAAGACGCGCCCAAACTGACATCGGGGCGGGTGATCGACTGCAACCTCAAGTATCTGGCGCCGGGGATTGTCGATCTGGGTGTGAAAATCTGCGAACCCGGTGAACGGCACAAAGAAAGCTACCGGTCGGGCGGGTTGGCCGCTGCTGCCGGGGGTGTGACCACGATCGTCACGCGCCCCGACACCCAACCAGCCACCGACACGCCAGAGACGCTCGAATTTGTGACCCGGCGCGCCAACGAAGCGGCCCCCGTGAACGTGTTGCCCATGGCCGCCCTGACCAAGGGCCGCGAGGGTCGCGAAATGACCGAGATCGGCTTCATGATGGATGCCGGTGCCGCCGCCTTTACCGATTGCGACAGGGTGATCACCGACACCAAGGTGTTTTCGCGTGCGTTGACCTATGCGCGCAGTTTGGGCGCGCTGGTTGTGGCCCACCCCCAAGACCCCTGCCTCAGCAAAGGCGCGGCGGCGACGTCTGGCAAACTGGCATCGTTGCGCGGCTTGCCGGCGGTGTCGCCCATGGCCGAACGCATGGGGCTGGACCGTGACATCGCCCTGATCGAGATGACAGGCGCGCGCTATCACGCCGACCAGATCACCTGCGCGCGCGCCCTGCCCGCCCTGCAACGCGCCAAGGACGCCGGTCTTGATATTACGGCCGGTACGTCGATCCACCACCTGACGCTGAACGCGCTGGACATCGCGGATTACCGCACGTTTTTTAAACTCAAGCCCCCGCTGCGCGACGAACAAGACAGGCTGGCCGTGGCCGACGCCGTCAAAACCGGGCTGATCGATATCATTTCGTCGATGCACACCCCGCAAGACGAAGAAAGCAAACGTCTGCCCTTTGAAGAAGCCGCATCGGGGGCCGTGGCCCTTGAAACGCTGCTGCCTGCGGCGATGCGACTGTATCATGCGGGGCTGATTGATCTGCCGGTGCTGTGGCGCGCGATGTCGTTTAACCCGGCGCAAAGGTTGGGGCTTGAAAGCGGCTGCTTGCGGGTGGGCGCGCCTGCCGATCTGGTGCTGTTCGACCCAGACGCACCGTTTTTGATGGACCGCACGACATTACGCTCCAAGTCGCGCAACACACCGTTTGACGGCGCGCGGATGCAGGGTAAAGTCCTATCAACCTATGTCGCTGGAACTTGCGTTTATGAAAGACCCTGATGCCCGTTTTTGAACACGCCACAACGACGATTTTTCTGTGGGGGCTGGTGGGGTACCTGCTGGGGTCTATTCCCTTTGGCATGGTTCTGGCGCGGGTCATGGGGTTGGGCAATCTGCGTGCCATCGGGTCGGGCAACATCGGGGCCACAAATGTGTTGCGCACAGGCAATAAAACCGCCGCCGTGCTGACCTTGTTGTTGGACGGTGGCAAGGGCGTGCTTGCGGTGCTGCTCGCGCGGGCCTTTGGCGGCGAAGACACGGCGCAAATCGCCGGGCTGATGGCGATGATTGGCCATTGCTACCCAGTTTGGTTGCAGTTCAAAGGCGGCAAGGGTGTCGCGACGTTTCTGGGCATTGTTCTGGCGCTGGCATGGCCCGTGGGTGTGGGCTGCTGCGCCGCATGGCTGGTCGGGGCGCTGACCTCGCGGATGTCATCGATGGGCGCGCTGGTGGCGGCTGCGGCATCGACCCCGGTGATGGTCCTAACAGGGCATCCAGAGGCGTTCGTTCTGGGGATGATCCTGACCTTGATCATTTTCTGGCGGCACCGCGCCAATATCGCCCGCATCCGCGCCGGGTCCGAGCCGAAAATTGGCGCAAAAGCCTGATTTCACGGATATATCGGCGTTTCTGGCCCAGCTGGACGCGTTGCCCAGCGGGGTCTTTTACGGCACCTCACAGATGCGGCGGTATGTGGTGTCCAAGTCCCGATTTGCAGGTGGCAAATCGATCAAACTGGTCGCGCACGAGCTTGGCGGGGCAGATTACATCAGCCTCAACCTCTATCGATTGCGCAGCGGGGCCCGCCTGTTTCCATGCGAAATGAGCCACCGAAAGGTCATGGAATTTGTAGCCGACCTACAGGTGCATCCCGGTCACGGGGCCGCATAACTGCCGTCAGGCCCATGCATTTCGTCCCCCTGCAAGGCCGGCGAAAAAACACAGATCAGATGCAACGGGTCCGGCCCGTCCACACGGACCTCGTGGCGTTCATGAGCATTGGGCGCATATAGCACACCCGGCGTGATATCATGCGACACACCGCTGTCTAATTCGGTGACCCGGCCATGCCCTTTGATGCAATAGCAGGCCTCGATGTGGTGTTTGTACTGCAACGTCAGGGTCGCCCCCGGCAAGACCTTAGTTTCGGTCATCGAAAACCCCATGCCGTCGGCGTGCACAAGCAACCGCAGGCTCTGCCACCCCGGCCCTGACGTGTCACGGGGCGTGCCTTGCAGCTGCGTTTTCTGGGCGATAATCATCGAGGGCTCCTGTTGTTGGGCGTGGTGTTTTCAGTGTTGCACGGGCCGAGATGCCATGCCAGTTTTGTTGGCATGAAAACACGTCTCACCAGCCCCGATGGCACCCCCGCCAGCCGCCTTGCCTTTGGCGCAATGCAATTTGGCGGGCGCGCCGATGCCGCAGCCTCGCGTGCGATGTTTGAAGCCGCGCGCGCGGCCGGGATCACCCATTTCGACACTGCGCATCTTTACAATGATGGCGCGTCCGAGACGCTGCTGGGGGCCATGCTAGGCGACCAGCGCGACCAGCTGATTATCGCGACGAAAGCCGCCTACACGGGCGGTGGGACGAAACACAACATCCACGCATCGTTTGAAATTTCGCGCAAACGGCTGGGTCTGGATGTGGTGGATATTTTGTACATGCACCGGTTTGACCCCAACACCGATCTGCACGAAAGCATGGAGGCCTTGGCCGAGTTGAAGGCCCAAGGTGTGATCCGGTATATCGGCGTGTCGAATTTCGCCGCATGGCAGGTTGTCAAAGCCATTGGGATCGCGGCCAAATTCGATATCACCATCGATATTCTGCAACCCATGTACAATCTGGTCAAACGTCAGGCCGAGGTGGAAATACTGCCCATGTGCGCCGACCAAGACGTGGCCTGTGCGCCCTATTCGCCGCTGGGCGGGGGGTTGCTAACCGGTAAATACAGCCGCAGCGAGGCAGGGCGTCTCACCGAAGACGCCGCTTATGCAGCGCGCTACGGGCCCAACTGGATGCACCAAGCCGCCGTCGGGTTGGGCGAGGTCGCGGCAGACGTGGGCGTTGACCCCGCCACCTTGGCCGTGGCGTGGGCCGCAGCCCACCCAATGGGCCCCACGCCGATCATTTCCGGGCGCTCTGCCGCTCAACTGGGCCCATCGCTGGCGGCGTTGTCCTATGATCTGGGCGCAGACCTCTATGCGCGGCTCGCCGCACTCAGCCCCACACCGCCCCCCGCGACCGACCGGATCGAAGAACAGACATGACAGACATCATCGTGATCGGCGGCGGCATCGCGGGCCTAAGCCTCGCCGCGCGTCTGTCAACAGATGCCACCGTCACCGTGCTAGAGGCCGAAGACGCGTTGGGGTATCACGCGTCAGGGCGGTCTGCCGCGCTGATCGAACCCAACTATGGCGCGCCCAGCGTGCAGGTCTTGAACCGCGCCAGCGTTGGGTTTTTGTCGGACGGCGGGTACCTGACCCCACGGGGTTTGATGATCGTGGCCCAACCCCACCAACGCGCCGATTTCGAACGTGATATTGCCAGTTTGGGCACCGATCCGATCACCCTAAACGAAGCCGTCAACATGGTGCCGATCCTCAACCGCGATGCTTTGGGGTTTGCCGCCTACCACAGCGACGCCCAAGATATCGATACAGACCGTCTGCTGCAGGATTTCGCACGGGTGTTGCGTAAAAATGGCGGCACCATCGAAACAGGCTGCCGCGCTGACCACATCCGGTTTGATCACGGGCACTGGCGAGTGGCCTGCGGCGCGCGTGATTTTAGCGCGCCAACCGTGGTGAATGCCGCAGGTGCCTGGGCCGATCACGTTGCGGACATGGCGGGTGTGACGCCCCTAGGGGTCGTGCCACACCGGCGGTCTATGGCGCGCATTCCCGCGCCCGGTGGGCATAACCTGCGCGATTGGCCGATGTTTTTCGGCGTCAACGAAAGTTGGTACGCCAAACCCGACGCGGGCTGTTTGCTGGTGTCGCCCGCCGATGAAGACCCCGTCGCCCCCCACGATGCCTGGGCCGAAGACCTGACGTTGGCGCAGGGGCTGGCGCTTTACCAAGAGGTCGTGACCGAACCGGTGACACGGCTGCAATCAAGCTGGGCGGGGCTGCGCAGTTTCGCCCCTGACCGGACGTTGGTGTTGGGCCGCGACCCGGCGCAACCCACGTTTGTCTGGTGTGCGGGTCAGGGCGGGTACGGCATCCAAACATCGCCCGCCGCGTCGCAAATGTTAGCGGATCTGATGCAAGGGCGCACCCCGGACATCGCCGCAGACATGGTTCGCGCCCTCAGCCCCGCGCGGTTCGCATAACCGCCAGAGACGACCGTCAGCCATCCACCCGGATGCGTTCGTTTTTGGGGTCATAGGGGCTGTCTTGCACCACCTCGGCCTCCCACAGCTGATCGAACATCTTGACCTTCAGCCGCGTGCCCGCCACCGCTAAATCCGGCGTCACGTACCCCATGCCAATGCTTTTGCCAAACGCCACAGAATACCCGCCCGACGTCAACCGCCCAACGCGTGTGTCGCCATGGTACAGCACCTCGCGACCCCATGGGTCGGCATCTTCAGGGCCGTCGATCAACAGCGTCACACAGTGCGACCGCACACCGATGTTTTGCATCGCAGCCTTGCCGTGAAATTCCTTGGACAGGTCCACAAACCGCGGCAAATCGGCCTCAAGCGGGGTCGCATCCCGGCCCAATTCTGTCCCGAACGCCCGGTAGGATTTTTCCTGCCGCAGCCAGTTTTGCGCCCGCGCACCCACCAGTTTCAGCCCGTGTTTTTCACCCGCCTTTTCGATCTGATCAAACAGGTAGTTCTGCATCTCGATCGGGTGGTGCAATTCCCAGCCCAATTCGCCGGTATAGGCCACGCGGATCGCACGCACCGGGCACATGCCCAGCTCGATGTCGCGGCAGGTCAACCATGGGAACCGTTTGTTTGACAGAACGGTCGCGGGGTCGGCGTCTTTGACCAAATCGTTCAGCAAATCGCGCGATTTTGGCCCGGCGATGGCAAAGACGCCCCACTGTGTCGTCACATCCTGTGCGTTGATCCGGCCAAATTGCGGTTCCATCCGGGCGATGGCTTTGTATAGGTAATCTTGGTCATAGGCGTGCCAAGCCCCTGCAGACACGAGATAATATGCGTCTTCAGTCAACCGTACGATCGTGTATTCTGTACGCGTGGTGCCGTGATCTGTCAGCGCATAGGTCAGGTTGATCCGGCCCACTTTGGGCAGTTTGTTGGTGGTGAACCACTCTAGAAACGCCGTGGCGCCCGGCCCGCTGATGTGGTGTTTGGTAAAGGCGGTCGCGTCGACCAGCCCCACGCCTTCGCGGATCGCGCGGGCCTCTTCGACGGCATATTGCCACCAGCCACCGCGCCGGAACGACCGGGCATCATGGTCGTTAAACCCCTCGGGCGCATAATAATTCGGGCGCTCCCAGCCGTTCACCTGGCCAAATTGCGCGCCCCGTGCCGCCTGCCTGTCATAGGCGGGCGAGGTGCGCAGCGGGCGGCAGGCCGGGCGCTCTTCGTCGGGGTGGTGCGTGATATAGACGTGCTCATACGCCTCTTCGTTTTTGCGCGCGGCGTATTCTGTGGTCATCCAGTGGCCAAACCGCTTGGGGTCGAGCGACGCCATGTCGATCTCGGCCTCGCCCTCGACCATCATCTGCGCCAGATAATAGCCCGTGCCGCCCGCCGCCGTGATCCCAAAGGAAAACCCTTCGGCCAGCCACATATTGTGCAGCCCCGGCGCAGGCCCCACCAGCGGGTTGCCATCGGGCGTATAGCAAATAGGCCCGTTGAAATCATCCTTAAGGCCGCTGTCTTCGCAC
The DNA here is from genome assembly GCF_039970775.1 of Roseobacter sp. GTDB lineage: Bacteria > Pseudomonadota > Alphaproteobacteria > Rhodobacterales > Rhodobacteraceae > Roseobacter. Next base: position 27,495 of record NZ_JBDVLG010000027.1, read on the forward strand.
GACGGAATGCGGTGGATCATCGCCAGATATTGCGCCTCGATCCGGTCCAGATCGAGCTGAAACAGATCGGCACGAAAACTATCGGGCACCCCGTATTCGAAACACGCAGGGGCGTGTTTTTCATACACCCCAAGAATCCAACCGCCCCGTTCTTCGCGGACATAAGATTGCGCATCGGCGTCGCGGATCACCGGGTGTTCTGCATGGCCCTCAGTGCGGAATTTCACCAGATCGGGGTCTTGATCCATGACGATAAACTGATGTTCCACCGGGATCGCGGGTATCTTGATGCCCAACATCTGGGCCGTGCGCTGCGCGTGGTTGCCAGAGGCCGTGACCACATGTTCAGCCGTGATCACGATCTGTTCGTCCGACGCCACCAGATTGCCACCCTTTTCGATCATTTTCGTGGCTGTGACTTCCCAGTGGGTGCCCGTCCAATGAAACGCATCTGCCTGCCACTTGCGTTCTATCATCACGCCGCGTTGACGCGCGCCTTTGGCCATCGCCATGGTGACATCGGCGGGGTTTATGTAGCCGTCCGTGTGGTGATACAGCGCGCCTTTGAGGTCAGAGGTTTCGATCAACGGCCACTTGGCCTTGATGTCGTCAGGGGTCATCCATTGATAGGGTACGCCACAGGTTTCGGCGGTGGAGGCATAAAGCATAAACTCCTCCATCCGTTCTTGGGTTTGCGCCATACGCAAGTTGCCCACCACCGCAAAGCCCGCGTTCAGGCCGGTCTCTTGTTCCAGCGTTTTATAGTACCGGATGGAATAATCGTGGATGTGGGTCGTGGCGTAAGACATGTTGAAATACGGCAGCAACCCCGCCGCATGCCACGTTGATCCCGAGGTCAGCTCGTCGCGTTCCAGCAACATCACATCATCCCACCCCGCACGTGCAAGGTGATACGCGATTGATGTGCCCACGGCACCACCGCCGACAACAAGGGCTTTGACTTGGGTTTTCATGGCTGCACTCCGTGACGCGGGTTTAGCGATACCATTAGCGTGTGCCACACAAACGGGTTAACCGCCCCCGACCGGTTTGCGCAGGAAAGCGACATCCACCCAAAGGTGACCCAAAAGCCCCCCTGCTGCCCCGGCTACAGCACCTTGCCGGGGTTCAGAATACCCTGCGGATCGAGCGCCTCTTTGATCATGCGCATCACCGATGTCGCCTCGCCCAGTTCTTTGACCAAATAGGGGCGTTTGCCCTGCCCGATCCCGTGTTCTCCAGTGCAGGTGCCATCCATCGAAATCGCCAGTTCATTCAGCCAGCTGACAAACCCTGCGGCCTTTTCCAGCTCTTCTGCATCGGCCATATCGACCAGCAACGACACATGGAAATTCCCATCACCGGCGTGCCCGACAACCGGCGCAATCAGCCCCAATTCGGCCACGCGCGCCTGTGCCGCCCCCACGCAATCGGCCAAACGCGAGATCGGCACGCAGACATCTGTGGCGATCCCCTGGGCGCCGGGGCGGTATTGCAGCATCGCCCAATAGGCGTCGTGGCGGGCTTGCCACAGCTTGTTGCGCTCTTCGGTTGTTGTGGTGGCGGCATAACCCACACCGCCGTGGTCCCCCGCCAGATCGCCGAATATTTCGGCCTGTTCGACCACACCGGCCTGCGTGCCGTGGAATTCCAACAGCAACAGCGGCGTTTCGGGCAGGTCCAGCTTGGAATAGGCGTTCAGTGCCTTGACCATCACATCATCGAGCAGTTCAATCCGCGCCACAGGCAACCCGTATTGGATCACCGACATCACGGTTTGGCAGGCGGCATCGACACTCGGGAACGAACAACTGGCAGAACTGATCGCCTCGGGGATGCCCTGCAACGTCAGTGTAATTTCGGTGATCAGGCACAGCGTCCCTTCGGAGCCCACCAAAAGCCGCGTCAAATCGTAGCCCGCGGATGACTTGCGCGCCCGCGTGCCGGTGCGAATGATCCGGCCGTCCGCCAGCACGGCCTCAACCGCCAGCACGTTGTCTTTCATGGTGCCGTAGCGCACCGCATTGGTGCCCGACGCATTGGTCGCGGCCATCCCGCCCAGCGACGCATTGGCGCCGGGATCTATCGGGAAAAATAGCCCCTGATCGCGCAGATGGGTATTGAGCGCCTCGCGGGTGACGCCGGGCTGCACGCGGCAATCCAGATCGCCGGTGTTGACCTCGACGACCCGGTCCATTTGGCTCAGATCTACGCTGACCCCGCCGGCAGGGGCGTTCACGTGCCCCTCAAGCGAGGTGCCCGTGCCGTAGGGAATAACCGGCACCTGATGTTGCGCACAAACACGCACGATGTCGGCGACATCTTGGGTCGAGGTGGCAAACACAACCGCATCGGGGGGCTGGTTTTCGATCCAGGTGGTGGTGTGCCCGTGTTGTTCACGGATCGATTGACCGGTCTGAAACCGCTCTCCGAACTGCTGTTTCAGCACGCCCAAAGCGGTTTCAATACCGGTTTCATTGCGCGGCAGGTTTGCGTGTTTGACCATGGTCTTCTTTCTGTTTGTGCGCGGGCGTTACTGCCCCAACGCGATGCCTTCGCGCCGTGGATCGGCCCCGCCTTGCAGCCCGTCACCGATGGAAATGGCATGCAATCCCGACGTCAACGCCCGGCTGCCCACCTCAAACCCCATATCCGTCAACGGACCGGTCAGCGCCTCGGCCGAGGTGCCCTCTTCTACGTCGTATGTCCCAAACCGGTTGACCGCATGCGGCACCGACACAGCCTGTTGCACGTCCATGCCCCAATCCAGATGCGCGATGATGCTCTCTGCGACATAGCCAATGATGCGGCTGCCACCGGGGCTGCCAATGGCCAAAACGGGCGCGCCGTCTTTCATCACAATGGTCGGTGCCATAGAGGACCGCGGGCGTTTGCCCGGCTCAATACGGTTGGCGATGGGCACGCCATCGGTGTGCGACCGAAATGAGAAATCCGTCAGTTCGTTGTTGAGCAAAAACCCACGCACCATCAAGCGGCTGCCGAAACCGTTTTCGATTGTGGTGGTCATCGAGGCCACATTGCCTGCGGCATCCACAATCACGAAATGCGACGTCGAGGGCAGCTCAATCGAGATGTCATCCGCCAGGTTCAACGCGTGATCAAAGGCGGGCGTGCCGGGGGCTACATCCTCAAGGGCCGTGTCCCCCGCCAGCAAGGCGCCGCGTTGCGCCAGATACGCAGGATCCGCCAAGCCATCGGTCGGCACGGGGACAAAATCACTGTCGGCCATGTACCGGCCCCGGTCCGCAAAGGCCAACCGCGATGCATCGCCGATCAACCGGCGGACGGTCGGGTCTTTGGGCCCTGCCGACAGGTCGTAGCCCTCAAGCAGCCCAAGGATTTGCCCAACCGTCAGCGCCCCAGACGAGGGCGGCCCCATACCGCAGACGTCATGCACGCGGTAGGTCACGCAAACGGGCGCGCGCTCCTTGACCTGATAGATGCTCAGATCAACCGTGGACAAAACGCCGGGGTTGCCCGCAGCCTGCTGTACCGTTGCCACGATATCCTGCGCGATCTCACCGGTGTAAAACGCAGCGGTCCCGCCTTGGGCCATGGCGCGCAGGGTGGCGGCATAGTCAGGGTTTTGCAACGTGTCCCCCGCTGCAAGGGGAGTGCCACCGGGCATGAAATAATCAGCGGTGGTGGCGAACCGGCCCAACCGCTCCATGTCGCCCGCGATCAGGCCCGACAGCCGGGGGGATACTTTAAAACCCGCCTCGGCGCGCTCGATCGAAGGGGCCAGCAGATCGGACCACGCCAATGTGCCCCACCGTTGATGGGCGGCTTCCATCAAGGCAGGTGTGCCCGGCGTGCCAACCGACAGCCCCCCAACAACCGCATCAAAGAATTGCAGCGGTGCGCCGGTGTCATCCTGAAACAGGCGCGGCGTGGCTGCCAACGGGGCCGTTTCGCGGCCGTCCAGCGTGGTCAGCGTGTCAGACGCCGCATCGTAATACACCAAAAACGCACCCCCGCCGAGCCCCGAGGATTGCGGCTCGACCAGACCCAACATCGCCTGCACCGCCACCAATGCATCAGCCGCCGTGCCGCCTTGCGCCAAAACATCCGCGCCCGCCTTGACGGCCCATGGGTTCGCAGCCGCCACCATCCAGTCTTGCGCAGTGACCGGGGTCCCTGCGAATTTCGCCTCTAGCGCGGCGGCAACCTCGGGCGATAGCGCCTCAAAGGCGCCTTGTGTCGCGGCCTCGGGGGCGACGGCATCTGCGGCTTGTTGCGCATGGCCCAAGGTGGCCAGCGTTGCCGCGCATAGCGCACATCCGGTCAATAGAAATCGCATGGTGTCTCCAATTCTTGGTTCAAAATACGGGTTTCACCCGCGTTACAACATGGCAGGCACAACCTGATCGGGTGGTCGGTGCCCATCGTCAAAAGTCTTGATATTGATGATAACTTTTTCGCCCATTTCGATACGGCCCTCGCGCGTGGCGGACCCCATATGCGGCAACAACACCACATTGCCCAACTGCCGCAGCCGCGGGTTGATCTGGGTGCCACGTTCATAAACATCCAGCCCCGCGCCCGCGATTTCGTCGGCACGCAACATCCGGGTCAACGCGGCCTCGTCGATGACTTCGCCGCGCGAGGTGTTCACGATGATCGCCTCGGGTTTCATCAGTTTCAAGCGCCGTGCGTTCATCAAATGAAACGTCGATGGCGTCGCGGGGCAGTTGATCGACACCACATCCATACGCGCCACCATCTGGTCGAGACTTTCCCAATAGGTGGCCTCTAGGGTGTCTTCGATTTCGGGGCGCAACCGGCGGCGATTGTGATAATGTACCTGCATGCCAAAGGCCGCCGCACGGCGTGCCACCGCCTGCCCAATGCGCCCCATCCCCAAGATGCCCAACCGCCGCCCGGCGACACGCCCGCCCAAAAACGCCGTGGGCGCCCAGCCGTCCCATTCATCGGCCTGCATCACGCTGAGCCCTTCGGGGATTCGCCGCAACACCGCCAGCAACAGCGCCATGGTCATATCGGCGGTGTCATCGGTCAAAACGCCGGGCGTATTTGACACTAAAATACCGCGTTGCCGTGCCGTGGCCACATCAATGTGATCTACCCCGGCCCCGTAGTTGGCGATCAATTTCAACCGGTCACCAGCCCGCGCAATCAGCGCCGCGTCGATTTCATCGGTGACCGTGGGCACCAAAACATCAGCCGATTTCAATGCTTCGGCCAGCGCGGCACGGCTCATCGGCGCGTCATCGTCGCGCAGCGTGACATCAAACAGTTCCGACAGGCGCGTCTCGACAGTTTCGGGCAACCGTCGCGTGACAACAACACTCAGCTTTTGCTTGGGCATTTTGATCCTCCCCGGACTTGGCGCAGCGGGCCATTTCATGGCATGGTGGCCGAGATGGCGACGGGGCACAAGAACCTCGGACCTTCATTCGGGCAAATTACGCATAACGGGCACCGTCATGACCAAATTCATTCTTGCCCCCCTTACCGGGGCAATCTTGGCACTGTTGATCAGCACCCCGCTCGCCGCGCGCGAGACCGGCGCCATCACAAACCTGCCGCTGCCGCGCTTTGTGTCGATGAAGGCATCCACCGGGAATGTCCGGCGCGGGCCATCGTTAACCCACCGCATCGATTGGGTGTTTCAGCGCAAGAACATGCCACTCCAGATCATCGCCGAACACGGCCATTGGCGCCGGGTGCAAGACCGCGAAGGCCAAGGCGGATGGGTTCATTATTCGCTATTGTCCGGCGTGCGTACGGTGCTGGTCGAAGACGATATGCTAGACTTGTACATGCGCCCCGACCCCGAAACCCCCGTCACCGCCAAACTAGAAGGTGGCGTGATCGCACGGTTGGGAAAATGCGGGCCAGAATGGTGCCAATTGCGTTCAAACGGGTATCGCGGATGGGCCCCTAAGGCACGGATATGGGGCGTGACCCCCGACGAAATACGTGAATGATCACCGGGGGTTAACATGCACGCAATAGCCTATCAGTCTTTCGGGGCCGCGACGGATGTTTTGGACCACATCACGCAAGAGCCACCCGCAGCCGGGCCCGGTGACGTCTGTGTTGCGCTGGCCTTTTCGGGCGTGAACCCGTCGGATGTCAAAGCCCGCGCGGGCGGCCGCCCCGGCGTCACCAAACCGCCATTCGACACCATCATCCCACACAACGACGGCGCCGGAACCATTGTAGCCGTGGGCGACGGCGTCGACCCCGCACGCCTTGGCCAACGGGTTTGGATATGGAACGGCCAGTGGCAGCGCGCCTATGGTACCGCCGCCACCCACATCACCCTGCCCGCCGAACAGGCCGTGCCCCTGCCTGCGGGTGTGGGTCTGGAAACCGGCGCGGTGCTTGGCATTCCCGGGCTCACTGCCGCCCATATCGTGTTTGGTGGTGGCGAGATCACAGGCCAAACATTGCTGATCCATGGTGGGGCGGGCACGGTGGGGCATCTTGCGGTTCAGCTGGCCAAATGGGGCGGTGCGCGCGTCATCGCCACCGCACGGGGCGATGGCATCGCACGTTGCACGGCCGCAGGAGCGGATGTCGTGCTGGATTACACAGCCCCCGATCTGGCACAGCAGATTTTGGATGCAAACGCGGGCCGCCTGATACCGCGAATCGTAGATGTCGAATTTGGCCATAACATAGCGACAGACACCGCCGTGATTGCCCCAAACGGCACAATTGCGGCCTATGGTTCGGCCCTTGAGATGACCCCTACCCTGCCGTTTTACCCTTTGTTATTCAAAGCCGTGACTGTCGATATCGTTCTGATTTACCTGCTGCCAAAGGCGCAACGCGACGCCGCAATAGCACAGCTGCATGGCGCGCTTGAAGCCGGTGCATTGGAGTGCCCCATTCACAGGATTTATCCGCTGTCAGACACCGCGTTGGCCCACCAAGCCGTGGAGGCAGGCGGACGGACCGGCGCAATCTTGATCGACGTTCAGGCATAAACCACACGCCCGCCTCAGTTTAAGACCGGTCCGCGGTTTCCCAAGGCCGAAAGCCGATGTCACTCAGGGCTCCTTTGCGGCAGAATAGAAATATACTCGATTTTATAAAAATCAGGTCTTGCGTGTCCTCTACGAGCGGATTAATTAGCGAACAGAGTTGGGATGTGGCCTAGCGGTAGGGCAACTGTTTTTGGTACAGTAGATCGTAGGTTCGAATCCTACCATCCCAGCCAACTCTCTAATCTTGTGCTATCCGGCCTGAATCGCAACTTGTCCGGAGAGACTTATAATTTTGTAGGGTACGAACGAAACTTCCACCGTTTTTGATGACTTTCGGGGCCTTCTGCTGACAGAACTGGCTTCCTTGTCCATTTCCAGAAGCCGCCCGGATTGGTGTGGCTAGCCGATCGTGGATTCGGCTACCCAGGGCGGAAAGCTGACAGGGTAGCTGGCTCCTGTCCCAAGCGGCATCGCAATGCGCCATAAAACGAGAACGCCCTGGGCCAGACGGCGCAGGCGCTCTGTGTCTTTGCCAACAAGCGCAAGGCTGATTTCCGCGATCAATCTGGTTTGATCCGACCGCGCGGCGCGGAGCAAAAGCGCCAAGCCGGTCATCTGCGCGGACACCCTGAGGCAGAGCAATCCAAATGCAACGTTGTGGTGCCGTGAGAAAGTAGCTCGGTATCCGAGGCACTCCACCGTAGCATTGTCTCATCCTGCAAGTTCTCTGGAAGGGTTTCGAGCCAAGGTGGAGTCAAGGCAGCGCTTACGATGAAAGCTGCTTCATAATATTGACGCAATGCGCACCTCTGGCCTCGAGCCCCCTAACTGATCTAGGAAATGGATACGGCTGCATTTGCCGAGTATTTTTATGTAATTAACGAAGGTCTCCAGCTTACCTGGGGAATCGCAGCTAGCTTTTATCTCAGGTGGTATAGGTGGGTGAATATGACTGTTTAGTTGCAGCGAGGGGCTACGGAACTCGCTTCAACTTGGGTATGCCAAAATCGCTCATCGACGTTGATGAGGTTCCATTGCTGCGCCTCCAATTGAAGCAACTCAATGAAGCCGGATTTCGGAGAATTTTTGTCGCGAACAACAATAAAGCCTGGTCGAGCAAAATAAAACGCGAGACCGACAGGTTTTCTGATGTAGTCCTTGTTGAAGACGATGGATTTCAGTCGACACTGTTGCTTTGTAGGTCTTTAGCTGCGGACTTAACGGAACAGTTCCTCTTTACCTGAGGGCACACTCCGCGAACTGCAGGTGTCTACTTAAATTTTTGAGAGTAGCTGGGAAACAGGCTGTCTGCGGTGTCCTCTGCAGTAGCTCAAAGCGACAGCCAATCCCGTGCGGTCGGTTTTACTTGGAACCGCCCTTCCTATTGAGCAAATCCGACGTGCAAAGCTGTGAAGCCTCGCAGTGGGACGACTACTTTCGGAAGCAGCTTAGGACATCCATCATTTTCGAAGCACTACTAGACGGCTCATTGTGGCCAAGAAAATGCAACTAGCGTTGATAGCGATTTGCCCGAATGGTTCCGGCGAGATTGCAGCATTCGGAGATTAATACATCAAGAACAGCACTTATTTTACTAGTATCGTAAGTTCGCCGTACTTCGGAGCGTTCGGCATCGGTCAATACCTCTAACTCATCTCGGAAGGGCACTCTTTGAAAGGGCCGATTCGCACTAGGTGACTGCGCAAGGGAAAAGCCGACTGGACCAATCCAATGGCGAGTCTCGTCGCCCACGATTGTAATAACCAAGTAGCTGCCCTGAGCCTCATTGGTTCCATCGATTTCCACATTTGCCATTTCAAAAACCGTTGAAGGTCAATTCTATCTGACCTTCAGCGTTGCAAGACCAATCATCGCGAGGATCAGGGAGATGATCCAGAACCGGATGACGATGGTGCTCTCGGCCCAACCCTTTTTCTCGTAGTGGTGGTGGATGGGCGCCATCAGAAACACGCGTTTGCCGGTGCGTTTAAAATAGAGGACCTGGATGATCACCGACAGGGCCTCGACCACGAACAACCCACCGACAATCGCCAGCACGATCTCGTGCTTGGTGCTGACCGCGATGGCGCCAAGCGCGCCGCCCAAGGCCAGTGACCCGGTGTCGCCCATAAACACGGCCGCGGGTGGGGCGTTGTACCACAAGAACCCCAGGCCCCCGCCGAACAACCCGGCGCAAAAGACCAAGATCTCGCCCGTGCCCGGCACGTAATGCACATCAAGATATTCAGTGAAATCAACGCGGCCCACCGCATAGGCGATCACACCCAAAGTGCCCGCCGCGATCATCACCGGCATGATCGCAAGACCATCCAAACCGTCGGTCAGGTTGACCGCATTGGCGGATCCGACGATGACAATCATGCCAAATGGCACGAAAAATAGCCCCAGATTGAGCAACACGTCCTTGAACACCGGCAGGGCCAACCGCCCGGCCAGGGGTTCATATTCGACCAACCGCGCGGCCAGTTCGATATCATTGGTGGCGTGCACCTGCATGGCCAAAACCGTGGCAACACCTGCGATGGTAAAGCCAAACGCCAGTCGGACGCGCCCCGGCACGCCTTTGTGGTTGCCCTTGGAGACTTTGGCGTAGTCATCAGCAAACCCGATGGCTGCAAAGCTAAGTGTGACGCCCAGCACGATCCACACAAACGGGTTGTCCAGCCGCGCCCAAAGCATCGTCGACGTCACCAACGCCCCCACGATCAGCAGCCCGCCCATGGTCGGGGTGCCTGCCTTGGCAAAATGGCCTTCGGGGCCGTCTTCACGGATGGGTTGGCCCTTGCCTTGGCGTTTGCGCAGCACCGCGATCAGCGGTTTACCGAACAAAAACCCAAAGATCAGCGCGGTCAAAAAGGCGCCGCCTGCCCGGAACGTAATATACCGAAAGAGGTTGTAGGCATCCCCCCCATCCGACAGCAGCGTGAGCCAATACAGCATCTGTTATCCTTCTTTTTCGCCCGCCGGGGCATGTCCCATTTTGCGGATGGCGTCAACGATCAGGCCCAGCTTCATGCTCAGCGACCCTTTCGCCAGCACCACATCCCCACTGTCGAGCCGGGTTCTGAGCTGAACCAGCGCCTCTTGCGAGGTTTCAAACCAAACGCCACGTTGGGTGGGCGGCAAAATATCGTAAAGCGACCGCATCAACGGGCCGATGCAATGCACCACATCCAATGTTTGCAGGCTGGGCAAATGCGCCAACCCCGCATGCAGCGCAATATCGTCAGGCCCCAGTTCTTTCATGTCGCCCAAAAACGCGATGCGCCGCCCTTTGGACACGCGGCCAATGTCGTTTGTCACCGGCACACTGGCCAGCACCTCTAGCGCAGCGGCCATCGACGTAGGGTTCGCATTATAGCTGTCGTCGATCAGATCAAGCGACAGATGTGTCTCAACGGGATCAAGCTGGATACGTTCGCGTTGTCCACGCCCTTTATAGGGCCGCCAGCGCCCCAAGGCCCCCACCGCCAGCGCCACATCGGCGCGCAACGCGGCGACCACGGCCAACCCGCCCAAAGCGTTCATCGCAAAATGCCGCCCCGGCGAGGTGATTTTATAGATCAGCGGTTCGGCCCCCATTTCGGCCTGCACCACGGTGGTATCGCCCTGCAAATTGACGCCGAGTAATTTAAAATCATACCCATGCGCGCCAAAGCTGATATCGCGCAGTTTGCAATCTTGGGCTTTGGCCATCAAAATCGCCGAGGTCTCAACATCGGCGTTCAGCACAGCAATGCCCCCCGGCACGACGCCCTCAAAGATCGCGGCCTTTTCCACGGCGATACCCGTTATGTCGTCGAATGCCTCTAGGTGGGCGGCGGCAACGGTGGTGACCAACGCCACATGCGCCTGCGCCATTTTGGCCAACGGGGCGATTTCACCGGGGTGGCTCATGCCAATCTCGATCACGGCAAAGTCGGTATCGGCAGGCATGCGCGCCAAGGTCAATGGCACGCCCCAATGGTTGTTATAGCTGGCCACCGATGCATGCGTGCGGCCCTGCACCTGCAACATCTCTAGTAACATTTCCTTGGTCGACGTTTTGCCAACGCTGCCCGTCACGGCGACCACCTTGCCGTGCATGCGCGCGCGCGCGGCCCGGCCCAAAGCCTCAAGACCCACCAACACATCCGGCACAATCAGCAACGGCGCATCGGCGGCCACATCGGCGGGGCGGTGCGTCACCAAAGCCGCCGCAGCCCCCTGCGCCAAGGCTTGTGCCACAAAATCATGCCCGTCGCGTTCCGCCTGAAGCGCGACGAACAGATCCCCTGCTGCAATCGTGCGTGTATCGATGGAAACGCCCGTGGCGGCCCAATCGGCGGTGGCCTCGCCCCCGGTTGCGGCAACGGCGTCTGCGGCGGTCCAAAGGGTCATGCCAGTCTCCCATCCAGCGCGGCAATCGCGACGCTGGCCTGTTCTACGTCATCAAAGGGCAGCACATCGTCGCCCACGGTCTGGCCGGTTTCATGGCCTTTACCAGCGATCAGCAACGCGTCGCCCGGGCCCAATGCATCAACCCCGCGCAGGATCGCTTCGGCCCGGTCGCCGACCTCTTGCGCATCAGGTGCGCCCAACAGAACCGACGCGCGGATGCTGGCTGGGTCTTCGCTGCGCGGGTTGTCATCGGTCACGATCACCACATCTGCGTTGTCCGCCGCCGCCTGCCCCATCAAGGGCCGTTTGGTGGCATCCCGGTCACCGCCAGCGCCGACAATCGCGATCAACCGCCCCAAAACATGCGGCCGCAACGCCGCCAGCGCCGTGGCCACCGCATCGGGCGTATGGGCGTAATCAACAAACGCCGTCGCACCATTGTCGCGCGTTGCGGCCAATTGCATACGGCCCCGCACGGTCGTCAGATCCTCGAATGTGTCAAACACCACGTTGGGTTTTTCGCCACAAGCAATTACCAACGCCGCCGCCAACAGCACGTTTTCGGCCTGAAAGCCGCCAATCAGGTTCAACCGGCGCACATAAGGCTTGCCCAGATGGAAAAACTTGACCGTCTGTCCTGTGGCATCGACCTGAATATTCCCCAAATGAAAATCACCGATCTCGCGGCCCACAGACACCACCGGGCAATTGCGCGCATTGGCGATGGCGGCCATATCCACGCCGCGGTCAGCCTCGATGTTGATCACCGCCTTGGCATCTTCGGGCAGCACCCGCGCAAAAAGCCCCGCCTTGGCGTCAAAGTAATCTTGAAAGCTGGTGTGGTAATCCAGATGGTCTTGGGTGAAATTTGTGAACCCCGCCGCCTTGAGCGTCACCCCATCCAAACGCCGTTGATCCAACCCATGGCTCGACGCCTCCATCGCGGCATGGGTGACCTCATGTTCGGCGGCCAAAGACAACGCGCGGTGCAGGGTGATGGGTTCGGGCGTGGTGTGCATCAGAGGGGCTGTCCATGCCCCTTCGACGCCCGTGGTGCCCAGATTGATGGCATTATGCCCCAGCAACGTCCAGATTTGCCGCACAAACGTCGCAACCGATGTTTTGCCATTGGTGCCCGTCACGGCCACCATCACCGGTGGCTGGCGTTCAAACCATAGCGACGCCGCACGGGCCAATGCCTCACGCGGGGCGGTCGTGACAATCAGCGCCGCGTCGCTGTCGGCCAGCACCTGTGCAGCAATGCGCGCGCCTTCACTGTCGGTCAGGATCGCGGCGGCCCCCATGCGCAGGGCGTATTGAATGAACTCGCCACCATGCACTTTGGTGCCCGGCATCGCGGCAAACAAAAACCCTGCGCGCACCTCGCGGCTGTCAACGGCCAGCCCAGTGATCTGCGGGTTGCGCCCGGCCTGCGCCATCAGGCCCAACGCGGAAAGCGATTTTACATCTATGTCCATGCGGTGCCCTTTGCCAGCTTAGTTCCGGGTCAGCTTTACATCGGTCAGCTCAATTGGTTCAACAGTCGGTCTGAGCCCCAACAGCGGGGCGACCCGTTTGATCATCTCGGCAGCGACCGGCACGGCCGTCCAGCCCGCAGTGCGGCGCGGTTTGTCGCCAATGGTATCGACAGGTTCATCCAAGGTCACGATCAACACGTATTTGGGGTCATGCGCGGGGAAAATCGCGGCAAACGTCGCAATGACCTTATCGTCGTAGTACCCGCCCTGCCGGCGTGGTTTATCTGCCGTACCGGTCTTGCCGCCCACCGCATAGCCCGCCACATCGCCGAAACTGGCGGTGCCATCGGTAACAACCCGGCGCAGCATCCTGCGCGCGGCTTTGGCGGTATCTTCCGACATCACACGGGTGCCACTGCGCGGGCCGTCTTGTTTCAGGATGGTCGGTTGCACCGTGATGCCCCCGTTTGCGATCGCCGCATATCCGGCCGCCAAATGCATCGGCGATGTCGACAACCCGTGGCCATACGAAATGGTCATCGTGCTGATTTCAGACCAGTTTTTGGGCAGCAACGGTTTGCCTGTTGCGGCCTCTACCAGTTCAAACCCCGTGGCATCCAGCATGCCAAGGCTGTCCAAAAACGCCCGGTGACGCGGCACGCCGATCTGTTGGGCCAACCGCGCCGTCCCGATATTAGAGCTTTTCTCGATGATCTTGGTCACCGTCATCTCGTCGCCGTAGTTGCGAAAATCGCGGATGCGGTGCTTGCCCCACCGCAGCGGGCCTTTGGTGTCGATCACCGTGTCCGGGGTCACCAGCCCCAATTCCATCGCCTGTGCCGCAGTGAAAATCTTGAAGGTCGAGCCAAGCTCATAAACCCCCTGCACCGACCTGTTGAACAGCGGGCTGTCAGATTGGTCGCCCGTTGTAGCGGGGCGTGGCCGGTTGTTGGGGTCAAAACTAGGCAATGACGCCACGCTGATGACCTCGCCGGTGTGGGCATCCATCAAAACCGATGTCGCACCTTTGGCGTTCATCAACGCCATGCCGCCCGCCAACACCCGTTCGGCTGCGGCCTGTACGGTTAAGTCCAGCGATAATTCAAGGGGCTGCGTGCCACTGGCCGGGTCACGCAGGTGGTCGTCAAAATATTTCTCGACCCCCGCCACGCCAATGACTTCAGCCGCATGCACGCCCTCGCGGCCATAGCTGGCCCCACCCAACACATGCGCGGCCAGCCGCCCGTTGGGATAAAGCCGCATGTCGCGCGTGCCAAACAACAACCCCGGATCGCCGATGTCGTGCACCGCTTGCATCTGTTCGGGGCTGATCTTGCGCTTGATCCAGATAAATTTGCGTTTCCCGGTGAAGTCCTTGACCAGTTTTTCTTCGTTCAGATCCGGGAAAATCAGCGCCAACCCACGCGCCGCCTGTGCCGGGTCCACCATCTGGGGCGGTTGAGCATAAAGCGCATGGGTCTCGAAATTGGTGGCCAGCAGCCGCCCCTGCCTGTCCACGATATCGGCACGCCCCGCATGAATGGCGGCTCCGGGGGCCTCTGCGCGCGGTTCTGTGGGTTCCGATGTCGCCAAAAGCCCCATGCGCAGCCCAACAACACTAAACGCGATCACAAAGAACAACCCCAGCACCAACAACCGCCCTTCGGCACGCTGGCGGGCATAATCGCGCATCTGCTCATGGCGGATACGGATGTTTTCGCGTTCGATCACATCAGGGTTTTCGCCCTTGGCGCGGGCCTCAAGTATCCGGGCAAGCGGGCGCAGAGGCGTGCGGATCATGGCCGCGCGCCGCGTGGTGCCGTCGCCCCAAGGCTGGAGACATCAACGGGGTTGGTGATTGGCAACAATGGATCAGGCGGGAAGGCCACCTGCCCCACCAGACCAAATTGCTGCGATTGCAGGTTCAGCAACCCCAGCCGGTCAAAGTTAATCTCGGCCAAATCGCGCAACCGATCCGGGCGGTTCAGATACGCCCATTCGGCGCGCAACACGGCCAACCGTTCATGCGCATCGCGGATTTCGGCCCGCAACTGCCGGGTTTCTGTCAGCGCGGCCTGGGTCGCGTAATTCTCGCGGTAGGCCCAAAATGCCAATGCGATCACGCTAAGCGTTGTGAGAACGTAAAGAACGGTGCGCATTATAGAGGGTCCTTTATCACGGGCATGCTAAGAGATTTCGCGTCTATCTCGCCTGCGGGGGCGTCGGTGCGGGTGGCCACGCGCAGCTTTGCCGACCGGGCGCGCGGGTTCGCGGCGATCTCATCTGCATCCGCCGCGATGGCCTTGCGC
This sequence comes from Roseobacter sp., assembly GCF_039970775.1. Classification (GTDB taxonomy): domain Bacteria; phylum Pseudomonadota; class Alphaproteobacteria; order Rhodobacterales; family Rhodobacteraceae; genus Roseobacter. Next base: position 42,663 of record NZ_JBDVLG010000027.1, read on the forward strand.
GAGCGCAGCGTAAACGCAGGTGGTGCGGTTTCGATCTGCGGGGCATAGCGGTTTGCGTTGCCACCCGCGCCTGCGCGCGCGGTCAAGAACCGTTTGACCATCCGGTCTTCGACCGAATGAAACGTGACCACAGCCAACTGGCCGCCCGGTTTTAACGCCCGCTCAGCGGCCATAAGGCCCTGAAATAGCTCGCCATATTCGTCGTTTACCGCGATCCGGAGCGCCTGAAAACTGCGTGTGGCCGGATGGGATTGGCCGGGTTTTGCGCGCGGCAGGCAACCTTCGATGATCCCCGCAAGACGCAGGGTCGTGGTGATAGGGTCCGCCTCGCGTTCGCGCAGGATCGCCTTGGCGATACGGCGGCTGGCGCGTTCTTCGCCGTATTGAAACAGGATGTTGGCCAGCGTTTCATCGGTGGCACCGTTGACGATATCGGCGGCAGACGGGCCTTGTTGGCTCATCCGCATATCCAAGGGGCCGTCGCGCATGAACGAAAACCCGCGTTCGGCCTGATCAAGCTGCATCGACGACACACCTAGATCCAACACAACGCCGTCCAGATCTTGCGCGTATGCGTCCAGTTTTGAAAACACGCCCGGCTGTTGCACCAACCTGTCGCCATAGTCGGCAACCCAATCTGCGGCCATCTCAAACGCAAGGGGGTCGCGATCCACCGCGATGACCTTATCGGCACCCGCCTCCAGAAACCCACGGGTGTAGCCGCCCGCGCCAAAGGTTCCATCCAGCCAAACGCCACCTACCGGCGCAACGGCACGCAAAATGGGGGGCAACAAAACCGGAATATGCGGGGCAGACGTGTCAGAGGAGGCATGTGTGGCCATGAGTTACGCCTCCTTTTTGGAATCCAAATAAACCATAGGGTCGACGTCGTCTGGCAAATCGTCCAGCCAGGCTTCGGTTTTGCCGGCCTCTTCAGTCTGGTATGTTTCGGGCTTCCAGATCTGGAATGTATCCCCCGCAGCGATGAAAAACGCCTCTTTGTCGAGGTCAATTTTCTGGCGCAGTTTGGCAGGCAAAACCAACCGGCCCGTTTCATCGACGCAGGTGGGAAAGGACTGCCCGTGGAACAAACGTTGCAGCATCCTGCGTTCGATAGATCCACGCGCCAAATCGTCGATCTTGGCGTCCACCTCGTTGATGGCTTCCATCGTGTAACATTCGAGGTAATTGCGCCGGTGGTCGCCGTAGACAATGACCAACTCAGGGGCTTCGCCAGAAGTCCAGTTGGCATCGGCGGCCTCAATCACACGGCGAAAAGAGGCTGGGATAGACACCCGCCCCTTCGTATCGACCTTGTGATGGCTTTCGCCTCTGAACCTGCGGGCCACTGCCTCTTCCCAACTTAATGCGTCACATTAATATTGACGCGTATCCCCCTGTTTGAAATGGAAACGGCGGATTGATCTGCTGCCACTGATCAACCCGCCGCCCTCGTCCCGTCTTTGCGGGTAAGTCCAGTCACGCGCGCCATCTGGGGGGATGTCTGCTCGCTCGCGCGCCGGATCTCTTGGTCTGATGAAAGCGAGGTGCCTGTATGAACCTGCTAGAGTTTTTGTATGCGTGGGGTCGTTTGGTGCCCCGAGTCTCGATCTCATCTGATGTAAAAAGGTATAGCTTGGGAATTCATGGGAGAGCAACAGATTTTTGGTTACCAAAGTGCTAACTCGCCTATTTCCCGTTAATACAAAATCGAATTTTGCGGCGATCTGGCGTTAAAATCGGAACCAGTGGTAAAATTACAACCTCAGAACACCACATATAGATGGCGATCTACTTTCAAAATTCCCGCGGTTTCCCGCCACAATTTTCAAGCCTGTTGCACAGAAACTTGAAGTTCCGCCTTTGTACCACCCAAACAAGCCCATATGCGCAGCAAAAACGAGCACACCTCGATTCGTCCTTGGCCGTGGAACGCCGTGCTTTCAAGTGATTTCACTATAAATCCCACTCGTCCCATAAATTCCCGTTTAAACGCTCCATACAAATAGGCCGTCCCTATGGGAACCACGGCGCAACTGGTGTTAACTACCCCAAAGACAACCAGCGAAAGACACAGGCATGAATATCCCCATCACTATATTAACCCGATCATTCCGGTTGATCTTTGCCGAACCCGGTCGCACTCTGACAGTCATCACACCGGGCCTGCTGCTCTATTGTCTTGCGGCTTTTCTCTGTTACGCCAGCCTTGATGTCACCGCGGGGCAGCTGGCCATTCGCAATACGCCACTGCTCTTGCTTGGCATTACCCTTGCCATACTGGGCTGGATGAGCTTTGCGATCTTATGGCACCGCCATGCCCTGCTGCAGGCAGACCAACGCACACAGGTTATGCGACCGACCAGCGGCATTTTCGGCTTGTACCTCAAATCCACAGTGGTGATCGGGCTGATTATGATTTTTCTGGCGTTCTGCATCGGGATCGTCGCCAGTATCGCCAGCCTGGTCCTGCTGACCGCCCTGGGCCCAACCCTGGGGCTCATCGCAGCGACGGCCCTCATGGCGGTGGTGTCAATCGCGCTATCCTGGGCGATACTCAGAAGCAGCCTCATCCTGCCCGCCGCCGCAATGGGCCACCGGATGGCCCAGTTTGAAAGCTGGCACGCCACCCGGCCCATCAGCCGCGAAATATTTTGGACCGCGGTCTTGCTGGGTGTTTTAAACGTCGTTTTCACCCAGATATTGGGCGGGCTCGCTGTCGCGCTGCCCACCTACGCGATTGGCCTTCAGGCAGCGCAACTTATCGTTCAGGCGCTGATCTACGTCAGCGTCCTCAGCACATTATATGGTCACCTTATACAGGGCCGGTCCCTGACCTAAGCCATACCGCCTTTGATCAGCCCATCTGCGATGCGCGCGTAGGCCTCTGCCATGGGGCCGCCTTGCGCCGCGATGGGCGTGCCGCCATCGCCCGCCAACCGGGTATCTAGGTCAATGGGCAATGCGCCCAACAAGGGCACGCCCAACCTATCCGCTTCGGCAGCAACCCCGCCCTGCCCAAAGATCTGATGTTCGGCCCCGCAATCAGGGCATACAAACATCGACATGTTTTCGATCAGGCCCAGCACCGGCGTTTTTAGCGTGTCGAACATATCGAGGGCCTTGCGTGCATCTATAAGGGCCACGTCCTGCGGCGTGGACACCACAATCGCGCCGGTCAGCTCCGATTTGGTGCACAGCGTCAGTTGCACGTCGCCCGTGCCCGGCGGCAAATCGACCAACAGCACGTCCAACTCGCCCCATTCCACCTGCCCCAACATCTGCTGCAATGCGCCCATCAACATCGGCCCGCGCCAGACGACCGCCTTGCCCTCTTCCAGCATGAACCCGATAGACATCACCGTGACCCCATGGGCCTGCAACGGGATGATCGTTTTGCCGTCAGGCGACGCAGGGCGTTTATTGACCCCCATCATGCGCGGCTGTGACGGACCATATATATCAGCGTCCAACAGCCCAACCTTGCGGCCCGCCTTGGCCAGCGCCACCGCCAAGTTAGAAGAGACCGTCGATTTACCAACGCCGCCCTTGCCCGACCCGATCGCCAGAATGCGCTGAACGCCGGTGGGTTTGGTCGGCCCGTCTTGCGGTTTGGGGTGGCCGCCGATTTTCAGACTTGGAGGGGCTGGTTTCTTTTCGGCGGGGCCATGGGCAGTCAGCGCGACCGACACATTATCAACCCCCGGCATCTCGGCCACGATCTTTTCAGCCGCATCGCGCAACGGGCCCATCTGGCGCGCAACCTCTGGGCTGGGCGCTTCGATCACGAACCGCACCGTGCCGCCCTGAATCACCAAAGCACGAATCAAATCATGTTCAATAAGGCTCCTTCCGTCCGGCAAGGCGACACGGCGCAACGTGGCCTCAACATCGGCTTTCGTTACAGTCATGCTTAAATTCTCCTCAAATCCGCCGCTTTCCTAAGCGACTGTTTCCGCTAACATTACTTGGGCCCCATTCGTGCTTAACTATTTAGCAACAAACGTAAATTAACGCTAGGTCGCCTATGCATTTGCCGCATAGCAGCATTGTTACAGCGTCTATTGTGCACCCGCAGCATTTTCATACATAAAGACCTCAAGACAGTATGACGTAACAATGATGAGGCACTTACAATGGCCTATTACACACAGACCCAAAGCACATCCAGAAGCCTTATCGAACGGGCGCTGGCTGGCACTGCAGAAATTCTGAACGTAGCTGCACAACGCTATGCTCAACACCGCGTATACCGCGAAACATACGACGAGCTCGCATCCCTGAGCGACCGTGAATTGTGTGACCTCGGCCTAAGCCGGTCAGTCATCCGCGGTCTGGCCCTGGAAGCAGCCCAGAAATTCGTGAGCAAATAAGCTCGCGTCCGAAACAGGTGTCTATCTCCTCCCTGAAGACACCTGTGACCCAAGCGACGGCATTCATCCTCCTCCCGGATGCCGTCGCCGATATTCCAGCGCACCACATGTGCGCACCTGGCCCAGGGCACCCGCCTTCCGTCAGGGAACCAAGATCAGGCGCGCCTTCCTCCTCCCTGGGGCGTCTGTAACAAGGCAGTGACGTTCATCCTCCTCCCGGATGTCGCTGTCCGTAATACCCAGACCAGTATGGCTGGTTTTGATGCGTATCAGGGGCCTTCCTCCTCCCTGACCTCTGATACGGTAAAAGAAGGCGGCGCTCACCTCCTCCCGGGCGTCGCCTTTTTTGCATCTGCCACACATCGATTTTCCCCGATGATCTGCGCCAAGGCAGCGCAAAAATGCCTAAATCCGCGTAAAATTTGATTTAGACAGCCGTGGTCTGGAAATTTTTTGTTAGGCGCGCCTAAAGTAACAAGAGATATGATAGTGTTGCGCTATCTAGACGTGTTCATAAAGACGCCCCACACCCGGTGAGTATAAGATGCCTGTTTTCATAGAACTAACGGACGCAAACGTCACAGATGCATCGTTTTGGGCTGGCTTGACAGTCGACCAAGACAGCACAATTGACGCCAGCAACATCAGTGATGACTTTCAGATCACGATGACGTCCAACGGCATCACCTTTACCGACACCAGCACCGGAACGACCACCAGCTATACAGACAGTGACCTTGCCGGCGGGTCGTTCAGCGAATTCGTCCAGTTTTACGGCAACGACGGCAATAGCAACGTCAGCGGAACAGTGGGCCTGAATGCGCAAGGTTACAACGGTGGCGACGGCGACGACACTCTGACCGATGACGGCAACCTGGGCGGGCGCATCGATGGCGAAGGCGGCGATGATGTGCTGCAGGGCGGCACGGGAAACAACAATATCTTTGGCGGGCAAGGCGATGACGTCCTAAGGGGTGGCGGCGGCAGCAACAACATCTTGCTTGGCGGTGACGGCGACGACACACTTTTTGCTGAGGACGGCGGCGGTAACCTCGAAGGCGGCTCGGGGGATGACGTGATCGTCGCCGGGCTGAACACCGGATTTGTTCAGGGCGGCACCGGCACGGACAGCCTAACCGTGCCTGAAGGTTCTGTCGTGGAGCCGTTTTCCCCCACAGGTGGTAACGTCATTCTGCCAAACGGAAACAGGTTCACCTACCTGAACATTGAAACAGTGACCGTCGCGTGCTTTACCGCCGGCACCCCCCTGCGCACACCCCACGGCGATGTCGCGGTCGATATGCTAAATGTGGGCGACTTGATACTAACCGCTGATCATGGTGCCTGCCCAATCCGTTGGATCGGCAAACGCACGGTCCCCGGTCGGGGGGCGCTCGCACCAATCGTGTTTCTGCCCGGCAGCATTGGCAACGACGCAAAACTGCGCTTGTCACCACAACATCGCGTCCTGCTTAGCGGCTGGAAATGCGAACTGATATTTGAGACACCCGAAGTCCTATGTGCCGCAAAGCACCTGTGTGACGGCGATCAGATTTTCACCGAACCCTGCACCGAAGTCACATATTACCACGTCATGTTCGATCAGCATGAGGTGGTATTTGCCCATGGCGCCCTGCTCGAGAGCTTTTACACTGGCGATCATATTCTAGACGCCGATCAGGACATCCACGCAGAGCTCACCGCCCTTTTCCCAGAACTGGCTCAAAGCAATTCTGCCCGCGCAGCACGCCCGTTTGTCAAAGGATACGAGGCGCGCGCACTTTTACCGCTTTAGGTTGCCGCCACCTATAAACGTCGGGGCATGTCGCTACGCTGCCCAACCGTCCATTAAAAAGGGACATCATCCGAAGACGCATCCGCCCCCGTCACGAATTTCCCGACCACCTTTTTGGTACCCGCCTTTTCGAAATCGATCTCTAGCTTATCGCCCTCAACGCCCGCAATAGCACCATATCCGAATTTCTGGTGGAACACCCGCTCGCCGACCGTGAAACTAGACACCGCATTCATGTCGATCACGGTGGGCTTGTTCTCTCGTGGTTGGCTCACAGGGCGTTTCTGACTGCGGTCTTGCAGCCGCCGCCAGCCCGGCGAATTGTACACATTTGCCTCTGCCGCGGCATCATGCAGGCCCGAACTTGGCGCCGCCGCCCCATATCCACCGCCATAAAGGCCGGGCGGCGTTAACACATCCACATGCTCGGCAGGCAGCTCGTCGATAAACCGCGATGGCATCGACGACTGCCATTGCCCAAACACCCGCCGGTTGGCCGCAAATGAAATGGTGCAAATTTCCTCGGCGCGGGTGATCCCCACATAGGCCAGCCTGCGTTCCTCTTCGAGCCCCTTCATCCCGCTTTCGTCCATCGACCGCTGCGAGGGAAATAACCCGTCTTCCCAGCCCGGCAAAAACACCATCGGGAACTCCAGACCCTTGGCCGCATGCAGCGTCATAATAGAGACCTTTTCGCCCCCATCATCGGTTTCATTGTCCATAATCAGGCTGACATGCTCGAGGAAACCTTGAAGGTTCTCAAAATTTTCCAACGCCTTAACAAGCTCTTTGAGGTTCTCCAACCGCCCCGGAGCCTCGGGTGTTTTTTCGTTCTGCCAGTGGGTGGTGTAGCCGCTTTCGTCAAGAATGACCTCGGCCAATTCGATGTGACTAATCGGCGGGGGCCCGTATTCGGGTTGCAACAAGGTTTGCTCGTCATCAATCACGTCATCGCGCGCCGCCGCATGAATGCGGGGGCCGCGTAGATTGCCTTGCCAACGGGTGATGTTGTCGACCAACCGGCGCAGCTCATTGCCGCCCTTGCCCTTGATCAACCCCTGACCCACCGCAAGCCGCGCACCTTCCACAAGCGACACACCATTGGCCCGCGCAGTGACTTGAATGGTCTGTTGGGCCTTATTCCCCAAACCACGCTTGGGCGTATTCACGATCCGCTCAAACGCCAGATCATCGTCGGGGCTGATCACAACGCGAAAATACGCCATGGCATCGCGGATCTCTAACCGTTCATAAAATCGCGGGCCGCCGATCACGCGGTAGGGCAAACCGATGGTCAGAAACCGGTCTTCGAACGCCCGCATTTGATGCGATGCGCGCACCAAAATCGCCATTTTATCAAGATTATAGGGCGCCAAGCCACGCGTCCCACGTTGTGCAGCCTCAACCTCTTCACCGATCCACCGGGCCTCTTCTTCGCCGTCCCAATGACCGATCAACCGGACCTTTTCACCCTCGGTCAGGTCGGTGAACAGAGTCTTGCCCAACCGTCCTTCGTTGCCTTCAATCACCTTAGAGGCCGCCGCGAGGATATGCGGGGTGGACCGGTAGTTTTGCTCCAACCGCACCACATGCGCGCCCGGAAAATCCTTTTCGAACCGCAAGATATTGCCCACTTCGGCCCCGCGCCACCCATAGATCGACTGGTCGTCATCCCCCACGCAGCAGATGTTTTTGTGCCCGCTCGCCAAAAGCCGCAGCCACAAATACTGCGCCACGTTGGTATCTTGATATTCGTCGACCAGAATATAGCGAAACCACCGTTGATATTGCGCCAACACATCCGGGTGTGTTTGGAAAATGCTGACCACATGCAGCAACAAATCGCCAAAATCAGCCGCGTTCAGCTCTCGCAAACGGGTCTGATACTGCGCATAAAGCGCCGGACCGCGGCCGTTATACGCGCCCGCATCCGCCGCGGGCAGTTTATCAGGGGTCAGCGCGCGGTTTTTCCAACCGTCGATAATGCCGGCAAGTTGCCGCGCGGGCCAACGCTTGTCATCGATACCTTCGGCCGAAACAAGTTGTTTGAGCAACCGCAGTTGGTCGTCTGTGTCCAAAATCGTGAAATTTGACTTTAGCCCGACCAATTCCGCGTGGCGGCGCAACAATTTCACACAGATCGCATGAAACGTGCCCAACCATGGCATGCCTTCGATCTGCTGGCCCAACAACGACCCAACGCGGTTTTTCATTTCTCGGGCCGCTTTGTTGGTGAAAGTCACCGCCAAAACCTCGTTAGGTCGCGCGCGCCCAGTATTCAGCAAATGCACGATGCGCGCCGTCAGCGCCCGCGTTTTGCCAGTACCTGCCCCGGCCAACATCAACACCGGGCCGTCCATCTGTTCGACGGCGGCACGTTGCGCCGGGTTCAACCCGTCCAGATAGGGTTGCGGCCGCGCGGCCATCGCCCGCGCCGACAGTGAGGCCCCCTCAAAGGCGTCCATTTCATCAAAGCTGCTCATACGGACACTCTACACCTGTCGCCGCGCAAGATAAAGACAGGTTCGCACAATGTTCCGCGCGTATTGAACCTCAGGCGAATTTGGCGACTACGACCACAACGGACCCAATTCCCCACTTTGGTGGTGCGGCGCACGCCGTCGATCTGGCGCTTTATCCCCAAAACTAGGGCTGATTTACAGGTCAGATGCAACAGGCGCCTGTTCCCGTCGATCTGTTGTGTCCCGAACGGGGATGGGGCACGGCAATGCTATTGGGCCAAATGATGCCGCTCGGAGCGGGGATCTGAAACCAAACTGACCCCCCCGCATCTCTAAGATACGTATCACGGCAATCGTAAGGCGCCAGTCGGTGTGTATACAGTCAATCAAACGGTCGTCTCAGCGCGCCAAAGATCCGCATATCGGCGCAGTTTTGTCCGTTCGTAGACGGATGTCGCGGGGACGGGGCGCGTTAGGTTCGCCTGCCCCTCGAAAAGCAAGGCAGCGCCGATGCTGGTGCCTGTTGCGGCTGCACTGGTCAGGACCTCTCGTCCCGTTGATGCTGCAAGCATCGCGGTAAATTCGATGTTGCGCGCAAATGGTCCCTCAACAATCGTCGGCCCTTGCGCGCCAGTAAGCCTAAGGCAGGTATCCGTCATCAAGGCGAGATAGAACGACAATGCCGCAGACCTCGCGCCACTGCCAACCGCGGGTTCTGTCGGTGCCCAACGCATGTTCTGTCCGGCGAACGGGCCTGTTTGCGGCGCGACGGCGGGCAAAAGGAGGGTGGCAGCATCCAGAACGTTTGCGACATTATCCCCAGTTGGGGGTGTCGTTTGGCCTTGCTGAATGATCTCATATTCGCGCCCCCCCATAAAGCGCGCGCTGGGAACGGGGGCGCCGCGCGCATCGACATTCATCAAAGTGTCGCGTTGCGGATCAAGCACGACGTCTGCCCCGCCCACTGACATGGCGACGACCCATGTGCCCGTTGAAACCACCGAGAACGCCCCATCCTGCATGAGCAGATGGGGATATAAAGACGCATTGGAATCGTGGATGCCAACACTGACCTGCGTATCCGCTCGTAGACCGGTGCGGCGGGCAATATCGGGTAATATCGTTCCCAAAATGTCGGTCGGTTTGCGGACCGGCGCGAATTTACCGGCGATACCAAGTTGCGCAGGCAAACCAGAAAACCGCCCGTCACGCGGCACCCACAAATCCGTATGGCACCCGATTGAGGTCACATCTATCGCGGCCACACCGGTCAGGCGATGGCCCCAGTATTGCGGATAGGTCACGATCTGCGCGGTGCGCGCGCGCAGGGTCGGGTCTTGAGCGAACTGCCAATGCAGTTGCGCGCCGACGTTCAGCCCCCCCGGCAAAGTAGGTGAACCCGTCGCTGCGAAATCGGGTTTGAGGGCCGCGTAGTCCTCGACCATCTGTGCGGCATATGTGTGTTCGTAATCGAGGATGGGCGCAGCGAGCTGCCCATCGCGGGTCAGCAATGCCGCACAAGCCCCGTGTGTGGTGACAGAAATTGCATCAACGCCTTGCTCTTTGTGAAACTGGCGGAGTGCGTCAAGAAGGAACGCCCAGTGGCCGTCGACATCAAAGTGCGGCCATGGGCCGTCCGTTTGCACGATGTTCGGGCGGGTCAAAACAGCAATTTCAGCGCGGTTTGGCAAATCGACAAGCGCCAGTTTGACGTTGGTTTTGCCAATATCAATGACGGCGATGTGACGCGGCCTGCTCATGGCAGGTGAAACACGCGGGTCAGCGGCACCACCACAGGCGCATTGTCTGGCCCCGTTTCCATGATGTCAGCCATGTGGGCCCACCATTTCTGCATGACAGGATGATTGGGCAGGTCATCCATCTTGTGATCAGCAGGCCGCGTTAGCACGCCGATCAAAAGGTTGGTTTCGGGGTCGAAATGAATGGAATAATCACGGATACCTGCCGCGTGCAGCAGTTCAACCAGCTCGGGCCAAATCGCATCATGGCGACGGGTATATTCGGCCTTCATGCCGGGGTTCAGACGCATGCGAAAAACGTAGCGTTCGGTCATTTCGCTCTCCGCGCGGCGAACATGGCCCACAGACGCGGCAGAGCGATGACCCCGATCAACAGCAAGCCGATGAAGATCGACATAACAATACCGGGCACGTTCAGCAGGCCAAGCCCGAAAGTGACAAGCCCCATGACGAACGCCGCGATCACCACACCAGGGATCGACCCGGAACCGCCAAGAATATTGGCGCCGCCAAGCACGACCATCGTGACCACCTCAAGTTCCATCCCTGTGGCGATGCTGGGGCGGGTTGATCCAAGGCGTGAGGTCAGGCAAATTGCCGCGACCCCCGACATCAGACCTGTGAGCAAAAACAGAATGAACCTCACCCGCCGCACCCGGATGCCGCTGAACAGCGCACCCGTTGGATTGTTACCAATCGCATAGACGGCACGACCAAAGTTGGTTTTGTGCAACAGGACGCCGTAGATGATCGCGATGATCACGAACAGCAGCATTTCGACCGTGAACACCCAGTAGATGTAGCCTTGGCCAAACCACGAAAAACTGGCCGGATAACCGCGAAAGGCGTCATCGCCAAGGATGATAAAGCTGATACCGCGAAACAGGCTCATGGTGCCGATGGTGACCACGATGGATGGCAGGCCAAGGATCGTCACAAAGACCGCGTTGAAGGCACCGCACAGCAAGCCAACCGTTAGCCCGATCACCACCAGTTCTGGTGTGCCTGCGCCGTATTGTAGTGCAAGACCCATCGCAGTGCTGGCAAGCGCGATAATCGACGCCACAGAAAGGTCAATCTCACCCGAGATAATGAGCAACGCCATGGCGAATGCGATCATCGCTTTTTCGGTGAAATTGAAGGTTGCGTCGCTTAGGTTCCAGGCGCTCAGGAAATAGGGCGAGGCAAAGCAGTTGATGATGAAGATCGCGACGGCCACAGCAAGCAACAGTGCTTCCCAGCTGCGGAACGTGCGATAGGCGCGGCTATTGAGACGATCCGGCACATGACGGGTTTGGGGGCTGGTGTCGGTCATGATGTGCCACCCAATCGGGTTGCCGCTGGCTTGAGGATGATCCGGCCCTTGGTACGCCCTGCGCGCGCGTTGAAGGCGACGGCCATCAGGATCGCGCTGCCCGAAATGGCCAGTTGCCAGAACGGCGAGATATTCACGACGGGCAATGCGTTTTTCACCACACCGAGGAAGATCGCGCCCAACACAGCGCCGCCAACCGACCCGACACCCCCAGCAATCGAAATGCCACCGATGACGCAGGCGGCGACCACCTCAAGCTCGAACCCGCCGGCGATATCGACATAGGCCACAGCAAAACGCGACACCCACAGATAGCCGGTTAACCCTGCCAATGCGCCGGAAATCACAAAGGCCAGAAACTGCGTTTTTCCGACATTGATACCTGTGTAAACTGCGGCGTGTGGGTTGCCGCCCACCGCAAAAATCGCCCTCCCCAAAGGCGTGCGCGACATCATGATCGCAAAGCCTACAACACAGGCGACAGCCATCCATGACAGAACCGGCAGGCCCAATATTGCGGTGCGTGGGAAGCCCGTAAAGGCAGGCGACATTTCATGCGAGTTCACCCATTTACCGTCTGAAATCAAAAAGATAACACCGCGGAAAATGGTCATTGTGCCAAGGGTAACCACAATCGGCGGGATTGCCAGTTTCCAAACCAGAATGCCGTTGACCGCGCCCATGACCGCACCCATCGTAATGGCGATGACAAGGATCACAGGGATCGGCAAGCCGGGCATTGCGACGTTCAACATTGCCAAGACCATACCCGTCAGCGCCAGATTGGCCGCCACCGACAGATCAATACAGCGCGTCAGGATCACAACCATCTGACCCAAAGCGAGGATAATCAGGGGCGCTGTGTCGTTGAACACATTGGCCAGATTTGAAGGCGCGACAAAGCCCGCAAACCGGGAAGAGATTAGAATGACCAACACCAGAATGGCGGCGGCAAGGATGGTTTCACGGACAGGAACAAGACGGGTCATACGAGGGCACTCTCGGGCGTTGTGGTGATGCCTGCGGCGTGCCGAACAAGCGTTTCGGGGGAGAGGTCATCGCCCGTCAGTTCTGCGGCGATCCGCCCGTCCCGCATGACGATCACACGATCCGACATTCCGATGATTTCAGGGATTTCCGAGCTCACCATGATCACAGCCAGGCCCTGCGCCGCGAGCTCTGCCATGAATTCATGCACCGCGGCCTTCGACCCGATGTCGATACCTTTGGTGGGCTCATCAAGGATAATCACCTGCGGCTGTGTAGCCAGCCATTTGGCGATAACGACCTTTTGCTGGTTCCCTCCCGACAGACTGCCCACGTCTTGATCCAAGGACGCAGCGCGCAAATCCAACCGCTCGGCGTATTCGCGGGCCAGTTTGAATTCTTCGGCCAGCCTCAGAAAACCGCGCCGGGACGTGCGGCCTATCGACGGCAGGGTGATATTTTGAAAGATCGGCAACCCGATGATCGCACCTTGTTTGCCACGGTCTTCGGGCACATAGACGATACCGTTGTTCACGGCATCAGCGGGCGAACGGATGATGCGGATATCACCGTTGATTTTAGTGACGCCTTTGCTCGGTTTGGTGATGCCAAAGAGCGCTTGCATGAATTCGGAACGTCCAGCACCCACGAGCCCGTAAAAGCCCAAGATTTCGCCGCGTTTGAGGGTGAAGCCGATTTCGGCAAATTCGGTGGGGTGGTCGTAGCCGACGACCTGGAGCACGTCTTCACCAACGTCGTGGGCGCGCGGCGGGAAAATCTGATCGACCGAACGCCCGACCATCAATTTGACCAACGCATCTTCGTCAATATCGGCGATCAGACCATCCCCCACAAACGCACCGTCACGAAAGACGGTGTAGCGGTCGGCAATACGGAATATCTCGTCAAACTTGTGGCTGATGAACAAGATCGCCTTGCCTTGGGATTTCAAAGTCTCGACCAGGTCGTACAGCTCTTCGATTTCTTTATGAGACAGAGCCGCGGTTGGTTCGTCCATGATCACCACGCGGGCATCAACGGACAAAGCACGCGCGATGGCGACAAGGTGTTTGTTGGCGATGCCAAGTTCGCGCAATTGGGTGTGAGAGCCGAACGGCGCGCCGATTTCGTTCAAAAGGGTGGACGCGTTGCGGTGCATCTCAGCCCTGTCGATCAGGCCAAACCGCGTGCGCGGCGCGTGACCGATATAGATGTTTTCAGCAACCGATAGTTCATCAAACAGAACGGTTTCCTGATGGATCGCCGTAATGCCTTCGGCTGCAGCATCGTTGGGGTTGGAAAATGTTACGGGGGCGCTGTCGATGCGGATCGTGCCGCCATCGGGAAAGTAGATCCCGGTAAGGATCTTGACGGTGGTGGATTTTCCCGCACCGTTCTCACCCACAAGCGCGGTGACCTGTCCGGGGTAGAGGTCGAGCTTCACCGCATCCAATGCCTTCACTCCGGGGAAGGTCTTGGTGATCATATCCATGGAAACAACCGGAGACATGAGCGGAGAATTGGGCGCGCTGTGCCTCGTCATTCGGAGCCTCATTTGGAACGGGGGTGTCCGGCCCGACGCACCGCAGCGCGCCGAGCCAGTCAGGGAATTGTGTTTAGAAGACCGACTTGAACTGGTCGATGTTGCTGGCATCATAAACAAACGGATCGGCCATCGCGCCTTCGTTGTTTTCGTCCAGCGTCAGGCTGCCCATACGACCCATCGGGATGTCCGCACCGGGGGCGGCTTCGATGCCGTTTTGGCTCAACTCATAGGCCAGCATTGTCGCCGAATACCCCAGATCAATCGGGTTCCAGATCGCAAAGGACTGGGACGCACCGGATTCGATAGCACCGGCCATCTCGGACGGCAGGCCAAGGCCCGTCACATTCACCTCACCGACTTTTCCTGCATCAACAACAGCTTGCGCTGCGGCCACGATCCCGACGGATGTCGGGGCAATGATCGCATCCAGATCGGGATAGGTCTGCATCAGGCCCGTGGCCTCGCGGTAGGATTTGTCCGCCAGATCGTCACCATAGACAGTCGCAACGACTTCAATGCCGGGATACGCCCCCGTGACGGCCATCATCTCATCAATCCAGATGTTCTGGTTTGTTGATGTGGTCGTCGCCGACAACAAGGCCACTTCGCCCCCCTCTGGCAGGTGGTCTGCGGCCAGTTTGATGATCATATTCCCGATCAACGGGTTGGACGACGGGTTGAGGTGCATCTGGCGCCCCTCAGGGGCGACGCCGGAATCCCAGCTGATGACAGTGATGCCCCGCTGCATGGCGCGCTGCAAAGCAGGAACCAAAGCGTCGGTGTCATTGGCAGAAATCGCAATGGCATCCACCTGTTGGGCGATCAGCGCATTGATCACCTCGATCTGCCCCTCGGCGGTGGTATCGGTCGGACCTGTATAGATGATCTCAACGTCGCCAAGCTCAGCTGCGGCTTCTTCAGCACCCTCTGCGGCTGCTTCAAAGAAGCCGATGCCCAGCGCTTTAACGACAACGGCGATGCGCACGTCGTCTGCAAAAGCGGGTGTGCTCAGCACAGCGCCCGCCAATGCAACAGATGTTGCTAGTTTCTTAAATGCACTCATGGTTTCCTCCCTGGAGTGGTTTCGTTCAGGCTGGCAACGTCGCCACCCCCTCTTTGTGCGCAGCGCCCGAAGGCACCACGATTAATGTCACATCTGCCGCCTCCAACATGGCCGCTGTGCGATCATCGAGCCTGTCGTCGGTGATGATTGTGTCGATCCGGGCAAGCGGGCAAAGCACCAGACTAGCACGGTTGGCAAATTTGGAGCTGTCCACCAGAACGATCAATTCCTCCGCCTGACCAATGAGCTTTTGTTCTGCCTGAACCAACAGTGGGTCTTGCTCCATCAAGCCCAGCGGGCCGATGCCAGCAGCCCCCATGAACATCCGCTTGGCGTAAAAATTACGCGTCACGTCATTGTCAAAAGGCGACAGGATTATGTTCTGTTCGCGGTAGATAATGCCGCCAGACAGCATGACCGTATTGGTCGTGTTTTTAAGCAGATGTTCCGCAATGGGGAACGAGTTGGTGAAAACCTGCATCCGGTGCGACGCCAACGGATGCACCATCTGGAACGTCGTGGTACCACCATTGATAATGATCGGTTCGCCGTCTTGGCACAGGTCCACCGCAGCGGCGGCAATCGCCTGTTTCTCGGCGATATTCATGGTCTCGTTCACCGAGAACGGGCGCCCCGACAGTCCCACAAATGGCGTTGCAGAGAGCGCTTCGGCCCCACCGCGCACGCGGCGTAGACGTTTTTGGCCATCCAATGTGTTGATGTCGCGTCGTAGCGTCGCCTCGGACGCGCCGGTCAACGCGCATAGGTCCGCAACCGTGACCAACGCGCGGTCTTGGACGGCGGATAGGATAACGCGATGTCTGTCTTTCTCGTGCATTGGCTTCCTTTCGATTGGCTCAGGTTGGATTGAGTCGCTGTTCACTGTCAATCATTTTTTATCAATATCAATCATTCTGCATCGCAGCATGATTGTTTGTGATTGAATTTGATTGACTTGTACATAGCAGCCCGTCACCTTGGTCTGGAATGAAAAGACATAACCCGCCGTCTACGGAGACACAGATGACCCTTTCCAAAAGCTCGCAACATCTTGAAAATAAATGGGATACCAATCTTTCCGCAAAGATGAGCGAGTCGGAAAAGTTACTATATCGCTCGAACCTGTTGGGGTCAGACAAAAGAATCACGAACTACGGGGGCGGCAATACATCTGCAAAGGTGATGGAAGTTGACCCGTTGAGTGGCGACACAGTTGAGGTCTTGTGGGTAAAAGGGTCCGGGGGGGATGTGGGCTCGATCAAGATGGACGGGTTTTCGACGCTCTATATGGACAAGTTAAATGCGTTGCGGGGCAAATATCGCGGCGTTGATTTCGAAGACGAGATGGTCGCCTATTTGCCCCATTGCACATTCAACCTGAACCCGCGCGCAGCCTCCATCGACACGCCATTACACGCCTATGTGCCTGCCAAACACGTCGATCATATGCACCCTGACGCGATCATCGCGATTGCAGCAGCCAAAGACAGCAAAGCGCTAACGCAAGAGATTTTTGGCGACAACATCGGGTGGCTTCCGTGGAAGAAGCCGGGGTACGAACTGGGGCTTTGGCTGTCAGATTTCTGCGCGAAAAACCCTGATGCCAAAGGGGTTGTGTTGGAAAGTCACGGGTTATTCACCTGGGCGGATGACGCGCAAGACTGCTATGATCTGACGCTTGAGGTCATTCAAAAAGCGATGGATTGGTTCGCCAAAAAGACCGACGGACAGCCCGCATTTGGTGGCCCGGTTCACAAAAGCCTTGAGACTGCTGCGCGGCGTGCGACGGCCGCCCGCCTGATGCCCGCCATTCGCGGCATGGTATCGGGCCAGCAACATATGGTCGGCCATTTCACCGACAGCCATGCCGTTTTGGAATTTGTAAACGCCAAAGATATGGAACGGCTCGCCGCGCTTGGCACGTCTTGCCCTGACCATTTCCTGCGCACAAAGATCTGCCCGCTTGTGGTTGATTTCGACCCTGCCAAACCTGATGTCGATGCGACCCTTGCGGGGTTGGCGGATGCAGTGGCGCAGTATCGCGCGGGGTACCAAGCCTATTACGACCGTTGCAAACGCGACGATAGCCCGGCCATCCGGGACCTAAATGCAGTCGTCTATCTGATCCCCGGCGTTGGCATGATCACCTTTGCCAAAGACAAAGCCACCGCGCGGATATCCGGCGAATTCTACGTCAACGCGATCAATGTGATGCGCGGGGCCGATGCGGTGTCCGAATATCAGGGCCTGCCGGAACAAGAAGCCTTCGACATCGAATATTGGCTTCTCGAAGAGGCCAAGCTGCAACGCATGCCTGCGCCCAAGTCAATGGCGGGCCGCGTGGCCCTTGTCACCGGTGGAGCGGGCGGCATTGGGGCGGCCACCGCAGACCGGTACCTGCGTGAAGGTGCTTGCGTGATGCTGGCCGATATCGACGCGGCGGCGTTGGCCGAAACATCAGCCGAGCTGGGTGCGCGCTATTCCGCGGACGTCGTGCGCACGGTCAACATGAACGTCACCAGTGAGGACGCGGTGGCGTCTGCATACAGCGATATCGCAGCGGAATTTGGCGGCGTCGATGTTTTGGTGTCCAACGCGGGGATCGCGAGTTCTGCCCCAATAGAGGACACGACACTGGATTTGTGGAACAAGAACATGGCGATCTTGTCGACGGGGTATTTCCTTGTCAGCCGAGAAGCGTTCAAACTGTTCAAGGTGCAGGACATGGGCGGCACGGTTGTCTTTGTGGCCTCCAAGAACGGGTTGGCGGCATCCCCCAATGCATCGGCCTATTGCACGGCGAAAGCTTCCGAAATCCACCTTGCCCGTTGCCTGGCGTTGGAGGGCGCGCCAATGGGCGTGCGGGTCAACGTGGTGAACCCTGACGCCGTCCTCAAAGGGAGCAAAATCTGGCAGGGCGAATGGCTCGACCAGCGTGCGGACACCTATGGCACCGACAAGGATGGGCTTGAAGCGATGTATCGCGACCGCTCAATGCTGAAGCGATCCGTCTTGCCCGAAGACATCGCCGAGGCCGCCTATTTCTTTGCATCCGACCTGTCGGCGAAATCCACCGGAAACATTATCAACGTGGACGCAGGCAACGTTCAAGCGTTCACACGGTAAGGGGCGGGCACATGATCCAATCAGATATCATATCAAAGTCAAACGCAGCAGTCGTGACCAAATTGCAGGCCGACTACGACGCGCTTGGCGAGCACCTGAACCGCCGCGGCATCGACATTGCTGCGATCAAGGAGAAGGTGGTGAAATACGGCGTGGCCGTGCCCAGCTGGGGCGTTGGCACTGGTGGCACACGGTTTGCGCGTTTCCCCGGAGCGGGCGAGCCGCGCGATATCTTTGACAAACTGGACGACTGCGGTTTGATCCATCAGCTCACCCGTGCCACGCCATCCGTGTCGTTGCACATCCCGTGGGACGCGCAGCCTGCTGCCGATTTGAATAGCAAAGCCGAGGAAGTTGGGCTGGCTTTCGATGCGATGAACTCCAATACGTTCCAAGATCAACCCGATCAGGCGCACAGCTATAAGTTTGGATCACTGGCGCATGTTGACGCCGCGACGCGACAGCAGGCCGTGGACCACAACATTGCCTGCATCGAACTGGGCGCGCAAATCGGGTCCAAAGCGCTCACCATCTGGGTCGGTGACGGGTCGAACTTCCCCGGTCAGACCCATTTCACCCGCCAGTTTGAACGTTACTTGGACGCGGCCAAACAGGTCTACGGCGCGTTGCCAGACGATTGGACGCTGCTGACCGAACACAAGATGTATGAACCCGCTTTCTATTCTACGGTCGTTCAAGACTGGGGCACCAACCTGTTGATCGCGCAACAGATGGGCGACAAGGCCAAATGCCTTGTGGATCTTGGCCATCACGCCCCCAATGTGAACATCGAAATGATCGTCGCGCGGCTGACGCAATTCGGCAAACTTGGCGGGTTCCATTTCAATGATAGTAAATACGGTGACGACGATTTGGACACCGGCAGCATCGATCCCTACCGGCTATTTCTTGTGTTCAACGAATTGGTCGAGGCCGAAGCGCACCCCGATTTCAAACCAATGCATATGCTTGACCAAAGCCATAACGTAACCGACCCTATTGAAAGCCTGATGGTGTCGGCGACCGAAGTGCAGCGCGCCTATGCACAGGCTTTATTGGTGGATCGCACCGCATTGGCCGGGTTCCAAGACGCCAACGACGCGCTGATGGCGACGACCACCCTAAAGCACGGGTTCCGCACAGATGTCGAACCGGTCCTTGCCATGGCGCGGTTCGAAACCGGGGGTGCGATCGACCCCGTCGCGGCCTACCGTGCATCAGGCTACCGCGCTAAAGTCAGTGAACAACGGCCCGCCGTCAACGGCGCAGGTGGCGGTATCGTCTAAGGCGGCCGGGCACATTTCAGACAGCTTGTGCGCGCCTATCGAGGGTTCGGTTGGGGCGTCTACTGGTGAAAAACATCTATTGGTCTGTTGTGTCGCGGCGGATCCGATATGTTCATCGATGTTAGAGATTGATCGCGACGATGCAAAGCGCACAAGACCGGGCTGATACGTCTGATCCGGCGCCCAACCACACACCCAAAAGACGCCTAAATACGCATATTCTTTGGTCTGGGACAGAATTGCGCAACGTAAATCGTCTGTTTTCTTAGGTTTTCGAACCCAATTGAACCAAAGATCAACGACAAGCATCCTGTCAAATGCCCTATCGCCTCATCGGGTGCGCATGGACAACCCAACCGATCTGCGCCAACAACGCAAATATGACCCTGCACACCCGTTATCCCGCCCTCACTGACCTACGCCACAAAGCAAAACAGCGGCTGCCGAAGTTTGTCTGGGACTACCTCGACAGCGCCACCGGCACCGAAAGCACGCAGGCGCGCAACAGAACCCGCCTTGATGAAATCGGGTTCCTCCCGTCGATTTTGCACGGCGAATTCACCCCTGATCTGGGGACGACGCTGTTTGGCAAACCGGTGCCGCGTCCCTATGGCATTGCGCCCGTGGGCATGTCGGGGCTGATGTGGCCCGACGCCGAAGGCATCCTAGCGCGCAGCGCGGCGCGCGCGGGCATACCCTACGGCCTATCGACGGTTGCAACCCAATCGCCCGAAGATCTCGCGCCACATCTGGGCTCGGACGCGTGGTTTCAGATGTACCCGCCACGCGACACGTCCATTCGCACCGACATGTTGGCCCGCGCAAAAGACGCCGGGTTTTCGACACTTGTCCTTACGGTTGATGTGCCTGTGGCCTCGCGCCGTGAACGTCAAACCCGGTCGGGGTTGACGATGCCGCCCCGCCTGACCCCCCGGCTGATGGCGCAGGTGGCTATGCGGCCCGCATGGGCATTGGGGATGGCACGGCGCGGTCTTCCGCATATGCGCACGCTCGACAAATACGCGGCCACGACAGACACCGCGCTGTCGTCAACCGCGCATGTGGGGTACCTGCTGCGCACCTCGCCAGATTGGGACTATGTCGCGTGGTTGCGCGATGCCTGGGATGGCCCGTTTGTCGTCAAGGGGGTGTTGCGCGGCCAAGACGCGCCGCGTTTGGAAACCATTGGCGTCGATGGGCTGTGGGTGTCAAACCACGCAGGACGTCAGTTTGACGGCGCGCCCGCCGCCATCGATGCGTTGAAGGATGTTCGGGCGGCCACGACCCTGCCGGTTATCTTTGATTCCGGTGTTGAAGGGGGGCTCGATATCCTGCGCGCGCTGGCGTCAGGGGCCGATTACGTCATGTTGGGTCGTGCATTTCATTATGCGCTTGCGGCGTTGGGGGCCGCCGGGCCAGACCACCTAATTGACTTACTCGACAAGGACTTGGCCGCCAACATGGGGCAGGTAGGTGCACGTAAACTGGCCGATTTGCCCCCCCCAATAACATTGCGTTAACACACTCGAGACCTTTACATTTCGGGTTCAAAATGCTGCGTTGCGGCAAATCTAACCCATTTCGACCCAGTTCTATGCGTTTACGGATCCGTTAAATCTTCTTAAAGAAACGCACCTGCCCAACTTGAAAGAGGCCACATGATGACCGAATTCCGCAAAATCCTAATCGCAAACCGGGGTGAAATTGCTATCCGTATCATGCGTGCGGCCAATGAAATGGGCAAGAAAACAGTCGCCGTTTATGCCGAAGAAGACAAGCTTGGTCTGCACCGGTTCAAGGCGGACGAAGCCTACCGTATCGGCGAGGGCCTTGGGCCAGTCGCAGCCTATTTGGCGATAGACGAGATGATCCGCGTGGCAAAAGCATCCGGTGCGGATGCCATCCACCCCGGATATGGGTTGCTGTCAGAAAACCCTGATTTCGTAGATGCATGTGCGCAAAACGGCATTACGTTCATCGGCCCCAAGGCCGAAACCATGCGCGCCCTTGGCGACAAGGCCAGCGCCCGCAGGGTGGCGATGGAGGCAGGCGTGCCGGTCATCCCTGCGACCGAAGTCTTGGGCGATGACATGAAGGCGATCAAAGCCGAGGCCAAGGCGGTTGGCTATCCTTTGATGCTCAAGGCGTCTTGGGGCGGCGGCGGGCGTGGTATGCGCCCGATCCAAGCCGAAAGCGAATTAGAAGAAAAGGTGCTGGAAGGCCGGCGCGAGGCCGAAGCCGCATTTGGCAACGGCGAAGGTTATCTGGAAAAGATGATTCTACGCGCCCGCCACGTCGAGGTGCAGATCCTTGGCGACACCCACGGCGAGATGTACCACCTGTTTGAACGCGATTGTTCGGTGCAACGCCGCAACCAAAAGGTCGTGGAACGCGCACCCGCCCCATATTTAACGGACGCACAGCGCGCAGAAGTTTGCAAACTCGGCTATAAAATTTGCAAACATGTCAATTACGAATGCGCCGGTACCGTCGAATTCCTGATGGATATGGACACCGACAAATTCTATTTCATCGAGGTCAATCCGCGCGTTCAGGTCGAACACACCGTCACCGAAGAGGTGACCGGCATTGACATCGTACAGTCGCAGATCCTGATCGCCGAGGGCAAAACCATCGCCGAGGCCACGGGCAAACCGTCCCAAGACGACGTGCAGCTGACCGGCCATGCGTTGCAAACCCGGATCACCACCGAAGACCCGCAGAACAACTTTATCCCGGATTATGGCCGCATCACCGCCTTTCGCGAAGCCACCGGCATGGGCATCCGTCTCGACGGCGGCACTGCCTATTCAGGCGGGGTGATCACGCGCTTCTACGACAGCTTGTTGGTCAAGGTCACGGCCAAGGCGCAAACACCAGACGCGGCGATTGCCCGGATGGACCGTGCGTTGCGCGAATTCCGTATTCGCGGGGTCAGCACCAACATCGCCTTTGTCGAAAACCTGCTCAAGCATCCGACCTTTCTAGACAACACCTATCACACCAAATTCATCGACGAGACGCCTGACCTGTTCCAGTTCCGCCGGCGCCGTGACCGCGGCACCAAGGTGTTGACCTATATCGCGGATGTGACCGTGAACGGGCACCCTGAAACCAAGGATCACCCCCGCCCCGGCGCCCAAGTGCGCGACCCGCGTGCGCCTTTGTTGCGCGCCGAGCCGATGATGGGCACACGCAACCTGTTGGAGCAAAAAGGCCCGCAGGCCGTGGCCGATTGGATGGGGCAGCAACGCCAGTTGTTGATCACCGACACCACCATGCGCGACGGCCACCAGTCACTGCTGGCGACGCGGATGCGGTCGATCGATATGATCCGCGTGGCGCCCACCTATGCCGCCAATCTGCCGCAACTGTTCAGTATGGAATGTTGGGGCGGCGCCACATTTGACGTGGCCTACCGGTTCTTGCAGGAATGCCCGTGGCAGCGCCTGCGCGACCTGCGCGCGGCCATGCCCAACGTGATGACACAGATGTTGCTGCGCGCGTCAAACGGTGTCGGCTACACCAACTACCCCGACAATGTGGTGCAAGAATTCGTGCGTGTCGCGGCCAATACCGGCGTTGATGTGTTCCGGGTGTTTGACAGCCTGAACTGGGTCGAAAACATGCGCGTGGCCATGGATGCGGTGATTGAGGCCGACAAAGTATGCGAAGGTACCATCTGCTATACCGGCGACATCAACGACCCCGACCGCGCCAAATACAACCTGAAATACTACGTTGAGATGGGCAAAGACCTAAAGGCCGCCGGGGCGCATGTTCTGGGTCTGAAAGACATGGCCGGGTTGCTGAAACCCGCCGCCGCCCGCCAGCTGGTGCGCACGCTGAAATCTGAGGTGGGGCTGCCCATCCACTTCCACACCCACGACACCGCCGGTGTGGCCTGCGCCACGATCCTCGCCGCGTCCGAGGCTGGCGTCGATGCTGTCGATTGCGCCATGGATGCGCTGTCGGGCAACACGTCGCAAGCGACGCTTGGGTCGGTCGTTGAGGCGTTGAAACACACCGACCGCGACACCGGGCTTGATATGAAAGCCGTGCGCGAAATTTCCGATTATTGGGAAGAGGTGCGCAACCACTACGCCGCCTTTGAAACCGGCATGCAGGCGCCTTCGTCAGAGGTCTATCTGCACGAAATGCCCGGCGGGCAGTTCACCAATCTCAAGGCGCAGGCCGCGTCATTGGGGCTTGAAGAACGCTGGCACGAGGTGGCGCAGACCTATGCGGATGTGAACCAGATGTTCGGCGATATCGTCAAGGTGACACCGTCATCCAAGGTAGTGGGCGACATGGCGTTGATGATGGTCAGCCAAGGCCTGACCCGCGCCGATGTCGAAGACCCCAAAACCGACGTGGCCTTCCCCGATTCTGTGGTCGACATGATGCGCGGCAACTTGGGCCAACCTCCGGGGGGGTTCCCCGGTGGCATCCTGACCAAGGTGCTCAAGGATGAAAGCCCCAACACCGAACGCCCCGGCAAACATCTGCCCCCCGCAGATCTGGAGGCCTTGCGCACAGAGGTGTCTGACGCAATGGAAGGCCGCGAGGTCGATGACGAAGACCTCAGTGGGTATCTGATGTATCCTAAGGTGTTTCTGGATTACATGGGCCGCCACCGTACCTACGGCCCGGTGCGTTGTTTGCCGACCAAAACATTCTTCTATGGCATGGAGCCGGGCGAAGAAATCAGCGCCGAGATTGACCCCGGCAAGACGCTCGAGATCCGGCTGCAGGCCGTCGGCGAGACCACCGAAGACGGCGAAGTGCGCGTGTTCTTTGAGCTAAACGGCCAGCCGCGCGTGATCCGCGTGCCCGACCGGTTGGTGAAATCCAGCACCGCCCAGCGGCCCAAAGCCGAAGCAGGCAACCCCGCACATATCGGCGCGCCAATGCCGGGCGTTGTCGCATCGGTGGCCGCACAGGTGGGCAAACCGGTCAAAGAGGGCGATCTGCTGTTGACCATCGAAGCCATGAAAATGGAAACGGGTATTCACGCCGACCGCGATGCAACAATCAAGGCCGTGCATGTCACTCCTGGCGGCCAGATCGACGCCAAGGATCTGCTGATCGAACTGGAATAATTCGCGCCTCGCCCCTGTTCCCACCCCCTCCGGGAACAGGGCACTGTCAAGTTTCGTTGACACACGTGAAGCGTGTGGTCTACGCTTGGTGTTGCGGCTTAGCACCGACATGACGGAACAAGCCAACCCGGGGGGGGAACTATGCGCTACTCCGACCGATTGCGCCAACACGACAGGGCCACGCGATACAAACAGATGCAATCAGAGGTGTTGCACCTCAAAGAACGTTTGCCGCCCGAAACGATCACCGACATCGTGCACGAGGTGTTGCAACGGGTCATCGCCGAACACGGCACGCCCCCCGCGCCCATCAATCACCCCAGCGACCGCAAGGTCAAAGCGCTCTGTTATGCGCTCATTTCCGATGACCCCACCGAGGGGGCGGCATTTATCCACAACATCCGCGACGATGGCGCAGACCTGGACGCCATATACCTGAATTACCTCGCCGAGGCCGCGACCTTGCTTGGCACATGGTGGACCACAGACCATGTGACATTCCACGAAGTCACCATCGCAAGCAGCCGCATTTACGCGATCATCCGCGAATACAGCCATCTTTTCGTCCCCCACCGCCCTGTCGAAGTGAAATCGGCGGTGTTCGCGGCCGTGCCGGGCGAAATTCACACGTTGGGCGTTCTGATGGCCGCGGACCTGTTTCGCAAAGAAGGCTGGCGCGTGGATGTAAAGACGGGGCGCCCCCATGATGCGCTGCTTGCAGAGATCACAGCCAGCCCGTGCCGTATCGTTGGGTTGTCGGCGGGCGGCTTGCATTCGGCGCCCGCACTGGCTCAGCTGGTGATCGCCCTGCGTATCAGCCGCCCCGACCTGCGTATTTTCCTCAGCGGCCAAATTACCCATGAGGGTTCGAATGTGATTAAGGCCTTGGGTCTTGATGGCGTTGCCAGCGATGTCAAAGGCGCACGAGACACGTTGCAGCAGCTTTGGTCGCAGGTCGCAACGCCTGCGACCACCGGCTGAAATCGGCGCCAAAAATAAAAAACTGCATTTGGTGCATTTTCTCTCTTGCGGCGCACGGCTGCAATGAGTATTCGCCTGTCACAAGGAAGCGGGCGTAGCTCAGGGGTAGAGCATAACCTTGCCAAGGTTAGGGTCGGGCGTTCGAATCGCCTCGCCCGCTCCAATTAACTAACAAACCCAGTTAGTTACGATAGAGGTCACCTTTGGGTGGCCTTTCGTCGTTTATGGGCCCCCGCGATGGATGCACGATATCAATATCCCGCAAGGCGCCTTAGTTGACCGGGAACTGCACCAAGCACTGGTAGGCGAACCGCTGAAAATCCTCAACGGTTTCAAGCGGATCGCGCCTATCCCGCACCACCCGCAGGGCTGCTTTTTTCTGCCGCCAGGTTCCGGTGACATGCCCGGCCAAAATGCCCACGGTGATGTCCAGCATGACGTCTCTTTCCAACGGGCCAATACCGCCCGATTGTTCCAACGCAATCGCTGTGAAAGCCAGCGTGTTGGCACACCGCAAGGCCGCGGCTTCCTCGCCCGCGTAGGTCTTTTGGTCCGCGGCCAAGGGCGATGCAAATACCAGCATCGCACACAAGCAGGCCCCACCATGTCGCGTCAAAAGACTTTGAACGTCATTGTTGTCAGAGATCTCTCAATCCCTTTGATATCCAACAGATTTTCATTGATAAACTTACCCACATCCGCGTCAGAAGGGATGTATAACTTCATCATCAGATCAAAATCACCACTGGTCGAATATAGCTCAGAATGGATCTCGCGCAGGGCGATTTCCTCTGCCACGCTGTAGGTCGTGCCCGGCGTACAGCGGATTTGGATAAAGACACATGTGGCCATGTAGGTTCCTTTTGGGGCACCACGCCCCCTGCCCCACGCTGACATATACGGCACGGGGGCCGCAATCCCGAATGTCACGGCTTGGCGCGCCGGGGCAGCCTGTTATAAGGGCGCGCAACCGACCACCCTAGGGAATGACCATGCGCAGCCACACGCTCACCCGCGTCACCGCGGAAACCCAGATCACCGTGACCGTCGACCTTGATGGCACGGGGGCATACGACAACCAAACCGGCGTTGGTTTTTTTGACCACATGCTGGATCAATTGGCGCGCCATTCGCTGATCGATATGACGGTGCGCGCGCAGGGCGATCTGCACATAGATGACCACCACACCGTCGAAGACACCGGCATCGCGTTAGGCCAAGCATTGGCCGCAGCCCTTGGCGACAAACGTGGGATCCGGCGGTATGGGGCCTGTTTGTTGCCGATGGATGACGCGTTGGTGCGCACAGCGCTCGACCTGTCGGCACGGCCATTTTTGATATGGAACGTCGATTTGCCCACGGCAAAGATAGGCACTTTCGACACCGAATTGGTGCGCGAATTCTTTCAAGCCCTTAGCACCCACGGCGGCATCACCCTGCACGTCGATATGCTGCACGGTCTCAACAGCCACCACATTGCCGAAGCCGCGTTCAAATCTGTGGCCCGCGCCTTGCGCGATGCCGTCGAGGTCGATCCGCGCAAGGCAGACGCCATCCCATCAACCAAAGGTGCGCTGTAACGTGTTGACGGCAATCATTGATTACGAAAGCGGCAATCTGCATTCGGCGCAAAAAGCGTTTGAGCGTATGGCCACCGAAACCAACGGCGGCGACATTGTCGTCACGGGGGACGCCGACGTTGTCGCGCGTGCCGACCGGATTGTGTTACCGGGCGACGGTGCGTTTCCGGCCTGCATGGCCGAATTAACCGGACATTCGGGCCTTTATGCCGCACTGGTCGAGGCGGTAGAGGGCAAGGGCCGCCCGTTCATGGGCATATGTGTGGGCATGCAGCTGATGGCCAGTTGGGGCCGGGAATACACCGACACCAAGGGGCTTGATTGGGTCGCCGGAGAGGTGCGCCAAATCGCGCCTTCTGATCCGGCGCTAAAGGTCCCCCATATGGGGTGGAACGATCTGGTTATCGATGGGGCGCACCCTGTCTTTGATGGGGTCAAAACCGGCGATCACGCGTATTTTGTGCACAGCTATCACATGGATGTCACGAACCCGGATCAACGCCTCGCCCATGTGGACTATGGCGGTGATGTCACGGCTGTGATTGGCACGGGTACGATGATCGGGTTGCAGTTTCACCCCGAAAAAAGCCAAGCGGCCGGGTTGCGTATGATCGCGAACTTCTTGCACTGGCGCCCCTGACGGGTGCAAATCAGAGCTTTGTCAGGCGTTCTGCTGAGCCAAGATCATGGGCGGTACGCCAAACGACAGCGAGTTGCCCTGTGCGTCCAAGATCGACCAGCGGGCCGCGAATAGGTAATAGCTGCGGGTTTCCCAACCGGTCTGATCGCGTTTGAACCGCGGCCGCCATGCGCCTTCGATCAGGACAGGCAACCGGGCGAGATCAACGTCAAGTCCGGGCCCGTCCGGCGCACCGGCCTCTCTTGCTGCTTGTGATCGAAGGGTACGCAAACGTGTTTCGAGCGGGCCAACCTCTTTGACGCGCCGGCCTGCAAAAGCCACCTCAATCTCGATTGTGCGGTTCACAAAACCACGAACGACAAGGTCCTTGCGACTGTTGCGCGTCATTTGCGGAACAAGTTCAACCTGAAGCTGCCCGACCTTGTTCTTGAACAGGCCTGCATCTTCGTAATCGGGTGTAATTTCCGATGCTGGTTTGCGTCGATGGGTCATATGCTGGCCTAATGTCAAATACCGAAGAGCGCGCGCCGCTCACCTTTCTATGCATACATCACCAGCCGTTAAGGAACCGTTGCATCTTGATCTGGTAGACCTGCGCAGCGCACACCACAAATTGCCCTGCGCCACCCGTTGATCTGGTTGCGCGCCTGCGTTGCAAAACACCGCCAAAACGTGCAAGACGGATCTGTAGCCCGGACACATCTGAAAGGTAGCTGTCACCATGATCCTTTATCCTGCCATCGACCTCAAGGACGGACAGGCCGTCCGCCTGCTGCACGGCGACATGGACCGCGCCACCGTATTCAGTGATGACCCCGCCGCACAGGCCCGTGATTTTGTTGCAGCGGGCTGTTCATGGTTGCATCTGGTGGATCTCAACGGTGCATTTGCTGGCGCACCCGTGAACGCCGCCCCCGTTGAGGCGATCTTGAAGGAATGTTCTGTGCCGGTCCAACTGGGCGGCGGCATTCGCGATATGGCGACCATCGAAACCTGGCTGGAAAAGGGCTTGCACCGTGTGATTCTGGGCACCGTCGCCGTGGAAAACCCCGATTTGGTCCGCGAGGCCGCGCGCACCTTCCCCGGTCACGTTGCCGTGGGGATCGACGCGCGCAACGGATACGTGGCCACCAAGGGCTGGGCCGAAGAGACCGACATTCAGGTCACCGACCTCGCCAAATCCTTCGAAGACGCGGGCGTTTCAGCGATCATTTACACCGACATCCTACGCGATGGCGCCATGGGCGGCCCCAACATTGAGGCCACCGCAGAGTTGGCGCAGGCCGTGTCTATACCGGTGATCGCATCGGGCGGCGTGTCGTCGTTGGACGACCTGATCGCCCTGCGGGACTGCGGCGCAGAGCTGAACGGCGCAATTTCGGGCCGCGCGCTTTATGATGGGGCGATCGACCTCAAAGAGGCGCTTGTCGCCCTCAAGACGTAACCGTCATGTGGGCCGCCGTCACCAAAACCACCCTGCCGCCTGAAAGCCGGTTGCACACCTACATGCGCAGGGGTGATTTTCTGGATTGCTACGAAACCGACAGCCCCCTGCCCGCATCAGAGGCCGCACAGATTATCGCGGCCTTTCCCGGCTGGGCGCAACGCCTTGTGACCCTGCGCAACCTGATCACCGCCCCGTTTGGCCTACGCGAAGAAGGCCCCAAAAGCGCCGATACAATCGGGTTTTTCCCGGTCGAACATCGCACGGGCCACGAAATCATCGCTGGGTTTGATGACCGACACCTGAATTTCCGCATCTGCGTGCGCCACGATGCAAACAAGGTCCGTCTGGCCACATGGGTGCACCCCCATAATCTAGGCGGGCGGGCGTATCTGCGCGCGATCTTGCCGTTTCATATCCTTATTGTCCGCAACGCCTTGGCCCGCGTTGCCCAGACACAAACACCCAAGCCACTAGTGACCTGACCCATGTTGAAAACCCGTATTATTCCGTGTCTTGATGTGGCCGACGGCCGCGTTGTCAAAGGCGTAAACTTCGTTGACCTGCGCGATGCAGGCGACCCGGTAGATGCCGCCATCGCCTATGATGCCGCCGGCGCAGACGAGCTGTGCTTTCTCGATATCACGGCCACCCACGAGAACCGCGCGACCATGTTTGATGTGGTCACCCGCACCGCCGAACATTGCTATATCCCCCTGACCGTCGGCGGTGGCGTACGCACGAGCGCTGACGTGCGGGCGCTGTTGTTGGCGGGCGCGGATAAGGTCTCGTTCAACTCGGCGGCAGTGGCCAACCCAGACGTCGTCGCCGACGCCGCCGACCAATTTGGCAGCCAGTGCATTGTTGTCGCCATCGACGCCAAAACCGTCAGTCCTGGCAAATGGGAGATCTTCACCCACGGCGGGCGCAAACCCACCGGCATTGATGCGGTCGAATTTGCCCGCACGGTGGTCGCCAAAGGCGCGGGCGAAATCCTCCTGACATCGATGGACCGCGATGGCACGCGCGCGGGGTTCAACCTGCCGCTGACCCGCGCCATTTCTGACGCGGTTGCAGTCCCTGTGATCGCATCGGGGGGGGTTGGTACGTTGGACCATCTGGTTGACGGTGTGACAGAAGGCGGTGCGTCTGCTGTGCTGGCCGCATCGATCTTTCACTTTGGCGATTACACCATCGCGCAGGCCAAGGCACATATGGCCGCAGCTGGCATTCCCATGAGGCTCGCATGACCTTACAAGACCTGTTCGACACCATAGAGGCCCGAAAATCCGCAGACCCCACCAGCAGTTGGACCGCAAAGCTACTGGCGAAAGGCCCCGAAAAATGCGCCGAAAAATTCGGTGAAGAAGCCATTGAGGCCATCATAGAGGCCGTCAAAGGCGACAAGGCGCGGCTGACATCCGAAGCCGCCGATGTGATGTTTCATTTGTTGGTGATGCTGGCCGCATCTGATGTCACATTGGACGATGTCTTGGGCGAACTAACGCGCCGCCAAGGGCAATCAGGGATCGCCGAAAAAGCCGCCCGTCCCTAAGGTTAAGAACATCTCTCGCTCGAACGGGTAAATATTAACATCCTTGGGTGAATTTTGTGGCGTACGCCTGCGCGCGGGCAGCTTTTGGCCCTGCCCCGCGCAGGGCAACGTCCACGCGACGCGCATGGGGTCGTTGCCCCCACCTTTTACACACCCGAACCCCGTTTCGATCCCGCCTGCCAAACCCCTACAATTTGGAGGAGATGACACCGGTGGCAAAGCCGCCCATGCGCAGTTCTCCAAACAGACGCTGGTATTCGATCTTGGGGCACCGATCTTGCACCACGGTCACGCCACGGGCCTGTGCTTTTGCGGCTGCCTTGGCATGGGTCACACCGATTTGCATCCAGATCGTCTGAAGGTCGGGGAAACAGTCCAACGCCTCATCCACGATAGCCGGTACGGCATCAGACCGGCGAAAAATATCCACCATATCAACGTCTTGATCTATATCTCGCAGTGACGCCTGCACAGTTTGGCCAAACAACATCTGCCCTGCATGGCCGGGGTTCACCGGAACCACCTGATACCCCCGCAATGATAGATACCGCGCGACAAAATAGCTGGGTCGCACTGGGTTCATCGACACGCCCACAACCGCAATGCGCCGTGTGCGAGATAGAATATCTTTCACGAAAGGGTCCGAATATGTCATGCTCCAACCCTATCCTGACCTATGCGATAAAAAAAGCGCCCTATGCATAAAGCAAAGGGCGCAAAAAGGTACGGAACGAGGGACAGTCATGAAATCGAAAGGCGTTCCGAGCCCTTCAACATGACATAAGATAGGCACTCGAAAGTGCGTATCCATAAGGTCTCTCAAATCTGTGAACGAAGCGTTAATTTTCGTGTTGAAAACATGCGAACGGCTAATCAAAAATGTCTTCGATGACATCAAAGGCTTCCTCAAACAGATGCCGCATCAGACCTTTGCGCTTTTTCGGTGGTTTGCGCCGTTTTTGCGATTTTGAAGGCCTGTGCGGACGCGCCTGTTTGCGGGTTTTGCGCACTGCCGACGGGCGCACCAGTTCGGTTTTGCCCGGATGCTCCTGCGGCAGGCGTTTTAGCTCGTGCAGGGGCGCACCGCAGCTCGAACAGACCAGCTCGTGCCGGTCACGTCCCAGCACCAGCGCCGCCCGCGCGCCACAATAGCAGCATGTCGCAATTTTGGTTGTCAGGCCCACGCCGCGTCTCCCGTGCCGTTATGTTGGTGCTTTACTTGCATATAATGCGATTGCGGCCGCATTCGAGACGTTGAGCGACCCAAACCCGCCCGCTGCGTCGATTCGAACCAGCGCATCTACGGTGTCTTTTGTCTTAGCACGCAGCCCCGGACCTTCGGCGCCCAAAACCAACGCCACCGCACGGTCCCGTTTGCCGTCGACCGCCTGTTCAATGGTTTGCGTCGCGTCCCCATCCAGCCCCAGCACCAAATACCCCATCTTTTGCAATTCAATGATCGCATCCGATAAATTGCGCACCCGAATATAGGGCTGGCGTTCCAAGGCGCCGCTGGCGGTTTTGGCCAACGCACCGGTTTCGGGTGCGGAATGGTGGCGCGTGCCCACCACAGCGGACGCGCCTAAAACCTCGGCAGACCGCAGAATCGCACCAACGTTGTGCGGGTCGGTGACCCGGTCCAATAAAACCACACGCGGCGCGGCGGGTCCGATGCAGACGTCTTCTAGCCGCCCCCATTCTAGCGGTTTGACCTCCAACACCGCCCCCTGATGAACAGACCCCGGATCAAGCGGAGCGGCAAATTTGCGCGGCTCTACAACCTCAGGTTTCACCTCGCTGGCCTCTATCGCATCTGCGAGCTTGTTTTGCGCGTTCAGTGTTACAATTAGCCGCAATTTCTCGCGGTGCGGGTTCATCAACGCATCGCGCACAGCGTGCAAACCAAATAGCCAAACGGTCTCGCGGCCTTGCATTTTCTTGTCCTGCTCTTTCTGCACGACCCATTTAGGTTTTTTCATGGAATCCGGTCCTGTGGTTCGCACATCGAAAAGGTGCTGATTGTGCCTTGACGGCTCTGGGCACCGCTTGTAATCACGCCTTCATCGCGGGTGCAATGCACAAGCGAAGTGGGCGACAGGCCGCAAGGTGTGGCAGGGGACTGTAACTCCCTCGCGGAGACGCACGCCTGGTTCGATTCCAGGGTCGCCCACCATCTCGCACTTTGGGGTTGAAATATCTCCTAACACCATGAACGGAAAGGTGTTTTTCGCGGTTCGATAGCCTTCTTTTTGGTTATACCTCAAAGGCTCAGCAAACACCAGTTTCAGCACTGTTCGCTTGAGCGCAATGGATCTTTTTTCGTTTATATAACAAGGGCTTGCCAGACATTCAAACACCGGTTCGATAAATTCGTTATGGTGCCCCTTCGGAGGCAGGGTTTGTTCCGCCTGTTCAACCAATACAAACTTCTGACGCTCAAGCTTATCTATCCGCGTTTCACAGGCTTTGACGACTGTAGCGCCGCCAGAATCAACGACCCGGTCCAGAAGCTTTTCAATCTGGCTATCAATACTGCTGATTTGCGCATGCAGCGCATCCTTGGAGCGATGAGCCTCAGACAAGCGCATGTCCCATGCTCTTGCGAACATGGCTTTGGCCAGACCAAGAAGATGCTTGGCGGGTTGTAGGTTGCGCAAGATCACCTCAGCGCCATCTTCAATGTCAGCACGCCGAATGGACTTGCGCTTTGATGCGCAGTCCGGGGTGTCGCAGAGATAGTATGGATAGTGCTTGTTGCGTCCTTTCGACCAGCACGAGGTCATCGGCTGCTCGCAATCATCGCACAGCACAAAGCCACGCAGCGGGAAGTCTTCGTTGATATCCTTGCGCGCAGGCGCATACACCGCACCGCTCAGGATTTCCTGAATACGCTGATGCGCAGCAAAACTGATCAAAGGCTCATGGTGTCCTTTGCGCGACGACACGTTCCACGCAGGCGCTTCGACATGCCCCGCATAAATCGGCTTCAACAGCATGTCCTTGACCTTGCTAGGATGCACATAGCCGCTGGTGCCGCTCTTGGGGAACTCAGGTTTGGATTCCAGAAAGCGTTTCACCTCGACTTGAGAGCCAAACCTGCCGCTGGCATACCCTCCAGGGCCTCGGCAATAATGGACGCCACAGGCTCATCACGCACCAGAAGCTTACCGTGAGCCTTGTCTTTCTCGTAGCAATAACCAATCGGCGGATGGAAGACATAGTAGCCTTTCTCCAAACGGGCGGTCATTTTCTGGACAACCTGACGGCTGTTCTGCTCGCGCTCCAACTGGCCTTGCGCGGCAAACATGGTCTCAACAAAACGGCCTTCTGGCGTATCATCGAACTTGAAGTTCGGAGACTCCACAATGGCGTCAAAAGCATCCAGTTTTTTTCGCAAGGTCCAGTGGAACTTGGTGTCACGCGCAAGACGTTTCAGATCATCAAAGATCACGACATAGTTCTGATCGGCCTCGGCGGCCAGATAGGCAAGCAGCGCACGCATGGCCGGGCGCTTCATGAAATCGCCCCCGCCCGTAACATCATCAGTGAAGACCATCTCAACGCTATAACCGCGCTCTTCGGCATATTGACGGCAGCGATGCTCCTGACTCTCTAGGTCATGTCCGTCCGTTTTTTGCTTCCGGTCTGACACCCGGCAATAAATCAGCGCCGAGCAGCCCTTATCGGGCACTAGGTGTTGTTTTGTTTGCATGTGCGCTACCTTTCTGGGGCCTTGGAGATCAGTCAGCTCTGATCCGGGGCACCCCCATCTTTATCATTTTGACCAGCAATTTTGCCCTTTCCCTATCGGAATCCGTTTGGCCGTCCGGTTCAAGGTCTTTTGTGAGTTGTCCACAGGCGAGTTGCAAAGGGTGCGAGCCAAAACCGAATTCGACAAACGTCAGAATAATCGGCCATAACCCGCTGCGCGTTCCCGTTGCATCCCTCCGGCTGTTGGCTCTTTCAGGGTATTGAACCCATTTCAGAGCCAGAAGAACCTTTAGCCGTTCGATCACCACCATGTCATGGAGACACCTTCAGTGAGACGCTTTCAGCGCGACCATGAAGGGAGCATTTCATTGCTGCCCCTGCCTTGGAACCATCCCATTGACCAATCTTGCGCGGATTGGATGCACGTCACCTTGTCGAAGGTGAATCACGATCAGAGGGCCTATCATCGCCCCCTAAAACCTAGCTCCTCAGACT
The DNA here is from genome assembly GCF_039970775.1 of Roseobacter sp. Taxonomy (GTDB): domain Bacteria; phylum Pseudomonadota; class Alphaproteobacteria; order Rhodobacterales; family Rhodobacteraceae; genus Roseobacter. The sequence goes on from NZ_JBDVLG010000027.1 coordinate 77,884, forward strand.
TGGAAGATTGCCCCTCCACCGACGTGCCTAGAACAGTTCCTGCTGTTTCTCGCTTACCTCTGCAACTTTCGAGTCGAGCCTAGTTAGCTGTAATTTTCCTTCCTTGATTGAAACCTTGTGGCGAGCAAGATCACCTTGAAACGAGAAGATTATTCCCGGCCCCCTAGAAGTTGATGCCAGTGCGCTGGGAGGTACTTCTATAAAATTCTCCCTGCTTTCAACTCGACCGAGGTCAGAAATGCGGACATGTTCGGCACGTTCTATCAGACTATCTCAATTCGGCGAATGCTTCAGTATCGCAGCTGGTACTCACAGACGCGCCCACCTGTGACAGAAGTTCACCTCCGTATTTGTGATCAGGTTGATCTTGGAGATCGTGTCCGAAGAGGGCTAAACTTCCAATGACCTCCAAGAAAAGCGCACTCTCGATGTCTGCATTATGCAAAAACGAGTCCTCCAGCACATGATCACAGAACAGGTCGTCGAAGTTTGCTTCCAATGCCTGTGTTGCTTCCCAGATAGCGTCACCGATGCGGCCATCGTTAACGTCATCCAACAGCAAGCAAGCCCCTCGCTGTATTGAGGATTTCAACACCTGTAGTTGACGCAGGCGTCGGCAACTTGAAGGACCACCTGCTGTTGTAAGTACCCAGGCAACAGAAAATCGTGATCTAGTTAAGTTTGAACATAAACGGGAAGTTCTCTTCCCTTATGATCCCAAGCGTTCATTCGAAGTCGTGTTTATCTGAATGGCTTACTAAGCTGGTGTGAGGTGTAGCTTGACTATTCCATTGGAGCCTATTGTTGTCGAACTAGTTCTGCATAATCGCTCATTCTGTTCGTAGTTTTGTCAGTCTTTTACGCTGAATATTCGACAAAAAAGTAAAAGGAGACACCCGCGAATACCAACTAAGGAATTGTAATATTTATAAAATAATGGCCCTTGAATTCGAGAAGTCATCGATTCCAGGATCACCCACCATTATATCCAACAATTTAGTTTCGTTTATTTTTATGACGCGGAAGGTCATGAAATTTAGGCGCTTGGCACGTGATGTTTCCAAGCCCAACAAACTTGCCGCGCAGACAGAAAAACCTTGAGGGCAGGGTACCGTAAAAGTTTGCGCGCCCTGCCATGCGCGACTTTGCATCGCGAACCCTCTTTTGTCCTACACTGCTTCGCCTTAAGGTGGTGCAAACAGCCTGCACAAACGGATGCACATGACCCAAACGGCGCCCATTGCCCCTCCTGACTTTAACGTCGTGATCGTCGCGCAGCACGGCCGGTTGACCTATGAAGCACTGCTGTTTGCCGCGTCCTTACGTGCCAATAGCCCCGATTTTATGGGTGAGCTGTTGATCGCCGAACCCCAACCCGGCCCACTGTGGCCCCGTAATCCGCGCATTTCAGATGAGGCGGCGCGCGACATGTTGGAAACGCTCGGCGCGCGCGTCATTCCCTTTGAAAGCAAATATTTCGGGGCGGATTACCCCTATGGCAACAAAATCGAAATGCTGATGGCTCTGCCGCGCGGCAAACCGTTTGTGTTTTTTGACACTGACACATTGATCACCGGAGACCTGAACACAGTTCCCTTTGATTTTGAACGCCCCTCGGCGTCACTGCGGCGCGAAGGCAGCTGGCCCAAACCTGCACTTTACGGTCCCGGCTACACCGGTATCTGGCGGTCGCTATACGATAAATTCGGCCTCGATTTCGAAAGCTCGCTCGACCTGAACCAACCCGACGAATACTGGAAACGCTACCTCTATTTCAATGCAGGGTACTTCTTTCACGCCTGCCCGCGTCACTTTGGCGCGCTGTTTCTCGACTATGCGCTAGCGATCCGGGACAAGCCGCCCCAAGCCCTGTGCACCCAATCGTTGGACCCGTGGTTGGACCAAATCGCACTGCCCTTGGTGATCCATGATTTGGGCGGCGGGCGCGACACCCTGCCCCCCGGATTGCTGGATGGTGATATCAGCTGTCATTACCGCCATTTCCCGCTGCTATATGCCCGCGAAAGCGACCGTGTGATCGCGGTGCTGGAAGAGGTCGCAGCCCCCAACAAACTGAAAAAAATACTCAAGGCGCACAACCCGATCAAACGCATGGTGTATCAGGGGCGCGGTGCCAAGGTGCGCGCCTTGTTTGATCAGGCGCATTTGCCCCCCCGCGAACAAGCCATCCGCAATCAGATCAAAGCCAACGGGTTTTGGATGCGCTAGCGCCTCACACTTGTGTGACTATGGACCTTGGCCTAACCATAGCCTCCATAAAACAAACGGAGGAGGACACCCATGACAGACGGCCCCGATTATGGTTTCGACACCCTGCAAATCCACGCAGGCGCCCGGCCCGACCCCGCCACAGGCGCGCGACAAACGCCGATTTACCAAACCACGGCATATGTGTTTCGCGATGCAGATCACGCCGCGGCGTTGTTTAATCTGCAAGAGGTCGGCTACATCTATTCGCGCCTGACCAACCCCACCATTGCCGTGCTACAAGAACGCATTGCGACACTTGAGGGCGGCGTGGGGGCGGCGTGCTGTTCGTCTGGGCATGCGGCACAGATCATGGCGCTGTTTCCCTTGATGGGACCGGGCAAAAATATCGTCGCCTCCACCCGGCTTTATGGTGGCACCGTCACGCAGTTTTCCCACACGATCAAGCGGTTCGGCTGGGAATGCACCTTTGTTGATTTCGACGATCTGGATGCGGTCAAGGCCGCCATCAACGATGACACGCGCGCGGTCTTCTGCGAGGCGATCGCCAATCCGGGCGGCTATATCACCGACCTTGATGCGATCTCGGCCATTTCCGATACGGCCGGCATTCCGCTGATCGTGGATAACACCTCGGCCACGCCGTACCTTTGTCGCCCCATCGAACATGGCGCTACGCTGGTGGTGCATTCCACGACCAAATACCTGACAGGCAACGGCACCGTCACTGGCGGCTGTGTGGTCGATTCGGGCAAATTCGACTGGTCCGCGAATGACAAATTCCCCTCGCTCAGCGCACCAGAACCCGCCTACCACGGGCTAAAATTCCACGAGACCTTTGGCCCGCTGGCCTTCACCTTTCATTCCATCGCCATCGGCCTACGCGATCTGGGCATGACGATGAACCCGCAAGCGGCGCATTACACGTTGATGGGCACCGAAACGCTTAGCCTACGCATGGAACGGCATGTCGAAAACGCCGAAACCGTGGCGGGTTGGTTGGAAAAGGACCCGCGCGTGGACTACGTGACCTACGCGGGGCTGAAATCATCGCCCTACCACGGCCGGGTCGCCAAAATCTGCCCCAAGGGCGCGGGCGGCTTGTTCACCTTTGCGATCAAAGGCGGGTACGATTCGTGCGTGAAACTGGTGAACGCGCTAGAGATCTTTAGCCATGTGGCCAATTTGGGCGACACCCGCAGCTTGGTGATCCACTCGGCCTCGACCACGCACCGGCAGTTAACCGCCGAACAACAAGAGGCCGCAGGGGCGGGCCCGAACGTCGTGCGCATTTCCATCGGGACCGAAAACGCCGATGATCTGATCGCCGATCTGGACCAAGCCTTGGCCAAGGCCTGCAACTAACGTCAAATCCGGGCGCATCTATGGGGTGCGCCCGGATCTTGCCAGTACTCTGGTTTATTCTACGATAGCAAACACGATGGTAACCTGCGCAGAAACCGTCAATTCCCCTGCCGCCACGGGGATGTCGCTCACGGATCGGGCGGTCATTTCCATCATTTGCGGGCGCGCACCACCGCCGTGTTCGCTGATTGATTGAACCGGCCCCAACGATACCCCCGCAGCATCGGCCAATTGGCGGGCGCGGTCTATTGCATCCTCCACAGCGGCAGCGCGCGCGGCATCCTGCGCGGGTTTGGGGTCCTGCAACCCAAACGACAGCCCGCTAAACGTATTCGCCCCGCCTTGCACCACCAGATCCAAGACCCCGCCCAACGCATTCATGTCGCGCACGCGCACGGTCAAGGTATTGCGCGCCTGAAATCCGGTGATCTGCCGGGGCACGGTATTAGAATTTGACCACACGGGTTGCAGCGCCAGTTGGTCGGTTTGCATGTCACGCGGTGCAACCCCTGCGGCCTGCAACCGGTCCAGCACGGCGCGCACCCCCTCAGAGGTCGCCGCCATCGCGCGCGCGGCATCTGCGGCTTGGTGGGTCACCCCCAGACGGATCGTCGCCATATCAGGGAGAGAATCGACACTGCCAACCCCCGTGGTGGTGATGCCGCGCGTGTCTTGCGCCACAGCCAAGCCCGCGATCATCGTCAGCGCAAGCGCAAGTTTCAGTATTTTATGCAACAGTTTTCTCCTGATTTATCGGCCATCTGCGCGCCAAGACCATTTCCAGCACATGGTTAACTGAGCCTTCACTTTTCCTCGGCAAAGACCTGATGTATGATACCATACCAAAGGAACCAATCGTGCGAGACTTATCATGACTGGGAAACCCGCGACATGAAACCAAACTTCGCGCTGTCACTCTCATCGGAGCGTATTCGCCTGCTGCACCGCGTGACGCAGGGCTGGCGTATCGTGGGCGATGTTTCGCCTGATGCACTGGATTTAACCGCCCAATTGGTCGCCTTGCGAAAGGCCGGCATGACGATGGCCCCCGAAGGGATGCGCAGCAAAGTCGTGATCCCCAATGCGCAGATCCGTTATATTCGCGTGGATACACCGGGGATGAGCCTTGCCGACAGGCGCGATGCCGGACGCGAAGCGTTGGTTGGTGCGACGCCATACGAGGTCGAAGATCTTGCGTTTGATGTGACCGCGCATGGCGATGAAACCATCGTTGCTGCCGTGGCGCTGGAAACGCTGGAAGAGGCCGAAACTTTTGCCACAGAACACGGGTTCCACCCGGTCAGTTTTGTCGCCACCCCAGAGATTGCCGCACATTTCGGCGAGCCCTATTTTGGCCCTGCGCGCAGCACTCGCGCCTTGCTGAATGCGGGCCAGACGATTGAACCTGACACCGTCGGGATTGTGGTCGACCGCCCCGTTGCCCGGCCCCAGCGGCCCGCTCCAGCAGCCAGCGCCCCGCCGGTGGATACCCCCCCAACGGCTCAGGCGCCTTCTGCGCTCAACTTCAGATCTGCGCGCGCCCAGCGCCAGACATCACGCGAGGCGGTGGCTGATGCTTTGGCGCGTATCCAGCCGGCAGATCCGTCCCACGTTGGCGTCACGGACCCTGATCTGCCTCGCCGTGAAGTCACCCCGCCGCCCGGTGCGTTTTCCAGCCGCCGCGCCCGGCCCGACGTCACCTATGAGATCGACGCACAGCCTGTCCCGGCATTAGGCGGGTTCGCCGAAGACGCCGAGCCATTCGAGCACAGACAACCGCAGGTATCGGCAGGCGGCAAACGCGCCCGCCAAATAGAAGCCGACCGCATGACCGTCTTTGGCGCACGCGCCCGAAACGCCGCGCAGGCGCAACAGCCCCGCGCGCCCATCGCTTTGACCGGGGTGCTGGTTGTGGTGCTCGCAGGCATCGGGACATTGTCGTTTGGGCGGATACAAGACACCGTCAGCGCATGGACCGGGCGCGCGCCATCGCACCCCGCTGACATCATCGCGATTGATGTGTCACCGCCGCTCGAAAAGCCCGCGACTTTGCTGAATGGCGCCTCGCAGCAGGCCAACCTGAGCGACGAAGACGCCGCCGTTTTGGATGCGCTGCGCACTCCACTGTCGGACGAAACGAAATCTGCGGCGGTGTTGAACGGTTTACGTGCAAACTATGCCGTCACGGGCATCTGGCCCCAGGCGCCCGACGTGCCCAACCCACCGCCGTTGGTCGATATCGAAGATATTTACGTCACCAGTGTCGACCCGATCGAACCAGAATTTGACGCCGTGGCCTTACCCGATTTTGCCGCCCTGCCGCGCGACGTCGCGTATGGTCTTCCGGGCGCGCAAATATCGACGGATAAGAAATTCACACTGGACCACCGCGGCTTGGTGATACCGACAGCGCAGGGCACACTTAACCCCGATGGAGTAAAGATCTTTACAGGCGCGCCGCCGGTCCGCCCCGCCGCGTTTCCCGACCGCGTTGGTGTCGAAGAAAAACTGAACCCCATTCAGACAGATTATGCTGATTTTCGCCCAAAACCCCGACCCTTGACGCTGATTGCGGATGCAACGCCTGCTCCGTCAGAGGAATTGACTGATGATGAGCAGACAGAGCAACGCCCCCCTGTCCGGCCCGCGCAAGCTGCCCAAGCAGCCAGCGCCGCCAATGGGGGCCTTGCGCCACTGGTAAGCCCTGCCGCGCAGTCGATCACAACAAGCAACACCAAGCTCGCGTTGGCCGCGTCCATGCGTCCGGATGCGCGCCCCAGTAACTTTGGGCAAATCGTTGCCCGTGCGCAGAAAACTGCCGCCTCGGCCGCAGCGATTGGCGCTGCAGCCGTCGCCCCCGCACCTGTCGCAGTCGCCCCAAACATACCGACAAACGCCTCTGTGACCCGCGAAGCCACATTGCGCAATGCCATCAACCTGCGCCAAGTGAACCTGATCGGCGTTTATGGCAGTTCATCGGCCCGCCGCGCATTGGTGCGCCTCACGAACGGTCGGTACAAAAAGGTGCAAGTCGGAGACCGCATCGACGGCGGCCGCGTTTCAGCTATCGGCGAGGCAGAACTGCGCTATCAAAGACGCGGCCGGAACATCGTGCTGAAAATGCCCCGCGGCTAACCACACGCGCAGCCGCGTTATTCAATACGTAGCTCGCCGGTGTTGATCTGCTCTTGTTCGATACTCTCAAAGAGCGCCTTGAAGTTTCCCTCGCCAAAACCGTCATCGCCTTTGCGTTGAATGAACTCAAAGAAAATCGGCCCAATCACTGTTTTTGAGAAAATCTGCAACAGGATTTTCGTTTCCCCGCCGTCCACAACGCCCTCGCCGTCGATCAGGATACCGTGGGTTTTCATCCGGTCGATAGGTTCAGAATGCCCGACAACTCGGCCATGGCTCAGCGCGTAATAGGTTTCGGGCGGGCCGGGCATAAAGGTCAGACCGCGCGCGGCGATTTCGTCGGTTGTATCGTAGATATCATTGGATCCCACGGCGATATGCTGGATCCCTTCGCCGTTATATTTCTTCAGATACGACACGATCTGCCCGGTTTCGCCACGGTCTTCGTTGATCGGGATGCGGATGCGCCCGCACGGGGACGTCAACGCGCGGCTCAACAACCCCGAATGTTTGCCCGCGATATCAAAAAACCGGATTTCGCGGAAATTGAACAGATCCCCATAGAACCGAAACCACAGGTCCATATTCCCCTTGTGCACATTGTGGGTCAGGTGATCGAGGTAATAAAACCCCACGCCTTCGGGCTTGGACTGCGCAATCCAATCATATTCTGCGTTGTAGGGGCTGATGTCGTAATATTGATCGACGAAATACAACAATGACCCGCCGATCCCCATGATCGCGGGCACATCCAACACCTTATCTGCGCCCTCATAGGGTTCGGCCCCGCATGACACCGCATGGTCAAACGCAACCTGCGCATCGACAACCCGCCACCCCATGGACGGCGCGCATGGCCCGTGGGTGCCGACAAACCGCGCGCCAAAGCTGTTTGGCTCTGCGTTCAAAATATAGGTGATGTCCCCCTGCTGCCACAGTTCGACCTGTTTGCTTTTGTGGTTGGCCACATGCACATAGCCCATCCGGCCAAACAGATCGCGCAGCGCCTGCGGGTCAGGGTGCGCAAATTCAACAAACTCAAACCCATCGGTGCCTGCGGGATTGTCGGGCGTGATGGTGGATTTTGGGGCGTCATGCGGGAAAGGACCCATGGTGATCTCCGATCGGTTAGAACGGCCACGCGTCGCGACCCTATGATAAACCCTACAGCATGCCATGCGTCAAAGTTGCGCAATTATGTGGAATTGCCTCGCATTTCATGCAGATATTCCGCACATATATATCGCAAACATTAAAAAAGACGCGCCATGCTGGATGATATCGACCTACGCCTGTTGCGGGCCTTGCAACGCGATGCACATCTGACCGCCCAACAATTGGGAGACCTGCTCAACCTGTCACCCAGTCAGGCCGGGCGTCGCCGTCAGCGCCTAGAGGCAGACGGCCACATCCAAGCCTACGTCGCGCGGCTGGATCCCCGGCGGCTTGGGTTGCATGTGCAGGCGTTCGTGCAGGTCCATCTGGGCATCCACGGGCCCGACCATTCCGCCAGTTTTGCGCGCCTCGTTGATACCCGCCCAGAGATCACCGGCGCATGGACAATGACCGGCGATGCGGACTATCTACTAAGGGTTTACTGCAGTGACCTGCCCGCCCTGAATACACTGATCCACGACGTTCTGCTGCCCCACCCTGCGGTGTCGCGCGTGCACAGCCAGATTGTGATGGACCAACTTAAAACCGACGGGCCCCTGCCCACCTGACCGCCCCAAGGAGACCACCCCCCTATGGAAAGCTTCCTGTTTCAGGCCTCCATTTATCTGGCCGCTGCGGTGATCGCGGTGCCCTTCGCATCGCGCTTGGGGCTTGGGTCTGTGCTGGGGTATCTGGCGGCGGGCATTATCATTGGTCCGCTGTTGGGGTTGGTCGGGTCCGAAACCGAAGACCTGCAACATTTTGCGGAATTCGGCGTTGTCATGATGCTGTTTCTGATCGGCCTAGAACTCGAACCCCACGCGTTATGGGACATGCGGCACAGGTTGATCGGCTTGGGCGGGTTGCAAATCGTCCTTAGCACACTGGCGATTATGGGCGTTGCGATGGCCTACCACCAGCCGTGGGGCGTGGCATTTGCCATCGGGCTGGCACTGTCGCTGAGCTCCACCGCGATTGTACTGCAAACGCTGTCTGAAAAGGGCCTGATGCAAACCGGTGGCGGGCGGTCGGTGTTTTCGGTGCTGTTGACGCAGGACATTGCTGTCATTCCGATCTTGGCGTTTTTGCCACTGCTGGTCGTTACCATGCCCGCGCAATTGGCCGGTGATGGCTCTATTTTGCGCAGCGGCGAAGACGCCAGCGATACCGCACATCATTCCCTATCGTTGGTCGAAGGGCTGCCGGCCTGGGGTGTCACCTTGGTGACTGTCGCGGCCATCGGCGCGGTGATCTTCGCGGGCATATTTCTGACGCGGCCGCTGTTTCGCTATATCCATTCGGCCCGCTTGCGCGAAATGTACACCGCGTTGGCACTTTTGATTGTGGTGGGGATCTCGTCCCTGATGACCTTGGTGGGCCTGTCCCCGGCGCTGGGGGCGTTTTTAGCGGGCGTGGTTCTGGCCAGTTCCGAATTCCGGCACGAACTGGAAACCGACCTCGAACCGTTCAAAGGCCTGCTGCTGGGGCTGTTCTTTATCACCGTCGGCGCGGGCATCAACTTTACGTTGCTGTTTGACAATGCGCTCAACATCACCGCCATGGCGCTGTTGGTGATCCTGCTCAAGGGGGCGGTGCTTTATACACTTGGGCGGGCGTTCAAGCTCAAGGGCCGTGACCATTGGCTCTTTACGCTGGCGCTGGCACAGGCGGGCGAGTTTGGTTTTGTGCTGGTGTCCTTTTCCGTCGTGCAAGGGGTCATCCCCCGCGAGGTCGCCGAAACGCTGCTGCTGGTGATCTCGATCTCGATGTTGATCACGCCGTTGCTGTTCATCATTTACGATATTTTGTCCAAACGCGCGCCTGACACCCGCGAACACCACCCCGATGACGAAATCGACATCGAAGCCCCCGTGATCATCGCCGGTATCGGGCGGTTTGGGCAGATCGTAAACCGGTTGGTGCAGGCCAATGGGTTTAACGCCGTTGTTCTGGATCACAACATGGAAACCATCGCCGTGATGCGGCGCTTTGGGTTCAAGGGGTTTTTAGGGGACCCAACCCGGCCTGATATTTTGCGCGCTGCTGGTCTGGCCGACGCCCGCGTTCTGGTGGTGGCGCTGGATGACCCAGACGCCGCCGTCAAGCTGGTGACCTATGCGCGCAAATTGCGCCCCAATTTGCATATTGTGGCCCGCGCGCGGGATCGCACCCAAGTCTACCGCCTGTACCAAGCCGGGGCGAATGACATCGTCCGCGAGATGTTCGACAGCTCGTTGCGGGCCGGGCGTTACGTTTTGGAAAACATGGGGTTGAGCGAATACGAGGCCTCAGAAGCAGAGCGGCTGTTTTACAACCACGACAGACAATCCGTACGCGAGCTGGCCCAATTATGGGATCCGGCGATCCCCACCAGCCAGAACGAACCCTACGTGGCGCGCGCCAAAGAGCTGCAAAAAGAGCTGGAAACCGCGTTCCTGAGCCGCGACACCCCGTGACGGCACAGCACTTAGCTGCCCGACACGCCTGCCTCGGCAAAGGTTGCCATACCGCTTAGGCAGGCCACCGCCCCCTGCAGCACGCCCAAAGACAGCGCCGCACCCGACGCTTCGCCCAGTCGCAACCCCAGCGACACCAAAGGCGCCTTGTCGATTGCCTCCAGCACCCGGCCATGCGCTCCTTCGGCGCTAAGATGCCCCGCCATACAATGATCCAGCGCGCCCGGTTGGGTCTTGGCCAACGCCAGCGCAGCCGCCGTGCAGATGAACCCATCCAACATCACCGGGATACGCAACTGCCGCGCGCGGATCATCGCACCCGCCATCGCGGCCATTTCGCGCCCGCCAAGGCGGCGCAACATATCCAGCCCATCGCCCTGCCCGCCATGCATCGCGACGCCCTGCGCCACAACCCGCGTCTTGGTCGCGAGGCCCGCGTCATCCACCCCGGTGCCGCGCCCAGTCCAATCTGCGGCCTCCCCGCCCAAAAGCGCACAGGCCAGTGCCGCGGCCGATGTCGTGTTGCCGATGCCCATTTCGCCCGTAATCAACACGTCTGTGCTGTCATCCACGGCGGCCCAACCTGCGTGCAGGGCTTCGATAAAGTCGGCCTCGGACATCGCGGGGCTTTGCGTGAAATCAGCGGTGGGGCGGTCCAACGACAACGCATGCACGTCAAGTTTTGCACCAAACGTGCGCGCCAATTGGTTGATCGCGGCGCCACCCTGCTGAAAATTCAGCACCATCTGTTCGGTTACCTCTGGTGGAAAGGCCGAAACGCCCTGCGCTGCCACACCATGGTTTCCGGCAAAAACAATCACTTGGGGGGCGCAAATCGCGGGCCTATCGGTGCCACGCCACCCCGCATACCAAATGGCCAGATCTTCCAAACGCCCCAAGGCTCCCGGCGGTTTGGTCAATTGCTCATTGCGCGCCTTGGCCGCCGACACCGCCACTGCATCCTGCGCAGGCTGGGACGCCAAAAGCACCCGAACGCCACCCATGTCTGAAAAAGCTGCTGTCATTGGAACCCCTCGGTTGTAACATCCCTCCCACCTGATTACCCAATGAGCACACACCCACAAGCCACGAACGACCAAATCCCATGAAAATCAACAGCGCCCCCCACTGGTGTCTCGACATCCTGCTTGCCCTGACATTGCTCAGCCGGTTGCCGATGCCACATTTACCGACCGCGGCCTTTGAGAATGGCAGCCGCGCGGTTTGGGCGTACCCTATCGCGGGGGCGATCATCGGGTGCATCGTCGCGGCCATTGGGGCGGCGGCCATGGGGCTGGGGGTGCCGTCCGGCTTCGCGGCGGGGGTGATGCTCGGCGCTGGGATGGTCATCACAGGCGCCATGCACGAAGACGGGCTGGCGGACACCGCGGATGGGTTTTGGGGCGGCTTCACAGTGCAGCGCCGGTTAGAGATCATGAAAGACAGCCACATCGGCACCTATGGCGTCTTGGCCTTGCTGGTTGTGTCAGGGCTGCGGTGGATGGCCTATGCCGCGTTGCTGCCGTCAGGTGTGGTGCCGGTGATCGCAGCCGCAGCCCTGTCGCGCGCCGGTATGCCCTGTCTGATGGCGGGCCTGCCACATGCGCGCACCGATGGGCTGTCGCATAGCGTCGGGCGGCCGGGTGCTGTGCCCGTCGCTATTGGGTTTGCCCTGGCCGCTAGCCTTGCGGGGCTTTGTGTGGGGGGCGTGGCATTGCCGGCAGTGGTGGCTGTCGTCGTGGTCTCTGCGCTTATGGGGGCGCTTGCGGTACGCAAGATCACCGGGCAAACTGGCGACGTGTTGGGTGCGACACAACAACTGTGCGAACTTACTGTTCTGGCAGTGCTTATATCACATATGGCATGAAAAAACCGCGCCTATTATGGGCGCGGTTTATATAGGCATTCAAACGCGATCAGGCGGCGACGCGGCTTTCCAGAACGTCTCCGACTTGCTTGGCGGCTGCCAGCTCGTCTCCGCCATCCACTGCGGCCACTTCGCGCGTTAGCCGTTCAAGTGCTGCCTCATACAGCTGGCGTTCCGAATAGCTTTGTTCGCGTTGATCATCCGTGCGGTGCAAATCGCGCACCACCTCGGCAATGGCGATCAGATCACCGGAGTTGATCTTTTGCTCGTATTCCTGCGCCCGGCGGGACCACATCGCCCGCTTGACCTTGGCCTTGCCCTTGAGCGTCTTCATCGCGTGGCCGATCACATCAGGTGAGCTCAGCGCCCGCATGCCGATTTCGGTGGCCTTATGGGTCGGAACCCGCAGCGTCATTTTGTCTTTTTCGAACGAAATCACGAATAATTCCAGCGAAATACCCGCCACCTCTTGCTCTTCGACAGAGAGGATCTGCCCCACGCCATGCGCTGGATAAACAACGAATTCGTTCGGGCGAAAATCCAGTTTCTTCGATTTGGTCATTCAGTATTCCTTGCAAACCAGGCACTCACGCTCTGGTATTCGACAGTCAAAACCACCCAGAGCGTTGGCGTTTCAGCCGCGCATCCAAGTGTATCAATCCGATTTTTCAGGCGCCGCCGCCCTAGACAGGCGTACGGCTATGAGTGGTCCCGTCATCCATTTGTAACGGCACCATAACACAAAAAGGGCCCACAAAAAAGCGGACCCTACGTCAATTGGTAAATAATCTCATGGTACGAACCGCTTAGCTTGCGCAAATCTACGAAATCACCGCCGAATCGGGCCGATATTGTCGCTTATCCGCCCTCGCCGGGGGCCTCAGAGAAGTATTTTTCGAGCTTCCCAGTCTCACCATCACGCGCTTCTGCATCAGGAAGCGGGTCTTTCTTGGTGATGATCACCGGCCATGTTTCGGAATATTTGCGATTGAACTCAACCCACTTTTCCATGTCCGGCTCTGTGTCCGGACGGATGGCATCGGCGGGGCATTCAGGTTCGCAAACGCCACAATCGATGCATTCATCCGGGTGGATCACAAGCGTGTTCTCCCCTTCATAAAAACAATCAACAGGACAGACTTCTACGCAGTCGGTAAATTTACAGCCGATGCAATTGTCAGTCACGACGTAGGTCATAGTGGCACGCTTCCCAATTTCACTCCGCCGTAGCTAATTCACAGGGTCCGATCATTCAAGAGAGCGCGCCTTAGAAAGATCAAGCATACGCCTATCGCGCTTTGTCGGGCGACCTTTTCCCTCAAATGCCGGGTTTTCCGGAGCAGATTTTCGGGTTTTCGGCTCTGGTGGGGACAAATCGGTATACAATTCCTGCGCCTCAGATGCCGGACCACGCCGTTGGCCGATGGCATCAATACGGATCACCCGAATCTGATCACCCTGCGCAAAGGTCAAAACGTCATCCGGGCCCACCATTTGGCTGCGCTTTTCGGTCCGCGCACCATTGAACCGCACATCCCCCGCCCCGACACGCGCAGCCGCCAGTGTGCGGGTTTTGAAAAACCGCGCATGCCAGAGCCATTTGTCGAGGCGGAGTTTATCAGCCAATCACTTGTTGTCCTTCAGCCCCATAAGTGCCGCGGCAAACGGGTTATCGGGGTCGATCTTCTTCTCGGGTTTGGGCGGACGGGCCGAGAATCGCTGTGCGCCCTTGTCTTTGTCGCCACGCGGGCCACCCCGTTTGCCTTTGCCGGCTGGTTTGCCCTTGCCTTTGGGCCGGTCGCCGCCTTGGGGGCGTGGTGGACGTGCAGGCCGCCCCCACTTGAAGGTATAAAACACCTCCATCTCCGCTTCTGGCGCATCCTGTTGGGGCGTCGACGGGGCCTCAGCAACTGCGTCACTGACCGGTGCTGCGTCCGTAGGCGCTGATTCGGCCGTTGTTGTTTCGGCAGACGTCGGCTCGGCTGCTGCCACTTCGACTGCTGCCGCTTCGGCATCTGGCGCGGGCGTCTCAGCAGGCGCTGCCTCTGCGGGTTTAACCTTTGCCCGTTCGGCTTTTTCGGCAGTGTAACCCAAGCCCTGCATCAGATCCGCGAATTGATCCAACGTCATCCCGGTGATCGACAACATGTCAGCTGTGGCCTCAAACCCAGCGCGTGAATTTTCGCCACGCAGCATATCCGCCAAACGTTCCAACATATCGATGCGAATCGCCCGGTCGCCCGCGATGCGGTAGCCTGACATCGTATCAGCACCCTCAGGCGCACCAGTATCTGCGGGGATCGTCACCAATCCGGGGGGCGGGGCTTCGGGAAAGACATCAATGCCTTTCACCAAGGACCACAACACCAACCGCAACCGCGTCGGCGCAGGTTTCAGCACCAGCGGCATGAAGATCGTGAACTGTCCAAACCGGATGCCGTGCTTGCGCAGCGCGCCCCGCGCGTCTTGATCCAGCGCTTTGACGTCATCCGCCACAGCCGCACGTGGCAACACGCCCAACCCTTCAACCATCTGAAACGCGAACCCGCGGGCCAACCCCGTCAGGGTCTCGTCACGGCTCAGCATCAGCAGCGGCTCAAACAGGGCCGCAACCTTGCGATCAATGAAATGTTGCAAGCGTCGTTGGACTTTTTGCGCCACATCGGGCCCGGCAACGTCATCGACGAACACCTCAACCTGCGGCTTGAGCGCATCCGCCCCCGCCACCAATTTGCCCACGGCGTCCTTGCCCCAGATCAAACCACCCTGTTCGGTGAAATCGATCTCAGTGTCGGGCGCGTTGTAAAAACGGTCTGCGCGCAGGTGAAACTGCGGGCCAAGCGCCTGTAACGACGCCGCCTTGATTGTCTTTGCCTCGGCGCCACTGGCACCCTTGTCTTGGCTAAACCGGAACCCTTCCAGCCGCCCTACAAATTCACCTTCGACGGTCACGTCACCGGTATTCGATACATCTGCCACCATGGCTTCCTTCTGGCCGAGCCGGCGCAAAAGCACGGATGTGCGCCGGTCTACAAATCTCTGGGTCAAACGCTCGTGCAGCGCATCTGACAATCGGTCTTCTACAGAACGGGCCTCGTCTCGCCAATGACTTTCGTCACTGGTCCAGCCTTTGCGTTGCGCGACATAGGTCCATGTGCGGATAAACGCCAATCTCTTAGACAACGCATCAATATCACCATCGGTTCGGTCAATTCGTTTTATGCGTTGCGCCAGCCAACTATCGGGGATGCCACCGCGTTGATGCAAGTGGGTGAAGATCGCTTCCAGCAGACTGGCGTGTTCTGCATGACTGATACCCCGAAAATCAGGGATTCGGCAAACATCCCACAACAGACGCACCGAAGGCCCATCGCTGCACCGCGCGGTGATTTCAGCGTCTTGCGACAGGGCCTTTAGCGCACCCAGATCGTCGGCCTCGCGCGCCTTGACCAAAACCTCATCGTTGGGCGCGACCTCAAGCGTCGAAATCAGCCGGTCGATGGATCCAAATTGCAGCGCGTGGTTGCGCCAATTGAGTTTCTTGAGCGGCGTAAACCGATGCGATGTGATCGCGTCGGCCACACCATCATCCAGCGATGGTGCCTCGCCTGTCACACCGAAGGTGCCGTTTTTCATGCCTCGCCCGGCGCGCCCGGCAATCTGCGCCAGCTCGTTGGGGGCCAAGGGGCGCATGCGCCGCCCGTCAAATTTGCTGAGCGCTGAAAACGCAACGTGATCGACATCGAGGTTCAACCCCATGCCAATGGCGTCAGTGGCGACCAGATAATCTACCTCGCCGTTTTGATACATGTCGACTTGGGCGTTGCGGGTGCGCGGGCTAAGCGCCCCCATCACCACCGCCGCACCGCCCTTTTGGCGGCGAATAAGCTCCGCGATTGCATATACATTCTCAACCGAAAACCCGACTATTGCACTGCGCGGCTTCATGCGGCTTATCTTTTTCGGACCTATGTAGGTCAATTCGGACATTCTATCCCGTTGTACGAATTGCGCATCCGGCACCAACGCCCGAATGGCCCCGCGCATGGTATCAGCCCCCAGAAACAACGTTTCCTGCAATCCGCGTGCGCGCATCAAACGGTCGGTGAACACATGCCCGCGTTCGGGGTCTGCACATAGCTGGATCTCATCCACCGCCAGAAAATCACAGCCCATACCGTCGGGCATCGCCTCGACCGTGCAGATCCAATATTGCGCACGCGGCGGCACGATACGCTCTTCGCCCGTCACCAGCGCCACCACCGACGGACCCCGCGCGGCCACAACCCGGTCGTAGACCTCGCGGGCAAGCAACCGCAGCGGCAGCCCGATAACCCCCGTCCGGTGCCCCAACATGCGTTCGATTGCGTAGGTGGTTTTGCCTGTATTGGTCGGGCCCAGAACGGCCACGACACGCCTGTCACCTGTCACGGCATTTTCCTTTGTCTACCCGGATCAGAGCGTGCGACCAATGCCGCGCTGCTTGAGCTGCTCTTGCGCGGTTTTCGCGTTCTCGTGATTGGGATGCAAGGTCAGAACCCGGTCAAAGGCATCTGCGGCGCGCGCAAGGTCGCCGAATTCTTGCAACATCACGCCCAGACCAAAAATTGCATTGTAGTTGTTGGGGTTTAACGCCAGCGCCCGCTCAAGGTCATCCAATGCGGGGCCATACATCCCCACCCGGTAAAACGCCGTGGCGCGGGCGTGCCACCCTTCTGCGAACTGTGGGGCGTGATCCGTCAGCGCGGTCAGATGATCGATGGCTTTGCCCATCTCATCGTCCTCGAGGGCATCGCGCCCCCGTTCCAACAACAGATCCATCGCCGCAGAGCCCGAATTGTCCCAGATCAGGGCCAGTTCGCGGTCCAGCCGTGCGGCCTCTTGTGCGGGGGCATCACGCAACTGTTGCAGCAACGTCTCTTCGACCTGCTGCGCGCTTGCGTTCCCCGATAGCATCACAACACCGAAAAATGCCGTAACGATATGTTTGAGATAATAGAGTTTCATAGACATAACGTATATGAATGTAACAGGCAGCCCGGGCATTTCCAGACCCCAATGGTGCCATGAACCCAAAAGGGCGTGAAGATGAGTGATATTGTGACCCAGGCTGTGACCGCGTTGAACGAAAAACTGGCAGGGGCCGATTTTGGCGGCACCGCGAAATTCGACATCGCGGATGAGGGATGCATCATGATGGATAGCGATGGCGCGCGCGCCGCTGACGAGACCGCAGATGTCACGCTATCGGCAGATGCAGACACGTTCCGGTCCATTCTGGAAGGCGACACCAACCCCACCAGCGCCTTTATGACAGGCAAACTCAGCGTAGACGGAGATATGGGGATGGCGATGCAACTGGCGGCCGCTCTGTCCTGATGAACCTGACGCCCGCGCCATTTCACACCGACGTCGCATTCGGCAACACCAACGGGGCCGCCCATTGGGTGCACACCTCTGATGGCCTACGCGTACGGTTGGGTGTGTGGAACACGCCCGCCGCCAAAGGCACCGTGCTGATTTTTCCGGGCCGCACCGAGTTCATCGAAAAATACGACCTCTGCGCCGCCGCCTTGGCGCAGAGGGGATTCGCCAGCATGGCGATTGACTGGCGTGGTCAGGGCCTATCGGACCGCATGCTAGACGATCCGCGTGTCGGGCATGTGGATCATTTCCCCGATTTCCAAAAAGACGTAGACGCGTTGGTCCGTGCCGCGCGGACCCTTGATATGCCGCGCCCGTTCTTTTTGCTGGCTCATTCGATGGGCGGTGCAATTGGCCTGCGTGCCGCGATGGAAGGGTTAACCGTTCAGGCCACCGTATTTAGCGCGCCCATGTGGGGCATTCGCCTGGCGCCGCATCTGCGCCCCCTCGCCTGGGCCCTGAGCCACGTGATGCCGCAAATCGGCCAAGGCCACCAGTTGCCGCCGGGCACCAACATTGGCCACCACGTGCTGACCAATGGGTTCGATGACAACCTGCTGACCCGCGACCCGGCCCAGTTTGATATGATGCGCAAGCAGTTGGAAACGCACCCAGATCTATTGTTGGGCGGGCCCAGCTACGTCTGGCTGCGCGAGGGACTTTTGGAAACCCGGCATCTGGCCAGCCGCCCATCCCCCAACCTGCCATGCATCACGTTTTTGGGCACCAACGAACGTATCGTCGATGTGCCCGCGATCCACACCCGTATGGACAGTTGGAAACGCAGCACCTTGGAAATGGTTGAAGGTGGCGAACACGAGGTCCTGATGGAAAGCCCCGCGGTTGCGGACCCCTTGTTTGACCAGATGGCCACTTTATTTCTGAGCGGCGGGCACGGCTAAGGTCTGGGCAAACCGCGCAGCACGCCTAGATAGGACGGTATGAGCTCTGTCCTGACATTCACCGAGCGCGGCATTTATTGCGCAGCGGGCGATTTTTATATCGATCCGTGGCGCCCAGTGCCCCGCGCGTTGATCACGCATGGTCACGCCGACCACGCGCGCGCGGGCCATGGCACGTATCTGGCCACCCATGCCGCACTGCCGGTTATGCGCCACCGCTTGGGCAATATCACCGCGCAGGGCGTTGATTTTAACGCTCCGCTGACCATTGGCGGCGCGACGGTGTCGTTTCATCCGGCGGGGCATGTGCCGGGATCGGCGCAGATCAGAGTTGAGGTCGCAGGCGAGGTTTGGGTTGCCTCGGGCGACTACAAAACCGAACCCGACGGCCTGTCAGAACCTTTTGAACCGCAGCGTTGTCACCATTTCATCACCGAATCGACCTTTGGCTTGCCGGTCTTTCGCTGGCAACCCCAGGCAAGTGTCGCACATGGCATCAACGCTTGGTGGGCAGAGTGTGCGGCGGCGGGCAAAACCGCGTTTTTGGGGGCCTATGCATTGGGCAAAGCACAACGGTTGCTGAGCCTGTTGGATCCACAGATCGGCCCGATTTTGACCCACAGCGCCGTTGAGGCCACCAATACCGTCTTGCGCGCACAAGGCATCGCCCTGCCCGACACGCTGCGCGCCACCGCTGATCTGGACCCAAAGGCGCATAAAGGTGCGTTGGTGCTGACACCGCCCTCGGCTTTGGGCAGTGCTTGGGCCAAGAAATTCGGCGCGCAGGACACCGCATTTGCCAGCGGATGGATGCAGTTGCGCGGGGTGCGCAGGCGGCGCGCAGGTGACCGCGGGTTTGTCATATCGGACCACGCCGATTGGGACGGGTTGCTCGACGCCGTCAAAGCGACAGGCGCCGAAAATATCTATGTCACCCATGGTTATACCGATGTTTTCGCACGCTATTTATCAGAAAACGGATGGAACGCACAGCCCGTACCCACCGAATTCGAAGGCGAAACCCTTGATGCGAAGACGCCCGCATGAAGCAGTTCGCACAGCTGTTCAACACCATCGACCAAAGCACAAAAACGACCGTCAAGGTCACCGCGCTGGCGGATTATTTTGGCGCGGCCACTGACGCAGACCGCATGTGGACCATCGCGTTGTTTTCAGGGCGCAGGCCCAAACGCGCGGTCACAACCACCAAACTGCGCGAATGGGCGGCAGAACAGGCGGGCATTCCACTGTGGCTTTTTGAGGAAAGCTATTCAATTGTCGGGGATCTGGCCGAAACCATCGCATTGGTTTTGCCACCCGTCAGCACCCAGACCGACGGCACCCTCAGCCACTGGATAGATCACCTGCGCGGCCTGACCGACCTAGACGAAACCGCCCGAAAAACGGCGGTTTTAGCCGCATGGTCCCACCTAGGCGGCACCGAGCGGTTTGTGTTCAACAAGTTGATCACAGGCGGGTTTCGCATGGGTGTGAGCCAAAAGCTCATGACCCGCGCATTGGCCAAGTCTACGGGCAAACCCGAAACAGAACTGGCCCACCGGTTGATGGGGAATTGGCACCCCGATACCACTGAATGGGCCGATTTGATCGAAGCAGAAGACGTATCCACCGATGCATCGCGGCCCTATCCGTTTTATCTGGCGCATGCGTTGGACGACGGCCCGCACTTGCTTGGCCCTCCAAGTGAATGGCGCGCAGAATGGAAATGGGACGGCATTCGCGGCCAACTTATTTTGCGCGATGGGCAGTATTTTGTCTGGTCACGGGGCGAAGAATTGATGACCGACCGGTTTCCCGAATTGGCCCGTACCGTAGATATGTTGCCCCCCGGCACGGTATTGGATGGGGAACTGCTGGTGTGGCAGGCCAACAGCCAGAAACCGGATAACTTTAATGCGTTGCAAAAACGGATTGGACGCAAGACCGTGCCCAAAAAACTGCGCACCGAGGCCCCCGTGGTGCTGCATGCCTATGATCTGCTGGAATGGGGCGGCACCGATATCCGCGACCGCCCCTTTGTGCAGCGGCGCGCGTTGCTCGAGCAAGCTTGCGCTCAGTTGCCCCCCGACGCCCCCGTACGTCTGTCGCCGCAACTGGACATCGACGGCTGGGAAGAGCTGGCCGAATTGCGCAGGGGTTCCCGTGATGAAAACGCCGAAGGTGTCATGATAAAACGCGCCGACAGCCCCTACCGGATCGGCCGCAAAAAGGGCGATTGGTGGAAGTGGAAACTAGACCCGCTGACCATCGACGCGGTGATGATTTACGCGCAATCAGGGCACGGGCGGCGTGCCAATCTGTTCACTGATTTCACCTTTGCGGTCTGGAATGGCAATGATCTGGTGCCCTTCACCAAGGCCTATTCCGGCCTGACGGACGCCGAATTTGGCGAAATCACCAAATGGGTGCGCAAGAATACCCTGCAACGGTTTGGCCCCGTGCGGCAGGTCACGCCGCATCATGTGTTTGAGATCGCGTTTGAGGGCATTCAGGCCAGCCCCCGCCACAAATCGGGCGTGGCGCTGCGGTTTCCGCGCATGTCCCGTTGGCGGCAGGACAAACCCCTGCAAGAGGCCAATACGTTGGCTGATTTAAACGATATGCTGAGGATTTATGGCTAACCCGGCGCGGGGGTGGCACAGCTTTTACGGGTCGTCAAAGCCTGACACACACGCGCGCGCTTGTTCACCGGCCCGCCACACCCTAAGTGTAATGAAACACAGATGAGGTCCCTTGATGTTCCAGCTTCCCTTTCCCGTTCGCGATGCAAATGCAACCGGCAGCGCCGCCCCGCTTGGCAATCTGCCCGAATGGGATCTAAGCGATCTTTACACCGGTGAAGATGCCATGGAGCTCAAGCGCGATCTGGATTGGTTGGAACAAGCCTGCGCCAGCTTTGCCACCGATTACGACGGTAATTTGGCCGGGCTCGACGCGCCGGGATTTCTGGACTGCGTGCTGCGCAACGAAAAGATCAACCAAGTCGCAGGGCGCATCATGTCCTTTGCGGGGCTACGGTATTATCAACAAACGACCGATGCGGGCAGGGCCAAGTTCATGGCCGACCTGCAGGAAAAGATCACCAATTTCACTACGCCTTTGGTGTTTTTCACACTCGAAATCAACCGGTTGGCTGATGACCATCTGGATGGGCTTTATGCGCAGAATGGTGATCTGGCACGGTATAAACCCGTCTTCGACCGTATTCGCGCGATGAAACCGTACCAGCTTAGCGATGAGTTGGAAAAATTCCTGCATGATCTGGGTGTTGTGGGTGACGCGTGGGAACGGCTGTTTGACGAAACCATCGCAGGTCTCGAATTTGAGGTCGACGGCGAGCCGCTGAACATTGAAGGCACGCTAAACCTACTGACAGATCCGGACCGTGCCAAACGCGAGGCCGGTGCCCGCGAATTGGCCGATGTGTTTGGCGACAACATCAAGACCTTTGCGCGCGTGCACAACACGCAGGCCAAGGAAAAGGAGATCGTTGATCGCTGGCGCGGCATGGAGACCGCACAACTAGGGCGCCACCTGAGCAATCAGGTCGAACCCGAGGTCGTCGAGGCCCTGCGCAACGCGGTGGTCAAGGCCTACCCGAAACTCAGCCACCGGTATTACGAGCTTAAACGCAAATGGTTGGGCCTTGATAAAATGCAGGTCTGGGACCGCAACGCCCCCCTGCCGATGGAAGACACCCGCGTCGTCAACTGGGCCGACGCCGAAAAAACCGTGATGGATGCCTATACCGCATTTGACCCGCGCATGGGCGAGATCGCCGCGCCGTTTTTCAGCAAGGGTTGGATAGATGCAGGCGTGAAACCGGGCAAAGCACCGGGGGCGTTTGCCCACCCAACCGTCACCAACGTGCACCCTTATGTGATGCTGAACTATCTGGGAAAACCCCGTGATGTCATGACCTTGGCGCACGAATTGGGTCACGGTGTGCATCAGGTTCTGGCCGCCGAACAGGGCGAGATGTTGTCATCCACGCCGCTGACGCTCGCCGAAACGGCCAGCGTGTTTGGCGAAATGTTGACCTTCCGCAAGATGCTCGACGGGGCCAAAGACAAAGCGCAGCGCAAGGTGATGTTGGCCGGCAAGGTCGAAGACATGATCAACACCGTCGTGCGGCAAATCGCGTTTTACGATTTTGAATGCAAACTGCATGCGGCCCGGCGCAGCGGCGAATTAACCCCCGAAGACATCAACGACCTTTGGATGTCCGTACAGGCCGAAAGCCTAGGGCCTGCGTTTGAATTCATGGACGGCTACGAGACCTTCTGGGCCTATATTCCGCACTTTGTGCATTCGCCGTTTTATGTCTACGCCTACGCCTTTGGCGATGGGTTGGTGAACGCGCTCTATGCGGTTTACGCCGAGGGCGACGACGGGTTCGAAGAGAAATACTTCGACATGCTCAAGGCTGGTGGCTCCAAACATCACAAAGAACTTTTGGCCCCCTTCGGTCTGGATGCCTCGGACCCTGCGTTTTGGGACAAAGGTCTTAGCATGATCTCAGGGTTCATCGATGAACTGGAAGCGATGGAAGACTAGACCAGGTGCGTTAGCTCAATGCCAAATCTGATTTGGCAGAAAGAAATCCCTTAACGATCTGGTGTATTCCATCGGAACCGCCCGCTAAAATGAGGGCCGTAAACAAAATATCGACCGCTGCAAAAAGTTGCAGTTGGTCGAACACCCCAAAGAATTTACCGCTGGACACTGTTTGAGGCATCACGACGAACTCTGACAGAACGGTCGTACCGGTCAACGCCACCATACCCCCAAGTATGGTGGCAGTTGTGGCTGCAAACGCCGCCTTTTCGCTCCCCAGCGTTTCCCGCAGAGGCATTGCAGCTTGATCAGCCGTGATCTTGCTTTTCTTAGCCATGCTGATTTGCTGCCTCAGGTCCTTGATTGTGTCATTCTTGGCCGCGCTCGCCGTGGCCAAAGCGTCTTGATCCACCATCGCAGGGACAGGCTGCTGCAGCTCGAGTTCCAACGCCGATTGCAGCATCTTGAACTGTCTCTTGCGTTTGACCACGGGCGCCGCAACCTCCAATTCCCGGCTCAGAAATTTGTTATTCACAATGACTTCGACCGCACGTTCGATCAGCAAGGCAAAGAACGTCAACGCCATAAGCTGCGTCCCGACGCGTTCGGCCAAACCGGTCTGAAATGGCATGCTACCAAAACCAATAGCCGCACCATAGGCGGCAACCCCGGCGACCATAAGGATAGCAAAAAATGGACTGTATTTCATTTTAATCTCCTAAATCAATGTCTTGCAAAACCGCGGCCATCAAACCAGCACGCGACAGGGCGTAAAATACCCACGCAGGATAACAACCATCAGGCGACCATTTTACGTGGCTAATTCCACGCGGGCGCCGACACACCTAAACGTGCATGCCATCCCAACCAGCAACAGTTTACACCAATTCCCGCTTTCGATCTACACGGGCTGCTACACGCCGCATAAAACAAAAAACCCCGCCAGATACGATCGGGCGGGGCGATAGTGATCATGATGACCTAATCAAGCGGTCGACATCATGCCTTTTTCTTTGGCCAAATCGCGCATTTTCTTTTGCAGCTTTTCAAACGCGCGCACTTCGATCTGACGAATGCGTTCGCGGCTGACGTCATATGCGGTGCTCAGATCTTCAAGCGTGATGGTTTTATCCGACAACCGGCGCTGCGTCAGAATATCTTTTTCACGGTCATTTAGGACGCTCATCGCTTCGCTCAACAATTCGCGGCGCGCCTCAAGCTCGTTGCGGGCCTCATAATCGCTGGCCTGATCCGCGTCCTCGTCTTCCAGCCAATCTTGCCACTGCATGGCCCCTTCGGTGTCTGACCCAACGGTCGCATTCAAAGACGCATCGCCCCCTGACATACGGCGGTTCATCGAAACCACCTCCGCTTCGGTGACCCCAAGATCCGTCGCGATGCGTGCGACGTTTTCAGGGCGCAAATCGCCTTCTTCCAGGGCGCCGATGCGGTTTTTGGCTTTGCGCAGGTTGAAAAACAGTTTCTTTTGGCCCGATGTCGTGCCCAGCTTGACCAAGGACCAACTACGCAAGATGTATTCCTGAATAGACGCCCGGATCCACCACATGGCGTAGGTCGCAAGGCGAAAGCCCTTCTCGGGGTCAAACCGTTTGACCGCCTGCATCAAACCTACGTTGGCTTCGGAAATAACCTCCGCTTGCGGCAATCCGTAGCCCCGGTACCCCATGGCGATTTTAGCGGCCAAACGCAGGTGCGATGTGACCATCCGGTGGGCTGCGGCTGTGTCTTCTTTTTCGACCCAAGCCTTTGCCAACATGTATTCTTCTTCCGGTTCCAGCAGTGGGAATTTCCGGATTTCCTGCATGTAGCGGTTCAGACCGCCTTCCGGCGTTGGTGCCGGCAGATTTGCGTAATTCGCCATTGTAGCCTCCCAATGTTTACGGGCTTAACATATATGTAGGTGCTAAACTGATCGGTTCAAGTCGGACGCCCCGAAATTGTTAACGCCATCTATATCGCCCCTCGATTAACGAAACCCTGACACAAAGCGCCATCGTTAATACCTCACATGACGGTGCAGTCACGCTAAGGTGCTGTTTATGACAAAGGCAGCCGCGCAATCGCCAAAAGGTCTACGATATCCTGCGGAAGCGGCGCTTCAAACCGCATGGCCACACCCGAAATTGGGTGCTCAAACCCCAAAACCGCCGCATGTAAAGCCTGCCGAGGGAACGCTTTTATCGCTTCAGCCGCCGATGCATTCAACGCTTTCACCGGCAATTTGCGTTTCCCGCCATAGGTCGGATCGCCCACCAAACCGTGGCCCGCATGCGCCAAATGCACCCGGATCTGATGCGTGCGCCCAGTTTCCAGCCAACATTCCATCAGCGCCAACACCTCCGGCTGGCCAAACCGCTCAATCGTCCGGGCACGTGTCACCGCATGCCGCCCGCCGTGAAACAGCACCGCTTGGCGTTGTCTGTCGGTTTTGTGGCGCGCCAGTTGGGTCGTCAGCTTTAGGATATTCCCGGCCTCAAAACTGGCACCTTTGACACCGCGCAACCGTGGGTCATTGCCATCTGGCACACCGTAAACCAGCGCCTGATAATAACGTTCGGCGGTGTGGGCCTCAAATTGCGCCGCCAAACCGTGATGCGCCGCGTCCGATTTTGCCACAACCAGCAACCCCGACGTGTCTTTGTCGATCCGATGCACAATGCCGGGGCGCTTCATCCCACCAACCCCTGACAGATCATCGCCGCAATGCGCCAGCAGCGCATTGACCAACGTGCCCGATGGCGACCCCGGAGCGGGATGCACCACCATGCCCGCGGGTTTATTCACCACAATCAGGTCGGCGTCTTCAAACACCACGTCCAGCGGGATGTCTTCGGGCAAAATGTGGCTTTCTTGGGCCTCTTCGATCTCGATGATCACGGCGGCCCCCGCAGCGATGCGCGCCTTAGGATCGTGTTGCACCACGCCGTCCACCGTGACAGCCCCCGCCGTGATAAGCCGGGACAAGCGTGTGCGCGACAACGCCGCCTCCACTGGCACATCGCGCGCAAGCGCCTTATCAAGGCGGGGCGGCGGTGTGTCGTCGATGGTAAAGCAGATTTGGCGGAGCGGCATGGAAAACCCTGAAATTCACCCGGAAGGTCCAGCACAAGAGCCAGCCAACCTGCGGTTTTTACGTCGATTGGTGACGGTGCTAACCGCCACGATGATTGGTGGTGTCATATTGATCATCGTGCTGATTGTCATGCGTTTCAATGCGCCCCCCCCCGATTTACCTGATACAATTGTCCTGCCGGGCGGTGCGCGGGCCATCAGTTTCACCCAAGGGCCCGATTGGTACGCGGTCGTCACCGACGCCGGCACCATCGTGATCTATGACCGTGTGACAGGCCAACTGCGCCAAACCATCACCGTCGAATAACCCCCCCAACCCATTACCGCGCAGTCATTTCATGCGCGTCTTGCCCCAACCAAAAGGCCTGCCCGTGGATATTGCGCTAAAAGTCATCGAAATCACCATGCCCGTGTTTTTGATGGCGTCTATCGGGTTTATCTGGGTCAAAATGGGGTTGGACTACAGCATCCAATTTGCCACCCGCCTCAGCATGACCTTGGCCGTACCTGCACTGATCTTTGTGGCGTTGGTCCAGACCGAAATTCCCGCGCAATCGCTGTCGCAGATCAGCCTTGCAGCCCTGTCTGGCTATGTTTTGGCGTCGATCGCGTCATGGGTATTTATCCGCCTGTCCAAGCTGGATACGCGCACATATGTGACCCCTGTGTTCATGGGCAACACCGGCAACATCGGCCTGCCGCTGGCGGTGTTTGCCTACGGTGATGAAGGCTTGGGCTATGCCGTCGTGGTCTTTGCGGTATCGGCTGTTTATGCGTTTACGGTGGGGGTTTGGATCGTCACGCGCAGCAATTCACCGCTGACCATGTTCAAAGAACCGATGGTGGGCGCCACGTTACTAGGCGCGTTGTTTTTATGGCAAGGCTGGATGCCGCCGTTGATTGTGACAAACACGTTGTCGCTGTTGGGTCAAATGGCGATCCCGTTGATGTTGATCACGCTGGGCGTGGCCGTTGCGCGGCTGACACCGCAAAACATCGGACGGTCGCTGTGGCTGGCGGTGGTGAAAACTGTGCTATGCGTCAGCATCGCATGGTCGTTGGGGGTGTGGTTTGACCTGTCAAACGTGGCGTTTGGCATCTTGGTGCTACAGCTCGCAGCACCCGCAGCCGTCACCAGCTACATGATCGCAGAGAAATACGGCACCGATGCACAGGCCGTCGCCGGTTTGGTGGTGGTGTCGACGTTGCTGTCGGTGCTGACGCTGCCATTGTTGCTGAGCGCGGTTTTATGACACGCGCGACGGGGGAACACCCGGCATGAAGCCTCGCGCAGTGCCTTCGCACGCCACATAGCCGTCACCGCCAGAAAAACGTCTCACCTGGGTTGCCCGGCCATATTTTATGGGTTTGCGGAACCGCCACCGCATTGGGATCATTGGCCATTTCCAACGCCTCCCGCATGCTTCCCGCCAACGCATAACCTCGGCGTGCGTGTGTGTCATCCAGTGCGCTGCGCACCATTATTGCCCAAACATATTTCATCCCCAGACATTGGGGACTGATTGGTAAATGAACGGTTAACCAATCACAGCTGATGTCAATTCGCCCTAGAATTGAATTGCCCTGCGACCCCAACTGCACAAAATAGCGGCATCATCTACGCATGCCTATACACGATCTTACAAATTAGGGGTGTTGGTGGTACCACCTCCCCGGCTTGAACGGGGGACCTCCTGATCCACAATCAGGCGCTCTAACCTACTGAGCTAAGGCGGCACTGCATTCGATTTATCTGCCCGGTTTGAAGATTGCAAGGGGGTTAAAAACGGAAGATCCAGCTCTGCTCAATCAAATTTTGCCCAAAACTGTGTACAGGCTTTGAACTGACCAACTGCCACCCAGTCGCTTTGTAAAGCGCGCAGGCGGCCTTATGGCTCTCGTGGGTCCAAAGTTGCATGCCCTGATACCCACGCGCCTGCGCAAACCCCATGCAGGTCGCCAACAAACGTTTGCCCAGCCCCCGACCACGCGCGCCGGGCACCAGCAAGAACAGCCGCAGCTTGGCCGTGGTATCATCAAGCCGCACGCAGAAAATCGACCCCAAACGTTGGCCGTTTTCCTCTGCGATCCATCCGCGTTCGGCGGTGTCATCATGCCCTGCAATGAACGCATCAAGAATTTCACTCACCAGCAGCCCAAACGACGCGTCAAACCCCTCGGCTTGGGCGTAGACCGCATCATGTTGGTGGGCCAACCAATCACGGTCTGCCGGGGTGAACGGCCTGATCACAGTATTTTCTTGCATTTCCCCACGAAACCGCATGGCGACTTGCTTTTCAAGCCCTGCCGGGCTAGCGATGCCCGCACTTCAAGCAGGAGACGAGCAATGGGCATCGACACCGAACGCGAGATCGAAGCGAACCTTCAGATCGGCCCCACCGACGCCGGTATGGTGCGCATTTACATCGAATCAGGCAGCGTCGAAATCCCTATGGATTTTTCGCCCGATGATGCTGATGAAATCGCCGAAGAAATCATGGCCGCCGCCAAACGTGCCCGCACTATGACCAACCGCTAGCAGTCATTTCAGGGTCGCGAAGCGCCTGCAGACGGCGTGCGGCGGTGGTGGCCAATTTATGGGTCATCGTTTTGCGCCGCGCGGCAGCCAATTTGTGTTCAGGCCCTGCGCGAATAATCTCTGCGCTATAGGCATCTGCGATGATCAACCCCGTGTCATCCGGTAACAGTTCGGTTGGGAAATCCGCGTCGACCGCCCAAAAGAACCGGTCGCACCAATCCAGATAGCCTTCCCATTTGTGATCTGATTGAAAATCAGCCCGGCCAGATTTGCATTCCACGATCCAAATCTCACCTTTCGGGCCCAACGCCATCAGATCAACCCGCAAGCCACGGGTTGGCACCAACTCTTCGACACTCACAAATCCATGGCTTGTCAAAAGTCGCGCAGCCCCGCGTGCCAACATCTGACCCGGTTGGAAATTTTGCAAGTTGTCATGTGCCATGCCCCAAACATGAACATATCGAGAACGCGGTTCAAGAATAAACTTGCCACGGCGCGTGCAATGCCCTTGTCGTAGAGCGGTGCGGGGACTAAGTGGTGTGGGGACGGGTTCTGCTCTTCTCGTGACTGGTTACATTCCAGTGGCCTTAAGCAAATCCGAGGGAGCTGGCTCTGTCTTGGCCCTGGCCTTTTTATCTGGCGCCCACCTGTACATACAGGTCCTCGGGAATATAAAACCAAACGGCTGCAGCGGGCCCGTCACCCACATGCAGCAGATCAGCAGTTTTTGGAAAAATCAGCGGCGCTTGTAAAGCGCGCGTTTGGTCTCGACACGTACCGGGATGAGCAGCTCTTCACGCTGAGGCTGTGCAAACAGGGCGCGGATCATACGCAGGATATTGTCAAACATTATCAAACTCCTTTGTACCAAAGATGGCACTTGGAGTTCAGATGTCCAGAGGTAAATCCGGGTTATTAGCGTTAACAGGCGCGGTTGTGATCGTTTGTCGCAACCCTCGCGGGAACACCTTGGCATGGGCCGTCGCCTGACCCCGGATTTGCGTCATTTTTGACAGCGACTGCCGTGATGGCCCAGGCAAATTGAACACCCGAAAAGACGATCCCATTTAGCACCCAAAACACCGTGACGGCCAGAACGGCCACGTCAGACGTCGACACCAAATGCCCCAAGTTCGCCACGTTAAGCCACAGAATTAATGCGACAAACACGGCAGCCACGGCAAAACCGATCATGGCGCTTTTGATGTATAACCTGACAACGCGTGGCATCACGACCTGCTTTGCATCCCCCTGAGGGTGGTTAAAACGCTTCGGGCTGAGCCTCGCGCGCCATGTGATCCAGCACCGCATTCACGAACTTGGGTTCTTTCCCATCAGGGAAAAACGCGCGGGCCACATCGACATATTCGGTGATCACAACTTTGGGAGGCGCGTTCTTGGCGTGCAACTCCGCCCCAGCGGCACGAAACAATGCGCGCAACGTTGGGTCAATACGGCCCAATGGCCATTTGGCGACCAAACCACGGTCGGTCATTTGGTCGATAGGCGCTTGAAGCGTCACCACGCCATCCAACACGGCGGCAAAAAGTTCGATATCGCCCTCTTGCATCTCTTCGCCATCATAGATCGCACCAAATCTATGATCTAAGAACTCAGCGCGCACGACCTCAACGGTCTGCGACGAATGTTCCATCTGAAACAACGCCTGTACGGCATAAAGCCGGGCGGCGGATTTCATTTTCCGGCGTTGATTGCCAGATCGGTTGCTGTGCAGCGATGTCATGCGGTATGGGACCCGTCGTTGGAACCGGCGATCTGGATATCCTGCCCTGCTGGCTTGAACCCGATGCCCTTGGATTGGGTCGCCCACTTACGGGCCATCGCCACCAGATGCAAGGCCGCCGCAGCAGCACCGCCACCCTTGTTTTGCCCACCCACATCGGCACGCGCCTCGGCTTGGGCGCGGTTTTCAACCGTTAGTATACCATTGCCGATGCACAAGCCCTGCAACCCCAGCAATTGCAACGCCCGGCTGCTGTCATTGCAGACCGTGTCATAATGCGTGGTCTCGCCCCGGATCACACATCCCAACGCCACGTAGCCGTCAAAATTGCTGCGCCGGTCTGCGATGCTGATGGCTGTGGGCACCTCTAACGCGCCGGGCATCTCGACCAGATCCCACGTACCGCCTGCGGCTTCGATTTCGGCCTTGGCGCCGGCCACCAGATTATCGGCGATGTCCTTGTAGTAAGGGGCCACGACAATCAGCACCTTCACCGGTTTATCGAAATCCGGGCGCGGCAGGACGTAATGGTTTTCGTTGGCAGCCATCGGTTACTCCTTGGTGATCGGGCGAGTGCCCACGATCTTCAGGTTATAGGCATCAAGTCCTAAGTATTTCGTTTGCGGGCTGTCGGTCAGCAAGATCAGCTCGCTGAGCCCCAAGGCCGACATGATCTGGGCACCGACGCCTGTGCGTTTGATCGTGCGCGGGCCATCGTCATCATCCCCATCCAGCCGCAGTTTGGGGTGTGGTTCACGGAACAACAGCACCGCGCCGCGCCCCTCTTCGGCGATGATCTGCATCGCGCGGGGCAGTTCGTCGGCGGGGCTGGGGCCCAGACCCAGCACGTCTTCTAACGCGTTCAGGGCATGGGTACGCACCAAAACCGGCGCGTCGGTCGTCAGATCGCCCTTGCTAAGCATCACGTGGTCTGTACCGGTGATCTCGTCGGCGAACACACGCATCACCCAATCGCCGCCATAGGCCGATGTGACCGTGCGCTCATCGCGCAACCGCAACAGGTTGTCGTGTTTCAGGCGGTAGGCGATCAGGTCGCTGATCGTGCCGATCTTCAGGTCGTGTTCGGCGGCAAAACTAATCAGGTCCGGCAACCGCGCCATTTCGCCATCGGGCTTCATGATCTCGCAGATCACCCCCGACGGATGCAGCCCAGCCAAACGGCTGATATCCACGGCGGCTTCGGTATGGCCTGCGCGCACCAACACACCACCGCGCCGCGCCCGCAGTGGGAACACGTGACCGGGGGTGGCGATATCCGCCTGCCCTTTGGTCTCATCAATGGCCACGGCCACCGTCAAGGCGCGGTCGGCGGCCGAAATCCCGGTACTGACGCCCTCGCGGGCCTCGATTGACACGGTAAACGCGGTTTCGTGCCGGGATGAATTGTTCACCGCCATCATCGGCAACGCCAGGGCATCCACACGTTCGGCCGTCAGAGGCATGCAAATCAGGCCGCGCCCGTGGGTGGCCATGAAATTCACCGCATCTGCATCGGCAAACTGCGCCGGGATCACCAGATCACCTTCGTTTTCGCGGTCTTCATGATCCACGAGTATAAACATACGGCCCGCACGGGCATCGTCGATGATCGCCTCAATCGGGGCGATCTTACCATGCAGATCCGTTTCAATCGGTCCGGGGGTTTCAAAAGTCATGGCGCGCGTGCCTTCCATTGCGGTCTGGCTGGCTCATATCGCAGCGCCGCGGCCTTGACCAGCCGTATGGGGCGGTCAGCTGCCCTGCATTTCCGCCAAACGCGCGACGTAACGGGCCAAGGTATCAATCTCGAGGTTAACGTCGTCGCCCACGGCAACATCGCCCCATGTGGTGACGTCTTTGGTGTGGGGGATAAAGTTGATCCCAAAATGGGTGCCATCGACCTCATTGACCGTCAAAGACGTGCCATTCAGCGCCACAGACCCTTTGGGCGCAATGAACCGCGCCAAATCAGCCGGCGCGTTCAGCAATACGCGGGTGCTGTCGCCCTCCTGCGTCACCGATACCACCTGCGCCACGCCGTCCACATGGCCCGACACAATATGCCCGCCCAATTCGTCGCCCACACGCAAGGCGCGTTCGAGATTGACGCGCTTGCCGACGGCCCAGCGGCCAAGGCTGGTCTTGCTGACGGTCTCAGCGCTGACCTGCACCTCGTACCAATCGGTGCCCAGATCAACCACCGTCAGACATACCCCGTCTGATGCAATAGACGCCCCCATGTCGATGCGGCCCGTGTCATATGTGGTTTGGATACGCACCCGCAAATCGCCCTCTTGGGTCAGCGCAGTGATCGTGCCGATATCCGTGATGATGCCCGTGAACATAAAAGCCCCCATCTGTCTTGTGTCTCACCCGAGGTAGCCGCCCTGCACAGGGCTGACAAGCCCCAGCGCTTGCCCGACCTTATAGAAGCTGACATAGTTTCCGTGGGTGGCAGGACAAAACGGAAAACAAACTTGACCAAAAACCGTGCCCAGGGCTCCGACCGCACCTTTTTGTTTTTACAAGGACCGCACGGGCCGTTTTTCTACCAATTGGGGCAAAAGCTGCAAAACACCGGCGCTGCGGTCTGGCGCATCGGGTTCAACATGGGCGACCGTATATTTTGGCCCAACCGGCGCACCTATATCGCGTACCGTGCCCCGCAAGACAGCTGGGAAGCGACACTAACAGCGGTTCTTGATGAAAAATCCATCACCGATATCGTCCTTTACGGCGACACACGCTGGATGCATGCGGCGGCCATCATGCAGGCGCGGGCACGCAACATCCGCATACATGTCTTTGAGGAAGGCTATCTGCGTCCCTACTGGGTGACCTACGAACGCGATGGCTCCAACGGACATTCGCCCCTGATGGACATGCCGCTGACCACAATCCGCGCCGCACAAGCCGATGCCACCACCGACGCCGCCATTCCACCGTGCCATTGGGGCGACATGCGACACCATGTGTTTTACGGCGCGCTGTATCATGGCTTTGTGATGCTGCTGAACCAACGGTATCGGCAATTTCAACCTCATCGTGCCCTCGGCGTGGCGCAGGAATTCCGGCTTTATTTGCGACGGCTCGTTTTCATGCCGTTGCAGGCCGCAGAACGCCGGGCTGCCACCTACCGAATCAAACGGGGCGGGTTCCCCTATCATCTGGCGCTGTTGCAACTGGATCACGATAGCGCCTTTCAGGCCCACAGCCCCTTTGACACCCAAACCGCATTTCTGGATCTGGTGATCACCCAGTTTGCCAAAGGTGCCCCGGCCCACCACCATCTGGTGTTCAAAGCGCACCCGTTGGAAGACGGGCGCACTCCGGTGCGGCGCGACATCCGGCGGCTGGCGCGCGCAGCAGGCACCGCCGATCGCGTCCATTATTTGCGCGGCGGCAAATTGGCAGGCATTCTGGCCGAGGCCCGAAGCGCCACCACGGTGAATTCCACCGCAGGCCAACAAGCTCTGTGGCGCGGAATTCCGCTCAGGCCATTTGGCACCGCCATTTATAATAAACCCGGCCTGATTTCGGACCAACCGCTGGCTGCGTTCTTTGCCAACCCCGCGCGCCCCGACCACGACGCCTACCGTGATTTTCGGCAGTTTTTGCTGCAAACCAGCCAGCTGCCGGGCAGTTTTTATGCCAGCCGTGGGCGCACACAATTGTTGCGCGGTGTGGTGGATCAGATGCTGTCTGCCCGTGGCCCCTACCAGATCAACCTCAAGGCCAGCGCGACTGATCCGCAACAGTTAACGCTGGTGCGCTAAGACAACGATCTGCGCAGGCTGGATTTTCCATCCAAATACCGTTAGTCTGACCGCGATAGCCGGGGCAAACCCGGCACGCTGAGGCAGATTTCGAATAGGTCGAGGAGACCGTGCAGTGACAACTTCCGGTTTTCGGTGGGTGCGCCCCATTGCCCTTGTGACAGCTTTGGCTGTGCTTGTGGGCTGCGGTTTGCCCCACGTTGGGCCAAACAAACGCCAGATCTACGAAGGGTCTGTGCAAAAACAGGGCGACGCATTTGTGGTCACCGTCAATGACCGTGTGACCCGTGCGATTGCCGTTGTGCCTGCGCTTGGGTTTTCACGAGAGTTCATTGCCGCCCCGCCGATTGGGTCAGACACCATCCGCCCCGGCGACATTCTGGGCCTGACCATATGGGAAAACGTCGATGACGGGTTGCTGGCGGGGGCCACCAGCAACGCCACCTTGCTTGAATCGGTTCAGGTGGACGGCGATGGATTTATTTTTGTCCCCTACGCGGGCCGCATTCGCGCAGCAGGCAATTCACCCGAAGCGATCCGCCGCATCATCAGCACGCGGCTGGGCGAACAAACCCCTGACCCTCAGGTTGAGGTCCGCCGCCAAGCGGGAGACGGGTCGACCGTGTCGCTAACAGGTGCGGTCGGCGGCCAAGGTGTCTACCCTATCGAACGACCCACCCGGACACTATCAACCATGTTGGCCAGCGCCGGGGGCGTGACCATCGAACCCGAAATCGCCCAAATCACCGTGATCAGGGGCGGCGCACGCAGCCGTATCTGGTTTCAAGACCTCTATAACCACCCCGAACTTGATATCGCCTTGCGCGGCGGCGACCGCATTTTGGTCGAAGAAGACACCCGGTCTTTTACCGCGTTGGGGGCCACCGGCACACAGGCCCGCGTGGCGTTCCAATCGCAAAACCTGTCGGCGCTTGAAGCCATCGCACAGGTGGGCGGCCTTGTCTCCGCCACATCCGACGCAACGGGTGTGTTTGTGTTTCGCAACGAACCCGCAGTGGTAGCAGGCGAGGTCCTGGGCCGTGACGACCTGATCGGGGCGCAGCGCATGATCTATCTGCTGGACCTGACCAAACCCAACGGGCTGTTCATTGCGCGTGACTTTGTGATCCGCGACAGCGATACGTTATACGTCACCGAAGCGCCCCTTGCCCAGTGGAACAAAGCGGTTTCGGCGGTGTTTGGGTCCTTGGTGAGCCCTGCGGCCTCGATCGACCAACTGGCGAACTGACGGCGCGGATGGGCCCACCGCGCGCCCCAACGCCCCGTCACCTGTTTGTCTATAACGGTGGTTTCCTGACCCAAACCCGCGTCCGCCGTATCCTGCACCTAAGCGGGTACCGCGTGACCCTTGGCCTACCCAAATCTGACGGTCTCGTGGGCGTCTGGGGGATGCGCCCCACCGCGCGTCGGGGTGAAACCATCGCCGCGCGCCGCAACGCCAAGGTCGTGCGTATCGAAGACGCGTGGCTGCGGTCGCTGCATCCCGGCCGTGTCAAAGAACCCCCGCTGGGGCTGCTGATTGACCACACAGGCGTGCACTACGACCCCGCCGTTCCCTCGGACCTTGAAACACTGCTTAGCACACATCCGCTGGATGACACGGCCCTGTTGGACCAGGCGCGCGGGGCCATCGCCCGCATCAAAGACGCACACCTCACAAAATTCAGCGCCGTTGATCCCACGCGCGCCGCCCCGCCCCCCGGATATGTGTTGGTGTTGGATCAAACGCGCGGTGATGCGTCGGTCACGGCCTGTGGCGGCAACAGAAACCGCTTTTTGGAAATGCTGTTTGTCGCCCAAGACGAACACCCCGGCGCGCGCATCGTGGTCAAAACCCACCCCGAAACGGTCGCCGGGTTCCGGGCGGGGTATTTCGACCCCAACGACCTGTCTGACCGGATCAGCTTTATCTCTGATCGCATCAGCCCGTGGACCCTGTTTGAAGGCGCGATTGGCGTCTACACCGTGTCGTCGCAGCTGGGGTTCGAGGCGATCTATGCAGGCCATAAACCGCGCGTCTTTGGCCAGCCTTTCTATGCCGGTTGGGGCCTGACCCACGACGAATTTCCCGTGCAACGGCGACAACGCACCCTGACCCGCGCGCAACTGTTTGCAGCCGCGATGATCCTTTACCCCAAATGGTACGATCCGTTCCAAGATCAGCTGTGCGACCTGACCACAGCGGTCGAAACCGCCGCCGCCGAGGCCCGCGCGTGGCGCGAAGACCATCGCGGGTGGGTCGCATCGGGCATACGGCACTGGAAACGCACCCCCATGCAACGGATCTTTGGCCGCCAAACACCAGTGCGTTTCCTCGATGACCCCGCGCGCGCGGCGGCCACAAACCGCCCGCACATGGTCTGGGCCAGCCGCGCCGGCCAAAGCCATAGCGGCGCTATCAACGTCGAAGATGGGTTCATCCGGTCGCGCGGACTTGGGGCGGATCTGGTTGCGCCGATGTCATTGGTGTTGGATGATTTGGGCATCTACTACGACCCCACTCACCCCAGCCGCCTTGAACGATTGATCATAGATCGCACCGTGTTGCGCCCCGACCAAGAGGCCCGCAGCCGCGCGCTGATCAAGGTGTTGGTCGATCAAAAGATCAGCAAATACAACCTTGATGGCGACATCGCCGCGCTTCCTGAAGGGCACCGCATTTTGGTTGTGGGTCAGGTCGAAGACGACGCGTCGATCACCACGGGCACCACGACCACGCGCAGCAATCTCGACCTGCTGCGCGCCACCCGTGCGGCAAACCCAACAGCGCGATTGATCTACAAGCCCCACCCAGACGTCGAAGCAGACCTGCGCCCCGGTGCCTGTGATGGCAGCGAATTGGCCGATTATATCGCCGCGCACGCAGAGGTGTCTGCCCTGCTGGATCAGGTGCAAGAGGTCTGGACGATGACGTCGTTGTTGGGGTTTGAGGCGCTCTTGCGCGGGGTCTCTGTAACCACCTTGGGCGCGCCGTTTTACGCAGGCTGGGGCCTGACAACGGACCTAGGCGCGGTGCCTGAGCGACGTGTGGCCACCCCGACGCTGGCGGGGTTGGTGCATGCATGTTTAATCGACTATCCACGCTATATCGACCCGCTGACAGGGGGGGCCTGCCCCGTCGAAGTCGCCGTGCGGCGGCTGGTCACCGGGGAGCTGCCCCGACGGTCTGCGGGCAATCGCGTGTTGGCAAAATTGCAAGGGATGGTGGCGGGTCATGCGCACCTATGGCGACGTTAACCCTGCATGCCCCGGCGCCAGATATGCGCGACATCGCCACCCACAGGATGGCTCTGGACCAGATCAAACCGGGCGGCCTGCGCCAAACGGTTGACCCCCAAGGCACCGACCGATGGCAGGCCTTCGGCGCCGATAACCACGCCTGCGGTAAACCCAACCAGCACATCCACGAGATCGGCCTCGATCAGGCTCGCGGCCAATGCACTGCCGCCTTCGCAGAACACCCGCGTCAGCCCGTGCATTGCCAACTGTCGCAGTATATCGCGCGCATCCAACTGCCCGCCAGTTGCCGCGCAAGGCAAAAGCGTCGCGCCCAAATCTTGCCACGTCTTGATCAACGTCGCATCGGCATCATGGCCGTGGCAGACGATCACAGGCGTGTCTTTGGCGGTCCGCGCCAGCGTGCTCAGCAACGGCAGATCTAATCGGCGGCTCACGACCACGCGCGCCGGTTGCGACGCCACCCCTAGATCACGCACCGTCAGGCTTGGATCGTCTTTGCGCGCCGTCCCGCCGCCCACCATCACCGCGTCATGGCGCGCGCGCAGCGCATGTACAAACCGGCGCGCGTCGGGCCCGGTGATCCATTTGCTTTCGCCCGTGCCCGTGGCGATCCGGCCGTCAAAACTGCTGGCTAACTTAAGCGTCACAAAGGGGCGGTCCAATTCCACCCGTGCAAAAAATCCCGCGTTGTCATCTAGCGCACGGCTTTCGAGCACCCCGGTTTCAACGGCAATACCCGCATCGCGCAACATCTGTTGGCCCCGCCCGTTCACCCGTGGGTCTGGGTCTTGTGCGGCAATCACAACACGCGCGACGCCTGCGTCAATCAACGCCTGAGCGCAGGGGGGTGTTTGGCCGTGGTGCGCACAGGGTTCCAGCGTGACGTAAACATCGGCGCCGCGCGCGCGATCAGCCGCCTGCGCCAACGCCAGTGGTTCTGCGTGTGGGCGGCCACCGGGTTGTGTCCACCCCCGTCCAACCACACGGCCACCGTTAACAATCACACAGCCAACCGCCGGGTTAGGCCATGTCCGCCCCCAGCCACGCCGCCCCAAAGACAGCGCCATTGCCATGTATCGCGTGTCGACGTTCACTCGTCCGACGGGACGTCGGGGCGCAGTTCGCTGACGAATTTATCAAAATCATCCGCCGCCTGAAAGTTCTTGTAAACGCTGGCAAATCGCACATACGCAACGGTATCGATCCGTGCCAGGGCTTCCATCACGATCTCGCCGATCGTCGTCGATGGAATGTCTGTTTCGCCCATGCTTTCCAGACGCCGCACAATGCCAGAGATCATCTGATCAATGCGTTCTGGGTCAATCGGGCGCTTTTGCATCGAAATCCGGATCGAGCGTTCCAATTTATCGCGGTCAAAATCTTCGCGTTTGCCATTGGATTTGATCACAACAAGGTCGCGCAGCTGCACCCGTTCATAGGTGGTGAACCGCCCGCCGCAGGCCGGGCAAAACCTGCGCCGCCGGATCGAGACGTGATCTTCGGCGGGTCGGCTGTCTTTGACCTGCGTGTCAATATTTCCGCAAAATGGGCAGCGCATGGGCCGTTCCCTTCTTTTTATCCGCCTCTTTTGTTGGATCGGCGCCCAACTTATCCACACTTATAGGCAAATGCCTAGGTTTTGGGTAGAGCAGAAATGCCCGCCCCGCATGTGGTAGTTCCCGCGGTGCTTAGCTGCCACACAGAAACGACATCGCGATGCTGCGCCGATGCGATCTGTCGCGATGTTCAAAGACGTAAATCCCCTGCCAAGTACCCAATGCCATCTGCCCATCCACCACGGGGATCGACAGATGCGTCGGCAAAAGGGCCGCCTTGATATGGGCCGGCATATCATCGGGGCCTTCGTAGGTGTGGGTCAGATAGGACATCGAAGGGTCGTTCGCGGGCGGCACGAGGCGTGCAAAGAAATGGGCCAGATCGGTCTGCACCTCTGGGTCGGCGTTTTCCTGGATCACCAGACTGGCCGATGTGTGGCGGATGAACAGCGTGAGCACCCCAGAACCGTCAAGCCGTGGGATTTGATCTGTGAACTCATAGAGGCCTTGGCCATGGGTGCTTATGGTGATCTCAGCCGTTTGGCTGCCGCTCACCGAAAGAGCCTTTCGCCCTGTTCGTCGATCACCTGTTTGGCTTTGCGGAAACAAGCGGCCTGCGCGTCTTCTAGACCTTGGATCGTGTCCGCGCGGATCAACTGGTGGCTGCGCGGCTCTCCATCCACGTCCTTTTCGATCAATGCCGAAACCCGGTACGTGTTGCCTTCCGCAACCGGCGTCGCCGTAACCCGAAACCCTTGATACGTTTCCACCGGCGCCTCTGGCGCGCTGGCCTCAGCCCCACCACCGAACAGTTTTTTGAAAATTGACATATCCGCCCTCCATTCGCTCAAAGCTAATTTAACTCGCTGAGTGTTCTGTGGAAAGGTGAGATAGCCAAGGCTTTCGATCTAGACAGAAAAGACAGCGACCCTCGCGCATCTCGTTGTGATAACGGACACAACAAAGGGCAAATTAGCTATCAAGTGCCTCCCGGATAATCCCCGTTGCCGTGCCCCATGCGTCAATTGACACTTGAAGAAACCACAATCCAAAACCGATCAACAGCAACGCAAATACGCATTCAAACAGTCGTCCAAACGAAAACCGTCGCCGGGACCTCATTGTCTTTTTACGGCAATCAACAGCCACAGAAAAACCCAGAGCCATCATCAATGCTCCGAACCCCAGCCCCAAAACCACACCGGACAACCGAAAGAAAAAATCAGCTTCCAATCGCCAATCTTCAGCATCAAATGCAGCGGCAAAATACTGGAGCGAAAACCCGTAGGCCACAAAAGGGGACAATACCAGCGCTGCAAGGCCCCCTGAAATGACAGGAAGCACAAAAGGCACGGGTTTTTGTTGCCGAGATCGTCGTTGAGCTGCTTTAAGGTTGAGCTCCCGACGACCCTTCACTGATCCAAGAAGCTCCGCAGTTTGCGTGACCGGCTAGGATGCTTGAGCTTGCGCAATGCTTTTGCCTCGATCTGGCGGATACGTTCACGGGTCACACTAAACTGCTGACCGACCTCTTCGAGAGTATGGTCAGTGTTCATCCCGATCCCGAACCGCATACGCAGCACACGCTCTTCACGCGGCGTAAGCGAGGCCAAAACGCGTGTTGTTGTTTCCTTGAGGTTTTCCTGAATGGCACTGTCCAACGGCAGCACGGCATTCTTGTCCTCAATGAAATCACCCAACTGGCTATCTTCTTCGTCGCCAATCGGTGTCTCAAGGGAAATGGGCTCCTTGGCGATTTTCATCACCTTGCGCACCTTCTCAAGCGGCATCTGCAGCTTTTCGGCCAATTCTTCGGGCGTCGGCTCGCGGCCGATCTCGTGCAGCATCTGACGACCGGTCCGCACCAGCTTGTTGATCGTCTCGATCATGTGCACCGGAATACGAATGGTGCGCGCCTGATCCGCGATAGACCGCGTGATCGCTTGACGGATCCACCACGTCGCATAGGTCGAGAATTTGTACCCGCGACGGTATTCGAACTTATCCACCGCCTTCATGAGGCCAATGTTACCTTCCTGAATAAGATCAAGGAACTGCAGCCCACGGTTGGTGTATTTTTTCGCAATCGAAATGACCAAACGCAGGTTCGCTTCGACCATTTCTTTCTTGGCCTGCCGGGCTTCTTTTTCGCCCTTTTGAACCTGCTGCACAATGCGGCGGAATTCCGAAATATCCAGACCAACGTATTGTCCGACCTGCGCCATATCGGTGCGCAATTCTTCGACTTTTTCAGCTGACCGTTCAATGAACATCTGCCAGCCACGGCCCGGCTTTTCAGCCATCCGCTCCATCCAGTTCGGATCGAGCTCATAGCCACGGTATTCACCGACGAATTCGCGCCGGTTGATCCGCGCCTGATCCGCCAGTTTCACAATGGCACTGTCGATTTGCATGATACGACGGTTGATGCCGTAAAGCTGGTCAATCAACGCCTCAATACGGTTGTTGTGCAGGTGCAGATCGTTCACCAACAACACGATCTCGGACCGCAGCTGTTGGTACAGCGCCTCGTCGGCTTTGCTGAAACTGCCGTCTTCGTTCAGGGTCGCCGAAATCCGGCTGTCCTGCATTTCGCTCAGCTTGACGTAATCATCCGCGATCGTATCCAACGCCTCAAGCACCTGTGGCTTCAGCGCGGCTTCCATCGCGGCCAGCGACATGTTGGCCTGCTCGTCTTCGTCATCGTCATCGTCTTGGGCAATTGGGTTGCCATCAGCATCGAGCTCGGGGCCCGTGTCTTCCTTTTTCTCGGCCGCGCCATCTGCGGCCACTACGGGCTCGTCCACAGAGCCCTCTTCATCTAGCTGATTGCCAAATGTGGCTTCTAGGTCGATGACATCACGCAACAAAATATCTTCAGACAGCAATTCGTCGCGCCAGATGGTGATCGCCTGAAAGGTCAGCGGGCTCTCGCAGAGCCCCGCGATCATCGTATTGCGGCCAGCTTCAATGCGCTTGGCGATCGCAATCTCACCCTCGCGCGACAATAGCTCGACAGAGCCCATCTCGCGCAGGTACATCCGCACCGGGTCGTCCGTCCGGTCCAACTTTTCAGAGGTGCCAGACCCAAGCGTGACCTCACGGGTACCTTCGGTGGTCGCCAGCTCGGTCGAGCCTTTGTTCTCTTCTTCCTCGGCGTCTTCGTCTTCGATGATGTTGATGCCCATCTCAGACAACATCGACATCACGTCTTCGATCTGCTCCGAGCTCACCTGATCAGGCGGCAAAACGGTGTTCAGCTGATCGTAGGTGATATAGCCCTTTTCACGCGCCTCACCGATCATCTTTTTGACGGCGGCCTGGCTCATATCGAGCGTGTGGCCTGTTTCCTGATCATCAGATTTTGATTCGGTGTTGCTGTCTTTGGCCGCCATACACTGCTCCTCACGCGTCTCGTCGATTCGCTTGCCCGAATCACTAGGGAATCATCTAGTGGTTTTGGGCGATTCGGCCACCCGTTTACCGTCTTTTTCTCGCGGTTTCCCGTTCAAATATGGTTAACCGACCGGTTTGTGGTGTTTTCACACGCCACACCGCACTTCAAAACGCCACATCGTCACAAACCGATTCGCAAAGATGCGGCCCAATCCACCCGCTATTGACTATGACTTGCCGGATCTTTCAATCTTGATCTGCCCTAGCAGGTCGTCCAACCGCCGCCGTTCATCCCGGCTCAAGACGGCCCCATTGTCGGCGACATCATATTCCGCGTTATCTTCCTGCCCGCTCCTGAGCGCCTGATCGACGGCCTTCGCC
Source organism: Roseobacter sp. (assembly GCF_039970775.1). Taxonomy (GTDB): domain Bacteria; phylum Pseudomonadota; class Alphaproteobacteria; order Rhodobacterales; family Rhodobacteraceae; genus Roseobacter. The sequence continues at coordinate 120,744 of NZ_JBDVLG010000027.1, forward strand.
GCCTCCACCACACTCCAGGTACCGCTCTCAGTTTCGTCGCTGAAAATGTCCTCTTCAAATTCTCGCGTGCCCGCATCCAAACGATGCGCTGTGTCGAGGCGCTGTAAATTGTCAGCAACTGTCAGCTTTGCGTTTTCCAGATCGTCAGGGTTGCGGATGCACGGCACCAACGACACATGGCGCTGCATCAGGATGTTTTCAAGAGCATACGGCCCCATCGCATCCATAATCTGCCCGCGCAGCGCATCACGATCCGCCCCGATGTGACGCAAAATCAGCGCCCGTATCTGCGCGTGATCTGGGTCAACACACCGCATCTGTTCGATCCCCCCCTCGAACTTTTCTATGATCTGTGGGCATGTGACCAGCACCGCCAAAATAACGGCTTCGCGCAAATGTTCGGTGGTGCGGGCGTCCTCGGACTGCGCCAACATCGACGCCTTCGTGGTCGACAGTGCCGCCGCCGGCGCACTATGCCACGCGCCCCCGCCAGACTTCCTGCCTTGCGGTTTCGAGCCCCGTTGCGGGCGAAACAATTGCCACCGCAGGTCCTTGATATCTTGGCCATAATGGCTGCGGATAGACGGATCTTTGATCAGGGTGATCTTGTCGCGCAACGTCTTGTCCAACGCGGCTTTGCGTTCTGGGCTATCGAACACTTTGCCTTCGGTTTCACGCTGCCACAGCAGGCGCACCATGGGCATCGCCTCGTCGAGCAGCTTTTGCAGGGCCGGCGCACCCTGTTCGCGCAATAAATCATCCGGGTCCTTGCCCGGCGGCATCATCGCGAACCGCAACGACCGCCCTGCCTCAAGCAACGGCAACGCCAGATCAATCAACCGCAGCGCCGCACGTAACCCTGCGGTATCGCCATCCAGCGCCACAATCGGTTCAGGCGCGATCCGCCACAACATCTGCAACTGGTTTTCCGTGATCGCCGTGCCCAAAGGCGCCACCGCCGCCTCAAACCCCGCCGACGCAAGCGCGATCACATCCATATACCCTTCGGCTACAATCAGGGGGTGCCCCTTGCCCGCTGCCGTGCGCGCGGGCCCCTGATTATAGAGGCTGCGCCCTTTATCAAACAATTCGGTCTCGGGGGAATTGAGGTATTTGGCGTTGTCGTTTGGGTCCATCGCGCGCCCACCAAAGGCGATCGCCCGCCCGCGCGCATCGCGAATGGGGTACATAATCCGGCCCCGGAAGGTATCGTAGGGTTTGCCCCCCTTGGACGACGGTTTCGCCAACCCCGCACCCAAAATCAACTGGTCGTCGACGTTCTTGGCCTTAAGGTGGTCCCAAAGGCCCTGCCATTGGTCCGCAGCAAAGCCGATTTCCCATCGGTCCAAGGTGGCGGCATCAAGGCCCCGCCGGTCCAGATAGCCCCGCGCCGCCGTCGCAGCACCTGTATTCAACTGCAGGCGAAAGAACTTGACCGCGAGTTCCATGACATCGGCCAATTCGGTGCGTTTATCGGCCTTTTGCTGGGCTTGCGGGTCGCGCGCGGGCATCTGCATCCCGGATTCGCGCGCCAAAATCTCCACCGCCTCCATGAAACCCACATTTTCCGTCTCACGCACAAACGAAATCGCATCGCCCTTGGCGTGACACCCAAAGCAGTAATAAAACCCTTTGCGGTCATCCACGTGAAAACTGGCAGATTTTTCCTGATGGAACGGGCATGGCGCCCACATGTCGCCCTTGGCCTGATTGGATTTACGCGCGTCCCATATCACCTTGCGCCCCACCACAGAGGTCAGGCTCAGCCGCGTGCGCAATTCGTCCAAAAATCCGGGTGGTAAGCTCATGGTGCAAGTATCCGTCTGGCGGCGGCCAGAGTCTAGCCGCCTTTACACCCAATCCTTGGCCAACTGGCGGCTATTGCGCCAAACACGCGTCTTTCCAAACCGCCGCCAAATCCGTGTTACGCACCTCTTTGCGCGACATCTCATAGATCCACGGGGTGACCAACGGTATCGCGTTGTTGAATTTCTCGGGCCAACTTGGGGTTCCCGCCAAAACGGTCTCTTCGACCTTGCGTTCGCGCACGCGGTCTAGTCTGGCCTCGCGGACCGCCGATACGACGTCTGCCTGATAGCCGCAGCTTAGCTCTTTTTCGCTTTGGGCCATCGCAGGCAGGGCTGCCACAACGAAAGCCACCGCTGTAATAAGACGCAACATGATGTACTCTCCACTTGTTAGTCACATGGTGCATGTTTACCCGCGCACGGCGCCCGCGGCCATAGCCCGTTTGCCCCCTTTGACCTGATAAGACGCGCAGAACCGCCGTTTGACCCAAGATAATGGGGTTATTCGCGATATGCCGCAGTGCGATCTTCGGCGCTGATCACATGCGGGGGGCTGACCGGCGCACCAGTGGCATCAAAAAACGGGTTTTGGCGCGCCGTACCATTCAGGTAGGCGGACAACGTGCGTTTCAAAATGCCGCCCAACATCCGCGCCAAACCTTTGTCTTTGCGCGCACCACCCGGCCGCGCCATCTTGGTGAACCCAAAGGTTGTGACCTTGCCAAAGGGCGCGTGCGTTTCAAAAAGCGGCCGCCACATACCCGCAAAGGGTATCTTTGACGTACTGGGCGTATTAGCCAGCGGCGTATTGCAGCACGCCGCGTACCAACGGTTCAATCCCTTGGGCGACAGCCGCAAACACGCGATCTGATCAGCCCCTTGGGTGATATCGACCTGCGCAGGCAACACCTGAACCAAAGGACTACCGCCCCCCGGTTCCAGCGCATCTAGCTGCCCCATGTGGCGCGCAAAGGCCCGACAGTCAGAACAATAGCAGATCAAGTGGCAACACTTCGCAGGCGCCGCATCACGCACCACGCCCTGCAAAGTGCCGCATGCACAAGAAAACGCGACATCAGCCATATGCCCTCCCCCAAACCAAACTGCAGTCATGACCACCCGGTGCGGTCATGACTGTCTGGCAATAAGGCTACGGCACGTCGGTCTGGGTCACAAGCCTTTCGCTTGATAGCTGGCCGCCACTTTGCCGATCGACACCAAATAGGCGGCGGTGCGCAGATCATGCACATCATCGCGCCCGTGCCAGACGTTCGCCATAGAATCGTAGGCGATCCGCATGGTGTCGTCTAATCCCGAACGCACCAATTCCAATTCGCCAGCCCCGCGCAGATATTTCTGTTTGAAGTCAGGGCTGAGCTCCCAGTTAAAACCCTTGTCGCTCGACAAACGTTCCAGTTCGTTGACAATCAACTCGTGGCGCGATTCCTCTTGGCGACGCCCCATCCGACCGAACCGAATATGGCTGAGGTTTTTGACCCATTCAAAATAGCTGACCGTCACCCCCCCTGCGTTGGCATACATATCGGGGATCATCACGACCCCCTTGTTGCGCAAGATCTCGTCGGCTCCCGCAGTGACCGGGCCGTTCGCCGCCTCAATGATCAACGGCGCTTTGATCCGGTCCGCATTTTGCAGATTGATCACCCCCTCAAGCGCGGCAGGGATCAAAATATCGCAGTCTTCTTCCAAAAGCACCGCACCATCTTTGACAAAATTACTGTCGGCATAGCCCGCAAGGCCGCCATGCTCTGCGATCCATGTGCGGATCTCTTCGACGTCCAGCCCCGCAGGGTTAAACAAGGCACCGTCCCGTTCGATGATGCCGGTGATGATGCTGCCGTCCTCGTCGCGCAGGAATTTCGCGGCATGATACCCCACATTCCCCAAGCCCTGCACAATGACGCGTTTGCCATCCAGATTACCGCTGATCCCGGCCTTTTTCAGCCCTTCCTGATCGCGGAAGAACGCGCGCAATGCATATTGCACACCGCGCCCCGTCGCCTCGACCCGGCCGGCGATGCCTCCTGCGTTAATGGGCTTACCCGTCACACAGGCGTTGCCATTAATATCGGTGGTATGCATGCGTTTATATTGATCCGCGATCCAGGCCATCTCGCGTTCGCCGGTGCCCATATCGGGGGCTGGCACGTTCTGAGACGGGTTGATCAGGTCACGTTTGATCAGCTCATAGGCAAAACGGCGGGTGATTTGTTCCAGTTCATGCTCATCCCAGGCCCGTGGATCGATGCACAACCCCCCTTTGGACCCTCCAAACGGGGCCTCAACGAGCGCGCATTTATAGGTCATCAACGCCGCGAGCGCCTCGACCTCATCTTGGCTCACCCCCATCGAAAACCGGATCCCGCCTTTTACAGGTTCCATGTGCTCCGAATGCACCGACCGATACCCCGTAAACGTATGGATTTGCCCGCGCAGCCGCACGCCAAACCGCACAGTATAGGTCGCATTGCAAACCCTGATCTTTTCCTCCAGCCCCGGTGACAAATCCATCAGACCTATGGCGCGGTTAACCATCTGATCAACGCTGTCTCTAAAACCCGGCTCTGCACTGTGTTGGTTCAATGTCTTTCTCCTGCTGACAATGAGTGTTCTGCATCTGATGCCATTTCACCCTATGCGGGTAGGTCGCTATTTGCCAGTTTTTTGGGCGAAATATAAACATCCCGTGAAAACAACGCCGGTGACGCGAAAACCCATGATCTGACATTACGTATCTGCCCTCTAATATCCTGCATTTCCGTTAAATTTTCGCGACTTTTCGAGGCAATCGAGAGGGTGCGCCTGCTTTTGGTCATAAAGATATGACACAGTTCGCGCTAATTTATTGCAGCACTTGCCGCTGCCTGGCTCGCACAGTTGGTATGAACATGACGTCTACATCATTGGAAAAACCGGGTGACCCCTGTGCGTCGCAGCCGCTTTTGGTGCATTTTGCGCGCAATGAAGACGGTGTGATCACTCTTTTTTCCATCGTTATGATGCTGCTCATGCTTATGGTCGCGGGCATCGGTGTCGACCTGATGCAAAATGAAATGCGCCGGACAACGCTGCAAAACACTATCGACAGGGCCGTGTTGGCCGCCGCCGACCTTGATCAGACGCGCCCCGCGACGGACGTTGTAGAAGATTACTTTAACAAAACCGGCCTGAGCGAATTTTTGGTGGCGGTGAACCCTGATGTGTCGATCGGTTCGCGCAATGTCACCGCCGAAGCATTCATGCGGTCAGACACGCAATTCATGTCGCTGCTGGGCGTAGATACGCTGCCTGTGCCCGCCTACAGCCAAGCCATCGAAGATGTGCCCAACGTCGAAATATCGCTCGTGCTTGATTATTCACAGTCCATGGCGTCCAATTCCAGGATCGAAAACCTGCATTTTGCCGCCAAGGCGTTCATCGATATTGTTTTGGCAGGGTCCGCACAGCAAGCGACATCAATTAACCTGGTCCCCTACGCGGGTCAGGTTAATCCGGGCCCTTGGATGTTCAACAGACTTGGCGGCACACGCTACAGCGCCACAGCCCTTGATCAAGCCGATGGGGGCATCCCCGAAATCTACAGCCACGTGCAATTGGCTGACGGTGAAACCGGGGGCGTCGGATCTGACCCAACCTTGCGATATGTCTACCCGAACACGTCCTCCTGCCTCGAATTCGCAGACGGCGCCTTTGCGCGTGACGATCTACCCGTCAGGCCCTACGAACAAACGCCCTATTTCGATGGTTGGTCAAATCCAAATAACCCGCTTTATTACAGCCTCAGCGACGAAGAGGCCGCCGCCGGCCAAAGCGCCGAACGTGTTACCAATGAATATGGCGTCGGCGTAAACGAGATCGGCTTTGGCTGGTGCCCCGAAGACATCACAGACATCCTCTATGCCTCCAACAATGCAACCGAGCTCAAGCGCCGCATCGAAGGCAGCCCCATGTATGACGGCACCGGAACACCCTATGGTATGAAGTGGGGGTTGGCCTTGCTGAACCCTGCGGTTCAATACCTGTTCAACGAAATGTCAGGGGCATCAGTTGGCCTTGTCTCGCCTGAGTTTGCCAACAGACCCAGCGCCTTTGATGACACCGAAACCGTCAAATACATCGTGTTGATGACCGACGGAAACATCACACAGCAGTTCCGCCCCCCAGATTACAACGCCCCAGAAAACACAACCACATCCGTCAGGTCACACAATTGGGGTAGTCGTGACATCCTTACGACCTACGCCGAAAACATCACGTTTTTCGAAGCTCAATGCGACTTGGCCAAACATGCCGACCGCAATATCGTAATCTACACCATCGCGTTTGAAGCCCCCACCCAAGCGCAAAACCAGATGAAAGATTGCGCCTCCAGCGACAGTCATTTTTTCAACGCCAGTGGCCCCGACCAAATCGCCGCGGCGTTCTCGACAATCGCGCGCCAGATCAATGAACTGAGATTGACCCAATGATCCAACGTATCGCGCACCGCCTCAAGCGTTTCACCAAAGACGACGAAGGCCATATGCTCATCGAATTTGCGATCATCGTGCCGGTGATCTTTAGCCTGTTTTTGGCATCAGTCGAATTTGGCATCTATTCCATGCGGCAAATGTTCCTAGACCGCGGGCTAGATATGACCGTGCGCGTGATCCGGCTAAACACAGGCGTTGATCTCGACAACAACGGCGAAGTGGACTTGGATCACGACACCGTAAAACAGATGATCTGCGACAATTCCGGGTTTCTCAACACCGGGTCCGCAAACAATTGCGACACCACATTGCGCCTTGAAATGGTCGCCATCGACCCTTTCAACTATGTGGGCTTGTCGGAGGATACCGATTGCGTCGACGTCTCCCAAGCCGTGAACCCGCCACGAGGTTTCACCAATGGCGCGGAACACGAACTGATGATGCTCCGGGCGTGTGTGAAATTTGACCCCGTCTTCCCCACAACAGGCCTTGGGCGCGCCTTCGAAAAAGACGGCGCGGGGCAGGTTTCGATGATATCAATGTCGGCCTTCGTACAGGAACCGGTCTGATGGGGAAAACCTCTCAAACGCATATCCGCCGGGGATTGCACCGGTTTGCACGTCGCGAACATGGCAATGTTACGTTAGAGACAGTGATCATAGCCCCAATCCTTTTTTGGGCCTTCATGGCGGTGGTGGTCATTTTCGACGCCTACCGCCAACATAGCATCAATCAAAAAGCGGCCTACACCATTGGCGATATGATCTCGCGCGAAGACCGCGCGATTGGGCCCACTTACCTCAGCGGGACGCGCAATCTTTTCGACAGTCTGGCCCGGTCGGCAGAACCCTCTAGCATCCGGGTGACTTCGGTGCGCTATGACGCGGACAACGATCTCTACCTGCGCAACTGGTCAGGATCTATTGGCAATATCGAAAGCGCCACAGAAGCCGAAGTGCAAGGTTGGGACGAACGGCTTCCGATCATGCCCGACGACGAATCCATCACCGTGGTCGAAACCTGGTCGCGCTATGCCGCGCCGTTCAGCGTGGGCATCAATGATCACGACATCCAGAATTTCATCTTTACCCGCCACCGCAGCAGCGGCGTGAACACTTGGGACAGCGACGCGTAATCAGGTCTCGGCACGGTCCGCCAGCATCACTGCGATCATCTCTGCCATATATTTGGTCTGGCGCCCGGGCGTCATGCCCCCCACGCCAACCCGCCGCCCAACCCGCCACCACAGGCCCGGCCGCCATGTGCGCGCACCATTCACCTCGTGCAGCTGCAACAAAAACCCGTTGGACGGCTTAAACGCAAAAGTCCCGCGATCAATGCCCACCATGTTGTCGACCTTGGCAATCACCACGCCGCCGCTGTCACGCAATTCTGTGCGGGTCAGTTCCAGCACATGCGCCGTCGACCGGCGCATCGCATCCGCCACAGCCAATGCGATCACCCCCAGTGCGATCAAAAACACCTGCCACCCCACGCTGGGTGGACTGGTGAAAGCCACGTAGATGACCAACACCCCCAAAAACGCCAACAACCCGATCCCCATCAGCCGCCGGCCGGCAGAGGCTTGCACGGTCGCCAACACTTCGGTTTCGTTTGCATCGTGCATGATTGGGCGCCTTTTGGTTTGGGTTGGGGCGTCCTACCCTGCGCCGGGCCTATCGTCCACCCGTGTCAACGCAGACCCCATCTGGTTCAGACTGCCGGGGCGGTACTCTGATCGCGCCGCCAATCGCACACGGACACTGCCATCAAGGTCCTGCACCCGGCCCGGTCCATCGCGCCACTGCAATAGGTTTGGCCACACCCTGTAGACCCAACCATAGTCGTCAATCTCCGAGGTGGGCGCGGCGGCATCCACCGCCACCTGCGGGATCGCCGTGCCGGGTTTCAACTGCAAACCTTGTGCCATCGCCCCCTGCCAAACCCAATTCAACGTCAATTCCGTCAAGGCGCGGGTCTCGGCGGAGCCCCCAACAATCGCATGATCCCCAATGAACCATGTCTGTTGATAGGGCCGATCGCCACGCTGATCGGCCCCATTCAGACCGGCCTGCCCGTCCGTATTATCAAGGTTGTCCCACAGGCTGGGCGCATAGGTTTTGCGGCGCTCGTCCAACGCAACCGCATGGCGGGCCGCTTCCACCAGGTGCGACAGGCTTGTATCGTGAAATTCATACCGCGTGTTCCACCAATCGGCCACACGCCCCAACAGACTGGACGGAATGCCAAGCGCGCCGACCGTATCCCAGACGCCCAGATACGCGATGCGCACCAGACAACTGTCATCCCCGCGCGCCATCACATCACTCTGACTGGTGGCGTATCTGGGCGACAAAACCCTGCGCGCGGCCCGTATATGCGGCGCATCTGGGGAATTTTCCGCCCCGCGCCGCCGATACAATCGAAACGCGCGGCGCAAGTTGGATGCCGTTGGATCCGCAAGAATGCCACATTTGCGGATCAGGCCAACCAAGGACCGCGCCGTGTAGGCCCCCCGCGAAAACCCAAAGATCACGATCTTGTCGCCCGGTTGGTAGCTGCGGCATAGCGCCTGATACGCCCCCAAGATGTTCCGGTTGAGGCCCCATCCAAACAGCCCGCCGCCCAGTTTGTCGACCCACCGGCCAAATGCGCCGGTGCGCCCGGTGCCCGCGCCAACGCCTTCAAAGTACATGATCTTTTGTTGGTCACTGCGGTCGCATGCCTCTGACAGGCGCAAAACATGGGTCTTTGGGCCACTGTTCACCGAGCTCCACGTGCCGTCACAGAATATCGCGATATGAGCCATTTGCCATTCCCCTTTTCGCCCTAGACATGGCATGGAGAGGCATCGCATCTTATTAACCCATCGCGCGCTGGGGCGAAGCTCGCCTGCGGTGCACTAAAAAAGGACAGGTCGCATGTCTTCACCCCGCCTTGCCATTGTGACCTTGGCGCTGACGCTCGCATTCGCCGTCTCACCGCTGCTTGTTGCCGACTTCAACGGCTTTGACGCAGACCAATTCCCGATCCCACAGGTGAACCCGCCCGTGCAACCAGCGGGTTACGCGTTTGCCATATGGGGGGTCATTTATCTGTGGCTGATCCTTGGGATGGGGTTTGGCGTGTTGCGCCGCGCCCATGACCCCGACTGGCAGCCTATGCGCAAACCGCTGTGCGTATCACTTGCCATCGGCGCTATCTGGTTGGCTGTGGCCGCGCATAGCCCGCTCTGGGCCACGGTGTTGATCTGGGCGATGTTGGTTAGCGCGCTTGTCGCGCTTTACCGCGCCCCGGTCCAAGACCGCGCATGGGCGGCGTACCCGCTGGGCTTTTATGCGGGGTGGCTCAGCGCTGCGAGCTGCGTGTCATTGGGGCTGATCACCGCAGGTCACGGACTGCTGGCGCAGAACACCGCCGCGATGGTGTTCATCTTTGCGGCTCTCGTGCTGTCGTCGGGGGTGCAATCCACGCTTCGTCGCGCGCCCACATACGGCATCGCCGCAATCTGGGCGCTGGTCGCGATCGTCGTGCACAACCTGTCCGGCGATCCTGTAGTAGCAGCCTTGGCCGGCGGCGGCGCCATCGCATTGGCCCGGCCAACCTTCAAAGCATGGCGCGCAGAACGCCCCTTACCCTAGGGTCAGTCCTTGCGTCGCCCGTCTGTGTGTTTGCGCAATTTCGACGGCGGTGCTTTTTTGCGCCCCTTATAGGGGTTCGCATCGTTTTGCCCGCGCATCCACAACCGAATCGGTGTGCCCGGCATGTCGAAATCCAACCGCAGACCATTCACCAAATATCGGCTATAGCTTTCTGGCACTTTGTCGGGGTGGCTACACATCACCACAAACCCGGGTGGGCGCGTTTTGGCTTGGGTCATATAGCGCAGTTTGATCCGTTTGCCTTGCGGCGCGGGGGGCGGGTGCGCCTCGACCATACCAGCCAGCCAGCGGTTCAACTGGGCCGTTGTCACCCGCCTGTTCCAGACTTCATAGGCGCGCAAAATCGCCGCGTGCAGCCGGTCAAGGCCCCGCCCCGTCTTGGCCGACACCGTGATAAGAGGCGCGCCGCGCAACTGCGGCAGCAACCGCTCAAAGCTCTCTTTGAGCTCTTTTAGTTTGGCCTGTCTGTCCTCTTCGACGTCCCATTTGTTCACCGCGATCACCACCGCGCGACCTTCACGTTCGGCCAAATCCGCGATACGCAAATCTTGCTGCTCAAACGGGATCTCTGCGTCCAGCAGCACCACAACGACCTCGGCAAACTTCACCGCCCGCAGACCATCACCCACCGATAGCTTTTCGAGCTTCTCCTGAACTTTCGCCTTTTTGCGCATGCCCGCCGTGTCAAAAATACGCATGGGCAGGGTCACGTCATCCGGCCCCTGCCAATCTGTGCGCAACGAAATCGCATCGCGGGTGATCCCAGCCTCGGGGCCCGTTAACAGACGATCTTCGCCTAAGATCTGGTTAATCAGCGTGGATTTCCCCGCATTGGGGCGCCCAACGACCGCCACCTGCAACGGCTTTTTGGCGGTGGGCATCTGAAAGGCGGCTTCCATGTCGCCATCGTCTTCATCCAGCGCAACATCCGTTTCGGGAGCGTCATCGCGGGCACGTTCGGCAAATTCATCAGCCAGCGGCATCAGGTGGGTATAGAGATCGTTCAGCCCCTCACCATGTTCGGCCGACAACCGAATGGGTTCGCCCAAGCCCAGCGAATAGGCCTCGATCACGCCCGCATCCGCCGCAGAGCCTTCGCCCTTGTTGGCCGCAAGGATCACATGCGCCGACCGTTTACGCAGGATATCGGCAAACACCAAATCAGACGGCGTAATCCCGACGCGCGCATCGACCATAAACAAACAGATATCGGCCATATCCACCGCGCGTTCGGTCAACCGCCGCATCCGGCCTTGCAGGCTGTCGTCGGTGACCTCTTCAAGGCCCGCGGTATCAATCACGGTAAACCGCAGGTCGGCCAGACGCGCGGCACCTTCGCGTAGGTCGCGCGTCACACCGGGCTGGTCATCGACAAGCGCCAGACGCTTGCCCACCAAACGGTTGAACAAGGTGGATTTGCCCACATTGGGCCGCCCCACAATGGCGAGGGTAAAAGACATGACTGGGCTCCGAAGACCGGGATAAAGGGGCGCTTTACCCTACATGGGCGTCAACGAAAAGCGTGCAATTGCCCTTTTGACGATACAACGTACAGGACGCCCCCCGCCACAACCGGTGCCGTGGTCGCCCCACCGGGGATATCGACCGTGCTCAACAAGGCCCCGCTGGCCGGGTCAAACGCACGCAATTCGCCATCGTTAGAGGCCACATAAATGCGCCCCCCAGCCAAAATAGGCCCGTGATGGGCAAAGATTTCGGCGCGGCGACGGGGGCGTTTTTTCACAAAGTTCGGCAACGGCGTGCCCCATACGCGGGTGCCATCGGCGGCGTTGATCCGCAGCAATTCACCCAAGTCGGACAGCACGAACAGGCTGTCTCCGACGGGCAAGGCAGGTCCCACGGCGCCTTCACGCGCTGTCCATTCGCGCGCGCCAGACCCGAGGTTCAGCGCCACAATCCGCCCCGATTGGTTGCCCACATAGACCCGATTGCCCGCGATCACCGGCGCGCCTGTTACATCGCCAACCGTGCCCAAGGCTCGCGCGAACCGTTGCCCCAAGGCCGATGCGTCCCAGCGGCGCAATCCGCCTCGGCGAAACACCGCCTGGACCTCGCCGGACCCAAAGGCAAAAACCGCCAAATCACCTGAAATCGCGGGCGCGGGGCCACCCAGGATGTTATTGATATCGGGGGATGCGCTCAGTTGCCATTCGATGCGGCCGTCTTCGGCCCGCAAGGCCCATCCCGTATCATCGCCCGACGTCGCATACACCAAGTCGCCAAAGGCCGCAGGTCGGCCTGACCCCGTCCCTTCTAGGTCTTGGTGCCAGATTTCAGCGCCCGTTTTCGCATCCAGCGCGACCAACGCGCCATAGCCCAGCGACACAAAAAGCCGCCCGTCTTTGTAGGTTAGCCCACCGCCGGTCGCGGCCCCGGCATCGTCGTTGTCCGAAGACACATCGCTGCGCCAGACGGTATCGCCATTGGTTGACGTGGCGGTCACCAAGGTCTGCGCGTCCAAGGTATAGATCAGCCCACCGGCCACGACAGGGTCTGCGGTAATCCGCTCTTTGCGGCCATCGCCCGCGCCGATGTTCGCCGACCACACGGGTTGCAATGCGGTGCCCAAAGCGGGGTGCGACACGCGGAAATCCGGTGACCCTGTGCCTTGGGTCCAGTCGCTGTTGTTTTGAACGGCAGGCAGTGAAATGGCGCGCGATGCGTCTTGGGTTTCGGCGGACAATGCGCCCGCGTCTGCATCCGAGATAACAGAGCGAATGTTCTCGCGTTTTCCCGGTAAAATCGTGTCAGGTTCTGTACATGCGGTCAGTAAGGCGGCCGCTGCCAGCACTGCAAAGGTGACCTTGCCCCGGAATGGGGTTTTGTGAAATTGCGTCATGCCTTGCTCGCTTTACCTATACCGTCGTCCACTGCGCCGCCCTCTGATGCCAAGTCCGTAGGATCAATTCCCCGAAAGCGGCAGATTATCCAGATCGGGTGCGCCTCCCAGCGACACAATCACCTGTAAGGCACGCTGTTGCAAGTCCGAGGTCACGCTCGCATCCCGAAGAATCGCTTGGTACCCGTCGATGGCGGCTTGGGTGTCACCTTCGGCCACGTCGATCAGCGCCAATTGTTCTTGCGCCAATAGGCCCAGCGGTGTGCCCGTCGTTGCCAGCGCCGAAAACTGCTGGCGGCGGGTCGCGGCATCCAACGTCTCAGATTGCAACGTCAGCGCCTTGAAGCTCGCGATTTGGCGGTAGATCGCATCGACATCCGGGTCGATCGCAACGGCATTCAGCGCGTCAACTGCGGTCGCCGTGTCGCCGGCCTCTTGTGCGGCGGCAGCGGTCAACAAGGCCACCAACGCCTGCGCCTTTGGGGTGCCGGCCTCGAGTGTGGCCAGAGCCGCTGACCGGTCTTGGGGGTCGGGTTGGCTCAGTGCACTTAGCACACCGTCGCCCAACGCCTGCGCATCGGCGCGCATCGACGCTTTGCGATATTCAGACCACGCAGCCCCCGCGACGATCAAGACCACAGCAAGAAGCCCGATCCACCCATAGCGGCGTAGATAGCCGTACAGACGGTCGCGGCGGACCTCATCATTGACTTCGTCGATGAAACTTTCTGTGTCGCTCATAAATACCTGCCGGGTTGGACGTTGGCCCCTCTTAACGCGGCAACCGGGGCAAGCCAAGGCCCGGCGTCACCGACAACACAGTCGACCATTGCCATAAGCCGCATAAATTACTAATTTGAACTGAACAGTTTAGTGAGGCCGACCGTGCCGCCCCGCGCCGTATTATGGCGCCCGGTCAAGCGGAAGTGGGTTCCAAGAGGTCTGTGTGAGGCAGTAAACATGCGTATTTTCTCTCTTTTTGCGGCTTTGGTGGTCGTTGGGCTCTTGGCATTGGCGATTCTCGACCGGCCCCGGTTGCTGGCGGTGTTCGGTGCGGGCAACGACGTGGCAGAGGTCGCAGCCCCCCCTGCGGGCGCCGCGCCGCAGGATTCGCGGGTCAAGGTCGTTGTCTTGCGGTCCAAAGCACGCAAAATTGATACGGCCGTGTCCCTGCGTGGCCAGACCCAAGCCGCCCGCACCGTAGACGTGCGCGCCGAAACATCCGCAACAGTTATCTCGGCCCCCATCCGCAAAGGCACGCGGGTCGAAACGGGGCAAGCCTTGTGCCAGCTGGACGAAGGCACACGCGGCACTGCATTGGCACAGGCCAGCGCCCAATTGGATGAAGCGCGCGCGCGGGTCCCCGAATCGCAAGCCCGCCTGAGCCAAGCCCGCGCCCAGTTGGAAGAGGCCCGCATTAATCTCAACGCGTCGTCCAAGCTGAGCGAGGGTGGCTTTGCCACGACCACACGGGTGGCCAACACCGAAGCCGCGCTGGCCACAGCCCAAGCCGGGGTAGAAAGTGCGCGCGCCGGGTTGCAGGCGGCGCAATCGGGCATCCAAGGGGCGCAGGCCACGGTGGCCACGGCCGAAAAAGAGATCGAACGGTTGATGATCCGCGCGCCCTTTTCCGGGCTATTGGAAAGCGACACCGCAGAGCTAGGGTCGCTGCTGCAACCGGGGTCGCTTTGCGCCACGATTATCCAGCTTGATCCAATCAAATTGGTGGCTTTTGTACCCGAAACCGAGGTTGCGCGCGTCTCGTTGGGGGCCCCCGCAACGGCACATCTGATCACTGGGGGCACCACAAACCCCACCCAAGATGTGCAGGGTGTGGTGACGTTTTTATCCAGTTCAGCCGATGAAATGACCCGCACTTTCCGCGTAGAGATCGAGGTCGCCAACAGCGACACCCACATCCGCGACGGGCAAACCGCCGCGATCCAGATCGCGGCCGACGGGGCCGCAGCGCATCTGTTGCCCCAATCCGCGTTGACCCTAAACGACGAGGGCAAGTTGGGGGTGCGCACCATAGACGCCGCACAAACCGTCGAGTTCCACCCCGTGTCGTTGATGCGTGACACCCCCGATGGCGTCTGGCTGACGGGGCTTGAAGACAGCGCCGATGTGATTGTGTTGGGTCAGGAATACGTGATCGCAGGCGTCAAGGTCGCCCCCACCTACAAGGAACTTAGCCAATGACGGGTATCGTTGATTGGGCCGCCGAACGGGCGCGGATGGTGTTGGCCTTTATCCTGCTTAGCCTCGTTGTGGGGGGATACGCCTACAGCACCCTGCCCAAGGAAGGCGAGCCGGACATTGAGATCCCCGCCCTGTTCGTATCCACCGTGTTTCCCGGTATTTCTGCCGCCGACAGCGAAACACTGCTGGTCAAGCCGATGGAAACCGAACTGGCCGATCTTGACGGGCTGCAATCGATATCGGCCACTGCCGCCGAAGGCTATGCAGGTGTGGCACTGGAATTTGAATTTGGCTGGGACAAGACCAAAATTCTGGCGGATGTGCGCGATGCGATGGGCAAAGCCCAAGCCGATTTCCCCGAGGGGGCCGAACAATATTCTATCACCGAAATCAACTTTTCAGAGTTCCCGATTATCATCGTGAACCTGACCGGCCCTGTGCCCGAACGCACAATGATCCGCGCGGCCAAAGACCTGCAAGATGACCTAGAAGCCGTTGACGCCATCCTCGAAGCCGGGATCGCAGGCAGCCGCGACGAGATGATCGAGGTGTTGATCGACCCGCTGCGCCTAGAGGCCTACAACATCACCGCCAACGAGCTCATCACGACGGTCCGCAACAACAACCAACTGATCGCAGCCGGCGAGGTAGATACCGCACAAGGCACGTTTGCCGTCAAAATCCCATCGTCCTTCGACGAGCCGCGCGACATCTACGACCTGCCCATCAAGATCAACGGCGACCGGGTCGTCACATTGGGGGATCTGGCCGACATCAACCCCACCTTTGAAGACCGGCGTGGCACCGCGCGGTTCAACGGTGAAAGCACCGTGGCGTTGCAGGTTGTGAAACGCAAAGGTTTCAACCTGATCGACACGGCTGCGGTTGTCAAAACGCTCGTCGCGGACCATAGCAAAACCTGGCCCGAAGGCCTGCAGGCCGCCGTCAAGGTCGGCACATCCAACGACCAATCGCGCATCGTCAACGGCATGGTGCAGCAACTGCTTGGGTCGGTGTTTACGGCTGTGGCGCTGGTGATGGTCGTGGTGCTGGCGGCTTTGGGTATCCGCGCAGCACTGCTGGTGGGGTTTGCGATCCCCACGTCGTTCCTGCTGTGCTTTGCGTTTTTGGCTTTGATGGGGATCTCGGTGTCGAATATCGTGATGTTCGGGCTGATCCTGGCGGTTGGCATGTTGGTGGATGGCGCCATCGTGGTGGTAGAATATGCCGACAAGCGCCAACAAGAGGGCGTGGGGCCCATGCAGGCCTATGTCGATGCCGCAAAACGTATGTTCTGGCCGATCATTTCATCCACGGCGACGACGTTATGTGCGTTCTTGCCGATGCTGTTCTGGCCCGGTGTTCCCGGTGAATTCATGGGCATGCTGCCTGTCACGTTGATCTTTGTGTTGTCGGCGTCGCTGGTGGTGGCGTTGATCTATCTGCCCGTGATGGGTGGTGTGACTGGGCGGCTGGAACGGTGGATCATGGAATACATGACCGCCGTGGCCGGGCTGCGGTGGTACCTGCATCTGGCGCTGTTTCCTGTTGCGGCGCTGATGATCGCCGTATCAGGTTTGATGGGCCCCATCTTTGGCGTCATCGGCGCGCGATTTGCGATCATGGACAGCCTCAACATCGTGCAATCTGTGATCCCGACGCTGCTGTTTGTCTTTATGTTGATCCTTGCAGCGACGGCCTGCCTGTTCGTCGCGTTGGGCGGGTTCATGTTGGGGCTGGTGTCTGCCTTCGCAGTCCTGACGCGCATGGGGCGCTATGGTCGGGCCTTGGCCCACCGCCTTGTGGGGGCGGAACGGCAAGAGATACACGCAGGCTACCGCCGGTCGTTCTTTGGCCATGCCATTGCCGCCATTGCGGGCAACCCGGTAATGCCACTGGTGATGGCAGGCACCGTGTTTATATTCGTCGGCAGCGTATTGATGTATTTTACCAACAACAACAACGGGGTCGAATTCTTTGTCGAATCCGAACCTGAACAGGGCATCATTTATGTGCTGGCACGCGGCAACCTGTCGCTCACAGAAGAAGACGCGTTGGTCCGTCAGGCCGAAGAAATCGTGTTGGCGCACCCCGGCATCAGCAATGCGTTTTCCTTTGCGGGCGAAGGCGGGTTGAACACCGACAGCTCTGGCGGGTCCAAGCCCAAAGATCTGATCGGTCAGATCCAGTTCGAAACCATCCCGTGGGAAGACCGCGCCGGGCGGCTGGATCTGGACGGCAACATTGTCATCGCCGAATTGACAGAGCAGCTATCGGTGTTGCCCGGCATCGCGACAGAGGTGCTCGAAGTGGCGGATGGCCCGGCCTCTGGCAAACCGGTGCACCTGCGGCTCAAGGCCGATGATTTTGACGTCCTGACACAGGCCGCAATCATCGCCCGCGCCGAATTCGAACGCACGCCGGGGCTGACGCTGATAGAAGACACGCGCCCCCTGCCCGGCATCGATTGGCAGATCGACGTGGATGTCGAAAAGGCGGGGCGCTACGGCGCGGATGTGGCCACCGTTGGCGCAATGGTGCAACTGGTCACGCGTGGGCTGACGCTTGATACCATGCGGGTCGATAGCTCGGACGAAGAGATCGATATCCGCGTGCGCCTGCCCGAAAAAGACCGCGTGCTGTCCACGTTGGACACGCTCAAAGTCCGCACTGCGGATGGTCTGATACCGCTGTCGAATTTCATCACCCGCACGCCTGTGCCCAAACTCGCCGAGATCAACCGCATTGATCAAAAGCGGTACTTTGACGTCAAAGCAGACGTCGGTCTTGGGTTGGTCAAAGTGGTTGAAACCACGCGGGTCAATGGCACCGATGTTGACACGACGCTCGCGATGATGCGCCCTGCGGGTGCAGATGCCGATATCCGGTCAACCGACGGTACGCCCTACAAAATCACAAATCTAATGACCGATCCGGGCCGCGACCTGCAGGCTGATATCGACGCACACAGCGCGCGGTTGGTCCCTGTCAATGCCAATGAACGCATCGGTGTTTTGACCCAATGGCTGGCGACAAACCCCTTGCCCGCCGGGGTCAGTTTTGAATGGACAGGCGATCAAGAAGAACAAGCCGAAAGCCAAGCGTTTTTGTCATCGGCCTTTACCGCCGCACTGGGGCTGATGTTCATCATCCTACTGGCACAATTCAACAGCTTTTATAACGCGGTTCTGGTGCTGCTGGCGGTCGTTTTGTCGACCACGGGTGTGTTGATCGGGATGTTGGTCATGGACCAGTCGTTTTCCATCATCATGACGGGCACGGGCATCGTTGCGCTGGCCGGGATTGTGGTGAACAACAACATCATCCTGATCGACACCTATCAGGAATACAGCCAATACATGCCCCGGATCGAAGCCATCATTCGCACCGCGCAGGCCCGTATCCGCCCCGTGTTGCTGACGACAATCACCACCATGGCCGGGCTGGCCCCCATGATGTTCGGGCTTAGCCTGAATTTCGCCGACGGCGGGTATACCATCGACAGCCCAACCGCCCTGTGGTGGAAACAGCTGGCCACGGCGGTGGTCTTTGGTTTGGGCGTGGCCACGGTGCTGACCTTGATCGTAACACCGTCGATGTTGGCGATTCGGGTGTGGGCCACAACCTACGTCCAGTGGATCGCGACGGCTTTGGCCAAGGTATCGATGGGCCGCGCCAGCCGGGCCGCCCGCGACTGGGCCCTGCAAAAGGACGCAGGGCGGATCGGTTCAGGTGAAATTTTGTGGGACGACGGCACGCCTGCCGTTGTGCCCCAAACCCACCGCGCCACGCTAAACGCTGCCGAATGACCCGCGTCACGCGCCCGTGACAAGACATCTGCGTATTTCATGTTAGGGTGTCGGCATTTCATTTGGACAAGGAAAACCGATGTTCCGTCACACGATACTTGCAGGCCTGTTAGGCTTGGCAACGGCATCCACGGCTCTCGCCGCGGATATGATTGAAAAGACCAGCCCGCATTCGGTTGCGGATACGATCGACCGTCTGGCCGCTGCCGTAGAAGGCGCAGGCGCGACTGTCTTTGCGCGCGTCGACCACGCCGCAGGTGCCGCATCCGTCGACATGGACCTACGCCCGACACAGATGTTGATGTTTGGCAACCCAAAGCTGGGCACACCCGCGATGCTGGATGGTCAAACCGCTGGTTTGGACCTGCCGATGCGCGTGCTCGCATATGAAGACGCAGACGGGACAGTGCATGTTGCCTACCACGATCCCGCAGGGTTTGCTGCGTCACATGGCCTGCCGGCCGATGCAAAATACATCAAAATGATGACAGGCGCGCTCGACAAACTGACGTCTAAGGCTGTCGCCGCCGAATAACCGCGACCGGTCTGAAACCCACCCAACCCGCAGGTTGCACCGTGACGATCTGTGTGCGTCAGGCAGGTTTTGGACCGCCGCTCCCCTATTCAGGGTCTTCCGATTGCTGCCGGGTCCACAGTTGCGCGTAGCGCCCGCCTTTGGCCAGCAAGTCGTCATGTGTGCCTTGCTCAAGGACCTCTCCCTGTTCCAGCACCACTATCCGGTCGGCTTCGGCGATGGTTGATAACCGGTGCGCGATGGTCAGCACGGTGCGCCCGCGCCCCGCCTGCATCAACGCCTCTTTGATCTCTTGTTCGGTTTCGGAATCCAGCGCAGAGGTGGCTTCGTCCAGCAACAAAATCGGCGGATCTTTTAGCAAGGTGCGCGCAATGCCCACCCGCTGCTTTTCACCGCCCGATAGTTTCAGCCCCCGTTCGCCAACGGCCGTGTCGTACCCGTCGGGCAACCCTGCGATAAAATCATGGATCTGTGCGGCACGGGCCACGGCTTCGATATCGGCCTGCGTGGCGCCGTCACGGCCATAACCGATGTTATAGCGCAGCGTGTCATTAAACAGCACCGTGTCTTGCGGCACCACCCCGATGGCGGCGTGCAGGGTGTCTTGTGTCACGTCACGGATATCTTGGCCGTCGATGCGCAATGCGCCTGCATTGACATCGTAAAACCGAAACAACAGTCGCCCGATGGTGGATTTTCCCGACCCGGTAGAGCCAACAATGGCCACCATTTCGCCGGGCTCTGCGGTAATGCTAACCCCCTTGAGGATCATCCGGTCGCGGTCATATCCGAACCGCACCTGATCCAGCTCAATCCGCCCGCCCCGCACATCAAGCGCGCGCGCATCCGGCGCATCGATCACCTCGGCGGGTTGTTCCAACAAATCGAACATTTCGCCCATATCAACCAAGGCCTGCCGGATTTCACGGTAGATCGTACCCAGAAAATTCAACGGGATGGTGATTTGGATCATGTAGGCGTTGACCATCACGAAATCGCCCACCGTCAAGGTGCCATTTTGCACCCCAATGGCCGCCATGAGCATCACGCCAACCAACCCCGCTGTGATCAACACAGACTGGCCAAAATTCAGGAAGGCCAAGCTATAGTTGGTCTTGATTGCCGCGGTCTCGTATTTTTCCATCGACGCATCATACCGCCGGGCCTCGCGTGCTTCGGCACCGAAATATTTGACGGTCTCAAAGTTCAGCAGACTGTCGATGGCCTTTTGGTTGGCGTCTGTGTCCTGGTCGTTCATTTCGCGGCGCAGTTTCACGCGCCATTCGGTCACCACAAAGGTAAACGCGACGTAGAGCACAATCGTCACGGCGACGATCACCAGATACCAAATGTCAAACACCACCGCGAGGATCACCGCGACCAGCAGCAGTTCCAACAGCAGCGGCCCGATAGAAAACAACAAATACCGCAGCAGAAAGTCGACCCCTTTAACGCCGCGTTCGATGATCCGGCTTAGGCCGCCCGTTTTGCGCGTGATGTGATAGCGCATCGACAAACGGTGAATATGGGTGAACGTCTCCAGCGCTAGCATCCGCAGCGCGCGCTGTCCGACACGGGCAAAAACCGCATCGCGCAGTTGTTGAAACCCCACCGTCATCAGCCGCGCAATGCCATAGGTGATCGTTAACCCCACAGCCCCCAAGGCCAACATCGACACGCCTTCCTGGGCCAGGGCATCCACCGCGCCTTTGTAGAAAAACGGCGTCGACACAGAAATTAGCTTGGAAAAGATCAGCAGCGCCATCGCCGCCACAACCCGTTTGCGTACCCACGCGGGGTCAGACGGCCACAGATAGGGCGCGACCCTGCGGATGGTCCGCAGCCCCGATTGGCGTTCTGCCGCGTCAGATTTATGGGGCGCGGCGGTCCCGGCCTGAGGTTGGGTCGTGCTGTCGGCTGGCATGTGGTGTCCCGCTTGCGTTCAACCCTTTAGGTAGGCCAATGCACCCTGCTTGGCCACCGCCTGCGCAAAATATTCCGCGCGCGTCATTCGATAGGCAGATCAAAGACCTGACCGGGGTAAATCAAGTCCGGGTCGCGGATGTCGCCACGGTTGGCCTCAAAAACTTTCACGAATAAAACGCCTTCGCCATAGCGGTCCCGGGCGATGGCCCACAGGGTGTCGCCTGTTTGCACGGTCACGGCCTGCACGGGGCCGTTTTGGCCCGCGTTGGCTTCGGCCAAAACGGTGGGAGCTTCGCGTTTGAACGGCGTTTCGATGCGGCTGGTGACATCGCCTGCACCGTTCACCTCATCCACCCGCAACTGATACAAGCCCGCGTCGATCCCCGGAATATCCCCGCGCCATGCACCGTCGCTGTCTACCGCAAAGGCCGCCGTAAACCGGTTTTGCAGATACACGCGCACCTCTGATGTGCCCGCAGCCGCCCGGCCCGACAGTTGCACATCACCCTGCGCCGAATATCCGATGGTGTCGATGGCCACGGTTTCAGAAGGCTGCGGCGCGGTTTGCAGCAATGCGACCCCATCCGAGGTAGAGCGCAAAATAGCAACCGGCTGCGGCGCGGCGGTGGGTTGCGGCGGGTCTTGTGACGCCTGCACAGACGGGGCGGGTGTGTCGTTTTGGGGCGCAGGTGCCGGTGTAGGCGCCGGTGTGGGGGGGGCTGCCGGTTGCAATTCGACCTGTGCGGTTGTGGGTTCGGGGGTGTCGTCGCGCGCGGCAATGGGTGGCTCAGGGAGGGGTTGGGTGGTCTCATCCACGTCCGGCAGGCGCACCGTTGGCGCAGCGGGTGCGGCGATCGCAGGCGCGCTTGGGGCAACGCGGGTCTGCGCCCGCTGTTCTGCGGCAGGTGCCGGGTCTTCAAGGGGGGCATCGGCCACAACGCGCGCGTCCAATTGTGGCGCATCGGGCGTCTCATCGGGCTGTGTTGCCACGGGGTCATCGCCGGTAGCGGGTGCGGCCTCGGCCACCAACGCCGCAACGGGTGCTACGATAACATCGGCATCCGATGCCGTTGTTTCGCCGTTGATCTGCGCCAACAACGTCAAGACGCGTGCGGCATCGCTGGGCGCGACATAGCCCACTGCGGCAAAACGGCCCCGCGCACCGGCAACCGTTGTCGCGATCTCTTCGCCGTCAACCAACACTGCCACCTGCGCCCCGGGGGCCGCGCGCCCGGCCACAACTGTCAGCCCGTCGCCTTCCAGCCGCACCTCTTCGATGGTGGG
>NZ_JBDVLG010000028.1:0-23548 GCF_039970775.1 Roseobacter sp.
CGACCGAAAATGGCGTAACAATCGGATCGAAAGCGATCATGCGGCGATGAAGCGGCTGCTGGGGTATCGCCAGAGCTTCCGCTCACTCCGAACAGCCAAAGCGACCCTCAGCGGGATAGAGACGATCCGAACAATCAAACGTGGCCACATCCATTACAAACAACCAGGTGTCCTTGGCGAGATCGCGTTTATCGACAGCCTCTTCGGCACCACCGCATGACATCTGGAGATGAAAGAGCCTGCGACTGTACTCATCCGATTAATGCAACAGTCCCCTTCTGATTTCTTGACCGACACCATTCGCGGAGCCCCGATGCTTGACGGCAGTGCCTCCTGAGCATAGGACCCGCCTCTTGCGTAAGCCATTGGAAGGATCTGGTATGGCATCTCCTTGTCACGTCTTGGGTGTCGATTTCGGCACATCCAATTCCGCTGCTGGCTACTTGTGCGACGGCTTGCCAAAGCTGATCGAATTGGGGCCGGGGTCCAAGACTCTGCCAACCACGTTCTTTTTTGATTTCGATACACGGAAAACTCTGACTGGCGCGCCGGCAAACCAAGCCTTGCTTGACGGTATTGACGGACGTTTCATGCGGGCTCTAAAGCGCGTGTTGGGTACAACGCTGATGCATGAAAAACGCCAGATCTTGAATGAACGGGTCACATTCGTCGAGATCATTGCACGCTTTCTGCGCCAGATTAAAATCAGAGCTGAGACTGAAACCGGCTTGGCGTTTGAGGGGGTTCTTTCGGGCCGACCGGTGGCGTTCCACGGCACAGATGACCCGCGTGAAGCGCAAGCTGAAGCGGATCTGCGCGCCTGCTATTTGGCGGCGGGTTTCAAGCATGTTGCTTTCATGCTTGAACCTGAAGCAGCTGCCATCGCGAGTGGCGCGTTGGATCAATCCGGCGAGGTCGGATTAATCGTCGATATCGGTGGTGGGACCTCGGACTTTTCTCTGTTTCGCTCCTGCTCTGACGGCGTGAAGATTCTCGCTAATCACGGTGTCCGCATTGGTGGCACTGATTTTGACCGCGCGATCAGCATTCATCAGGTGATGCCGTTGCTGGGCAAAGGGACCCAATTGCGCAAAACCATAGGTTCGGGAGGCACGCCCGTACCGACAGCGATTTTCAATGATGTGGCAACTTGGGAGAAGATCCCCTTTTTATACACGCCACAAAACCGGCGATTGGCGGTAGAAATGGCACGCCTTGCTTATGAACCGGAGAAGCTGTGCCGTCTTGTCACTGTACTCGAAGACGAGCTCGGACATGAATTGGCCTTTGCTGTCGAAAGCGGCAAGATGACAGCCAACACGGGGAGTGCGGAGGCGCAGATCTTGTTGGACCCGATCGAGCGCCACTTGTCCTGCCCCCTCTCCAACACGGATCTGGGGGAGATCCTTGCGCCCTACTCCCACAGCTTACGCACTGGTGCGCAAGAAACGCTTCGATTGGCGGGTGTCGATGCGGCAAGCGTGGAACGCGTCATTTATGTTGGGGGTTCTAGTTTGATGTCGATGGTTTCTGAGGCAATGAAAAAGGAATTCCCGAGCGCGGATCATAGTTTCACCGAGGTGTTCACAGCGGTCACGGATGGCTTGGCCATCGCATCAGCAAGGGCGCAGTGGGTGTTGTCAAGTTAACTCCACTTATGTTGCCTGTCGAGGTTTTGTGGCTTAGGTGGCAGCGAGGCATTGCCAAGTTAATTTTGATGGGTTGAGAGAAGGGGTGTTCGCCCTCTTACGCCGTCATCTCATCAGCATAACTTTTCCACAGATCAAAAGCATCTGATCTAGCGTGGCGGTATGAGCTGGCGGAAAGTCGGTAGCGGCGTGGGCGGAAGATGATGTTGATTTGATCGTGAGCAGATAAGAACCTTTGGGCCTGTCGTGCTGATTTGAACCGACCGAAGATTTTCTCTCTTTTGCGGGCCGGCCGGTGCGATCCCTCGACACGATTGTTCAGGCCCTTATGCGCTCGGTGATCCGCATCGGGAGCAAAAATCTTTATGGGCTTGATGTAACTGCGCAATTTGTCTGTTACGATAACACGTGGCTGGCCATAACGCGCTATGAGGCGTTTTAGAAAGCGTTTTGCGGCCTTGGCACTACGGTGTTTCAGGACAAGAAGGTCTAGTACATCGCCGTGCGCATCAACGGCGCGCCAAAGCCAGAATTTCTCGCCGTTGATCATAATGACGACTTCATCGAGGTGCCATTTGTCAGCACAGCCCGCTCTTTCGCGCTTAATGCAATCCGCGAAATGACGGCCAAACCGGTTCACCCACAGCCGAATAGCCTCTCGGCTGACAATCACGCCGCGTTCGGCCAACAGATCTTCAACATCAGCGGTATTCAAGGCGAAGCGATGATACGCCCACACTGCATAGGCGATGACCTCTCGTGGGAAACGAAAACCTTTCAGGCGCGGCATATCAGACGGAATTTCCGTGAGAGCGATCTACGACAATCGAACAGGGCTAACAACTTGGCAATGCCCTCCAAGTTCATGCAGCAGTGCGGCACCGGTTTTTATGCCGTCGATAAACCGGACAACTTCAAGATTCTCGTTTGGAGCGTGATTGGCTTCATCTGCGTTGGCGTAGGGCACAACAAAAGCCGGCTTCTTTAGTATCTTTGTCCAGACGTAGTCGGGCAGGCTGCCGCCAACCGTTGGATAAAGCAGTGGATCAACGCCACGGGCGCGTTGCACTGCTTTTATGATCGGCGCTGCAAAGGGCGTATCCATCGGGGTTTTGCTGGGAAGCATTCCGTTATGGCGGATTACCTCAACTGAGGGGGCTTGCGTGGCGACGTGCGCCTCGATCCGGTCAAACACATAGTCCGGTGTCAAAGGCTCCACCAATCGGACATCACATTTTGCGATGGCATGGTTAGGCAGAACAGTCTTGCTCCCCTCGCCGCCGTATCCCCCGTGAAATCCATTGATCGTGAGGGTCGGATGGAACATGAGCCGGTCCCAATAGGGCCTATCCGAGGGTCCATCAAGGGCATCCAAGCCCAAATCCGCCATGACTTTACCCAGATCCAGCGGCAGGCGCGATGCCGCATCTAGTTCAAGATTGGTCGCGGGTACCACAGGCTCGGTAAGGCCTTCGACCGTGATGTTGCCATCCGCATCCTTCATCGTTGCAAGCAACTGCACCAACGTCCATACTGGATTGGGGACAACACCTCCAAAGTTGCCCGAGTGCACATCGCGTGACGCGCCCTTGGCGACCAGATCAAAAGACGCCACGCCGCGCACGCCGAAGGTAATCACCGGCTGGCCGCTTTCATGCAATGGCCCGTCCGAGGTCACCACCAGATCGGCTTGTAACTCTTCCAGATGCGCGCGCACAAAATCGGCAATTTGCGGGGAGCCGATCTCTTCCTCTCCCTCCAAACAAAAGATAATGTTGCAAGGCAATGTACCAGTGACCCTCAAATGCGCCTCGATCGCTAAAAGCTGGGCAAAATGCTGACCCTTGTTGTCACCAATGCCCCGCGCCCAGATACGGCCGTCGCGCACTTCCGGCTCGAACGGGGGGCTCACCCATGCCTCAAGAGGATCGGGTGGCTGCACGTCGTAATGACCATACAGCAGCACGGTTGGCTTTGACGGGTCGACCTGCCGGTGTCCCAACACAAACGGGTGGCCAGGTGTCTCGACCAGTTTTGCCTCGAAATCGAGTGAGGTGAGGTGGTCCACCAGCAACGTCGCGACTTCTCTGATCCCGATGTTGTGGGCCGAGATAGAGGGATGCCGGACATAGTCCATAACCCGCTCAACGTAAGCGACTTCATTGCTTTTGATATAGTCGAAAATGGCGTCGATCTGGCTCATCATGTATCCCTTTTTAGCAAAAGTGCCGCGGACGGGTGAACGGTCGCGGACCAGCCCGGCGGGATGATTGTGGTTGTGTCAAGCTGTGTGATCACCGCGGGGCCCACCAGCGTAACGCCGGCAAAAAGTGTCGCGCGGTCGTAGATTGGCGTGTTCATATCGCCGGTTTCCCAATGCACCATTTGGTTCTGGACCGGCACTGGTGCCTCCCCTTCTAGCAGATCGGGGCGCGGCGAAGGGACCGTACGGCCCACGGCCTCGACGCGCAGGGTCACCAATTCGATCTGCGCATCCAGAACAAAACCATAAAGCGCCTCATGCGACTTGCGGAACAACGCCTCTGTCGCTTCAGGCGTGCCCGCCCAGTCCACCGCGATTTCACCGCCCTGTCCATGGAACCGAAGCAAGGCGCGCACTTGGGTGTCACGACGGGCATGCGGGATGTCTTCTTGGTCCAGCCATTGCGTTGCCCTTTTGACCAGATCGGCGGCAATTTCATTGCCAAGTGCCTGATCAATCGCGCCGGGTGTGGGCAGGGCCTGGGTAAACTCGGCTTTCAGATCAGCAGCCAGTAGGCCGTCCGCACACAGGAGGCCTGGCGCGGCAGGCACCATCACCTGATTGATGCCCAATAGATCCGCCAAAGCGACGCCATGCAACGGGCCAGCGCCACCAAAAGGCACAAGTGTGAAATCGCGCGGATCATATCCGCGTTCCACCGAGACGGTACGCACCGCACCCACCATGTTGTTGTTCATAATCGCCAGTATACCGCGCGCGGCATCATGGCGGGTCAGTCCAAGCGGTGCGGCGACATTGTCATCCACAACTTTGAGCGCTGCCTTTTGGTCCAGTGACATCTCACCCCCCAGCAGACTGACGGGCAAATGCCCAAGCGCCACATGCGCGTCTGTCACAGTGGCTTGCGTGCCCCCATGGCCATAGGCCGCTGGACCCGGACGCGCGCCTGCGGAATGCGGGCCAACCGCAAGCGTCTCATCCGCCAATTGCGCAATTGATCCGCCGCCCGCACCGATTGTGACCATATCCACCATTGGCAGGGACAAGGGCCAGTCGCCCACCTTGCCCGATTGGGTCAGCCCAACAATACCATCGCGGATCAGGCAGATGTCGGCAGAGGTGCCGCCGATGTCGACCGTAATAATATCCTTAATGCCGCAAGTTGCCGCCACATCACAGGCCCCGACCACACCCGCTGCGGGACCAGAAAGGGCAGTGAGCGCGGGGGCGTTCCGAATTGCCGCCGTGCCTGCCACGCCGCCATTGGATTGCATCAACAGTAAGGGCGAGGCCACGTCCGCGTCTTTCAACCGGTTCTCTAACCGCTCCACATATGTCGATACACCGGGCATAACGCCCGCGTTCAGGACCGTTGCCAGACTACGCTCGAATTCACGCACCACCGGTAGCACGTCCGTGGAGCAGGTGACATCAATGCCCGGCAGGGCCGCGCGCAGCAATTCGGTCACGCGCTTTTCATGATCCGCATTCGCATAGGCATGCATGAGGCAGATCGCGACCGCCTCGACATTCTGTTTGCGCAAAGCCTCTGCCACACAGGCCACGCTGTCCTCATCAAGAGCTTGCATGACCACGCCGCCCGTGCCAATCCGCTCGTCAATTTCATGTATCCGCGAGGCGGGCACAGGGCGGCGCGGCTTTACCCATGTAAACAGGTTTGCGTGACGCGGAATATCCTGCCGACCAATCTCAAGCACATGGCGAAAGCCACGGGTGGTTACCAAGGCAGTCTTTGCGCCCTTGTTCTCAAGGATCATGTTTGTGGCCACGGTGGTGCCGTGAAGTACTTGGTCAAGTTCGGCCGCATCAATACCGGCGTCTGATAGAACGGCGTTCACGCCCGTCATAAAAGCCACTGACGGGTCCGCAGGTGTCGATGGTGTCTTGGCCCGCCAAACCTGACCGGAGGTGCGGTCCAACAGCGAGATATCGGTGAAGGTGCCGCCGATATCGACAGCAACGGCAAAGGAAGGATCAAATGACATATCAGACGAGGGCATCAACGTACTCCTGACGGAAAAAACGACCTGTTACCGGGCGGTCTGCCCGAAGTTTTTCGGTGGCAGCGGTGTCGATCTCGTCGTCATGGATCACCACACCGTAGAGCTCCGCGGCGGCATCAATTGTGACAAAGCCGTCCAATACGTCCTCCAGCACCCGATCAGCCGGACGATCGAACGGGTGACCGTGTCCGCCTCCTCCCCCTGTCTCGATCCGCAGGATATCTCCTTGTTTCAGCATGTTACCGTCAGAAAGCGGGTTCAACGCAACCTCATCCGGCATGCCGGGGTTCACAATGGCGACGCCGTGGCGGCCAGACCGACCTCCGTCGATACCCCATGGCGGGTTTTTGACGCTATCGATGCGAATGGCGCACATCGTTGTCTCGGCCAGTATCTCATACTCACGGACGATACCGCAGCCGCCGCGATGTTTGCCCGCGCCGCCTGAATCCGGCACCACCCCGTAGCCGCGCATTGTCACTGGATACCCCGCCTCCAGAAATTCGACAGGGTAGTTTTCCTGTGCCACAAAATAGACCGCATCAATACCGTCTGCCATGGCCCGCGCGCCATAGCCGACGCCGATGCCGTCGGCCAACAGGTAGGGCTCCAGTTCGCCCGCCTTGTTGCGGAATTCACCGCGCATGATGTTTACCACATAGGCTGAGTTCGCTGCCGGAGCGTCGCCGCCGCCCGTGTTCAGCAAACCAGATATAGCCGATATCATGCGCATGGCCGTCAGACCGCGCAGACCCAAAGGCGCTGGGTATTTCGGTTGCAGGAAAGAGCCTTCGCGGAATAGCACCTCGTCCAGCGCGTTCGGGCCGCCGGCGTTGCACACTTGTGACGGATCGCCGCCTAGATAGAATAGACCCAGTGCCATGCCGGGAACGCCCTTATTCATCAGATAGTTGATCGGTCCCGGTGCCTGATCATCACTGTCGCGGGCGTCAAAGGTAAAGTGATCCTCTCCGTCCGCGCCCTTGGTCCGCGTCAGCGCGAACCGCATGCGGAAGGGGCCGTTGCCATGGCCATCGCTGTCGATGGCATCGGTGAATTTATGCGTGCCATAGTCAAACGTCTCTGCCAGTTTGCTGCGCACCAGACGCCGCGTCCGTCCTAGCAATTGCGACAGCGCATCGGCCATCATGTCAGGTCCAAAACGGTCTAGAATTTCGCCAACTCGCTTGGTTCCCAGCTCAACCGAAGCCATCAACGCGCGCATGTCGCCAATGCTTTGATCAGGATAGCGGGAGTTACGGTGGAATATGTCGAGCACGGCTTGATTGACTTGTCCCGCCTCAATCATCTTAGTCACGGGGATCATCACACCCTCCTGGAAAATGTCCGTGGCGTCGGGACTGATGGACCCTGGGCGCAAGCCCCCGATGTCGGCAAAATGCGCCCAACTCATAACAAAGGCACAGATACGCCCTTCACGGAACACAGGTGCCAGCAGGACCTGATCATTGGAGTGCGATATTGCGCCGTAAGAGCCGTAACAATCATTGTACCAGTAGACATCACCGGGCTGCATGGTCTCTGCCGGAAACTTCTCCAGAACGGGGCGGGTCATATCGCCAAAAATGGGCACCATGGAGCCCACGGCCATTGTGCCGTTCCCGTCAAATAGCGCGGTGTAGAAGTCCTTCTTTTCGCGGATGAAGGCCGAGATTGCAGTCCGCTCAATCAAGGCTTCCATTTCTGATTGCGCAGCGGCAATGGCCCCACGAATAATCTCTAGGGATACGGGATCGCATAACGGGGTTGCGTCGGGCTTGATGGCAGCTTGTGTGTTCATGATCGGCTCCTTAATCACGCAGCATGAGATTGAGGACAGTCTGTCCTAATGCGCCCTGCGCCACACGAGTGTGGGCTTGGGCAATATCATCGAGTTGAAATTCAGCCGTTACAGCCGGACGCAGCGCGCCATTTGTGGCAAGCTTAGTCAGAGTTGTTTCAGCAGCATGCCATTGCGCAGGTGTCAGGCGAAAATCCTGCACAAAGCGGGCCGCGGCACCGAGGTTGGCAAGCGTGCAATACGGTAGCATTGGCGTTGGATCGGAGGACGAGGAATAAGATGCGACCGTCCTGTGCGGGGCGAAGCAAGCAATATCAATCTCTAGATTTGCCGCCAAATCCACCTCGATGATGCGGTAAGCACCATTGCTCTTGGTCAACGTTTCAACCTCGGCTGCGATGTCCTGCATGTGACGGTTCAGACTTGGCACATCCGCACAGGCCGCTACATGCGCGGCTCCAGCATCCGAGCTGACGATGGCGATGGCGATGACACGCGCGCCCTCATGCACCGCTATCTGTAAAGCCATGTTCCCCACAGCACCAGCTGCACCCTGAATATGAACAGTGTTGCCCGCGACGGGTCCGTCACTCAGCACCAAAAGCCAAACGGTCAAACCCGGCACGCCAAGGCAGGCGCCAGAAGCAAAATCGAACGTATACGGCAGATCAACAGCTTGTGCAGAGGGTAAAGTAATGAGCTCTGCCGCCGTTCCACATGCGCGCCCTGCCTCTCCATAGCCGCCTTGGGCATTCGAAAACCGGACGCGGGTGCCGATACGGCTGGAGTCGATACGGCTGGGGTCGACGCCGTCGCCTGTGGCCTCAATCACTCCGGCCCCGTCACAATGGGGAATGGCCTGTGGGTGCACCATCTGCATCCCGTTCCAGCCCGCGCGGCGTTTTACATCAGCCGGATTGATACCAGAGACATGGACCCGGACCAACACCTCGCCAGCTGCCAGTACTGGGTCAGGCAAATCAATCAGATGCAGGGCATCCTCCGCAGGACCGGTTTGTGTGTATACGGCGGCGCGCATCAGCTTTGGCCGTCAAAAAGGTGACAGGCAACTTGACGTGTGCCGACGTTCTGCGGCAGAGGCACCTGTGAGACGCAGCGATTAAACGCCTTGGGACAACGATCCCGGAACACACACCCCGAGGGCGGGTTGCGCGGGTCAGGCGCGCCTCGACCGATGGGCAGAGGGTCATGGCTTTGATCCGCTTTGGGCGTCGGCACAGCAGCGACAAGCGCTTGGGTATAAGGGTGCAACGGGTCACGCACGATGTCCTCGGTCGGGCCGTCCTCCATAATACGGCCCAGATACATCACTATTGTGCGCTCGCACACATACCGGACCAGCGCCAGATCATGACTGATGTAAATCGCTGTCAGGCCCAGCTTGTCCCGCACCTCGCGGAACACATTGAGCACACCGGCACGGACAGAAACATCGAGCATCGATACAGGCTCGTCCGCGACAACAAAGTCAGGCTCAAGGATCAACGCACGGGCCATCACAACACGCTGGAGTTGCCCGCCCGAAAGCTGGTGCGGAAACCGGTCGAGGTATTGTCGTGGTTCGGCCAGTCGCACAAGGTCAAGCGCCTTGATGATGCGCGCCTGCCAGTCAGATTCGGGGATGCCAGCGTTGCCCAAGGGCTCTGCCATCGTCTTGGCGATGGAATAGCGCGGATTGACGGCATCAAACGGATTTTGAAAAATCATCTGGCTGCGTGACCGGAAACGGCGCAGGTCCGCACCTTTCAGACTGGAAATCTCGTCTCCGTCAAAACGCGCGGACCCGCCGGTGATCTCTTCCAGCCGGACCAGCAGACGCCCTATGGACGTTTTTCCGCATCCACTTTCGCCCAACAGGCCAACACTTTCACCCTTGTTCAGGCGAAAACTGATGCCATCGACAGCCTTTACCACGGATGGTAGGCCCAGCATCGCCGATGCAGCAGAGCCGACGCGATAGTGTAATTTGGCGTTTTCGACTTCGACGAGAGGTGTGGTCATGCAATCTCTCCCCATGTCGCGGGCTTTGTGGCCTGCCCGCGCAGAGTCTGCGCCTCATCGGCACGGTGGCATGCAACCGTGTGGCCCTCTGCGAAGCCCCGCAAGACAGGCGAGACTGCGCGACAATGATCTATTGCAAACGGACACCGTGCGGCAAAGCGGCAGCCCGACGGCGGATGCGCCAGATCGGGTGGCGCACCGCTGATCGGGGTCAGGATGCCGGAACCGGCACTGGCGATGTCAGGGAAAGCGTTCTTCAGCCCCATGGTATATGGGTGCAGCGGTTCGGATAGCAGGGTGGCCGTGTCACAATCCTCAACCACTTCGCCAGCATACATTACCACCGTGCGGTCACAGATATAGGCAACGACCGAAATATCATGCGTAACCATGATGATAGAAATGTCCAGGTCACGCTGTAGATCGCGCATCTGGTCCAGAATTTGGCGCTGCACAATAACGTCTAGGGCGGTCACGGGTTCGTCCGCGACAATGAGCTTGGGGTTCAATGCCAACGCCAATGCGATAGCCACTCGTTGGCGCATACCACCAGAGAACTGGTGCGGGAAATCCCGTAGCCGGTTTGCCTCGATACCGACCATCTCGAATAACTCAACCGCCCGTGCCTTGGCCTGGGCCCGGCTCATGCCACCCCTGCCGCGCAGAACTTCGTTCAGCTGGTATTCAACGCGGTACACAGGATCGAGGGAATTCATCGCCGATTGCGGCACAAAGGCAATGTCGCGCCAGCGCAGATCATTCATAGCGCGCTCTGACAGGGCAGCCAGATCAGCACCGTTAAACAGCATACTGCCTTCAGTGATCTGGGCATTGTCGGCAATGACACGGGTGAAAGCCCGCGCCATCGTGGTTTTGCCACAGCCGCTTTCACCGACCAGCCCAACAATCGACCCTTTGGGCACATCAAAGGAGGCGCCAGACACAGCGACAACATCTTTGCCCGGCACTTCGTAGGCAATAGACAAGTCTTTGACGGAGAGGAGAGTGTCGCTCATTTTAGCGACCCAGCTTTGGGAACAACAGGTTCTCGTAGCCCCGCGAGATGAAGAAACCCGCCGAGACAACAAGGATGATCGCTACCCCTGGCGGGATGAACCAATGGTATGCTTGGCGGCTCAGCGCCTGACTTGCAAAGGCGTCCTGCAACATGAACCCCCAGCTGATGGAGTCAGGATCACCAAAACCCAAGAAACTGATAGAAGCTTCGGTGAGAATGGCCCAACCAATGGCAATTGAGCCGTAGAGCAGCGACAGCGGGATGATGTTGGGCGCAATATGTCGGGTTATGATCTTGAAGTCGGAAGAGCCCGATACTCGTGCGGCCTCGACATAACCGCGGGACCGCAGAGTGAGGACTTGTGAGCGGATCACCCGTGCCGTGTCACGCCAGAGCACAAGCGCCATCGCGATAACGGTGTTCCAGATAGAGGGCTCGAGAAAGGCGGAAATGACAATGACAAACGGCAGAAACGGGATGCCGAAGGCCACGTCGGCCAAACGCATCAGGATCATATCGACCCAGCCGCCGAAATAGCCGGACAGCAACCCTACGATTGTCCCAATGAATGCCACCATGAATGCCGCTGTCACTCCGACAAGCAAAGCAGCACGCGCTCCAAAAACGATCTGGGAAAAGATGTCTCGTCCAAGGCTGGTTGTACCAAGGATGTGCCCTTGCTGACCCGGAAGCAGGTCTGACGCGAGGTCATAGTCGGCGGTGTAGAGGATCTCTGTCGGGTCGTATGGAGCGAGCGCTGGCGCAAAGATCGCAGTGAGGGAGAACAAGGTGTAGATAATCAGCCCAGCCAGCGCAAAGTTGTCACCGACGGGCAACTTCAGGGCGGCAAACATCCGGCGCAGCGGTCCTTGGGCGGCAGTTGCCTCAAGCATGGGAAATCCTTGGGTCGAGGAAGGTATAGAGCAGGTCTGCAATCAGATTCATCAAGATCACAACGATCGCGATCATCAGAAATGCACCCTGTGCCAGTGGATAGTCGGAGGCCGATACTGCCGAAACGAGTTCACGCCCTAAGCCGGGCCAGGAGAAGACGCTCTCCACCACCACATTGCCCTGCAACTGATAGCCGACAGAGATCGCAAAGGAAGTCATCACAGGCAAAAGAGCGTTTCGCGCGCCATGTTTGATGACAATTGTATAGGGGGACAGGCCCTTCACCTTTGCCATGGTAACAAAGTCTTCTTTCATCACCTCCAGCATGTTGGACCGCATCAACAAAAGCGGCAAACCCTGCGAATAGATCGCCAATGTCAGCATCGGCAGCGCAAGATGAGATAGAAAATCAGCCGAGGTGTAGAGTGCCCAAAAGCTGTCATACTCGGTCCCTGCCGAGCGGGTTCCACCGGCCGGGAATATCCCGAGTGAAAAGGAGAAGATAGCGAGCAGCAGCATGCCCAGCCAAAACTCTGGCATCGCGCGGGTGGCCAGCACCACCGGCAGTGCAAAAGCCTCGGCGCGGCTGGCACGGCGCCACGCAAGCCATGCACCAGCAAGAACGCCAAAGATGTAGGCCAAGATCAAAGACGAGAAGGTCAGGACCAGCGTGTTGGGGAGCAGCAGCCAAATGCGTTCGGCCACCGGCGTGCGGTAACGGAAGGAATACCCAAGCTCGCCCTTTAGCAGGTTGCCGATGTAGGTGAAATATTGATTCAAAAGCGGCTTATCCAATCCGAACTGACGGATCAGGGTCTCTTGCTGTTCGAGCGTGAAGGTCGGATCAATGTAGGCGGCAAGCGGGTTTCCTGGCATCAGGCGGAACATCAGAAACAAGATCGTCACCACCGCCCAGAGGACCAGAATCAGCTGAAAGGTGCGCGATAGAACGGGTTTGAGCGTGCTCATGAGAACCTACAGCTAGGGGTGGGAGGAAATAGGGTGAGGGCGGCATTGTGCATGCTGCCCCTCGTTATATTGCGGTCTATTTATCGAGCGTTTCTTCAACGCCATCGGGATAGGCCAAGCGACCGTCAACCATGGTGTAGCCCGCATCCTCAAGCAACTGCTTGGCGACATCGGGACCTGCTTTGAAATCATCCACGACGGCCTTGTCATGCCAGAACTCAAGTGCCGGGGAAACGACCGAGTTCGATGCGACTGCAAAATCCTTGAACGCTGCTTTCACAATCAGACGGCGATCTACTGCAGAGGACAACGCCGCGCGGAATGCGGGATCATTGAACGGAGGACGGCGGTTGTTGAACGCCACATAACGAAAACCGATATCAACGGTGGCAACAACCTCAAGGTCCCCGTCCGCGTCCGCCGCATCAATCAGAACCTGTGGATCGCCCGAGAAATCAGTCAGGAAGTTGATCTCGCCAGAGCGCAACATTCCAAGCGCTGCTTCGGCATTTGGCACCAAGCGTAGGATCCACCGGTCTGCTTTTGGCGCATTGAAGTGTTCATTGTTGGCGCTCAGAACGATTTCCTCATTCGTGATCCAACGATCAAATTTGTAAGGGCCGGACCCGATTGGCGTGGCTTCCTGATAGCTCTCGGCGTTCTCGTCCTTGGTGGCAAGGTCGGCCAGAATAGGCTCCCAAACGTGTTTGGGGATCAGGTTGATCTTGGCCAGACTAGACGTGATGAAAGAGGCCGATGGAGTGGCCAAGGTGAAGACGATGACATTGTCCCCCTCAATTGCGATGTCGCTGATGCCCTTGCCGAATGGCGCATACATCGGGGCTTCGCCACCAACTGTTGTCTCAAAGGAAAACTTGACGTCCTCGGCGGTCATCGGCTGTCCATCATGCCACATCATACCCTCGCGCAGAGTGACGGCGATCGTCGCCCCATCACGCCACTCAAAGCTTTCAGCCGCCCATTCTTTTGGCAAGCCGTCTGGGCCGACACGGAA
Source organism: Roseobacter sp. (assembly GCF_039970775.1). Lineage (GTDB taxonomy): Bacteria > Pseudomonadota > Alphaproteobacteria > Rhodobacterales > Rhodobacteraceae > Roseobacter. Next base: position 13,617 of record NZ_JBDVLG010000028.1, read on the forward strand.
CAAGCGGTCATAGACGAGCTCGGTCATCCAGCTGTCCGTCACGCCGGAGATATACAGAGGGTTCACCGCGATCACGTTGTCGGCGGAGTTGACGATGATGTCTTTCTGATCCGTTTTCGGCGTCAGCGACAGCCATGTCCATGTGTTCCGGATACCGATGCCCGACTGGTTCACCACGGAGGACGCGTCCCAGATGTTTTTGTCAAAAACGAAAGCCTGCTCAGGATGGACCAGCATCATATTGGGCTGATCTTTGGCAAGAATTTCCTGCGCTTCGCGGACCAGCGCCTGACGCGCGTCAGGGTCAACTGTGATACGCTGCTTTTCCACCACCGCATCATATTCGGGGCTGGAATACCCAATAAAGTTATACCCACTTTCCGCTGTAGAGGAGTGGAACAAGTTATAGATGATCTCGTCAGGGTCTGAGCGTTCCGGCCGTCCGGTCATCTGCCATGCGGTCGCGTCCCATTTGTCACGCTCGTACCAGACCTCGGATGACATCTGCTCCCAAGGCATGACGTCCACCTCGACATCCAGCCCCAGCTTGCGCCATTCCTGAGCAATTAGTTGGATTGACTGGAATTCCGCCGGCTGCGCCGCTTGCGGACGCGACAGCAGATGGAGGGTTCTGATCTGGTCTTGCGCCCATGTCGGCCCAGCAAGTAATGCCATGCCCATCAACGAGGTTGAGGCCAATTTGAATAGTGTATTCACAATAATTCTCCTGTTGGCAGCGGTCCGGAAGGACCGGATCGGCGCCGAAAGAAAGTCATTGGGATTGCATTTTAGGAATGCCACCCCTGCCAACAGTGGCATGCTGCCACCAAACAGATCGGCTGATTTTCAAGTTGACGCATCATGCTAGTTGTTTTATTCAGTAAAACGTTTTTTATTTACTTTATTCAGTAAAACACGAATCTAAAAAAAAGCAATGTACTTTCTAGGAGACACCATGACAAAATATGCAAATGAACAGGCCGAGAAGCGCAAGTCGTATAAAATTGAGGCAGTCGGCCGTGCGTTGAGCGTGCTTGAGGCATTGGCAGAAAAACCCGGACTTGGTGTGACCGCATTGGCGAATGAGATGGGGTTGACCAAATCTATTGCTTTCAGGCTTTTGCAGACGCTGGAAGAAGCCGGATATGTGCAGCGCGAAGGGGAGCGCGCGGTCTATTCCTTAGGCTACCGTGTTGCCCTTCTGGGAGAACGCGTTGGCCGCGACGGCGCGCTGTTGCATGTCGCACCTCCCATTATGGACGAATTACGCGATGAGACCGGCGAAAATGTCAATCTGGTGATTCGCGAAGGCAGTCACACGCTGGCCTTGGTGACACGCGAGGGACTGCATGCCATTCGTATCTTTGCACAAACTGGCAGAAAAGGCCCACTCCATGCAGGTGGTGCTTCTATGTTGCTGCTCGCCTATGCCGAGCCGGCCATTCGTGACCGCGTTCTGTCCTCCACTCTGGAGACCTATACCAACCATACCATTACGGACTCCGACCAGCTGGGAAAGATCCTGCAACGCATTCGGGCAAACGGTTACAACGTCGCGCTTAATGATCTGGATGATGGTGCCTTTTCCATCGCCGCTCCGATCTTCAATGCCGCTGGTGAAGTTGTCGCGGGCCTTTCCATCGCAGGCGCATCCGCAAGGTTGGATGAGTCTCGGCGCGAAACCTACATTGACGCTGCAAAAAGTGCTGCGCAGAAAATTTCGGCAAAGCTGACGCTAAGCTAGACGTGATCTCCCACAAGGCGCGTGACGCATCGATTGCAGCCTTGCGAGATGAATAACTCCCTGTTAGCGTTTTATCTATCGCTACACTGTTTTATTAGATGAAACATATGGGAACCTCACCAATGAACCAGATTGAAAAAACGATTCTTGAGCAAGTGTCGATTGATGCGCCGTGGGCGCTGGTTGAGAGCTTTGCCACCTTCAAGCGCGAGCACCCCACAGACGTCAACCGCGGCATGGACGAGGTAATCGAGACCTTGCGCGGTCACGGCGTCGAGGTTGACGTGCATGAGCCCGATCTTTTTCTGAGCCTGCCCGGTCAGGCGCGCGTAGAAGCGGGCGGCATCACCTTTCGCGCCAAACCGCCGGCCTTTGCCGTGAACGCGCCCGACGGGCTCAGCGGGCCGCTGGTGTATATTGCCGGTACCACCAACATGGACGAAGAGGACGCGTTCGAAAGCCAACTCGAAGCATCTGACGCGATGGCGCAAAAGGTGCGCGGTAAGATTGTCCTGACAGAGGGCTTTGCCAGCCCTGCTATTATCTCGTTGATGAACACCTGCGGCGCAATCGGCGTCGTTGCCATCAACCCCGGCGTTGATGTGCACTGGGGCATCTGCACAACCATCTGGGGCATTCCCGGTACGGATGACCTGCCCCGCAAACCGACGATACCTGCAGCCGCCGTGAATTTTGAAAGCGGACAGGCCTTGCGCAAGGTCGCTGAAGAAGGTGGTATGGCCACGATTTTTACTGAGATGGAAGAAGGCTGGTTCAGCTCAAAACTGCCCGAGATTACGATCCGGGGAACTGAGGAGCCGGAAAAATACGTGCTGCTTCACGGCCACCTTGACAGCTGGGACGTGGGCGTGGGCGACAATGCGACAGGTGATGCAACGATGCTGGAAATTGCGCGTGTCTTGTGGGCCAACAAAGACAAGTTGCGCCGCACAGTCAAGATCGCGTGGTGGCCCGGCCACTCAACAGGGCGCTATGCAGGCTCCACGTGGTACTCCGACACCTTTGCGCTCGATCTGGATGCCAACTGCGTTGCCCAGGTGAACTGCGATAGCCCTGGCTGCCGGTGGGCGACTGAATTCCAGAACGTCTCTGTTATGTCTGAAAACCATGACTATCTGGCACAAGTCATCAAGGACGTCTGCGGCAAAGAGCTACATTCGGAACGCCCACACCGCGCTGGTGACTACTCTTTCAACGGGATCGGCCTGTCGGGGTATCTGATGTTATCCTCAGCCATGACTGACGCCCACCGTGAAGAGCTAGGCTATTACGCCGTTGGCGGGTGCGGCATGAACATTGCGTGGCACACAGAGAATGATACGCTCGAAATTGCGGATAAAGACATCTTGTTGCGGGACATCAAGGTCTATCTGCTTGCAGTCTTCCGCAACGCCAACGCCGAAATTCTTCCGCAGGATTGGCGCGCCACGGCGCGTGAGTTCCAGCAAACCTTGGACGTCTATCAAGCAGAATCGGGCGAAGCATTTGATCTCTCCCCTGCCCGCGTTGCAAGTGACCACCTGCTGTCCACGCTCGAAAGATTCTACGAGAACGTTGAGAACGGCACCGTCGCGCAAAGCGCGGCAAACACCGTCATCCAGGATCTCGCGCGGATCCTTGTTCCTCTCAATTTCAACGGGACAGACCGCTTCCGCCATGATCCGGCATTGACGATTCCTGCGCTGCCCGCGCTGCAACACGCGAGCAAGATTGCGCGGACGCAAAGTGACGCGCAAGGCTTCGGGCGGACCCAGCTGGTACGGGGGCAAAACCACATCATTGCCGGAATGCGATCTGCCGAGACGCTGATCAAAAGGGTCACCAGCGTATCTTAAGGGCGTTGTTGCACAGATCAATTGCAACTCGGAACACGCCCTTCCCGAGACGGAATTCAGGCGGTGCGTTCAAAACTTGGAGGGCCAAGTCCGGGGCTCTGTCGCAAACTTTTTGTTTTATTGACGAACGGTGGTTCTGTCGCAAAGTTTGACGAATAGTGGATTCATAGTGTCGGAAGGTCATCAAAATTAGGAACGATGGCACCGAGAAGACGATAGCGCCAGAGATCGCCGTTACGCGGGGCGGCCAAGGGATGCGGCACATGAGCAAGAGTCGCGAAATCTCCAGCGGTGGCAGCCATGCTTCCACGCGGCGTTCTGCGTGATTATCCAACAAGGCCTCACCGCGACGTGCTGCCGCGCGATATAGTGCAAGCGTCCAGCTTTGCCCAAATTCAAGCAACTGCTTGAGAGCAGAACGTTTACTTTTGGCGCCGTTGTTCAGGCATCTTCTCTCGATGTGCGTGATGCAATCGAAGTGCGGATCATATCTGCGGTTTATGTCTCGAATGATCTTCCGATAGGCCAGAGCCTTGTCGTTCTGAATTGAACCAAGTCGGTGCAGCCGAAAGCAATCAATAGAATTTGAAAGACAGCTGTCTAAACATAAAAGTCTGCTCCACCGCTGCAAATTCTTGTTTTGACACTCAATGCAACAGCGCAGCTGCGCAATCCATTCAAACCGATGAGCCAAGCTCCCTTCTGGTCTAATCTGGCATTGGCGTCGAAACGTTGGCGATGGGTACTGATGGCTGCCTTTATCCGCCTTCGCACCGATCCAACTAGCGCTTTGGAATCGTGACCATTTTCGGGGCCTAGAAGACAGCAGGGAACGCCCCCGTCTCCCCAAAGATCCTTCAGAAACGAGAAAATACTTGCTTGGGAAAATAAAATAAATAATTATTACAGAGCAATAGAGACATTCGCCTGGATGGCGGGCGCGTCGCGCACGTCTCGACAAAAATAATGAAACACCATTTGTGCCGAATTTCTTACTCAGCGCAAATGTTCGGGAGACAACTAGAAAATGACAATTAAACGCCCAACCCTGGCGCAGATGCAGGAAATCGTTTCGGACCTTGGCATGCATATGTCAGAGGAGCGCGTCGGCGAGTTTCTGGAGGCGATGGAGCCGAATTTCCAAGCATATGACCTGATCGAAAGCCTGCCTGATGAGATACCAGAAACCAAATATCCAAGAACTCCGGGCTATCGCCCCGCTCCGGAGGACAATCCCCATAACGCGTGGTACGTGAAGACCGAGATCAAAGGCGCCCCCAAAGGCAAGCTCGCTGGAAAAACGATTGCGGTTAAGGACAACATCTGTGTGGCCGGTGTGCCGATGATGAACGGCTCATCAACGCTTGAAGGTTTTATGCCGGACATGGACGCAACGGTAGTTACCCGGGTTTTGGACGCGGGCGGCACGATCGCAGGGAAAACGCACTGCGAATTTTTCTGCTTGTCAGGCGGGTCGCATACCAACGCCACCGGCCCCGTACATAACCCCCACAAAATGGGATTTAGTTCCGGTGGGTCATCATCGGGCAGCGCTGTTGTCACCGCCTTGAACGAGGTTGATATGGCGATCGGCGGTGACCAGGGCGGCTCAATCCGGATGCCGTCTTCGTTCAGCGGCACTTACGGCATGAAACCGACCCACGGGTTGGTCCCATACACTGGTGCGATGCCGATCGAGGCAACCATCGACCACCTCGGCCCAATTACGCAGAACGTCGCCGACAACGCGCTGTTTCTTGAAGTCCTGGCCGGTGAAGATGGACTAGACCCGCGCCAATATAGCGTGAAAACTCACGACTATACCGAAGCTTTGGGCAAAGGCGTCAAGGGTTTGAAGATCGGTGTCCTGAAGGAAGGTTTCGGACACGCAAATAGCGAAGAAGACGTCGATCAAGCGGTTCGCGAAATGGCTGAAAAGCTGAAAGGTTTGGGCGCGGAAGTCTCCGAAGTTTCGGTTCCCATGCACCTGATCGCCCCGGCCATCTGGACGCCAATTGCGCTGGAAGGCCTCCAATGGCAGATGATGCACGGCAATGGCATGGGGATGAACTGGAAAGGCCAGTATGCCACCGGCCTGCTTGACGCACATTCATCCTGGCGCACACGCGCAGACGAACTGTCGGATTCCTTGAAAGTGTCCATGTTTGTCGGTGAATACGGTATCCGTCACCATCGCGGGCGCTACTATGCCAAATCCCAGAACATCTTGCGCCGCCTGACAGCCGCTTATGATGCGATGCTGGCGGAATGTGACGTCTTACTGTTGCCAACAACACCGATGAAAGCGACACCGCTGCCCCCGGCTGATGCGCCGCTATCGCTCTATCTACAGCGCGCCTTTGAGATGATCGGAAACACCGCACCGTTTAACGCGACCGGTCACCCCGGCATGTCCATCCCATGCGGTATGAGCAACGGGCTGCCAATCGGCGCGATGCTCGTGGGCAAATGCTGGGATGAAAAAACGATTTATCAGGTGGCGGATGCATTTGCGTCGTCCTGAAACAACTGTCCATGCACAAGGAGTAATTTCTAATGCCACACGATCACCACTATGATCCGCTGCCAGATACGGAACTGCGTGTAAAAGCGTTGGAATCTATCTTGGTGGAAAAGGATCTCGTCGATCCTGCCGCCATCGACCTTTTGGTTGAAACCTATGAAACTAAAATTGGCCCCAGAAACGGGGCCAAGGTTGTCGCAAAAGCTTGGACCGATCCCGACTATAAAAAACGTCTCATGGAAGACGCATCGGCGGCCATCGCCGAGCTTGGTTTTTCCGGTGTGCAGGGCGAAGATATGGTTGTCGTTGAGAACACCGATACTGTGCACAACGTCGTCGTTTGCACGTTATGCTCGTGCTATCCGTGGCCGACTTTGGGCCTGCCGCCGGTGTGGTATAAAGCAGCGCCGTACCGGTCACGCGTCGTGCGCGATCCACGCAGTGTGCTTGCCGAATTCGGGACCCAACTGCCTGACAGCACAGAAATCCACGTTTGGGACAGCAACGCTGAGCTGCGGTATCTGGTGCTGCCTCAAAGACCTTCCGGGACCGATGATATGAACGCTGAGCAACTTGAGGAGCTTGTATCCCGAGATTCAATGATCGGTGTGAAGCTTGCCGAGATGCCAGCGTAAACTCAAGAAGAGGGAATAGAACATGAATTCAATTCACGATCTTGGCGGAATGGAGGGCTTTGGCCCGATCAATCCCGAAGAAAATGAGGCCGCTTTTCACTATGACTGGGAAAAGCCGATCTTTGGTTGGTTCTTTTGTCTGTTTGCAGGAGGGCTCATAAACGTCGATGTGTTTCGGCACGCAATCGAGCGGCTTGGAAACCAGCATTACCTCGAAAGTTCATATTACGAACATTGGCTGGGTGCGTTCCAGACCCTGCTGGTCGAGGGCGGAACCCTCACAACCGAAGAGATCGACGCAAAGATGGCAGAACTTGAAGGGGAGCTACACTAATGGCCGCACTCACAGCAGAAGCCGTCCCAGGCCTGGTCGCGGGCGGCGCATCCGCGCGTGTTCCTGGATCTGACTTGGCAGCAAAATTCGCGGTCGGCGACAAAGTCATCATGAAAAACATCAACCCGAAAACACACACCCGATTGGCTCGATACGTTCGGGGCAAAGAAGGCGTCGTGAACAGGCACCATGGTGTGTTCCACTTCAACGACGTGGTCGCACATCACGGCGAAGGGCACCAGAATTGTTATTCTGTCAAATTCACAATGCTCGAACTTTGGGGCGAAGGATACAGCGCCACAGACTATGTCTACATCGACATGTTTGACGACTACATGGAAAAAATTTCATGACCCAAACTGTATCCGCACAAGAACTTGATGAAACACCGCTGATTCCCAAGGATGAAGAAGGCCCAGTGTTCAAGGAACCTTGGCAGGCGCGCGCGTTTGCCATGACCTTAAAAATGGCCGAAGCGAAAATCTTTACATGGGGCGAATGGTGCCAGGCACTTTCCGGCGAAATCAGGATCGCTCAGGCCGATGGCGATCCTGATTTGGGCGACACCTATTACATGCACTGGCTTGGCGCTCTGGAAAAGCTGATTGTCGCCAAGCAGGTCTCAAGTGATGACAGGCTACAGGCAACGCTTGAAGACTGGCGTGCGGCTGATCACGCGAGGGCGCATGGCGAAGCACCGGTCTACATCAAAGGCGCGGGCGCAATCCACCAAGATCATCATTAGATACTCCGCTGTTGCGACCTGGCTTGCGGACGGAATTTCTGGCGCGGGATTCAGTTTGACGTTGGGAAATGCTGAAGGCATAGCGTCCCTGCCCGGACTGGCGATTTCACCTTAGAAACCGCTTAGTTGAGCGTGTCGAGAGCCTCTTTCAGGAGCTCAGCGCGCTCATTGCCAATGAGATCAAGAATACGTTTTTCTTGTTGGTCTACATAGCCAGTAATTTCGTCTGCAAGGCTGACCCCCAGATCAGTAAGCAGCAAGCGCACTTGACGTTGATCCTTCGCGACCAATTGTCTTTGAACCAGACCATCCGCAATCATTCGATCAACGAGCTTGGTTAAGGCGGGCGGGTTCATCAGGACGACGTCCGCAAGCGCACTCATGGTGTGCGTATTGTCCGTGCGCAAAGTCTGCAGCACACGCCATGTTTCAATCTGCATCCCCAAAGATTTCAGACGCTTTCCAATCTTCCGGTGCACCCGCTGATGCGCTGCCGCAAGCGAATAAGTAATGAAAGAATGAACAGGTGATGGTTCTTTGGGCATTTCTACGCTCTTGATCTAATTGAACGAATCGTTTTCTTTTGAAAGTAACCCATTTCCAGTTAACGTATAAAGAGCACTTGAGATGGATCCATGATAAAAAGTTCTAAGGACGGAAAGCAAAAGCCATCGTGGCGTTACGCACGAGAAGCGCTTGATGGCGGTATCGACCGATCGGGGGGGATATCGACGTTTCGTGTAGGCTTGCTTGTTCCGATGAGCGGCTCCGCCGGGCTTTGGGGACCGTCCTGCATCGCAAGCGCGCAATTGGCTGTACATGAGCTCAATGCTGGAGACGGGATCGCAGGAAAGCTTGTCGAACTGTTTATTTTGGATTCAGCTGCAGAGACGTCGGACGAAACAGAAGCGACACTGCGCGAACTGATCGATCAGCAGGCGATCCACGCCATTGTTGGCATGCATATCAGCGCGGTTCGTGATCAGCTGATCCGTACGATCGGGGGGCGTATCCCGTACGTGTATACCCCGCTTTACGAAGGCGCTGTGACGTCACCGGGTGTTTTTGCAATTGGGGACACCCCCGAAAAATTGCTTGGCCCGTCCATCACAAAGCTGACCGAAGATTTCAGAGTTTCCAAATGGGCATTGGTGGGCAATGATTACGTTTGGCCGCGCGCCTCACATCATTTTGCTCGGAACCAGATCGCCGAACTGGGGGCAAATGTTGCGATTGAGGAGTACGTCCCGTTTGGCAGCAACCTTTTGGAAGCGACCATCGAAAAGATTAAATCGAGCGGAGCCGATGGCGTTCTCGTTTCTCTGGTGGGCCAAGATGCTGTCGATTTCAATCGTCTCTTTGGCCGCGAAAATATGCATAAAAAAGCTGTCAGGCTGTCTTGTGCCATCGAAGAAAATGGGTTGTTGGCAAGCGGTGCGGAAAATGTTGAGCGCCTGTTTTGTTCATCATCTTACTTTGGCTGCATGAATACCGAAAAAAATGCCTTTTTCCGCGAAAAGTACCACAGCCTGCATGGAGATCGCGCTCCCATGTTGAATGCGCTGGGACAGTCGACCTTCGAGGGTGTCAAGTTTCTGGCGCAACTCATGGACCGAGGTATGGTCGCAGCCCAGCGTAGCGGCGCAGTTTCATATGAGAGTGTCAGAAACGCGACCTATGCTTTAAATTCGACAAATTCTGCGCCAGTCTATCTGGCGCGTGCCAATGGTATGGTGTTCGATGATCTACGACAGATCGGCTGAAGCTGTCGCCAAAAGCGAAGGGGCGAGTGCCTTACGCCACGCTGAACTATATCGTTCGGCGGTATTGCCAAGTTGTTCGGTCATTATGATCAGGTTAAACTGATCCTATGAGCCTCCCAACCAATATGCCGCGCCTAAAGGGCTATCGCTATCCGCGTGAGATCATTGCGTACGCTGTCTGGGCGTACCACCGGTGGGGGTGTTGTCATGTTAACTGCGTGTACAAAGAGAAGTCGTACGCTCGGGATTTCAAGCTGCTTGTGTGACGGCATTCCAAGCGTCAAATGCTTCGAGGCGGTGATACCGGACTGAGAGGGCGGAGCGACGGCGA
>NZ_JBDVLG010000029.1:0-32232 GCF_039970775.1 Roseobacter sp.
GGCGTCGCCTTGAACCCGCCCGTCCCCCAGCCGCAATTGATAAACACACCGTCCACCGGCGTTTTCGACAAAATAGGCGACCGGTCCCCCGTCACATCCACGATCCCCCCCCATTGCCGCAACATCTTGAGGCGGCTGACCATGGGAAAGGTCTCTATCAGGGCGCGCACGGTTTCTTCGATATGATGGAAAGCGCCGCGTTGAGTGTAGTTGTTATAGCCGTCCGTGCCGCCGCCAATGACCATTTCGCCCTTGTCGGACTGGGACATATAGCCATGCACAGTGTTGGCCATAACCACCACATCCATGCACGGTTTGATCGGCTCTGACACCAACGCCTGCAACGACACAGATTCGATCGGCAACCGGAACCCCGCCAACCCCGCCACATGGCCCGAATTTCCCGCCACCACAATGCCCAATTTATCGCAATCAATGGCCCCTTGGGTGGTATCAACGCCCACAACTTTGCCGCCGTCCCGGCGCACCGCAGTAACCTCGCATTGCTGGATCACATCCATGCCCATATCCGAACACGCGCGCGCATAGCCCCAGGCCACCGCATCATGGCGCGCGGTGCCGCCACGAGCCTGCCACAGCCCCCCCAAAACCGGATAGCGCGGCCCGTCGATATCAATGATCGGCACCAGTTCTTTGACCCGCTGCGGGCTGATGAATTCAGTCTGAACCCCTTGCAGCGCATTGGCGTGGGCGGTGCGTTGATAGCCGCGCACCTCATGGTGGGTCTGGGCCAGCATGATCACCCCACGGGGCGAAAACATCACGTTATAATTCAAATCCTGGCTCATCGTTTCGTACAGAGATCGGGATTTTTCGTACAATGCCGCCGACGGGTCCTGCAGGTAATTGCTGCGGATAATCGTCGTGTTCCGGCCCGTGTTGCCGCCGCCCAGCCACCCCTTTTCAAGGATCGCCACGTTTTTGATGCCAAACCGTTTGCCCAGATGATACGCCGTCGCCAGCCCGTGCCCACCGGCCCCGATAATGATCACGTCATATTTCTTCTTGGGCGTGGCACGGCGCCACGCGCGCTCCCACCCGGTGTGATAGCGCGCAGCCTCGCGCGCGACGGCAAAAACGGAATAACGTTTCATGGCAAGACCACCCCAAGACGAAGACCCCCGGAATCGCAGCGACGCCAGGTTTGGGTCTCTTTTGCTCTATTGAGGGAAAATGTGGATACCCAGCGCGGCGCTTTTTAACAGGTTTGCGACACTGCGACCAATTGCACCGGTCACGGGGCCCAAACCGTTTGCCCCTTTTGCCGCCGCGCAATCATGGCTACATGATGCACCCAAGGAGCACGATATATGGCGATTTTCTGGATCCTCTCGGGCGGGTTGGCACTGGCTGTGGCGCTGTTGCTGGCGCTTGGGCTGCGCGCCCCGCGCAAGGGGCAGGCCGTGCCGGCGGCGTCTTTTGACCTGCGCGTGTACCGCGACCAGCTGCGCGAGATCGACAAGGACCTCGCACGTGGCGTGGTCAGCCCAGAGGATGCAGACCGCGTGCGTGCCGAAGTTTCTCGGCGGATTTTGGCCGCAGACAGTGCCCGGCACACCACCACCCTGCCCGAAGATGCCACCAAGGGTGCGCCTGCGGCTATGGCGGCGGTGATATCTGCGGTTCTGGTCGCGGGCAGCGTGCTGTTGTACCATCAATTGGGCGCGCCGGGATACGGGGATCTATCGCTGGCCGATCGCATCAAATTTGCCGAAATCGCACGGGCCGACCGCCCCAGCCAAGCGCGGGCCGAAGCAGGCCTACCCGCCCCCGCTGTGCCGCAAAACGCCAACCCCGATTATGTGGCTTTGGTCGAACAGCTGCGTCAAACGGTGCAGCAACGCCCCGATGATCTGCAAGGGCATGTCCTGCTGGCCCAGAACGAAGCGAACTTGGGCAATTACGCGGCCGCCGCTCAGGCGCAGGCGCAGGTCATTCGGCTCAGCGGCAGCCGGGTCACCGCGCAAAATCACACGGATTACGCCGATATGCTGGTGCTGGCGGCGGGCGGTTATGTGTCCCCCGAGGCCGAAACCGCGGTGCGGCAGGCGCTGACCCTTGACCAAACCGACGGCGCGGCGCGGTATTATCTGGGGCTGATGCTGGCGCAAACCGGGCGGCCTGATTTGGCGTTTCGGATGTGGGACGCCTTGCTGCGCGAAGGCCCCGAAGACGCCGGATGGATCGCCCCTATTCTGACCCAAATCGAAGACATGGCCTTTCGCGCGGGCGTGACCTACCAACTGCCCGAAATCGGCACAGGGCGGGGCCCATCCGCCGCCGACATCGAAGCCGCAGGTGACTTGTCGCCGACCGACCGCATGGAGATGATCCAGGGCATGGTGTCTGGCCTGTCTGACCGGCTGGCAACCGAAGGCGGCCCGGCCGAAGATTGGGCCCAATTGATCAGCGCGCTTGGCGTTTTGGGGCAAACCGGCCCGGCGCGCTCGGTCTATGACAACGCGGTGCAGGTCTTTGCCGACGACACCCGCGCATTGGATCTGTTGCTAAGGGCAGGACAGCGGGCAAAGGTGGTCGAATGATATTTGAAGACATCGCAGAATTCGCAACCGCCCTGCCCCCGATGCAGGGAATTGCCGGGCTCGATCTGGGCACCGTGACCATTGGGGTCGCCGTGTCAGACACCTTTTTGTCGGTCGCCACGCCGCTGGAAACCATCAAGCGCCGCAAATTCGGCCAAGACGCCGCCCAGTTGGCAAAGCTGCTTCAGGCGCGCACCATTGGCGGGCTGGTGCTGGGGTTGCCGCGCAACATGGATGGGTCCGAGGGGCCGCGGTGCCAATCCACGCGCGCCTTCGCCCGCAATCTCGACCGCGCCGATGGGTTTGGCATGCCGATCACATTTTGGGACGAACGCCTGTCCACTGTCGCCGCCGAACGCGCCCTATTAGAGGCAGACACATCGCGAAAACGTCGCGCCGAAGTCATTGATCATGTGGCCGCGGGGTTTATCTTGCAGGGTGCATTGGACCGCATCCGCGTCATCCGATCAACGCGGGAAGGGGAATTATGACTGACGACATTTGGCGCCGCGACGAGGTCGAGAGCCCTTGCATCAACATCTGCGTCATCCACCCGGACGCGAGACTGTGCACCGGGTGCTTGCGATCTATCGACGAAATCACCGATTGGTCGCGCATGACGCCCGAGGTCCGCCGCGCCATCATCGACGAACTGCCCAGCCGCCAAGGACAGATCACCAAACGCCGGGGCGGTCGCGCCGCCCGACGGGCCCGGTGACACCGCCTTTTTGCCCGCATGCATCGACCAGCGGATGCTAATGGACGCCACACATCGCCGCGCGCTGGACGATCTGCTGCAATGGCGCCGCGACGTGCGCCACTTTTGCACCGACCCGATTGCCCCCGATGTCTTGGCGCAGCTGCGCGCCCGCATGAACCGCGCGCCCTCTGTGGGCAATGCGCGCCCATGGCGGGTGGTGCAGGTCGAAGCCCCCGCCCTGCGCGCCCAGATCATCGCCAGTTTTGAGACCTGCAACGCCGATGCCGCACTGGCCTATGATGCGGCAGCGCAACGCGAATACCTTGCCCTGAAACTGGCCGGACTGCGCGACGCCCCTGTGCATTTGGCGGTTTTTACCGACGTGGCGGTTGCCGAAGGGCGGGGCTTGGGGCGCCAAACCATGCCCGAAACCTTGGCGTATTCGACAGTTATGGCGATCCATACGTTGTGGTTGGCCGCGCGGGCCCACAACATCGGGTTGGGGTGGGTTTCGATCATCGACCCGCAAGCCGTCACCGCGATTTTGGACGTTCCGGACACATGGTCACTGGCAGGGTATTTGTGCCTAGGCTACCCCGCCCTGTCGTCCGACACGCCATTGCTGCACGAAACCGGCTGGCAAGAAAACACAGACCAACCGTGGGTCGTGAAATAACGCAGGACTATTGCGCCTGTAGCTTGCGCGCTTCATCCCCGGCCAATTCAAGCAGTTGTTTCATATAGGGTTTATCCAGATCATCCTTGCGTACCGCCGCATAAAGCCTGCGGGTAATGCCCTGAGATGTCAGCGGGCGCGTGATGTAATCGGAGGAATATTTGACCTCACGCACGACCCAATCGGGCAGCACCGACACCCCGCGATTTGACGCAACCAGCAACAAGATCACGGCTGTTAGCTCGACCTGACGAATGGCGGCGGGTTCGACCTTGGCGGGGATCAACAGCTGGCTGAACACGTCCAACCGCCCCCTGTCTACCGGGTATGTGATCAGGGTTTCGCCACGAAAATCGGCAGCATCCACATAAGATTTCTGCGCCAAAGGGTGGGTGCTGGCGGCCACAAAGACCGGCGCGTAATCAAAAAGTTCAACGAATTCGACGCCCGGCAGTTCTTCGGGATCAGACGAAACAACAAGATCCACCTCTTCTTTTAACAACGCAGGCATCGCTTCAAACGCCAAACCGGGGCGAATATCCACATCGACATCGCCCCAATTTTTGCGGAAATGTTCGAGCACCGGAAACAGCCATTCGAAACAAGCGTGGCATTCAATAGCAATATGCATCCGCCCCGTGCTGCCTGCCCGCAGGCCCGAAAATTCTTCTTGGGCAGCTTGGATTTGGGGTAACACCTGTTGCGCCAGCTTTAACAAACGCAACCCCGCAGGCGATAATTTTAAGGGTTTAGAACGGCGCACAAACAGCTCTACCCCAGCCTGATCTTCCAATCCTTTGATCTGATGGCTCAACGCGGATTGGGTGATATGCAGCTGTTCGGCCGCACGCGCCAAGCCACCGGCCGCATGGATGGCCTGGATGGTGCGCAGGTGGCGAAATTCGATATGCATGTCGTGCTCATGTTAAAGATGAAAGTTATGAGTTTGTCTCACGAACGATCCTGTGGCACAAGGGATCAACCCGTAAGGAACCAAACCCATGTCCACGCCATCCGTGTCATTCGAAGTTTTTCCGCCGCGTTCTATCGATGCATCCTTCAAATTGTGGGACACAGCGCATGCTCTCGCACCGCTTGAACCTCGATTTTTCTCGGTGACATATGGCGCAGGCGGCAGCACCCGCGACCTGACACACGATGCGGCCTACACGTTGCACAAAACCTCTGGCCTGCCCGTCGCGGCGCATTTGACCTGCGTTGGCGCGTCCAAATCCGAAACGCTGGCGGTGGCGCAGCGATTCGCCAAGGCCGGGATCACCGATATTGTTGCCCTGCGCGGCGATGCCCCTGATGGGCAAGACGAATTCACCCCGCACCCAGATGGATTCGCCAATTCTGTCGAATTGATCGAAGCGCTGGCCGCATCAGGCCAATTTACCCTACGCGTCGGCGCCTACCCTGAGAAACACCCCGATGCCGCAAGTCAAGGCGCCAATATCGACTGGCTAAAAGCCAAGATCGACGCAGGTGCCGCCGAAGCGATCACCCAGTTCTTTTTCGAGGCCGACACATTTTTGCGGTTCCGCGATGATTGCGCCAAGGCGGGCATCACCGCCCCTATCACGCCCGGCATCATGCCGATCGTCAATTGGAAGAACGCGCGCAAATTCGCTTTGCGGTGCGGCACAACGGTGCCTGCGTGGCTTGATCAGGCCTTTGAAGCCGCGATCCGCGATGACCGCCACGACCTGTTGGCCACGGCGCTGTGTTCGGAGATGTGCTCGGAACTGGTCGACGAAGGCGTGGAAAATCTGCATTTCTACACGCTCAACCGGCCCGAAATGACCCGCGAAATTTGCCACGCACTTGGTGTCACACTGGCCACAGCGGGCGTGCGCGACGTCGCATAACCGATAGGCTGCGGCCGTTTGGCCCCATAAACGATGTCGAAAGTCGGAGCACCACGTGTCTATTGCACAATCCCCCGCTGATTTGCTCAGCCAAGCCGATTTGCTGTCCATGTCCGGTTTGGAGTTCATGCAAGGCGTCCTCGACGGGCGCCATTCGGGTGCACCCATTGGCCAAGCGTTGGGCTATACCCTGCACGACGTCGCGGATGGGCGCGTCGTGTTTCGCGGCACGCCGCAGTTTAGCGTGACCAACCCGATGGGCACGGTGCACGGCGGATGGTACGGCACATTGCTTGACAGCGCGATGGCCTGCGCCGTGATGACAAAAGTGCCGCGCGGGTCGATCTACACAACGCTGGAATACAAAATTAACATCACCCGAAACATCCCGCTCGGGACACTGATCGCCTGCACCGGCGAAATAGACCACGCGGGCCGGTCAACCGGGGTGGCCCACGGCGAAATCCGAGGCGTCGAGGACGGACGGCTTTATGCGACCGGGTCGACCACATGCATTATCATGAAAATGACCTGATAGGTCCGGCAGGCGCGCGGCGTCGCTGGTTTTTGCACAGGCACCGGTGTGGGGCCTTGCGGGGGTGTGGGGCCGCCAGCAAGAACGCGAGCGGCTAAACTGTTCGGCCAAAGTTCATCCACCCGCGTGGTGCTGGCCGTGACGATCTGCGCAATCTGACACTGTCATGTAAACGTTCGGTGGGGTCGCGCAACGGTTTGCGGGCCCGCCGTGTGATGAACCACCGGCCATTGCCCCGGAACGTGCCCAACATTGGGGCGGCTGCGTCCTGCGGGAACCGGCTGCTCCACCCTTCGGGCAGGGGTAGCCCGCTCATTTGGGCGCGTTCCAACATCCAAACCAAGGGGATATTGGCCAAATTGCGCGCGGGCTCGTACCCGCCGAGCTGCCCGCCCACATCGCCGTGCGTTCCCGAAAACCAAACCTGTTCAACCCGGCCTTGGTATCCTTCGGGCGATTTCCAAAGCACGGGTTTGTAGGCCACACGGGTTTCATCCAACGCCAGCGCGTGAAAACCCGCCTTTACGTTGTGGCTCAGATGCGGGCTGTGAAAGGCATGACGTTTTTCACTAAAACGCCACACCACTGGTGCATTGAACCCCAATGATTTGACCGTATCCCATGCGCCAATCATCTCAATCTCGACACCGCGCCGACAATGCGCGGCGGCAAATTGCCGGGCGCAGTCCCGCGTGGGGTCGCCTTCATAGTGGCGGTACACGTCGCGAATGTTGCGTTCGGTGGCGTGTTCGGCCTTGAGCAGCCCCATCAAATCGATCACCCCTGCGAGGCTGCGCACCGCATAGGCCCCGCGCGAATACCCCATCAGAAATATCTTGTCGCCCGGCCGGTAACGCGATGCCAAATAGCCATAGGCCCGCCGGATTTGACGGTTGATCCCCCGCCCCGTCATCACATCAAGGGCAGAGCGCCAGCTGTCCCATTGCAGCCCTGGTTCGTAATAAATCGACAGTGGGCTACCGACCTCACGGCACAAATGATACGCTCGCCCCGCATTTGTCCGGCACCCCGGCTCTAGCGAAGACATCGTTCCATCCAGAATAACCACGTGAACAACCGGACCTCGGCGGGGGCCGAAATCACTGTCGGGCCGCTGCCACAACCTGCTGTGCAGCCATCCAAGCCACCGTTTATTCTGCCGCGAGGGCCTCACTGTTCAATAACTCCCAAACTTTATGTGGGGTGAATGGCATATCCGCCTGTCGCACCCCCTGATCCCAAAGCGCATCCTGAACCGCATTTGACACTGCCGCCAACGCACCCACGGTGCCCGCCTCACCACAGCCCTTCATCCCCATGATATTGGCGGTGGAGGGCACAGGTTCTGATGTAAATGAAATATGGGGTACGTCATCGGCACGCGGCAAGGCGTAGTCCATGAACGATGCCGTGAGCAACTGACCGTCATCATCGAAGACAACATGTTCTGTCAGCGCCTGACCAATACCCTGCGCGACCCCCCCATGCACCTGCCCTTCAGCCAGCATCGGGTTGATAAGGTTGCCAAAATCATCGACGACGGTATAGCGGTCTACGTGCACAACACCGGTGTCTGCATCGACGACAACCTCTGTAACATGGCACCCATTTGGAAAGCTGCGCGCGGGCAAAGTTTCGCGGGCTTCATGCACCAACAGGTCGTCACGGCCCTGTTCACGGGCCATTTCTGCGACCTCAAGCATCGTCGGCGTTAGGTTCGACCCATCGGCGCGGAACCGTTCATCGTCAAACCGGATCTCAGAGGCAGGCACGCCCAATTCGTCGGCCAAAAAGGCGGTAAACTGTTCTGTGATCACGGCGACTGCAGCCAAAGTGGCGTTGTTTTGCACCGTGACAGACCGCGATCCGCCCGTGCCACCGCCCTTGGCGATCAGGTCACTATCGCCCTGCACAACATAGATTTTATCCGCAGGAATCCCGGTTTGATCCGCCAAAAAGGCGGCGTATACTGTCTCGTGTCCCTGGCCTGTGGATTGTGTGCCCACGTAAATCGTCACCGTACCGTCCTCATTGAACGCGACCTTCGCGCCTTCTGAAGGATCGCCCAAAATACTTTCAATATAGTAA
This sequence comes from Roseobacter sp., assembly GCF_039970775.1. GTDB lineage: Bacteria > Pseudomonadota > Alphaproteobacteria > Rhodobacterales > Rhodobacteraceae > Roseobacter. The sequence goes on from NZ_JBDVLG010000029.1 coordinate 8,435, forward strand.
CACACCCCCACACCGCGCAGCAGACCGCGGGCGGCATCGGCCTGTTTACGGGCCTCAAACCCGTCAAAATCGGATTGTACAAGCGCCCGGTCCAGCACCTTGTTGAAATCCCCAACATCGTAGGTTTCCCCCATGGGGGTATCGTAAGGGAATTGATCTGGCTTGATAAAATTACGCCGCCGCAGTGCCACCGGGTCCACACCCAGCTCGCGCGCGGCCCGGTCAATCAACCGTTCCAGCACATAAATCGCCTCGGGGCGCCCGGCCCCGCGATAGGCATCTACATAGGTCGTATTTGTATAAAATCCTTCGACCTGCAACCACGTGTTTTGCACATCATACACCCCCATCAACACGCGGCTGAACAACTGGCTTTGGATAAACTGGCCATACTGGCTGTTGTAGGCGCCCATGTTACAGCGGTTGTGAACCCGGTAGCCGATAATTTTATGCGTCTCGTCAAACGCGAATTCGGCCGTTGATGTCAAATCACGGCCAGCGTTGTCAGTTAGCATCGCCTCGGTACGTTCCGACATCCAGCGCACCGGGTGCCCCAACAGACGCGCCGCCTGCGCCGACAGCGCATATTCGGGGTAGGGAAAGCCCTTCATCCCGAACCCGCCGCCAACATCTGGGGTGGTCACGCGCACCTGTTCGGGGTCCAACCCCAGCGCCTTGGCAATAAATGACTTTTGTTCCCACACGCCCTGCCCGCCCAAGGCCACATGCACCCGGTTACCTGTCCATTCAGCGTAACACCCGCGCGGTTCCAGCGCGTTGACGATGATGCGGTTGTCGCCGACCTCTAGGGTGACGGTCCGCGCGGCGGATTTGAACGCCGCATCCGTGGCCGCCTGATCGCCGATCCCCCAATCGAACGCGCGGTTGTCGGGCACGCCCTCATGCACCAACGGGCCACCGGCGCCGATATCCATTTTGGCGGGCAGATCGTCATAGTCGAGCACGATCAATTCGGCCGCATCCCGCGCCTGATCCAATGTCTCGGCCACAATAAACGCGATCGGCTCCCCCACAAACCGCAGCTTTCCCTTGGCCAGCAACGGGCGGTCGGGGGCCGCACCTTGGGTGCCATCGCGGTTTTTGATCGTCGCGGCAGGCATATTGATCTGCATGCCTGCGGCCTCTAGGTCTTCTACGGTCAGCACCGCACGCACCCCTTCAGCGGCGCGCGCATCGGCCACATCCACGCCCGTTAACGTCGCATGTGCCACCGGCGACCGAAACAAATAGGCCCGCAACGCCTCTTTTGGCGCGACGTCATCCACATAGCGCCCGTGACCGGTCAAAAACCGAACATCTTCAACACGTTTGATAGATTGGGATCGACCGAACTTTTCCATGGGGTACTCCTTTGGGGCGGCACATCTTGGCGGACATTAGCGGGGTTCGCCCGCTTGTCCAGTCATCGCGCAGCTTGGCTGACGTGCAACGCGTCACAAATGCGCAATGACCAGATATTGACCACCCAAAGGCCCCGGCCTTTCGACACCGCAAACGGGGAATAGCCGCCGCGCGGTCTTTCCCTTGGCCCGCACATTCGGTACAGCACACCCAACGCGCAACACATGACGGAAATGACCCATGCCGATGGAAAAGACCTTCGATGCCAGCCAGGCCGAACAGCGCCTCTATGACGCCTGGGAACAGGCCGGCGCCTTCAAAGCCGGTGCAAACGCCAACCGCGACGAGACGTTCTCGATCATGATCCCGCCGCCCAACGTGACGGGCAGCCTGCACATGGGGCACGCGTTCAACAACACGCTGCAAGACATCCTGATCCGTTGGCACCGGATGCGCGGGTTTGACACGCTGTGGCAGCCCGGCACCGACCACGCAGGCATCGCCACGCAAATGGTCACCGAACGCGACATGGCCGCCAATGGCGAACCCACCCGCCGCGAGATGGGCCGCGAGAAATTTCTGGCCCGCGTGTGGGAGCAAAAAGTCAAATCCCGCGGCACGATCATCGGTCAGTTAAAACGACTGGGCGCGTCGTGCGATTGGTCCCGCGAGGCGTTCACCATGGGCGGCGCGCATGGTGACCCTGACGCAGGCACCGGCCCCAATTTCCATGATGCCGTGATCAAGGTGTTTGTGGACATGTACAACAAGGGTCTGATCTATCGCGGCAAGCGGTTGGTCAATTGGGACCCGCATTTCGAGACGGCGATTTCCGACCTAGAGGTCGAGAACATCGAAAAAGACGGCCACATGTGGCACTTTAAATACCCGCTGGCGGGTGGGGCCACCTATGAATACGTCGAGAAGGACGAAGACGGCAATGAGACGCTGCGCGAGACGCGCGATTATATCTCTATTGCGACGACCCGCCCCGAAACCATGCTGGGCGATGGCGCTGTGGCTGTGCACCCGACGGACGACCGCTATGCGCCAATCGTTGGCAAGCTCTGCGAGATCCCCGTGGGCCCCAAGGAGCACCGCCGCCTGATCCCCATCATCACCGATGAATACCCCGATAAAGACTTTGGCTCTGGTGCGGTGAAAATCACCGGCGCGCATGATTTCAACGACTATCAGGTGGCCAAGCGCGGTGGCATCCCGCTGTACCGGTTGATGGATACCAAAGGCGCCATGCGTGACGACGGCGCGCCCTATGCCGACAATGCCGCCATTGCCATGGCCGTGGCACAGGGCGACCGCACGCTAACCGAGGCCGAAGCCGATGCGGTTAACCTGATCCCCGACGAGCTGCGCGGGCTGGACCGGTTCGAGGCGCGCAAGGCCGTTGTCGCACAGATCACCGACGAGGGGCTGGCCGTTATGACCACCGCGATGGTCAAGGACGACGACGGCGAAGAGATCGAAACCCTTGTGCCGCTGGTTGAGAACAAAAAGATCATGCAGCCGTTTGGCGACCGCTCCAAAGTGGTGATCGAGCCGATGCTGACGGACCAATGGTTTGTCGAGACCAGCCAGATCGTGCAACCCGCGATTGATGCTGTGCGGGGTGGCGACGTGGCGATCCACCCCGAACAGGACAAGAAGGTCTATTTCAACTGGCTGGAAAACATCGAACCATGGTGTATTTCCCGGCAGTTGTGGTGGGGGCACCAGATTCCGGTTTGGTCTGATCTTCATGAAAATCAGTTCTGTGCAACTTCACCAGAGGAAGCGATGGAACTTGCTAAGCGCCATCATGAAGAATTGAACCCCGGGGCAACCGTAACCGTAGTTGTTCAAGACGAGCGCGAGCTTTCTACTGAGGATAGTGCAGGGCGGCGCCAAATCATAACTTCGATGACTGGATCCGGGTGGGTTGGAGATAGCAAATCAAATCTGCGGGTGGGACTTAAGCGCGACCCCGACGTTCTAGACACATGGTTCTCCTCCGGGCTCTGGCCCATCGGGACGCTGGGTTGGACGGGTGACGACGCGCAAGACGCCCAAAACGACGCGTTGCAGAAGTACTTCCCGACCTCCACGCTGGTCACCGGGTTTGATATTATCTTCTTCTGGGTCGCGCGGATGATGATGATGCAATACGCCGTCACCGGGCAAAAGCCGTTCAGCACCGTCTATGTGCATGCGCTTGTGCGTGACGAGAAGGGCAAGAAGATGTCCAAATCCTTGGGCAATGTCATCGACCCGCTGGACATGATAGATGAATACGGCACGGACGCGGTGCGGTTCACGCTGACGGCGATGGCCGCCATGGGGCGCGACCTGAAACTATCGACGCAACGCATCGCCGGGTACCGCAATTTTGGCACCAAACTGTGGAACGCCAGCCGGTTCGCCGAGATGAACGAGGTGTTTGGCGCGCGTGGCACCGGCATCCCTGCCCCGCAGGCCGCCGTGAACAAATGGATCATCGGCGAAACCGCCAAGGTGCGTCACGAAATCGACGCAGCGCTGGAAAACTACCGGTTCAACGATGCGGCGGGCGCGGCCTATACGTTCGTTTGGGGCAAGGTCTGCGACTGGTACGTCGAGCTGTCCAAACCTTTGCTGCAAGACGATGCCAACGCCGCATTAGCGCCCGAAACCCGCGAAACCATGGCGTGGGTGTTGGACCAATGCATGATCTTGCTGCACCCGATCATGCCGTTCATCACCGAAGAACTATGGGCCGAAACGGGCACCCGCGACAAGATGTTGGTGCATGCCGATTGGCCGACCTACACGGCCGCCGATCTGGTGGATGACGCCGCCGACCAAGAGATCAACTGGGTGATTTCCCTGATCGAAGCGATCCGGTCGGCGCGCGCGCAAATGCACGTGCCTGCTGGGCTCTATGTGTCGCTGTTGGTCACCGATCTGGACGCGGGCGGCCAGTCAGCCTGGGCGCGCAACGAGACGATGATCAAACGGTTGGCACGGGTGGAAACGCTGGAACAGGCGGACGCCTTCCCCAAAGGCACGGTCACATTGGCCGTGACGGGCGGCACCTTTGGCCTGCCATTGGCCGACATCATTGACATCGCAGAGGAAAAAGCGCGCCTGCAAAAGACCTTGGACAAGCTGGCCAAGGAATTGGGCGGTTTGCGCGGGCGGTTGAAAAACCCTAGATTCGCAGCCTCTGCCCCGCCCGACGTGGTCGAGGAAACCCGCACCAACCTCGCCCTGCGCGAAGAAGAAGACAGCAAACTGAAAGAGGCGTTGGCCCGTCTGGCCGAATTGGGGTGATATCAGGCAGAGGGCGGGTTTGCCGCCCCTGCGCGATCACACCACCCCGGTGCGTCTATTCGAAAACGGGTGCGCGTTTGGCGAATTGGGCCGCGACGACCTCCATCTGTTCGGGCGTGCCGATCAGACCCGCCTGCGCGCGGGCCTCGGCCTGTAACACGGTTGCTGGGTCGGCGTGTTCTGCCACGGCCATCAGAGCCTTGGCCGCGCCGATCGCCTTGGGGCTTTTGCCGGCAATTTCGCGCGCCAGATCGCGCGACCTGTTCACCCGCCGCAATCAGCGCATCGAACATTTGGGGGTCAATCGCATTGCGTTTTTCGGGTCGGTTCAGCCGCACATGGGCAATATGACTCTCAATTGTGACATTCACGCGTGACATTCGGCATCTCCTGTGATGTGTGCCATCAGAACGCAGTCGCGGCTGTTTGACCATACAAACGTCGCGACATTCTTGCCCTTACCGAAAACAACCAAACCGCTTTAAGACACGCCATGACCAACATTCGACTGACCACCTTGGCCGAAAGCCTGCCAGACACCGTCCCCTTTGTGGGTCCCGAAGCGTACGAACGTGCGCGTGCGCGCCTGTTTGATGCCCGGCTGGGCGCAAATGAGAACGTGTTCGGCCCCTCGCCCATGGCCACCCGCGCCATGGCTGAGACCCAACATTGGATGTACGGCGATCCCGAAAGTTTCGAGCTACGCGAGGCACTTGCCTATCACAACGGGATCACCCCCGACATGATCGTGATGGGCGAAGGTATCGATGGGCTGCTGGGGTATCTGGTGCGCCTGATGATCAGCGGCGGCGATAGTGTGGTGACTTCAGACGGCGCATATCCGACATTCAACTATCACGTCACCGGGTTTGGTGGGGTCGTGCACAAAGTACCCTACGATAACGACTGCGAAGACGTGGTTGCCTTGTTCAAAAAAGCCGCTCTAGTTGATGCCAAACTGGTCTATATCGCCAACCCTGACAACCCGATGGGTACGGCCCTGAATGGCAGCGATATCGTGGACGCGATGCAATATTTGCCCAAAGGCACGCTGTTGGTTCTGGACGAAGCCTATCTGGAATGCGCACCGCAAAGGGTCGCGTTGCCGCTGCCATTGTCGGACCCGCGCGTCATACGGCTGCGTACGTTTTCAAAGGCGTACGGGCTGGCAGGCGCCCGCGTTGGGTACGCAATGGGCCACCCAGATTTGATCCGTTCGTTTGAAAAGGTCCGCAACCACTTTGGCATGAACCGTGCGTCCCAAGCAGGCGCGCTGGCGGCTTTAGAAGACCAAACGTGGCTGCGATCTGTGCAGGCCCGTATTGTTGCCTCGCGCAACCGGATCAACGAGATCGCCCGTAAAACCGGCATGACACCCCTGCCGTCGGCCACCAATTTCGTCGCTATTGATTGCGGCGACGGGCCCGATTATGCCAAATCGGTGCTGCATGAAATGGTCACCCGCGGGGTCTTCATACGGATGCCGCTGGCCGCGCCGCAAAACCGCTGTATCCGGGTGAGCTGCGGCACCCCCGCGCAGCTCGATATTCTGGCCGAAGTCCTGCCCGTGGCGATACGTGCCGCAGAAGCCAGATGACGCACACCGCCTAACGTGTAATACTCCGTCTGTGTCAGAGACCACACGAGACGCCAGATGGACAAAGACAAGGTCGGCCGCGCGCCCAACTATACCACCGCCTGCATCACCATGTTCGGGGTCAACCTCACATGGATCATGCTGTTTTTATTCGCAGTTTGGGGGTTGGTGGCGGCGGTTTTCCTGGGGCTGGCGGTCAATCGGTGGCTCGACTGGCTAGACCAGCGCCGCCGCACCCAGGATGCGCGCCGTTAGGTCGGCGCCTCGCTGATCACCGCAGCCGCAGCCGACAGCGCGCCCGCGCCATGCGGGATATCCAGCGCGGTCATGCCCGCCTCGATACCGCCCAAAAGACCCATGATCATATGGCCATTCACGTGCCCCATATGCCCCAACCGAAAGAACCCGTGCCAAGCCGGGTCGGCGCGATCTGCCATGCCCAACCCGATGCCCAAGGTCAGTCCCAGATGCGTTTGCGTCCAATCGCGCAGCGCCGTCCCCATCGGCGCGTCCAACCGCAACGCCGTTACGGCGCGACTTCGGTGGAGCGGGTCTGAGACGTTCATGCGCAATGGCCCTGCCGCAGCCCATGCATCACACGCGGCCCACACAGCCCGCGCCAGTTGGTCATGCCGGGCCCAGACCGCCTGCATCCCTTCGGCGTGGATCAGATCAAGCGCGGCCCGCAGGCCATAAACATGGTGCGTCGGGGCCGTGCCGTTCCAATATTGATAGAAATCTTGCGGGTTTGCGCGCGGGCCCCAATCCCAATAGCTGCTGACACGCGCCATCTGCGTGCGTGCCGCGGCGGCCTTGTCGTTAAAGAACACGAACCCCAGCCCCGGTGGCACCATCAGGCCCTTCTGGCAGCCCGTGACCATGATATCGACGCCCCACGCGTCCATCTCGAAGACATCACAGCCCAGCGACGCAATGCAATCCACCATCAAAAGCGCAGGATGCCCGGCCGCATCAATTGCCGCACGCAGCGCCGCGATATCAGTGCGCACAGAACTGGAGGTATCCACATGCACGGCCAGCACGGCCTTGATTTTATGGTCGGTATCATCCAACAGCGCGGCGGTGATACGCGCCATATCCATCGGGGATGATGTGCCAAAGTCGATCATCTCGGTCTGCGCGCCCAGCCCTTGCGCCATGCCGGCCCAGCCCACGCCAAAATGCCCCGTGGTCGGCACCAAAACGGTATCACCAGGTGCGATGACATTGCTCAGCGCGGCCTCCCATGCCCCGTGGCCATTCGAGATATAAAGCGCCACATGCCCCTGCGTGCGCGCCACCTTTTTCAAGTCGCGCACCAAATCCGGCATCATATCGGGCAGCGCACCCGCGTAGATATTGGGCGCAGGACGGTGCATGGCGTTCAGCACCACATCTGGCATAACAGACGGCCCCGGTATCGCGAGATATCCGCGCCCGGCAGCAGGTAGGGGAGATTGGGGCATAAAGACTGTCCTTTTCGACTCGGCGCCACCTTAGTCGTGAAATTGGTCAGGTCAATCTGCGATAACGTCGCGACAGGCCCACCCCAAACAGGCGGGCCGTTGCCCTAGGCCAGTCGGTCAGGTGATGTCCCCAAAAAGTACCGAAGCAAGGCCCAAAAGTTGCGCGCACCCCGTCGCAGCCACCCTTGCGCGTGGTCACGCGCAAGGGTGGTTTCGGCAACGGCATCGATCGCGCACAACCGCCCCTTTAGGGCCCGCGCCAGCGCCACGTCTTCCATAAGGGGTTGGTCAGGGTAGCCGCCTACGTCCCCGTAGAGCGCATGCGGCAACAACAGCCCCTGATCACCGTAGGGCAACCCCATGCGGCTGCGCAGATACGTCCAGCCCGACACCACGCGCCCCGCAAGCCCCCCTTGCACAAACGCCAGCCGGAACCACCCCGCCTGATGGGTTTCCAAATGCGTAATGACCGGCCCGACCCAACCGTCTTGCAACCGGGTGTCGGCGTGCAGCACCATCAACCACGCGCCCTGCGCCGCGTCGCATCCCCGCATCAACTGCCCCCCGCGTGACGGCGCGCCCGTCAGCACCTTGGCGCCCCAGGCTTTGGCAACGGCCACAGTCGCATCATCCGACCCGCCATCGCTGACGATCAGTTCCCGGATCAATCCGGCCTCGACACCCGGCATCAACGACGCAAGGCATTCGCCTAATTGCGCCTGCGCATTCAGTGTCGGTATGACCACCGAGATCGGTGCTCGCATTGGTATCCCTCTTTCCCCCCGCCTCTTCTCCTTGGCGGCGCGGCTTCTATATGACACTTATCCCCAAAAGAGGAGACCCCCATGACCAAACGTCGCATTCTGAAAATCACCGGCGATGACGCGCGGGATTTTTTGCAAGGCATGATCACGAACGACATCAGCCGCCTGAAAGACGGCCTTGTGTATGCAGCACTGCTAACACCACAAGGTAAATATATTGCGGATTTCTTCCTGATGGCCGTTCCGGACGGCGTCCTTCTGGACGTCGCAGATGATCTTGGCGATGCGCTAGCGCAACGTTTGACGATGTACAAGCTGCGGGCGGATGTCACAATCGCGTCAACGCCGCTGCATGTGCACCGCGGCACGGGCGACACGCCCCCCGATGGCAATGCTGACCCGCGCGACCCTGCGATGGGTTGGCGAGCCTATCGTGACACCCCGCAAACCGATGACACAACCGACTGGACGGCCCTACGCGTGGCGCATTTGATCCCCGAAACGGGTGTCGAGCTTACCCCAGACACCTTTATCCTAGAGGCCGGGTTCGAGCGGCTATCGGGCGTGGATTTCCGCAAGGGCTGTTATGTCGGCCAAGAGGTGACCGCGCGTATGAAACACAAGACCGAGTTGCGCAAAGGTCTGGCCCGCGTGCAGATTTCAGGTGCAGCAGAGCCCGGCACGGACATCATCGCAGACGGCAAGCCTGCGGGCACTTTGCTAAGCTGCACGGCCACGGCCGGTATCGCCTATCTGCGGTTTGATCGCGCGCAAGGCGCCATGACGGCAGGCACCGCCACCGTGACACGCAACGACGACTGACCAAGGCAGAGCGCGGGTTAAGCGCGCTCCGAATATTCCATTGTTTCGGTATTCACGACGATATCTTCGTCCTGGCCGACAAAGGGCGGCACCATAACCTTGACACCATTGTCCAACACGGCAGGCTTGAACGAATTCGCCGCCGTCTGACCTTTGACCACCGGTTCGGTTTCGACGATTTTGCAGGTCACCTTTTGCGGCAACCGGGCATTGAGCGCCTCGTCATCGTAGAATTCTACAACCAGCGTCATACCATCCTGCAAGAACGGGCGGCGTTCGCCTAAAAGTTCAGCAGGCAGCTGCACCTGTTCGTAGGTTTCGATGTCCATCACGATCAACATGCCTGAATCTTCGTACAAGAACTGCTGATCTTTTTGCTCCAACCGGACGCGTTCGACCTTATCGGCGCTGCGGAACCGCTCATTTAGTTTGGAACCATTGCGCAGGTTGCGCAGTTCTACCTGTGCAAAGGCGCCGCCCTTACCGGGTTTCACGTGATCGACCTTAACAGCCGCCCAGAGGCCATTGTTATGTTCCAAGACATTTCCGGGGCGAATTTCGTTTCCGTTAATTTTGGGCATATTGGCAAACCGTCGGCAAAGGTTGATGAATTATTAATCCACCCTATATCTTGGGTTATGAGTGGTGACAAGACAGCGATATGTCGTGTTGTAGGCACACAAAGCCATGCAATAAATGCATGGGTGTCATGCAATAATGGGGTATCCGAATCGGCGGAACTTGTCCATAAGGAGCTTCACGCCGGAAAGACAAGAGCAAGAATAAAGGAAAGGACGACGAATGAAGGATTTCGTTGACGGCACGGCCTTTAACAACGAACAAGGCAACCGTGCGCGTAAACTTTTTGCAGCTGTGGTACTGGCTGCATTGGACGATGCCATTGCAGACGACAAGAAATACGGCAATGGCCCAGAACAGATTGCCCGGTGGGCACGGTCACGCGATGGCCGTGAAGTTTTGAGCTGCGCCGGCATTGACCCGAACGAACGGGTTGTGACCGGTTTGATGGAATTTGTGGGCAAAGGTGTACGAACATCTGTTGCTCTGTCTCGCGAAGAATCCGAGCGTCGAAATGCAGCACAACAGGCCGAAGCCGCCTGATTTACACTGCAATTCGAGAAAAAAGCGCGTCCTCAAAGGGGCGCGTTTTTTGCGCTCTAGCCCCCGATAAAAAAGAAAATCCACCGTCGGACGACCCAGATCTCTGCGATGGTCAAACAGGCGACCATCGCCAATGTGCCCCACCCCAGACGCCGTTGCCACAGCGCAAAAGCCGACAAAACCGCAGCCCCGATTTCTATGGGGGCCACCCACAACGCGCCATGCCTGCGGTCCCAATAGCTGAACGGGCTCTCGTAGACCCACCCGCTGAGCGGCCAAAAATGCGGGCGGCCGTCGTCATGATGCAGCGGAAAATCAAGACATAAGTGCAACAGTGCAGCCCCCGTGAGCGCCACAGCCCATGGGATTTTGCGCCACACAGCCACCCCAAACAACGCACCCCAAATGATGAACGAATTATCAACGGCAAACACCATTTGCCACGCATCGGAAAAATACAACTCGTTGAATACGATATACGGCGCGATCCCCATCACGTGCAACGCCACCCCCGCCATCACGTAAAGCGACACATCAGGCAACATCGCACCGGCAAATGCGGCCCACGCGACAGGTGCGGTGCCTTTCCGGCCCATCACGGCGGCCCCAATCAACAAATGCGCTGGCGTATTCATGTTTGTTCCTTTTCCTTTGTGAACGCATGCGGCAGGTTGCCCGAAACAAGAAGAGGCACTGCAATGACGCGCGCGATTATGATCCAGGGCACGGGCAGCAACGTCGGCAAATCCATGATCGTCGCCGGGCTTGCCCGCGCCTATACACGCCGTGGGCTGTCGGTGCGACCGTTCAAGCCGCAAAATATGTCAAACAACGCCGCAGTCACAGCCGATGGCGGAGAAATTGGGCGCGCCCAAGCGTTACAGGCCAAGGCGGCTGGCGTCGCCCCACATACCGATATGAACCCTGTGTTGCTCAAACCGCAATCCAACACCGGGGCGCAGATTATTGTGCAAGGGCAAGTCTTTGGCACACAAGAGGCCCGCAGCTTTGGCAAAGCCAAAGACAAGTTGATGCCCTTTGTGTTGGAAAGCTACCACCGGCTTGCCAGCACCTGTGATCTGGTTTTGATCGAAGGCGCGGGTAGCCCAGCCGAGACAAACCTAAGGGCGCGCGACATCGCCAACATGGGCTTTGCCCAAGCCGCACACGTGCCGGTGGTGTTGATGGGTGACATTGATCGCGGCGGTGTGATTGCGCAGGTCGTCGGCACGCAGGCGGTTCTAGATGCCCCTGATCGCGCGGCGATAAAAGCGTTTTCGATCAACAAGTTCCGTGGTGATGTGCGGCTTTTTGACGGCGGTCGGGATGACATCTGCGCGCGCACAGGGTGGCCGTGTTTGGGTGTTGTTCCTTGGTTTCCCAATGCCGGGCGCCTGCCCGCTGAAGATGTGGCAGACCTGCCGTCCCGCGCCCGATCCGCTGGCGCCGGGCTGGTCATTGCTGTGCCACAACTGCCCCGCATCTCGAACTTTGACGACCTTGATCCCTTGGCCGCCGAACCGGGTGTCAGCGTGGTCATCGTGCCCCCCGGAGAGCCGCTGCCCGTGGAGGCGGATGTGATATTGCTGGGCGGCAGCAAGGCGACCCTGTCGGATCTGGCCGCGTTGCGACGGGAAGGCTGGGATATCGATATCGCGGGTCATGTTCGGCGTGGCGGTCATGTTTTGGGTTTGTGCGGGGGGTATCAAATGCTGGGGCGCACCATAGCCGACCCGCAGGGGTTGGAAGGCCCGCCATCCCATGCACAAGGGTTGGGATATTTGCATGTCGATACCACCTTGCACCCGCGCAAAACCGTACAGCTCAGCACCGGTCGGCACCTCGCCAGTGGTGCGCGCCTTGAGGGGTATGAGATCCACATGGGGGCCACCACTGGCCCCGATTGCGCCGCCCCCTGGCTAGACGTTAACGGCCACCCCGAAGGAGCAAGTGCCCGTGGCGGACGCATTCAGGGCTGCTATCTTCACGGTATTTTCACATCTGAGAGCTTTCGCGCGTCATGGCTTGCGCAATTCGGACGGACCGCCCAGACCGCCTATGACCAAGAGGTCGAAGCCACGTTGGACGACCTCGCCGATCACCTGGAACGGCATCTTGATCTGGATCAGCTGTTGGATCTGGCCGCAGATGTCGCCCGCTAACCACGGCAGTACCGCGCGCGTTTAATCGCCCGCGCGGTCGGCCAGCACGCGTTTGATCTCGTGACGCACAACTTTGCGCAAATCGGTCGTAATTCGTGTCCCCAATGTGCCGCGCAATTCCTCGCGGATGATCTCGACGACCATTTCGCGTAACGCCGCTTCATCAAGAAAATACCCGTCGTCTTCCGGCTCTTCGGGGGGCGTAAGCGGTGTGCCTGTCGCGTCCAGATCTGGGCCCACAGGCCAATCCATACCGGGCGGCGTCGTGCCCGCATAGTCATCGCGGCCAACGCCGTCGGGCTCCCACTGGTCTGCGGTTTGAGCGATCTCGGTCTCGAGCGCCTCGATGGTCGCGGAAAAATCATCCAGCTTTGGGGAAGATGCGGCATCTTGGGGCGCAGGTTTGGCGGCCGTGCCCCGGTTAGGCACAACAACCGCATCCGACATATTCAGGCGTAAAACATCCCCCCCCGCGACCCGCTGTTGGGGCGAAAGCACAAGACGATTTGCGCTGTTTTCCCCCGTCGCACGGTCACTCACAAGACGCCGGATCGACGTCACAACGTCTTCTACATCCGTGGTTGGGTCTGGTTTTGACATAAAATAACACCTGATTTGAGGCTCCGATGATCACCGTCGGAGCCTCTGAGACACGAGACGATCATATCATCATTTTTGCAAAGCGCGCAAAACACGGTCCAGTTTTTTGCCTTGTGCCGATGACGACACCGGCGCGTCTTTGACCAGATCGTAATAAGCAGCCGGGTCGTATTGCTGCACGCCCAACGACAGATCCCGCGCCGTAAGCCGCCCTGTCGCCTGCAACACAACGTAGGCCGCGACGTACAGGTTGGCCTGCGTCGAGATCCGCGAGGTTTCCGCGTCTAGCAGCTCTTGCTCGGCGTCCAGAACATCCAGCGTAGTGCGCGCGCCCAGTGTGGCTTCTTCGCGCACACCTTCAAAGGCAATGCGCGCGGCACGGATGCGTTCTTCGCTGGCGCGCAAACTGGCCTGTTGTGCGGCGAGCCCCGCGTAGGCAGAGCCCACATCCTGCGAAACCTGGCGCTGCACTTCGATCAGGTTGCCCCGCTGCGCGTCCCGCGATGCCATGGCCGACCGCACCCCGGACGACAACGCGCCGCCGTTATAGATAGGGCCGGAAAGCTGGATCCCGATACTGCCAGAACGGCTAAATTCGCTGCTGCCCAGATCTTCGGACAGGCCCAGCGACCCCACCCCCGACACTGTCGGCTTGAGCGCGGCCTTGGCCCGCATGATATTGAGCTCGGATACAGCCACAAAATGCTGCGCTGCCAGCAGATCTGGATGGGTCTGCACCGCACGCGCCCGCGCCATTTCCACGTTGCCTTCAAGGCGCGGCAGCGACGGAGGCGGAGACAACTGCCCCGGCACATTGCCTACAATGTTGCGGTATTCTTCTTGGGCCTGCAGCAAATCGCCCTGCGCTTCGGCCAAACCACTGCGGGCCTCTGCGAGGCTGGCTTCGGCTTGGGCCACGTCTGTTCGGGTGACCTCTCCGACCTCAAACCGGTCCTGTGCCGCACGCAATTCTTGCGTCAAAAGCCGCAGGTTGTTTTGTCGCAACGACACGAATTCGCGCGCAGCCACCACGTTCAGGTAGGCCGACACGGCACGCAACAACACAGTCTGCTCAAGGCTGATCAATTGTTGCCGGGTGCCCAGCACTGTTTCTTTGGCCGCATCCACGCCCAATTTGGTATTGCCACCATCATAAAGCAGCAGCGACGCCGTCAGGCCAACCGCCCCCGTGGTGGCTTCTAGGTTCGACGTGGTGGCGGTGCCCAAGCTCGAGATGTTACGCGTGTCGCCTACGTCACGTGTCAAGCTGGCGCTATAAGACAAGATCGGCCTGAGTGCCGCAACCGCAGAGCCTACGTCTTCGTCAGCTGCGCGTAACAACGCGCGGTTCTGCTCTAGCAAACCGCTGGATTTATACGCCGCGACAAGCGCATCTGCCAACGTTTCGGCCTGAGCGCTTGGTGCGGAAAATACCGCCGCCACCCCTGCCGATATTGCGATATTTCGGCACCAAGATGCCACCCGTTTCGATGTCTGTATTTGGGCCATTTTTTATGCCTCTTACTGCCTCTGCCCTGCCCGGGCGTGTGATAACCTTATAATTCGAAAACATTTGCCTTAGCAAAACCCGGCAAAACCGGGGCACCTGCGTTAAAGGACATCCGCCACGAAATCTGGTCGTGGCTTTTGTGCCCGATGCGTACTTCACCCAATGCACCCTGCATAAAGAGACACGCCACGCGTCCCCCTTCTTTGACCTGATCCGCAAGTGCGACTGGCAAATCGGCCACCGCGCCCTGCACGACCACCACGTCATAGGGACCATGTTGAGCCGCGCCTTCGGTCAGGGGCCCCACGTGCAAAATAACATTGTCGGCGCCCGCTTCGGTCAACGCGTCCTGCGCCTCACGTGCCAGATCTTCGTCTTCTTCAACGGCAACGACGGCCTCGGCCATATGAGCGATCACAGCAGAAGAATACCCTAACGCCGCACCCACATCGAGCACCAGCTCGTCATTCGAAATATCTAGCGCATCCAACATCTTTGCCAAAGTGCGGGGTTCGAAAATAACGCGTCCTTCTCCCAATTCAAGATTTTCGCTCATGTAGGCGGCTTCTCGTTGGGCGGCGGGCACGAAGTTCTCGCGGGGCACCTTTAGCATCGCATCGATAATCGGGAATTTGGTCACATCCGAAGGTCTGACCTGGGTATCAACCATCATCGTGCGGCGGGCGGCGAAATCGGTCATTGGGCTAAACTCGTCCGTTCAGTTAGAGGCCCCGCAGATGTCGCATATTCGCGCGCTTCGGGCAACGCTGATGCGTGGGTTTTTGCCAGCTGTGGCAGTTGCGGCACCATCGCCCATAAGGCCCCGACCCCGCCATAGGCCGTACGCATGTATCAATTGCGGCCAAACGGTTGCGGCGTGGTATGTTTTTATATTTAATATCAGACAGATGAACGGAATATGCATTTAAGAAATCGCCCCACCCGGCGATCATCCACGCCCCAACTGTCGGATCACCCCGGCACCAAGAAAAATAAGCGCTGCAACGCATACGATCGACGGCCCCGCTGGTGTATCAAGGACATAGGCCGCGCGCAGGCCTGCAATCGCAGACACGATGCCAATTATGCCGGCGGCGACGGCCATGCCTTCGGGGGTCCGCGATACAGGGCGCGCGGCGGCGGCGGGGATAATCAGCATCGCCGCGATCAACAAGACCCCGACGACCTTGATCGCCACGGCCACTGTGATCGCCAATGCGACGGTTAGCACCAGCTGTTCCCGTTTGGGGGCGATCCCACTGGCGTGGGCCAAATCTTCGTTCAGGGTCGACATCAGCAGCGCCGACCAGCGCCAGCCTATCAAAGCAACAACAAGCGCCGCGCCGCCCCATATCACCGCAAGATCCCCGCGTGACACGGCCAGAATATCGCCAAAGAGGTAGGCCATCAGGTCGATCCGCACGCCCGAGATAAACGACACCGCCACCAATCCGAAGGCCAGCGCCGAATGCGCCAACACCCCAAGCAGCGTGTCCATTGCATACCCGCGCCCCGACAGCACATTGACCGTCAGCGCCATCAACAACGCGATCGCCATTGTGCCCACAAAGATCGACATCGAAAATGCCAACGACACCGCAACCCCCAAGATGGCAGCATGCGCTGTCGCGTCACCAAAATAGGCCATGCGGCGCCAGACGACAAAACACCCCAAAGGTGCGGCCGCAATCGCCACGCCCATCCCCGCCAAGGCCGCGCGCACCATAAAATCGTCAAGCATTATTCAGCGGCCCTCGGATGATCGCAATTGTCGTGTCTATGATCGTGTTCATGCCGGTAAAGCGCCAGCGCGCCGCCCGTGCCCGTCCCAAAGAGCGCACGGTATTCGGGCGCGGACGCAACGACGGCCGGCGTTCCTTCACAGCACACATGGCCATTGAGGCAAATCACCCGGTCAGAGGCGCTCATCACGACGTGCAATTCATGGCTGATCATCAAAACCGCGCAGCCGGTGGTTTCGCAGACCCGTTCGATCTGTTGGTAAAACGACGCGGACCCACGTTGATCCAACCCCTGGGTTGCCTCATCCAACAGCAAAATATCTGGTTTCCCGATCAGCGCACGCGCCAGCAACACCCGCTGAAACTGCCCCCCTGAGAGCTGCGAAAGCTGCGCTTTGGACAAATCAGGCACCCCTGCCTGGATCAACGCCTGATCGATGTCCGTGGCCTTGGCACCGCCCGGCAATTTCAAGAATCGCGACACCGTGATCGGCAGGGTATCCCCGATGTGCAATTTTTGCGGAACATATCCGATTCTCACGCCCTGACCGTGCACAACACGCCCCTGAAACGGTTTAACCGCCCCGATAATCGCACGCAGCAGGCTCGTTTTGCCCGACCCGTTCGGGCCGACAATGGTAACGATTTCACCACGTTCGACGTGCAAAGACACCGATGACAGCACCGTCCGTGCGCCGTAGCGCAGGCTGACGTCTTCGACCTGAATGAGGCTCATGCGTCGGCCTTATCGACACAGGCGGGGCAAACGCCTTCGGCCTCTACCACAGTGCGCTCAATCCGAAACCCCGTCGCGCGGGCCGCCTCGCCCAAGGCCCCACGTGCAGGCGATGATTGCGTTTCGGCGACCGCATCGCACAACCGACAAATCATAAAAGCCGGCGTGTGTGATCGGCTTGGGTGGACGCAGGCGATGAACGCATTCAACCGTTCAATCTTGTGGGCCAGACCGTTCGCGACCAGAAAATCCAAAGCACGATATGCAACCGGCGGCTGAGACCCAAACCCGTCATCACGCAGTTTGTCCAAAATTGCATAAGCCCCAAGCGCCCGGTGCTCTTGCAGCAAGATCTCTAGGACCTTCCGTCGCACTGGTGTGAACCTCAAGCGTTCTGCCGCGCAACGGGCTTCGGCCGCCGCCAACGCATCGCTGACGCACACCCCATGATCATGGTGCGCAAACCCAAGTGGGGGGCCATCGGAGCCGTGTTCGTCAGAGTTTGTTACCATGTTAGCGCATTTCGTACAGTCAGCTTGGGAATGTTATAAAATCACACATAGTAGCCGATGTCCAGAATGCATCTTGCCTCCGGCAAATCAACCCTTCTGACAATACCGGACTGCGCCTTTTGTGCACCCGCCCTGCCATGGACCAAAGACGCATCCTCGCCACGACCACTCATTGGGTTTGGCGGTGATGCTTGCGTTAGGTTCCGGCGTGTTTCTGGCGGGCCTCGCTCGCGCATCAATCGCTGCCAAAGGCATCGCAAACCTTGCCGAACACAACGAGCAACAAACCCGGCAGCAGTGGTGACGCCGATGACATCCAAGGAGCCAACCCATGCTTGATCACGCGCTAGTCATTGCCGCCCAACCCCGCGCCTTGGCCACCGAACTACGCGATCTAACCGCGCCTGCCAGTCGCAGGCACATCCAAGACGTTGTGACCAAAACCCATCAAACCCAAAAATGTGAAAACAGCGTCCCTCCAGACGTCCCGGCCGCCCTAGTACGCGCGAATGCACCGCACTTGATCGAAGGAAGCCACTGATGAACACGCAAACATACACACCAGCACAGGTAGCCAAAATCGTGCAACGCATTCAGGATCACAATCCCGATGCAAAAATTACCGTTCGGGCAGACGCAATCATCGTAGAGTCCAAAAGCGAACCAACCTCAATAGACTACGATAGCATAGACATGAAACTCGGATGAAACGCTCACTGCCAACATATATTTACCGCAAACGGAGCGGCCTTTACTTTGAAAAGCGCGTCGGCACCGGCAAGATTGTGCGTAAATTGGATACTCAGTTTCCAGAGGGCAAGCCAATCCCCGAGGCGCTCTACGCGGAGCGCCAACGGCTTCTCAACATCCAACCGACATACCGAGCCGGCGGACATGGACGGCGCTCATAGAACACTACCGGCGATCCCCCAGATACCGGAACTTGTCCCTGCGCACCGTTCAAGATTATGACAAGGAACTTGACGCCCTTGCGGCAAGAATAGGGTACCTTGACCCCGCGAAGATGCAGCGCCCAGATGTTATTCGACTGCGAGACAGCAACGCCGAAAAGCTCAGATTTGCCAACTACTGCATACAAATCGTACGCATCCTCCAAGAGGTGGCAATTGACCTCGGGTGGCGTCCATCTGGATCAAACCCCGTCAAGGGTGTGTCGTTACTGAAAAGTAACACGCCTGATCGCGAACCATGGCCGGAGGATAAGCTCACTGAGTTCCGAAGCACCTTCGACCTGGGCACTGCAGAGCGGACGTTGTTCGAAATGCTCCTAGGAACAGGCCAGAGGATCGGGGACGTACTCAAAGCCCGCTGGAGTGATATCCGTGACGGCGGTGTTGATGTGGTTCAAGGCAAGACCAAGGCCAAGCTTTGGGTGTCATGGACTGATGATTTATGCGCGGCACTGGCCGCAACACCGCGCGTCAGCGTGTTCATCTGCCCCAACCCGCACAGCTTAAGCCAGTGGACGTATTTTCGCGGCGCAGACACGATGCGAACAACCCGCAAGTCTATAAGCGCGCTGCCATGGGATCTGCACTCGCTCAGGTATACAGCAACAGCCGAGCTCGCCCGCGCCGGATGCTCCGACGAAGAAATCCAAGCGATCACCGGCCACAAGTCAGTCGCCATGATCCGCAAGTATGCAGGCCCCAGGAGGCAGATCGCACAGGCCAAAAAGGCAAGAGAACGGAACAAGAAGAAAACATGAATGTCGTACGACATGTCGTGCAAGGGCTATTGCACTCAGTTTACAAATGGAGTTAAAGCACTAAGACCACAGCAAAAGCGGCGAGTTGGCGGAGTGGTTACGCAGCGGATTGCAAATCCGTGTACACCGGTTCGATTCCGGTACTCGCCTCCAATAAAATCAATGACTTGCGTCAATTTTTCTCTCCCTCATGTTAGTTTTTGAAACAAGCGTTGAAACTTTCACGTTTTGTCCTCGACTTGTTCTTTAGCGTTTCGGGCGCTCTGCGCTTTCTTCGCCAGTTCTCGTTGCCGGACTTTACCGCCGTATTTTTTAAGCATTTCGACCCCAGAATGACCGGTGACAGCTTTCACCATTTCGTCGTCGCATCCCGCCAGATAGAGTTCGATCGTCGCGTTTTTCCGCAAACCGTGCGTTTTGTAAGTCGCCGTATTCGGAAATTCGAGATCGGCTTTAATCTTCCGCATTTCTTCAGCCAATGATCTATACGATGCAGGACCACCGCTTCTATTTGTTAAGACAGCACCACTTTCTCGCTTCAAGGGCTCGATGTAGGCGGCCAATCGATCCGTCAGGGGGATCCAAAGCTTTACATTGGTTGAAGTCCCACGCCCCCATTTTAATGTGTTTCCAGTCGATCAAAAGCGTATCACCAATTCGCTGACCCAACCCGATGCTCAACTCGTAGACCAGCCTTGCTCGCGGGGTCGCCTTCTCTTCAAATTCAGCCCGGAGTTCATCCGGCCAAGGCTCCCACCCATCGCTGTTTTGTTTGAACAAAGGTATCCCTAAGGCTGGGTTCATATGTTCTTTCTTCAAGAAACCGATAAGCCGCGCGTGGTTGAACAAAATGACCAAGACTTGGACAAGATAGTTCGCTTGCCGCCAATGATCGGCGTTCGCTTGATGTAGATCATAGACATGGTGTGGCTGAACTTTTTGAGGGTCACGGTCGCTCCAGATTTTTTGGATATGGCCAATATACAAGCGGTAATCTTTTTTGGTCCTCGGCTTACGCCCAGTGAACTGGGGGCTCTTGTAGTAGCTGAGAATAAGCGTTTCGAATGTGCGTTTTGAAGGCTTTTCGACAACGGGTTTTTCCTGACGCCTGAGGCGGTTGTAGTGGTCCCAAAATTCGGGTGTGTCGAAATCTTCTTTCATCATAACGGACTGCCCCGTCGAACGGCGTAAAAACCGGAGGTAGCCACGATCGCGATAGACATACGGCGGCAGGGTTTTCTTCGTCATGACCCCATTCTCAAATCAACATTCTCAAAGTCGTCTTGCTCCAATTCATCAGTCATTGCAGCATCAAGGATTACGGAGCCGTCGGGCTTCCACTCGACTCGAGCGCGAAGCCAGCCCGCAGACCTTGCTTCTCGGAGAACTGCGATTCCTGTTTCTTTCGCAACGGTTCGGGTACTCTTTGCCATTGGATCAAGCTCCTTTACGAATGAGAATGGCCGCAACAAATTGTTCAATCACGACTGCCTCCAACCTGCCCGCCTATGTCCGGCTCGACCATGTTGCGCTTTACAAATTCGTCGAGCGCATCCACCGGAACAAAAATCCGGTTCTTGAGACGAAGGTGACGCAGTTCATTGTCGGCAATCATTTGTCTAATACGACGTTCAGGCCAACCAGTCTGGGCGGCGAGTTCGCGAGGTGAGAGAAGTCCTTGCATAGATTTAAGTCCTTTTGCGTTCAGTCACGAATGGTTACGATCAGGCAAGAATCGCTATCTTTTTGTAGTACAACCATCGAATCGGGCACATATGTGACCTTAGGGGCTCAATGAGTGACATACAACAACGATTGTTAGCTGTCCGAAAGGAACTGGGCCTAACCCAACCCGCATTGGGAAAAGTGCTCGGCCTATCCGAGCGTGCGTATAAGAACTATGAGCTGGGTATTAGGGAGCTGCCTCTCGCTGTCGCGCTCAAACTTTCCGAGAATTTCAAAATAAGTATCGCATGGTTGCTGGTCGGCGACGGCGCACCCACGACACCCAGCACGGGTGAAGCGCTTGAGGCTGCCGTCATCGCGGCGCGCGAACATTTCATCGAAGCAAATAAGTCGCCGACCCCGCAACAAGAGGCGGCAATCATTCGATATATTTACGAAGAAATCATTCGTGAAGGCAAACTGAACATCGACCGGGTTTCGGCCTATCTAAGAACGCTCTGAAAGGACCATTATGAACAACGAAGTGCTGAATCTCGCCCGAACCGCAATGGCTGAACTGAACAAAGCTGCACTAAAACCGTCGCTCCTGCTCGCTATTCGCCGTATCGCTATTCTGGCGCTTGCGTCCTGCGGCATGACGATGGCGGCATGGACCGCTTTCTGGATTTCAAAGGGGCTTGATGCCCATAACCTCATCCAGGCGAGCTTCTCCATTCTGACTCTCACCGGCATTGTGGTGGCACTGGTCGCTGCACTTTGCATGGGTTTTGCAGGTCAAGCGCTCAAGGGCCTTAACCGATGAACGACATGCGCGGCAGTCTTAGCGCCAAATCAGATTTAATAAGTGAAACCTGAAGGCTACGAGGTGATCTTGAACCATATGCACATGTTGTGCTTGGCTTGGTCTTCCTAGACTTGGCCTCTTCACCACGTTGTACTGCGGTACCGTAATAAGCAGGTATTTTCCATGATGGGCGACAAAGAACGGAAAGACGCTGAAACCGCGATATTGAAAGACATGCAGGTCACTGCCGCTCGAATGCGCGATCTAATAGTCGTCATGCCTCCGCTCGATCTGCTTGGCTATATTTATGCCCAGCACACAATGAAACCGATGGCAGAACAGAGGGGTACTGCCAAAGAACGGCCACAAGCCGACAGCCCAGACGACCTCATAAACCAAAATCAATTTCTGCTCGAATATGTACATGCGGTACTTGCAACTGATGCCACTCCTGAAAACGTGGCGTTCGATGAAGCTAAGTGCGCTGAGCTGTTTGAGCTTAGCTGCACGCTGCGAGAGCAAGCAATACTCTTCGCAATGCTCTCATCAGCCGCAACGAAGACCGGAGCATTCGGCCCCGACACGGCTGACATCGAATTTCGCGCAAAATCTACGTGGGTCATGTTACGTGGAAATCGCTACCAAGTCTTAGAAGGGGAATTTTACCGCTACGTTCTGGCACCACACAATGATGTCTTTGAAGAGGTGTACGGCATTGGTGCCGACGGTATAGCCGAAGGCTTCCAAGCAATGGCCAACGCCACACGTTCCGGGCATGCCGAAGCTATGTCAGAGATGATGAAACAATTTCAAGCTGTGCAGGCTTTTGCAGACGCCAATGAAAAGCCTCTGGAAGACATCATGGAAGCGTGGGGTGCAGAAAATGCGGACCAACTGAGCGCCGCCGGTCGAGCGATAGATGATATGTTTCGCGGTGGCGTTGCCAATGTAAGTCGTCATACTAATCTGCCACCGATGCTACTAGCGGATTTGGCATACAAACGCGGCGAAGAAACAGAGTTTTCGCTGCTGGCGAGTTTGCGGGTACGCCCTACCGGACACTGCCTGCACGTAAGAAACCGCTGATCCAGCTTGGGGCTGACTACTATGCAGTGGACCCATGTTTTGCCCGTGATGCGGGGTATCGTGCGCTTCTCTTTAACCTCCTTCAGCGGAAGCCTGACTACAAGAAGACCTTTGAAAATCGACAAAAATTGATGAGCGAAGCAGCCTTCGCCGACATTCTCTCTGCCCAACTCCCTGGCGCTAATGTATTTCAGGAAGTCTATTACAAGGATCCTACCACCAAGCAGTGGTCCGAAAACGACACGCTCGCCCTCATTGATGATGTGCTTATTTTGGTTGAAGCAAAAGCTGGAGCCGCTGCAACCATTGCGTCACCTGAGCTTGATTTCGGACGCCACGCTCAGTCCGTACAAGACTTAGTGCTTAAGGCATATAAACAATGCGACCGTTTCTTTCGTTACCTTAACTCTGCAGACGAAGTGCCGCTTTATCAACGCATTGAGGGTATCCGCCTGCATTACGCGGGATCGCGATGGTGACAACATATGCCGTGATTGTTTGCCCTTCCTTTTTCCTAGGCTGGCAAATGTTCCAAGGTCTTTTGAGTTAACTGAACCGAAGCCCGATGTGGAATGGCTTGAGGTGAACTGAAAGATTTAGTCCGTAACAACCTTTCGAAGCCCCCTGTAATAGCGGCCATTATATGAATCCAAACAAGAAGGAGAATGCTGATGACGTTTTGGCTTATACCAGCAAACACAAAATTCTATGATGTCTTTGCTGCATTTTCGTGTGAGGAGACCTATTGGCCGATGAACGCGAAGATCATGGCCCAAGACATCATCTACATCTACCTCGCAGCGCCGTACAAA
>NZ_JBDVLG010000030.1:0-51998 GCF_039970775.1 Roseobacter sp.
CCGCGCCGAAAACAGTCACTTGCCATTTCGAAAGCGAGAAAGGGCGATGCAGGGATACCGGTCACAGGGAAGTTTGCAAAGGTTCGTGCCGATCCAATCAGCCATCCGGAATTGCTTGTTTGTCCCCTCTCGCCGTCGGTCTGCCCTCACAATCCGTTATCATCGCCTGGAATGCCGTCACACAAGCAGCTTGAAAGCCCTGCCGTACGATTTCCCTTTGTCCACCCAGTTAATGTGACAACACCGTTTGGATTAGTGAAGAAGCGCTCGACCTGTGGGCGGCACCTCGTCGAATGACGCCGGGCGGACAAATTTTGCGGGATCGCCCTGTATTCCGGATAAACGCAGGTAGATCAGGATATGGGCGCGGCTGAGTCAACCGCGCCCAAAGAGGTTTAGCGCTGCAATGCGCCCACCCCTGAAAAGCGGAACGCTTCTTGTTCGAGTGCGTCGATTTCTTCGGCGCTCATCTCGTCATGTGCGATCGTGATACGGCCCAAGAACACCAGCGGCAGATCCCCTGCGCGCCCTTCCAGATCGGCCTTGATGGCTTCGGCGGTGGCCGCGCCCACATCATCGCCCATCCGCATAGGTGTGGCGTCAAGATCACCGCGGCGAATGGCGTCAAGTTCGAGCCCTGTGCCGCCCCAACCGGTCGAGAAAATCTCGTTTTGCTTATCCGCTGCGACCTGCGCCTCGACCGATCCCATCGCCATTGCGGTGTTGGCGTTGTGGATGATCTTGGCCTCTGGATACGCCTGAAGGATCAAGGATGTGCCTTCAAACCCACCTTCACTTTGATATTCGCCGTAGTGTTCATAGGCGGTGTTCCAGTTGCCTTTTTCTTCGACACAGGCTTTGAAATCACCCGACCGTTGGTTGTCGGTGATCCCCGGAATGCCGCGATTCATCGCCATGGTGACACCATTGCCAAGACGCCCCAGCATATAGTCGCACATGGTCAACGCGCCTGCCGCTGATGAAAAATCAAACCACGCGTCAGGTTGTGTTTCGAGATATTTCAACGGGGTATGGAACGCCCAAACATAGGTCGAAAACCCATCATTGGCCGATAATTTATCGATATTGTCAGCCTGAATGGCCAATTCGGACGGGCCAAAAATCACGTAGTCATACAAATCCGCGTCTTGTTCGACCTGCGACGCATAGGTCGATTGCAACGAATGTTCGACCTGACGCGATGCAAATTCGGTTGTTTCATACACGATGCCCAATTGGTCCAACCGTTTGGTCATCGCCAAATAGTTGCGCGCCCAAAAGTCGGACGTGTCCGCCGATGGGTAGATCAATGCAATCTGCAGCGGGTCTTCGATGGTGCCGGCATAAGGCACGGCATCCGCACCAACGACCGCCTGAAGCGCCTCTAGCGCGCCATCTGCGTTGACCTCATTTGGCACCCAATAATCGCGGTCTGCGATGTCTGGCAGTTCCTTGAGCGGTAGGGTCGCGTGGCCGTCGGCCATGGCAAAACCAGCCAAGGATGTCGCCACAATTGTGGTTGTCAGTAATAGTCTCATTCAGGTTCCTCCCTTTATCATGAGTGCGGGGTTTTGCCGGGGTTTGGGGCCACTCCCTGCGCCCAATCCCGACAAACCCCGCCTTTGTGCCGCTCACCCGCTTGGGTTTGGGTTTCCGGCGAACAGCCCACCAACCGCCAGTAATGCGATCAACACGCCGATCAGCAGCGCCGAAAAGCGCAGCATCTTTTGCCCGTCGGGGGTTTGCAGGCCGGCCAAAATGCCGCCCGTCCCATCCCGGTCTTTTTTCTGCATCCATGTATACAGTGCCACAGAGCTGATGATCACCACGCCCGATGCAACCGATTGCCAAAAGAACTCGATCCGCAAGGTGACCAACGCGTTGATCATCATGCTTAGCAATAGCACCCCGGCAAACGACCCCAACATGGAAGCCCGGCCACCAAACAACGATGTCCCGCCCACAACGACGGCGGCGATGACATGCAGGTTGAAATAGGGGGCCGATGTCGCCTGAATGGCGTTCAACTTGCCGGTCAGCAAAATGCCCCCGATGGCCGCACAGGCACCACATAACACATAGGCATAAACCTTGTGGCGTTTGACGCTGATGCCGGTCAATTCGGCCGCTTCGGGGTTGGAGCCGATGGCAATGGTATACCGCCCGAAATAGGTGCGGGTCAGCAGGACATACCCCGCAATCATCGTGGCCGTCCCGATCAATACCGGAATGGGTACAAACCCCGGTATCTGGCCGCGCCCAATGTCGGTCAGGAAATCAGGGAACCGCGCCAACACCAGCCCCTTGGCCAGCACCAGTGCCAACCCACGATACACCAGATCCATCGCCAGGGTGCCGATGAGGTCGGGCACGTTAAACCGCGTGATGATCAACCCGTTGATCAGGCCCATCACCGCCCCCATCATGATCGCGATAGGCACCGCGACATACACTGAAAACCCGTATTGTTTGATCAAAAACGCCATCACAATGCCCGACAGCGCCGCGATAGACCCAATGGACAGGTCGATCCCGCGTTGGGTGATCACAAACGTCATGGCCATCGCCATGGGCATATATAGGGCCGCGTCCAGCAAGATGAGGTTGAGATTTGATGCACGGAAATAGCGGGCGGGTTCGACGACGCCCATAAACAGCAATATCGCCAAGATCATCACCATCGGGCCGATGATCGCGACGTAGGGCTCTAGCCGTTCGCTCATTGGTTTTGCGGTCGTGGTCATGCTGCTTCCTCCGCGCCGATGATCATACCCAGCACCTCTTGGGTGGAACTGGCGTGCGTGTTGACCACACCCACACATTGCCCACGCCGTTGCACATGGACCCGGTCAGAGACCTCAAACACATCATCCAGCGAGTGGCTGATCAAGATCACCGCCAACCCCTGTTCGCGCAGCGCTTTGATCAGGTTCAATGTGCGCGCGGTTTCTTGGGGCCCAAGGGCGGCGGTGGGTTCATCCATCACCAACACACGCAACCCTTCGCTATACACCGCGCGCGCGATGGCGACGGCCTGACGTTGCCCGCCCGATAGGCTTTCGGTTGGTGCATCAGGGGATTTCAGCGTCACGCCAAGGCGTTCCATCAAAACCCGTTCTGTTTCTGTGCGCATTTTCTTGTTGTCGAGCATTTGAACACCAAACACTGATTTCGTCAGCTCATTGCCCAGAAACATGTTCGCGGCGGGGTCAAGGTGATCGGCCAACGCAAGGGTTTGATATACCGCATCAATCCCCATTTCGATGGCATCAGCATGGCTGGAAAATTCGATAGGCTTGCCGTCTAGGAAAATCTGGCCTTCGGTGGGTTGATATACGCCGGTCAACACCTTGATCAGGGTCGATTTACCGGCGCCGTTATCGCCCACAATTGCCAGCACTTCGCCTGCATAGGCGGTCAGATCAACGCCCTGAAGCGCCGTCACGCCGCCAAAACGTTTGGTTATTTTAGTCATATGAATTAGGGGGTCTCGCGACACAACTTAATCCTCCTCCAGCTCGAATGGGTGGCAATCTACAGCGCCGAAAATCCGGGGTTTTGTGAATATGTGGGGCCCCGCCTGTACCGGCAAAGCCCCACATGGGAGGTGTTATTTACCCCAAATGGCCGTATAGGCCGCGCGGTAGGGGATATCGGGGTCAAAAGTGTTGCTGTCGCCCGAGGTCGCCAGACCGCCCGGTGTCACCAAGGCCGGCGACGTGACATACCCTGAACACGCCGCACCCTGTACCGCGCGGTTGAGTTCATCAACCAACTGCCAGCCTTGCAGGTTCAGCGGCTCGGCGACCGTAATCGCCTGGTACCCGTTTGACCGGATCCGTTGAAACGCCGCCTCTGACCCATCACCGGCAGAACCTGCCTTTGGCCCTGCGTCCGGGCTCAGACCAGCCGACGCAAGCGACGGGCCCATAAAGTCAAAATAAAGGTCATTGATGGCCAAGGCATGGGTCCAGCTGTCACCGTATTTTTGCAACAATGATGTGGTTAACGGCCCCATACGCGTGGATGTATCGGCGATCGGCGTATCGACATATTCCAACACTTTGCCACCTGCGGCTTCTACGGTGGCTTGCAGACGGTCGGCTTTGTCGATGGCGATCTGATAGGTGCTGTCGGTGAAAATCACGACGCCAATGTCTTTACCGCCGTCGTCAATGGCCCATTCTGCGGCCACCTCAGACACGCGCATGGCGTCGGTCGATACATTCGCAAAAATACCCCCCGGCGCGTCGCAGCCGATCACGGGGCCGGAATGCCACGCCACCATGGGCACGTCGGCTGCAACCACGCCTTCGAGGGCGGCTTGTTGTTCGACCGCATCAAACCCGTTGATGATGATCCCGTCGGCCTGCAAGGCCAGCGCCTGACCAATCGCCGCCGTGCGCCCTTGGATAGACCCCGCACCATCCAGCACACGGACCTCCCACCCGATGGCTGCCGCCGCCTCTTCGACACCATTGGTCACACCCAGAATGCCACCGTTTTTCAGATCACCCGCGACAACAACGATAGATTTGCCTGTGGCAGCAGTGGGGCCGGTCGTCGGGCCATCCCAATCGCCCGCCAAAACCGGCGCGCCCACCAACATGCTTGTGGCCATCAACCCTGCGATAAATGTTCTCTTCTTCATTTGCTTTCCTCCCTTAGCATTTGAAATATCAGCGCTTTTGCGCGCTTTTCTTACGTTGTGCATAACCCGCGATGCCAATAGCGATCAGCAAGGTCACCCCGTTGAACAATGGCTCGACCCAAAAGGAACCACCGAATTGTTGGATACCCGAAATACCGACCGCCAGAATGGTCACGCCGACAATCGTACCCCAGACGTTGACCCGCCCCGGTTTGATCGTGGTGGAACCTAAAAAGGCACCCACCAGGGCAGGCAACAAAAACTCCAACCCCACGGACGCCTGCCCGATGCGCAGTTTTGACGCCAGCAATACCCCCGCAAGGGCCGTCATAACGCCCGAGGCCACAAACGCGCCCACGACATATTTGCGCGTGGGGATCCCGTTGAGTTCGGCGGCACGTTGGTTGGCGCCAATCGCATATAAATAGCGGCCAACGGGTGTGTATTCGAGCACGACCCACATCACGACGGTGATCACGACCAGATAGTAGGCGGTGATGGGCAAACCGAAGACAAACGTGGTGTTCAGCGCGTAAAATCCATCGGGCAACAGCCCCACCATCTGCCGCCCGCCCGTGTGCCAAAGCGCCAGCGCATAGAGCACCGTGCCCGTGCCCAATGTCGCGATAAAGCTATCGATCTTGGCGACTTCGACCAACCAGCCGTTCAAAAACCCCGTCAC
This sequence comes from Roseobacter sp., assembly GCF_039970775.1. Lineage (GTDB taxonomy): Bacteria > Pseudomonadota > Alphaproteobacteria > Rhodobacterales > Rhodobacteraceae > Roseobacter. The sequence continues at coordinate 5,334 of NZ_JBDVLG010000030.1, forward strand.
CGCGCCCAAAACCAAAACCGACGCGACCGCAACGGGCCAAGGCAGGCCCAACACCGTCTGCAAACTGATCGCGAGCACATGCCACAGCACGATCCCGTAACCCACAGTCAGATCGATCCGGCCTGCCGCCATCGGGATCATCGCGCCCAATGACAGCAACGCAATAATCGCCTTATCCGAAATAATGGACCGCACATTGAGCATCGTGGGGAACGTATTGGGCAGCAAAGCTGAAAACAGCACGATCAAAAACGCCGTCAGGATCACCAGACCATAGACGGGTAAAAACCGCATGATCCGTTTGCCTGTGCTGAGCGATTTCAACTCCGCTTTTGTTGGCTCCAACGCGCCTGATTCAAGCGATTGCATTGATATCGTTCCCTTTTGTGCTGATATTACCGGCCGACGCCGATTGGATAAGATTTTCTGTGCTCAGGCGCGTCCCGCTGAGTTCATCGACGATGGCACCTTGACTAAACACAATCGCCCGGTGGCAGATCGTGGCGATTTCTTCGAAATCCGTCGACATAATCAAGATCGCGACCCCCTGACCCAGCGCGCGGTTCAACAACGCATAGATCTCTGATTTGGCGCCCACATCGACACCGGCTGTCGGGTCTTCACAAATCAACAGCTTGCGCTGGGTCGCAAGCCACCGACCAATCACTACCTTTTGCTGATTGCCCCCCGACAGGGCCTCGATCGCGAGCGACGGGTCATTGGGGGACAGCCCCAATTCGGCCCCGATGGCCGCGGCCTGATCGGCTTCTTTGTTGGGCGACAACAGATTGAGCAATTTGCGCCCAATCCCATCGGGGTTCAGAAAGGTATTTTCCCTGATCGACAGGCTCATCGCGACGGATTCTTCGGTGCGGTCCTTCGCAACCAACCCGACACCGGCATGAAGCGCGCGCTGCGGCGTCGACAAATCGGGCGTTTGCCCGTCAAGGGTCACCTGCCCCGTGAACGGCACCAACCCAAACAACGCCCGCGAAATCGCTTCGTGCCCGGCACCGCGCAACCCAACCAGCCCCAAAACTTCGTTTTGTTGCAAGTCGATGTTCAGGTTTTGCACCCCGCCCACGTCGAAGTTGCACAGCGATAAAACCGGGGCGCCCGCTTGCTGGGTCGCCTTGACTGTTTCGCGGGTCTTCCGGCCGACTATCTTTTGCACCAACTCTTCTGGGGTGGTGTGTTCGATGCTGCGCATCCCCACCATCGCACCATCGCGCAACACCGCAACCCGGTCCGCGATCTGAAAGATCTCATCCAGTCGGTGGGACACATAGATCATGCCCACACCTTTGTCGCGCAGCGGGCGGATCGCGGTAAACAGGCGGTCGACCTCATCCGCAGGCAGTGACGCGGTGGGTTCATCCAAGACCAAAAACTCGCTGTCTACCGCAAGAGCACGGGCAATAGCGACCAGTGATTTTTCGGTGCGCGTCAGATCTTCGACGCGGGTGCTTGGGTCAAAATCACATTCGACTTTTTGCAACGCCTCTTGCGCAAAACGTTCCACCGCAGACCAACGGATCAACCCGTTTTTACGCGAAAACCCCAACGCCAGCCCGATGTTTTCAGCAACCGTCATCCATTCGATCAACCCAAGATCCTGATGGATAAACGCAACCTTTTGCCGTTCGCCGAACCCCGCAGGTTTGTGATGGTAGGGTTTGCCGTCAATCAAAACGCGGCCGCCGTCGGGCGTGTGAATGCCGCCTAAAACCTTGATCAAGGTTGATTTTCCGGCCCCGTTTTCGCCCAGCAACGCAACGATTTCGCCGCGCCCTACCGTCAAGGACACATCTTTCAGGGCGTAGGTACCCCCAAAGTGTTTCACGATCCCGTCAAAGAACAAACCTGTTTGCAGGTTTGACATGGCTGTTTCTCCCCCCAGAGCGGGACCCAAGCTAAACATTGAGTTACCCGTAACGTTCCGTTAGCATCGGGGGAGAATGGGTAAGCTGTCAACCCTTTAGTTACCCGTAACATAAGAATTGCGATATTCGGATAAAATGAGCAAAAACAAAAAGGTAAGTCTATCTCAGGTTGCTAAGGCTGCGGGTGTGTCCAAAATGACGGCCAGCCGTGTTTTGCGCAAGGAGGGCGGATATTCAGAAACCACGCGGGCCAAAGTCATGGCGCAGATCGACGCGCTTGGGTATTTGCCGAATCGCCTCGCGACCGTTTTTGCCGGCGACCAAAGCTCCACGTTTATTGGGGTGTCGATCCCCGATCTGGGCAACGAAGTATTTGCCCAAGTGCTCGAAGGTATTGACCGAAAATTGGGGACGTTTGGGTATCAATCTGTGCTGGGGCTGACGCAGCACACCCTGGCCGAAGAAGAGAAATGGATCCGTACGGTGCTGTCGTGGCAACCCGCCGGGTTGATCCTGACCGGTCGGTATCATTCTCAGCGGGCGGTCGAAATGCTGCGCAATGCAGGCATCCCCGTGGTCGAGATTTGGGATCTGAATTCCAGCCCGCTGGATGTCAGCGTTGGCATCAACCACTTTGATTGCGGCTTTGATATGGGGCGTTATCTGACGTCGCTGGGGTACCGTACCATTGGGTATGTCGGCACGTCACACGATACTGCGAACGCCGCGACGGATCGGTTGAACGGGTTTTGCAAGGCCGTTGAGGGCGGCGGCGGTGAGGTCGTGAAACAGTTGTGTCTGCATGACACCGCGACGTATTACCCCGGCTTTTACGGCACCGAACACTTGCTTGCGGCCACGGGAAACATCGAATGCATATACTACCAAAACGACGCGATGGCCTACGGCGGGTTGAAATATTGCGACGCAAAAGGGCTGGCCGTGCCGACAGATATTGGCATTGCGGGATGGGGTGATTTGCCCATCGCCTCTGTGATGAACCGGCGCATGACATCGTGCCACGTGTCCCACCTAAAGCTGGGTCAACGTGCGGCAGAAATGATGATGGCGCGCCTCACAGGCGAACCAGCGCCCGATTGCGTCGATATCGGGTTTCGCCTGATCCCGGGATCAACGGTGCGCAACGCAGGCGGCTAACTGGTTTCGCCCGCCACCAAAGAGCACCCCATTTCGACACATACGGTCGTTTCAGCCCCCCCATCGAAGACATCTCGCAACAAAGAAACCGCAGTTTCCCCGATTTTCTGCGCGTCCACGTTGACGGTGGTGATCGCGGGGTTGGAAATTCTGGCGACCTCGAAGTTCCCAAACCCAGTGACCGCGATGTCGTCAGGGACCTTCATCCCCATCCGCTGCACCGTGCTCAGGCAGCCAAACGCCACCGGGTCCGACACACACACCAGCGCATCAAATTGGGCGACATCCGTGCCCAACGCCTCAATCGCAGATCGCCCATGCCGCATGGACACCGGTGCAGGGCCCGCATCGATCAACGTGACATCCGGCAACCCGTGTGCGCGTGCGGCCGCAATCACCCCTTCGCGGCGGGCCGCCCCCCGCAGATCTGCCCCGTCAGAAGCCCCGACAAACGCCAGCTTGCGCCGCCCCTGCCCGACAAGATGATCAACGATCAACGTCATTGCGTCAAAATTTGAAAACCCCACAACATGCCCCAATGGGGTGCTGGGCAAATCCCATATTTCGATCACAGGCACCCCGGCCGCCTGCACCAACGCGCGGGTCGCCTCCGTATGGTGCCCGCCCGTCAGGATCAACGCCTCGGGGTTGCGCGCCAAAAGCTGGCGGACGAGTTGTTCTTCTTTTTCAACGCGGTAATTGGTGCTGCCCAACAACAGCTGCAACCCGGCCGCCTCTAACCCATTGCTCAACGCGCGAAAGGTCTCGGCAAAATTCGCGTTGTTCACAGAGGGCAAGGTGACCGCGACAAACCCACTTTTCTGAGTCCGAAACACTTGCGCGGTGGAATCGTACACATAGCCCATACTTTGCGCGGCCTGTTTGACCTGTGCACGGGTTTGTTCATTCACGGTTTGGTCATCACGTAGGGCACGCGACACGGTCATCGTCGATTTGCCGACCGCGCGCGCGACATCGCGCATTGTGACGCGTGGGCTCATGATATTTTATGGCAGGTATTCATGCCGTTCCATTACGTGGTGGTGGATGCGTCCGTCGAAATATTGGCCCACTATTTGGCCCGTCACGTCTTTAGACTGAAAGCGCGCGGGGCTGTCCAGAGCAGCCGCCATTGTCGCCGCATCCGGATAGCTGATCGCCAGAATTAACGGCAACTCGGGTGCCCCTTCGTCGCGGTCATCGCCGAACATGACGCGGACATCGGTGTTGCCGGGAAACTGTTTCCACAGCGGTACGAGACGGTCCTTTACCGCCGCGCGAAATGCGTCCGTTTGTCCGGGTTTTACTGTCCCTTCGAACAAGGCTAATCGCGTGATCATTTGGGTGGCTCCTCTTTGGCTCCATTGAAAAATTCCATAACTGCGGCTTGGTCCTCACCACCCCAGCCTGCCGCCGTTAACATACGGTGTATTTCACCACACAAGGCCGTCATTGGCATCGACGTCCCGGTTTGGCGAGCCAAATCATTCACCGCGTTGAGGTCTTTGACCATATTGTCGATCCGGCCGGTGCGGCGATAATCCTTGGCCGCAAAACGCGGAAGATATTCCTGCAAGAGCGCACTATCGGCGCGCCCGCCTTTCAAAGCTTGCGGGATTTTCGCCGCATCCACCCCCGCATCAAGCGCGAGCTGCGTGGCCTCTGCGACCGCAAGAAACCCCAACCCACACAAAACTTGGTTGATCAATTTCGTTGTCTGCCCCGCGCCTGCTGGCCCCATGTGCGTATAATTCGACGCGACGTGTTTGAGCGCGACATGCGCGCGATCAACATCAGCGGCGGTGCCACCTGCCATCAAAGTCAGCTCGCCGCGCAACGCTTTTGGCGCCCCACCCGACAGCGGGCTATCGACCCAGGCAAGGCCGTGTTCGGCTGCCTTCGCCGCGAATTTCCGGGTTTCATCCGGCTCAATCGACGACATATCAATAATCACGGTGCCTTTTGACGCGCCAGCAACGATGCCATTTTCGCCAAAAGCCGCCGCCTCTACGATCCGTGAGGCATTGAGGCTGGTGATCACGAAATCAACATCTCTCGCAGCCTCAGCAGCTGTTCGGGCTGCGATACCACCCTTTTCGACCAACGCGGCCACCTTATCCGCATCCAGATCGAACACCTTCAGGGTATTCCCGGTGTCCAGCAATCGTGTGCCGATCGCACCCCCCATGGCGCCCGCACCAATCAAAGCAATTTTTTCGCCCATGACAATGTCTTTCTTAACTTGATTTATGTCTATCGCGTGGCGCGGACGCACGTAAAAAAACGCGCGCTACGATCAAACAAAAAGGAGGTGATCCAAGCGTCCCATTGCAGTGATCTATCGTTGGTTTCGCTCTTTATGTTACCGATAACAATTTCTGTCAATAGCAACCGATACCATTGTTGCCCCACCCCGGTTCGATCACCGCAGGTGGGCGATCAATAGGCCGCGTCTGTCCGGATCAGGCTAAGCGGGGTCATTGCAAGTATCTTCAGGTCGAGAAGCAGCGACCAGTTTTCAATATAAATGAGGTCATGCTCAAAACGCGCCTTCAACTTGTCGTGCGAGTCGACCTCGCCGCGCCAACCCTTCACCTGCGCCAAACCTGTGATCCCCGGCGGTAACCTGTGGCGCGCTGAGTATCCCTCGACAATGCGGCTGAATTTTTCCTGATCGCTTGATCTCGCATCAATCGCATGCGGGCGCGGACCTACCAAGGAAAGATCACCCCACAAGACATTGAAAAGTTGCGGTAATTCATCAATTGATGAGCGCCGTAGAAATCGCCCAACGCGCGTCACTCTGGGGTCTCCGCGGGACACCACCTTGAGCGACGCAAAATCACTGTCTTCTTGATACATTGAGCGGAATTTCATTACATCAATGACCCGGTGGTTAAAGCCGTGCCGCTTTTGGCGAAACAAAACCGGGCCGGGACTATCGAGCTTGACGGCAATCGCGGCCCCCAAAATAACCGGCGACAAAACTACAATGGCGAGGATCGCAATCACCAAATCAAATGCCCGTTTGGCCAGCCGTCGCCCCGGCGCAAATGTGCGTTCAGCGACCGAAAACAACGGCGCGCTGCGGGTGTCGGCAAAGGCCAAGTCCTTGTTGATAGCGGACAGGCGCACCTCGACGGGCAGCACCTTGAGCATGTTGAGCAGCCAATCGATACGCTCTTTTGCATCAAGCGGCAGGGCAATAATGACCATATCCACCTCGGTGGCACGCACAAACGTGATCAATTCCTCGTAGCCACCCAGTTTGGGCACGCCGAGACTTTGTAACGGGACACGGCCGTCTTCACGATCATCGAAAACCCCATAGATACGCACGTCATTGTCCCGGCGCCCAACAAGTTGCGTCACCAAACGGTCTGCATGATCGCCCCCGCCCGCGATCACCGCGCGCCGTTGAAAGACCCCATTGTCGCGCATCCACCGGGCGGCCTGTGCCGAAAAATACCGCAGTGGAAAAACGGACAAACATACTGAAACGATAGCTACACCAATGAAATTATTAGTGACATCACCGAATATGACCGCCCCAGCCGCGACCGGGACCGCCAGCGCAAGAGCGCTACGCAACAGCGATTTTGGCAGGGCCCCGATGATTTTGGGGTCATAGGCCCGCCCTGCCGCCAACAAAAGAAGAACAACACAGGCGGCTGCGATTGACCGCCCCAAGGCGGCGAAATCATGGAACATGTCCGCAGGCAAGCTCGCGTATTGCGCGAACCAAAACGCAAGCGTCACCACAGGAAAATCAACACACATCGCAATGATCGCAACCCACAGCGGTGCCAATGGCGCGCGGCTTAACATCCGGGCCACCACAGCAGAAGAAGCCCCCAGCGGCTGAGGCTCTTGTTCGAAATTACCGGCCATATTTTTCCCGATTTAGACGTCTGGCCGCATCCCTAGCCCCTGCGCGTTAACATTTCACTGAACTCGGTCGATTTATCGCAGAACGCAGATAGCTTTCTTCTGCAGACACAACCCGTTATCACGGTCATGAACCGGCAAGAGGGCCCGCGCGCCGATGACCATCCCCCGTTCCATCAGATATCTGGACAAGAGGGCGCATCCGTGAAGGTGGCGCATCATGTGATCCCGTCGGTCCCGCTAGAGACCGGTCGGCTGCTCGCGGCGGTTGGGCCGTTGGGGGCCACCGATGAGGTCGCTTTGTTCTTCAATGCCGACACATCGCCCCGGTTGATCGCATCGCAGCCCGGCTTTGATGTCGGTACCATCCGCAAGATCGGGGATAGGCTACGTGTCACGGGGCGCTGTCCTGATGGGGCCAGTACGGTCGCGTTGCCAATGACAACCGGTGCTGCGCGCGCGCCGCTGTTGCCGCCCGACGACCTATTGGCCGACACCCGCGTGGCCGTCGCGCTGCGCGGTACGGAAACAGCACAGACAATCGCCCAGTGGCTTGATTTTCATCGCAAAAGCCAGGGTATTGAGGCCGCAATGATCGTAGATCGCGCGCGCCCAAAAGACGCCGCAAACCTTGTGAACGCCCTAAGCGGCATGCATATCGACGGGATCGCGCATCTTATTATCGTGTCGTTTGACACACCGCTGGGGCAGGCCGACGCGGGCGATGCGGCCCTGCCCTTCTACGCCCCCGACGCCCCCGGGAAAGACCGTATGGCCGCCCCGCCGCCCGACCCGTGGCGCGCGCCATTGGGCGACGCGGTCCTGTTTGAACTGCTGCGATATCTATATTTATCCTCTGCGCGCGGGGTGATGAACATCGACCTGTCGGACCTCGCCCCATCAAGCCCAAATGGCACGCTGTTTGACCAAGCACAGGCGGCCCCCGACGGCTGCATCGCGCTGATCGGCACACGCATCTACCCATGGGGCCTGCGCAAAAACACCCCACCGGAATTTGGCGACCACATCTGCGAACGGTTTGATGCAGGGCCTGCCAGCCCCCGGTGGTGTATCGCGCCCGCGCGTTTGCCCGAACATACAGTGTGGCGCCAACGGCGCATTGATGGGGCCAATGTGGCGCACCCCGCGCAACCGTATTTGCGGTGCATGGCGTTGCGTCACGCAGCCAGTAATCTGGCGGAAATTGTCCCGAAATCCAGCCTCGTTGAGGCTCCCAGGCTTTTGGCTCTTGCGAAATCTGCATTTGACGCCACGCCTCGCCGCCCCCCGCGCGAAACACTGCACATCCACCCCGAACGCGTGCCGGGCCGGGTCGGCATCGTGACCTGCATGAAAAACGAAGGCCCGTTCATTTTGGAATGGATCGCCTATCACCGTGCCATTGGAGTGGATGATTTCCTCATATATTCAAACGACTGCACCGATGGCACAGATACATTGCTTGATCTGTTGCAGGCGTGCGGCATCGTGCAACACCGTGACAACCCCTACCGAACCTCCGGCATGAAACCCCAACACGCCGCGTTGATGGCTGCAGATCACGAACCCGCCTTGCGCACGTGGGACTGGGTGGTTTGCAGCGATGTAGACGAGTTCATCAACGTCCATGTCGGCGACGGGCACCTGTCAGATCTGTTTGGCGCCGTGGGCGATGCCAATTTGATCTCGATGACATGGCGACTGTTTGGCAATGCGGATGTCGCGGCGTATCACGACAGTTTCGTGACCGAACAATTCCACCTCTGCGCGCAACATCTATCGCGCAAACCGCATCAGGCTTGGGGGTTCAAAACAGCCTTTCGCACCTTGGGGATTTTCAAGAAATTGGGGGTGCACCGGCCCAAAGGGCTACGCCCGCAGCTGCTAGACCAAATCCACTGGGTCAACGGGTCGGGCCAGCCCATGCCGCGCGAGGCGTTTCGCACTGCATGGCGGTCGACCAACACCACCTACGGGTATGATTTGGTGACGTTAAATCACTATGCCTTGCGCTCTGCCGAGAGCTTTTTGGTCAAGCGTGACAGGGGGCGGGTCAACCACGTCGACCGTGATCAGGGCCTGAATTATTGGTTCCGCATGAACCATAACGTCGAAGAAGACCGCTCGATCACGCGGCGCGCGGCGGCCACCCGCGCTGAGTTCAACCGCCTTATGGCGGACCCTGACATCGCGGCCGCGCATGCCGCCTGTGTGACCGCGCATCGCGCAAAAATCACCGCCCTGCGCACATCTGAAAAATACAGCGTGTTTTACGATGAAATCACATCACCGCGGATGCAAACGCTATCGCGCATGCTGCCGCGTTTCGGGGCCAATGTGTTTTTACAAGGCCCCGGTGTGATCCCCAATACCGCGTTAAACCACATCAATGACCCGGAATTTTTCTTTACCGTTGGGGCGGCAGATCCCTCTTAGGACAGCCCATACCGCGCCCACCGCCCCTGCCCGTTCAGGGCCAGATGCCTGTCTTCGAGCAACTTGCGGAAATGTTATTTCAAAGTGTTGCGGTTGGCGCCCATCAGCCGCTAGGCTTCGGCCATGGTGATGCGCCCGTGATCGCGCGCCAACTGCGACAGCTGCGCGGCCAATTCTGGCAAGTCACCCATCATCAAATGGGCGCGTTCAACGTGGGCCTTCAGCCGTGCCATCTGGCGCTGCACGGCGTTGAGGAAAAATTCAACCAGGGCTTCTAATCCGGGGGGCCGGTACGGATGGCGCTCTGGCTTTGGCGCAGCGCCAGATAATAGGCCTCTTGCTCTGCTTAATCACGTTTTTCACAGGTCCGTAGGGCACTTAGGCATAGCCCGCGCGCAGCATCAACAACGGGGTTAACACCCGGCTCAACCGGCCATTCCCGTCCTGAAACGGGTGGATTTCTAGAAACACCACCGTGAAAATCGCCATGACCCGCAAGGGCTGCAGTTTTGCGCGCGCGGTTTCTTGCGCGGTCCGGTACAACAATTCGCACATCAGGCGCGGCGTATCAAAGGGCAAGGCCGTCTCAAACACCACGCCGATCTGCACGCCTTTGTCATCAAACGTTGCCATTGAATTGTTGGTGTTTTTTACGCCCCCTGTGGCGCGTGTCATTGTCGCTATGACGCAGCAAATAGCGGTGTAGCTGCAGGATATGGTTTTCCGTCACGGTCATCTGATCCTAGGCTGCAAACACGGTTTGAATCACCTCGGCGTAGCCTGCGGCCTCTTGCTGGTCGCGGGTTTCAAAGGGCTGCACGTCGATGTTGCTGAGCAAGGTGCGGATGTCTGCGTCCCACAGCTTGCCGCCCTCAATCCGCGTCGATGACCCAGTGCTTTCAATGGTCGCCACCCGCCGCAACGCCGAAAGACGCTCTGGGGCGAGGCGCCCTAGCGCGCGTCACGCACCTTAAAATTCACCGATTTCAGCGATGAGCGTCAGTATCCGGGGGGGGTGATCGCCAGCGTATCGGTGTGCAGCATACCCGTAAATACACCCATTTGCCGCCTACAGCGATGCGGTGATCCCACCGTCCACAAACACCGTCGTGCCATTCACGAAAGACGATGCGTTCGACGCCAAGAAAATGCAGGTTCCCACCAGTTCTTCAACCTTGCCCCAGCGCCCGGCGGGGGTGCGTTTTTCCAACCATGCGGAAAATTCATCGTCGGCCACCAGTGCGGCGTTCAGCGGGGTGTCAAAATACCCTGGCGCCAAACCGTTACACTGCAACCCGTGCTTGGCCCAATCGGTGGCCATGCCTTTGGTCAGGTTGGCCACGGCGCCTTTGGTCATCGTGTAGGGCGCGATCCCCGGACGGGCCAATGCGGTTTGCACCGACGCGATGTTGATGATCTTGCCCGCGCCGCGTCCGATCATGTGCCGGGCGCAGGCCTGCCCCACATGGAACACACTGGCGATGTTGGTCTGCATCAGACGTTCAAACGCATCGGCCGGGAAATCTTCCAGCGCAGTGCGGTGCTGCATGCCCGCGTTGTTGACCAGAATATCAATCGGGCCGATTTCTGCCTCAAAGCCGTCAACGGCAGCGCGCACTGCATCGTGGTCTGTGGCGTCAAAGGGCAGCGTATGCACCGCACCGCCAATATCATCGACGGCGGCCTTTAGTTTAACCGTATCGCGGCCATTCAAGACAATCTCGGCCCCCGCCGCTTGCAGCCCTTTGGCCAGCGCAAAACCGATCCCCTGCGAGGATCCCGTTATCAGGGCGCGACGCCCGGTCAGATCAAAAAGGCTGGTGCTCATGAAGGTCTCTCTTTGCGCTCGACGTCAAATTTAAACCCGGTTATGTTATCGGTAACGCAAGAAGTCAAGCAACCGTGCCTGACGCCTCGGAAAGGGCCTAGAAATGAAATCAGTGGTCATTCACGCACCACGCGATCTGCGGATCGAAGACAGCCCCGAAGACACACCCGGCGCGGGCCAAGTCCAAATTGCCATCGCGGCGGGCGGCATCTGCGGGTCGGATCTGCACTATTATCAACATGGCGGTTTTGGCACCATCCGCATCAAAGAACCCATGATCTTGGGCCACGAAGTATCTGGCCATATCACCGCGCTGGGGCCTGACGTGACCGGATTGCAGGTGGGGCAATTGGTGGCGGTGTCGCCATCACGGCCCTGCGGACAGTGCAAATATTGCGTCGAAGGCACGCATCAACACTGCCTGAACATGCGGTTTTATGGATCAGCCATGCCGTTTCCACACATTCAGGGCGCGTTCCGCCAAACCTTGGTCGCAGATCAGCGCCAATGCGCACCCGCAGATGGGATCAGCCCCGGCGAAGCCGCCATGGCGGAACCCTTGGCCGTTTGTCTGCACGGCGCACGGCAAGCCGGAGAGCTGTTGGGCAAACGCGTGCTGGTGACCGGCTGCGGACCCATTGGCCTGCTGTGCATTCTCGCCGCACGGCGCGCCGGGGCTGCCGAAATCGTGGCGACGGACCTGACAGATTTCACCTTGAACATGGCCGCACAAAACGGCGCCGACCGGGTGATCAACGCCCAAACCGAACCAGACGCCCTAAAAGCCTATGAGGCCGACAAGGGGCATTTTGATGTGCTGTTTGAATGCACAGGTGCGGCCCCTGCCCTCATTGGTGGCATTGGTGCGTTGCGACCACGTGGCGTGATTGTGCAACTGGGGTTGGGCGGTGATATGACGCTGCCTTTGCAAGCCATCACCGCCAAGGAATTGCAACTGCGCGGGTCGTTCCGGTTTCACGAGGAATTCTTCACAGGCGTAGAACTGATGCGCAAAGGGCTGATCAACGTCAAACCGTTAATCACACAGACCCTCGGCCTGACCGACGCGGTGGCGGCATTTGAATTGGCCAGCGACCGCACACAGGCGATGAAAACACAGATCGCCTTTGCATGACCCACATCCGCGCCACGCATATCACACAGGGGGTAAGTTCACATGTCGTTCTTTGAGGTCCACGATCCGGTTTTCGGGCAATACGTGTTGGGCAATGCGCCGGTCAAACAGCTGGCGACAGGGTTCGATTGGGTCGAAGGGCCCGTCTGGTTTGGCGACGCGGGGTGTTTGCTGTTTTCTGACATCCCCAACAACCGCATCCTGCGCTGGACCCCGGAAACAGGCATCAGCACCTACCGCACGCCGTCGAATTATGCCAACGGCCACACCCGCGACCGCGAGGGGCGATTGGTGTCGTGCGAACATGGCACGCGGCGCGTCACCCGCACCGAACTGGACGGCACCGTGACCGTGATCGCCGACAGCTATAACGGCAAGCCTTTGAATTCGCCCAATGATGTGGTGGTAAAATCCGACGGATCTATTTGGTTCAGCGACCCCCACTACGGGATCATGACCAACTACGAAGGCTTTGCCAACCCACAAGAAAACGCATGTGTGGTCTACCGTTTCGATCCGGGGACAGGGGCGCTTGACGTGGTGGTCGATGATATGAACTGCCCCAACGGATTGGCGTTTTCGCCCGATGAAACACGGCTTTATGTAGCCGATACCGGCCGGATGTTCAGCGATGACGCCCAGCATATCCGCATCTATGACGTAGCGGGCGATCGGGTGCAAAACGGGCGGCATTTCCACACCATTGATCCGGGTGCCGCCGATGGTATACGCATCGATACCGACGGCAACCTGTGGTCGTCGGCGGCAGACGGGGTGCATTGCATTGCCCCCGACGGGCGGTTTTTGGGCAAAATTCTGGTGCCTGAATTGGTGTCAAACATCTGCTTTGGCGGGCGCGCGAAACATCAGCTATATATCACGGCCACCACCAGCCTCTACCGGGTGACCCTGAATCGCATCGGCGTACAATCGCCGTAGCGCCCCACCGTTTGAGGCCTGCACACCCGCCGTAAACTGTGTAGAATCCCACCATGACCACCCCACCCGCGCCGATTCCCCGCGACGACCTGATCATCTGCCCGCGTTGCGATGCGGCCTACACGTTGGTGCGCCCGCAACACGGGCATCGCGCGGTTTGCCACCGATGCCATACCGTGCTGATTATGCCGCACCACAAAGCCGGAAAACAGATCATCGCCTTGTCGATTGCGATCGTGATTTTGATCATCACCGCCGCCGTCTTTCCGTTTTTGTCGGTTGCTGTGGCGGGCGCGCGCAATTCGGTGTCGGTGCTGGACGCCGCCCTGATCTTTGGCGACGGTCCTTTGTTGATCTTGTCGTTGGCTACGGTGGGGGTGATCATCCTGATCCCGCTCACACGGGTGTTGTTGTCGCTTTACGTGTTGGTCCCCATCGTGCGCGACCGCCCGCCCGCGCGACATGCGGCCGTTGCTTTTCGCCTTGCAGAGGCATTGCGCCCGTGGTCCATGACAGAAATTTTTGCCATTGGGTGCGCCGTTGCTTTGGTCAAGGTTAGTGATTTGGCAGATGTCACGTTGGGCCCGGCGTTTTGGTTGTTTGCTATTTTGGTGGTGCTTGTGGTGGTTCAAGACAACCTCATATGCAGGTGGACGGTATGGAACGCATTGAGCAAAAAGACAAAATCGTAACCGGCAGCGAACTTGGCCTGGTGTCATGCACCCGCTGCACCCAAGCCTGGCCAATGGGCACACCAACATGTGGGCGCTGCGGGCACAAGCTCGGGCGGCACGACAGCCACAGCTTGCAACGGGTGTGGGCCTTATGGATCGTGGGCGCGATGTGCTACATTCCCGCCAATATCTACCCGATGTTGCGCACACGTACGTTGTTTCAAACCCAACACAACACGATCGTTGGCGGCGCGATTGAACTTATCCACCATGGCAGCATTGGAATTGCCGCGATCGTTTTATTTGCCAGTGTGTTGATTCCCTTGGCCAAATTCATGGCCATCGCGTTTTTGGCGCTTTCGGTCACGCGGCCAACATCCGTTTCGCAGGGTCAGCGCCAACTTTTATACGAAATCGTCGAATACATCGGCCGATGGTCCATGATCGACATCTTCGTGGTTGCGATCTTATCGTCGCTGGTGCAACTCAAGGTCTTAGTGACCATCGACCCCGGACCGGCCAGTCTCTTTTTTGCGCTTTCCGTAATATTCACTATGCTATCTGCAAAGGCATTTGACAGCCGTATGATCTGGAACATTCAGACCCAGGGCAAAGGACAAAACCAAGAATGAGCGACGCCCCTGGCCCCGTGCCGATAGACCCCGCGCGAGAGAGCTTTTTTGGCCGCGCATCAATCATCTGGCTCATCCCGTTGATCGCGCTGGTGATCGCTCTGGTCGTCGCGTGGCGGTCCTACATTGATCGCGGCCCGTTGATCGCCATTCAGTTTGAAAGCGGGACCGGTATCGCCGCAGGGCAAACCGAACTGCGGTTTCGCGATGTCAGTGTGGGGTTGGTCGAAGACGTCGTTTTTACCCAAGGGCTCGACGGTGTAATCGCGCATGTGCGCATCGACAAAAACATCGCGCCATTTGTCGATTCTGGCGCGTCTTTTTGGGTGGTGCAACCTGAACTGTCCATTCAAGGTATTTCGGGCCTTGATACAGTTATCAGCGGCATTTTCATCGAAGGGTCATGGGACAGCGAAATCGGTCCTGCACGCGCCCAGTTCAAAGGTTTGGAAACCGCGCCCCTGTTCCGGCCCGGCCGCGACGGCCTGCAACTGGCCATGCGCACCACTTCAGGCGGGTCGCTGACTGACAACGCACCCATCTTATTTCGCGGCATCGAAGTGGGGCGGATCGGCCCTGCGCGGGTGTCCCGCGAGGGTAGTTTTGCCATTGCCGAGGCCATCATTTACGAACCCCACGGGCAGCTTGTGACCAACGCCACCCGCTTTTGGGACACCTCTGGCTTCAGCGTATCGATAGGCCCCGCCGGGGCAGAGGTTGATTTTTCATCCATCGCCACGCTTGTGGGCGGCGGTTTGACCTTTGACACCTTTGTGTCCGGCGGCCAGCAGGTGGCAGATGGCACCGTGTTTGAGGTATTTCCCGACCAAACCACCGCA
The DNA here is from genome assembly GCF_039970775.1 of Roseobacter sp. Lineage (GTDB taxonomy): Bacteria > Pseudomonadota > Alphaproteobacteria > Rhodobacterales > Rhodobacteraceae > Roseobacter. The sequence goes on from NZ_JBDVLG010000030.1 coordinate 20,746, forward strand.
CGCAACAGCGTCTTCAATGCTTCCGAGACAGACCTGATCGAACTGCGCGTCGTGTTCGACGAAAACATATCGGGGTTGGCGATTGGCGCCCCGGTCGAATGGAGCGGTTTGCGCGTGGGTTCGGTCCAGAGCTTGTCAGGGATTGTCGATCCAGATGCATTTGGTGACACGCGCGTGCGGCTTGACGTGGTCATTGGGATCCAACCCGCGCGGGTGGGGCTTCAGGGCGATACCGACCCGCAAAGCGCGATTGCGTTCCTGCGCACCCGTGTCCAAGAAGGCATGCGCGCACGGTTGGCAACTGCCAGCCTGCTCACTGGGGGGCTCAAGGTCGAATTGGTAAAGCTCGACGATATCGCGCCCGCCGATATTATTGTGTCTGCCGATGACATTGCGACCCTGCCCACAACCGACAGCGAAATATCAGACGCATCTGCCACTGTCGAAGGGGTCTTTAGCCGCCTTAACAGGCTGCCCATCGAAGAGCTGCTGACCAGTGCAATCGGCGTCATGCACAGCGCCGAGGCTTTTGTCTCCAGTCGAGAACTGCGCGAAACGCCCCAGGAGGTGCACGCGCTTTTGGCCGACCTGCGGGCCCTTGTCGCCTCGCAGGATGTTCAAAATATCCCCGTATCGTTGAACGCCACGTTAACGCGGGTCGAGGCTATTTTACAGCAAATCGAAGACGGCCAGGCGGTCGCGCAGATCATCCGCGCGATTGACCAAACCACCCAAGCCGCCGAAGCCGTAAACGCGTCAGTTGCCGGCATACCAGAGCTGATCAACAACCTAAGCGCGGTCGCAGCCAAGGCCGAAGCCATGCCATTGGACGCCTTGACCGTGCAATTGACAGACATGTTGTCATCCGCCGATGACATCCTAAGCGCCCCAGCCGCGCAGGATTTGCCCGCCTCTTTGGCGGCTGCTTTGGACGAATTGAACGCGACCCTCTCTGAATTGCGCAATGGCGGCGCGGTGGCCAACGTCAACGCGGCCCTCGCCTCGACCCGCGAAGCCGCCGATGCGGTGGCCTTATCCAGCCGCGACCTGCCCGCATTGGTGAACCAGATCACCCGCGTATTTGACCAAGCCAGCCAAACCATCGCGGGCTACAACAAAGGCGACGTCATCAGCCGGGATGCCCAAGCCGCATTGCGCGACATATCGAAAGCCGCCGACGCATTAACCGCACTTGCGCGTCTACTAGAACGCAACCCCAGCGCATTGATCAGAGGACGCTGAATATGATGAAACGCCTTTGCGTGACGACCTTACTGTGCAGCGCGTTGTTAGCATGCACCGCGACCCCCGACAGATATGTGGTGCCCAACACCCAAGCAACGGACCGCCAACGTATTGGCTTTCGCGCCGTTGAAATCCGCGAGGTGTCGTTGCCCACCTACGCGGCATCTGATGAAATCACCCGGCAAGGCCCCGATGGCGCGTTGGTCAGCGACGGCGCCGTTTTGTGGGCCGACACCCCGGAACGCGCCGTGGCATTGGAATTGGCGCGCCACCTGACCCAACTGAGCGGCGCGCGCGTGGCATCAGCCCCCTGGCCGTTCGAGGGATCTCCCGATGCGCGGCTTGAACTTCGGTTTGAAACATTGGTCGCCAATGACGAGGGCGCATTTCACGCAAGCGGGCAGTATTTTGTCGCCGTCAGCGATGGCCGTGCCGAGCGGTCAGGCCTGTTTGACCTAACGGTGCCGTTTGACCCAGCGGCAGGCCCGCCGGCGATTGCCGCCGCCCGTGGTCAGGCGATCCTTGACGTGGCGCGGTTTGTTGCCGTGAATGGCCTGCGGTAGCGCCCCTACTATTCGGCCAGATGACACGCCACCCGCGCACCGCGCACCGCGCGCATTTCGGGGCGTGTTTCACTGCAAATATCCGTCGCCAAAGGACAACGCGGGTGAAAGGCACACCCGCTGGGCGGGTTGATCGGGTCGGGGATTTCGCCCGTGGGCGGGGCCACTTCGCGCCCAAACCCATCCAACTGCGGGGCGGCGGCCAGCAACATCTGAGTGTAGGGGTGTTTGGGGTCGTCAAACAGATCATCTGGCCCCGCTTCTTCGACCAAGCGCCCCAAATACAGCACGCCAATTCGGTCTGCCATATGCTGCACAACCGTCAGATCATGGCTGATAAACAGATACGTCAGGCCGAATTCGTCCTTGAGATCGCTCATCAGGTTCAACACCTGCGCCTGAACCGACACATCCAGCGCGCTGGTGGGTTCGTCACAAACGATCAACTTTGGCTCTGACGCCAGCGCCCGCGCGATGCAAATACGTTGCCGTTGGCCGCCAGAAAATTCATGGGGGAACTTGCCCGCATCGCGCGCCGACAGGCCGACCTCTTCTAGCAGGCGTTCTGCCATACCTTGCGTGTCACCGCCCCGTGCGGCCACGGGTTCGACGATGATATCACGCACCCGCCACCGCGGGTTGAGCGACGCAAACGGATCTTGAAAGATCATCTGAATGTCGCGGCGCACCGCATCCACCTTGTCCGCGTCCGCTTCGCGCGCCAGATCGGTGTCGCGGATTTTGACGGACCCGGTGCTGGGCGGCAACAGCCCCACCAGCATCTTGCCGATGGTCGATTTGCCCGACCCGCTTTCGCCGACCAACGCATAAACGCTGCGTTCTGCGATCTCAAAGCTCACGTCTGACACCGCCGTCAGATAGGCCTTTTCACGCCGTTCGACCACGCGGTTCAACCACGGTTTGGACACATCAAAAATGCGGGTCAGATTGCGGATATCAACAAGTGCCATCAGGCCAAACCTTCACGTTTGAGCGGAAAGAGACAGGCCGCACGCCCTGCCCCGTCGTCGATCCGGGGGCCGGGGGCGCGCAGGCACGCGTCTTGCACATGGGGGCAGCGGGGGTGAAACGCGCACCCATCGGGCAGCGCATCCAACCGTGGCATCGCGCCGGGGATCTGCTGCAACCGGGCTTTGCCGCCAGATTGGGTTTGCCGCGTTTTGCTACGCGATGCCAGCGGCGTTGAGCCCATGAGCCCGTCGGTATAGGGGTGATGCGGCGCGGTAATCACCTCGCGCACGGGGCCCAGTTCGGCCAACTGGCCCGCGTACATCACCGCAACACGGTCGGCAGCTTCGGCGATCACGCCCATGTCGTGGGTGATCAACATCACCGCCGTGCCCCTGTCACGACACAGCCGTTTCAACAATGCAATGATCTGCGCCTGAACCGACACATCCAGCGCGGTTGTCGGTTCATCGGCAATAATCAGGCTGGGTTCTGCGCATAACGCCAAGGCGATCACCACCCGTTGGCGCATCCCACCGGAGAATTCATGCGGATAGCTGTTCACACGGTCCGCCGCCCCCGGAATACCCACTTCTTCGAGCGCGGCAACAGCCCGTTGGTCTGCCTCAGCGCGGGAGATACCCAGATGCGCCAGCATGGTTTCTGTCAACTGATCCCCGATGCGCAAAAGCGGGTTGAGCGATGTCAGAGGGTCTTGAAACACCATGCCGATATCTTTGCCACGCAGCTTGCGCATTGCGTCGCCTCGCAACTGATCGATCCGCGTGCCGCGCACGTAAATCTCGCCCGATGCGATATGCGCAGGGCGGTTCAGCAGCCCGATCACCGCATTGCCCGCCATGGATTTACCCGCACCGGATTCGCCCACAACCCCAAGGATCTCGCCCTCATTGATATCGTAGGACACCCCGCTCACAGGGCGCAAAATGCCGTGCCGTGTCGGAATTTCAACGGTGAGATTGCGGATAGAAAGAACAGGGTCCGACATAAATTACCGGCTCATCTCTTCTTGGATACGTCGCGCGAGATTGGCTTGCATCTGTTGAAACACAGGCCCGATGCTTTGCATGGTCTGGGCCATAAACGGGGTCATCTTACGCATCGCAGACGCCCCATGTTCCGAGCTATAAAACGCAGCCAGCGCATTGATTTCGTCAAGGCTAAAGGTATCTGCCATCCCATCTATCATTGCGCGTTCCATGGCGGGCCGCACTGTTGTCAGTTCGTCAGAAACAATTGTAGCGATCAATTCTTGTTGGTCTGGCGTCAGATTACCGCCCAACAGGCCCATCTGCGCCATGACCCCTTGGGGCGACAGCATGTCACCCATAAGGGCTTGTTGTCCCTGACTGTTCACATACGCCGTTGCCGCCGCGATGCGGTCGTCATTCTGGGCAAAAGCGCCTGTCGTCAAAACACATGTAAAAAAGAAAGCTAATAATCGCATTTGGATATCCATTATCTAAGGCGTGGGTTCAACGCGTCACGCAGCCAGTCACCCAGCAGATTAACCCCAAGCGCCAGCACCAAGAGTGTCACCGCAGGGAACAGCAAGATCCACCATTCGCCCGAAAACAGGAACCCCTGCCCGATGCGGATCAGCGTGCCGAGGCTGGGTTGTGTGGGCGGCGCGCCGACCCCCAAAAAGCTAAGCGTCGCTTCGGCGATGATCGCCAGCGCCAGCGAGATCGTGGCAATCACCAGCACCGGCGACAGCACATTTGGCAGGATATGGCGCAACATGATCGCGCCCGACCCGCGCCCAATCAGGCGCGCGGCCTGCACGTATTCTTTGTTCTTTTCCACCAGCGTCGCCCCCCGCACGACCCGCGCAAATTGCACCCAATCTGACAGGCCAATCGCGATGATCAGCACCCAGATCGCCATTTGGTCGCGGTATTCGACGGGCGTGACCCCCTTGGCGACACCAAAGATCAGCATCGCCACCAAGATCGACGGGAACGTTAGCTGCACATCAGCCACGCGCATGATGATGGTTTCCGTCCAGCCGCCAAGGTACCCCGCAATCAGCCCCAGCGTCACGCCCAACACCAGCGCAAACAAAACCGCGGCCGCCCCCACAAACAGCGATATCCGCATGCCGTACAGAATGGTCGAAAACACGTCGCGTCCCTGATCATCGGTGCCCAGCCAGAAGGTTTCACCCGTGAATGCATTGGGCTGCATCGGTGCCGAAAAGCCGTTCATCAGGTTCAACGACCCCGGATCAAACGGATTGTAGGGGGCAATCAGCGGCGCAAACACCGCGCATAACACCATGATCACCACGATCACGGTGGACACAATCGCCACCGGGGAGGTCTTGAATTGATAGGCAAAATCACTGTCGAGCGCGATGCGCAGGCGCGACCGTTCGGGGGCTGCGGGTTTGTCGAGAGAAGTCATTAATGCGCCGCCGTTCTATCCGCCCGCAGACGCGGATCAATTGCAAAATAAAGCAGGTCAACAATCAGGTTGATCCCCACGAACATCACCGAGATCAGCATCAGATACGCCGCCATCACCGGGATATCGACGAATTGGATCGCATTGATAAAGAGCAACCCGACCCCCGGCCATTGAAACACCGTTTCGGTGATGATCGCAAAGGCGATGATCGACCCCAGTTGCAACCCAGTCACCGTGATCACCGGGACCAGCGTGTTTTTCAGCGCATGCCGGAAGTTCACCGCCCGCTCGCGCAGGCCCCGCGCGCGGGCAAATCGGATGTAGTCTTGGCGCAGCACTTCGAGCATTTCAGACCGCACCAACCGCATGATCAGCGTCATCTGATAAAGACCCAATGTGATCGACGGCAATATCAACGCCTTCAGCCCGGTTTCTGTCAGAAACCCGGTGGACCAACCGCCCACCATCACGGTCTCGCCCCGCCCGAAGCTGGGCAACCAGCCCAATTCGACCGAAAAGAGGTAAATCAACAATATCCCTATCAAAAACGTCGGCAACGACACCCCGATCAAGGACGCAGACATGATCGCATTCGCAGCAAACCCATTGCGCCGGATCGCGGTAAAGACCCCCAGCCCGATCCCAATGCTGATCGCCAAAAACCCAGACACCGCCGCCAGTTCCAGCGTGGCGGGCGCGCGTTCCATCAAGATATCGGACACAGGGCGCCCCTGCCGGTAGCTAACCCCAAAATTGCCCTGTGCAGCCCCTTCGAGGAACTTAAAGTATTGCACCACAAACGGCTGATCCAGCCCTAGCTGCGTGCGCAACCTTTCGATGTCGGCCTGCGTGCGTTCCTGCCCAAGCATATTGTCGACGGGATCGCCGACAAACCGAAACATGGAAAACGCCACAAGACCCACGACCAACAAGACAAGCCCGGATTGCAAAACGCGGCGGATGACGAAGGCCAGCACCTTAGTTGACCGTGACCCAGCGCAGGATAAAGAAGTTATCAGGCCGCTGTGTCATCGTGATATTGGCCTGCGCGCCCCACACCAACGGCTGCACATAAAGCGGCACATAGGCGACCTCGTCTTGCAAGATTTGCGTGGCTTCATCTAGCATTGCTTGTCGTTTGGTATCGTCGATTTCAGATTGGATCATCGGCAGCAACGCATCGACCCGGGCGTTCGAAAATCCGCCAAAATTCCACGACCCTAGCTTCTTTTCTTCGTTTGGGGTGCTGGCCAAAAACCGCACGGGGTGTTCGGCGTCGAACGTGCCGGGCGACCAACCCAACAGGTACATATCGTAGTTATCTGCGCGCAATTCGGGCCAGTAATTCTGCACCGGCATGGTATCAAGCGTCGCGCGGATACCAACCTGCGCCAGCATACCCGTGACGGCCTGACAGACGGATTCGTCGTTTAGATACCGATCGTTGGGGCACTTAAGACCAAACGAAAACCCATCGGCATAGCCTGCTTCGGCCAACAGCGCGCGCGCCATGTCGGGGTCGTAGACGGGCCGGTCCGCAAGGGCCTTACTATAACCACGCATCGCCGGGCTAACCAATTGGCTGACCTCTTGAGCATTGCCCCGCATGATCGTTTGCAAAATCGCGGGCACATTGACCGCATGGGCCACGGCCTGACGCACGCGCACATCCGCAAAGGGGTTTGCCTCTGTGGTTTCGGCGGAATATTTCAGCGCCTCTGCTTCATGCGGAAACCCCAGCATGATCACGCGCGCCTCGATACCTTGGATCACCTGCACCTGATCACTGGTCGCGAGGCGCACGGCGTCCTGAATAGGCACCGGGTTGATAAAATCGACGTCCCCCGACAACAATGCCGCCACCGCTGTGGCCGAATTTTGGATTGGGGTCAGTTCGGCGCGGGTGATGTTGTGTTCGGCCTCGTCCCACCAGCCGGCGAAGGGTTCCAATACCGTGCGCAGGCCCGGTTCCCGCGCCGCCAGTTGGAACGCGCCGGTGCCATTGGCGTTAAGGGTGGCAAAGTTACCGTTGTCTTTGTCAGGGCGCGCGGCGTCATTGGCATCAGCCCAACCCGCATCCATGATCATCCAGTTGGTGATACTATCGGGAAAGATCGGATTGGGCCCCGCGGTCAAAATATCGACCGTATAGTCGTCAACCACCTTCACCTCTGACACGGCGGCAAACCAACTGCGTGTGTCTGATGCTTCGTCTGATGCGCGTTCGTATGAAAACAGCACGTCTTGGGCGTCAAATGCACTGCCGTCATGAAAGGTAACACCCTGCCGTAGGGTAAATCGCCAGCCCGCGCCCTGGGCAAGCGGCTCCCAGCCTGTCGCCAATGCCGGCTCAATCGCCATATCCTTGCTGCGTCGCACAAGACCTTCGTAGACGTTGTTCAAAAACCCCAAGACGGGCGCCGAGTTCACCGCGTGCGGATCCATCGTTTGGGGGTCTGTGGTTTCGGCCCACCTGAATTCTTCTGCCATCAAGGCAGAGGCAGACATCATAAGAGCAGCGGCAAGTGACATAGAACGAAGCATGGAAAACCTCTTGTGGCGGGAACATAGCAGCGCCGCGGCCCCCGCAAGGGTCGCGTCGCAATTTCAACCTGTACTGGGATCAGTTGATGGTAAACCGTTTGACCTTGGGTTGGTCTTCGGGGTCGACTTCGATCCCCATTCTGCTGGTCATACCCCAGTTCAAAACCTGATGGTGCACCGGAATATACAGCTGTTCGTCCTGCACCACATTCCAGATTTCCGCGATTGTTTCATCACGCGCGGCCAGGTCGGTGTTGGACGCCAGCGAAGCAATTTTGGCGTCTAGGTCGTCGTTGTTGAACCCCGTGCCGTTCCATGTGCCAACATCGCTTTCGCGACCGTGTACCAGAAAGTTAAAGATATATTCGGAATCGTAGGTCGGCACGCCCCAGCCCAGCATGTAAAAATCCGTCTTGCCGTCGGTGATCAACGGAAAGTGCTGCGCCTTGGGCTTGGCGTCCAAATTCACTGTAATCCCGATCTGTGCCATCATGCCGACCGTGGCCTGACAGATCGCTTCGTCGTTGACGTAACGGTCATTCGGGCAATCCAGCCGGATGGTAAAACCGTCGCCATATCCGGCTTGGGTCATCAAGGTTTTGGCTTTGTCCAGATCGGTGGCAGACGACGCATCCATCGTCTTATCCCAACCGTTGACAAACGGCGGCGCGATCATGCCCGCAGGTTCGGATTGGCCCCGCATAACCACCTTTTGAATAGCGTCACGGTTGATCGCCATCGACATCGCCTGCCGCACGCGCACGTCTGCCAGCGGGTTCGCGCCATCCACGTTGTCGCCTTCGAGATCAGCCGCACCTTGGTTCATCCCGAAAAAGATCACCCGGTTTTGTGGCGCCTGTTTGACCACAAGATCAGCCGCACTGCTGACACGTTCCAGATCTTGCACCGGCATGTCCTGAAGAAAATCAACCTCACCCGACAGCAACGCCGCAACACGGGTCGCCGCATTCTGGATCGGGGTGTAGATGATTTCGGTCACATCCATCGGGAATTGATCAATCCCCCAATAGTTCTCGTTTCGGATCATCACCGTGCGCACGTCGGGTTCGCGGCTTTGCAGCACGTAAGGGCCGGTGCCATTGGTGTTATTGGTCGCGTAAGTCAGCTCGCCACCTTCGAAATCTTGCACATTTACGGTGTCGTTGGCCTCTGTCCACTCTTTGTCCATGATGAACATGTTGGTCAGGTTGCTGGGCAAAATCGGGTTCGGCCCGTCGGTCACGATTTCGACGGTATATTCGTCCGCCGCACGCACCTCTACGATTGACCCGATCAGCTCTTTCATGTCCGAATTCGGCTGCTTGGCGCGTTCAAACGTAAACACAACGTCCTCCGCCGTCAGCGCCGCACCATCGTGAAACGTCACGCCCTGACGCAGGTTAAACACCCACACATTGGGGTCTGCTTCGGACGGGCCCCAATCGGTGGCCAAGGCGGGCTCAAACGCGCCGTCGTTATCGCGGATAATCAGCGGCTCATATATTTGGTGCCGGATCGTATGGGTCGGGCCTTCGTTTTGGGCATGCGGGTCCAACGTCAGCGCATCGCCGGCGCGCGCCCAACGCAGCGTCTCGGCAGAGGCAAGCGCGGTGCTCGACAAAAGCAACGCAGCGGACAAAGCAGTTGTGGTGAATTTCATAGCGAGTTCCCCTGTTGTTTTTTTTCTAATAACAATCTTCGGGACGGCAGGCTGTTTGACAAGTCTCTTCTTTGGGGTGGATCTAAAGAGGTTTGTATTTGCTGGATAAAATTTATCAGTGCTAAAAATTCAGGCGGCACCGGGCAGCACGATATGTCGCCCGCCTTCCTGAAAATCCTTCATCGACAAAGACCAAACCGTCCCCGGCCACCGCAATTCCATCCGTCGCTGTCGGGGTTTATACACCGCCGTATAAAGCGTGCCGAACCCGGCGTGAAACGCCGTGGAATACAGTGGCGGTTTCAGAAACGCGCCGATAAACTTTTCTTGCGGATCGCGGTGCAACGTCAACCGGTTCAACAAAAACCGCTCCCGTTCAACGGTGGCTGTGAACCGCGCGTGGCTAACCCATTCGACGTTTTCTTGGTGGTTCGTGGCCACAGCCGCATGGGTGATGACGGCATCCCGGTCCGGGGCCATCATGGCCGTCAGGTATTGGCGCTTTTTGTCCAGTACCGTCACGTTATAGCTCATGTGGGTGGGCACGCGCGCCAAAACGGCACCGGCCTCGGCCGCAGTTTCGCAGGTTTGCAGCACATAACGCAGGATCAACGGCACGCCAAAACCATCCCCCACCACGCGCCGCCCGCCAAAGGTCAGCGAAATCGCCAGCCCCGCATCATTGACGCCATCAACCATCCCCCACAGCCCATCCGACGTGCCCATAACCGCCCGCCCCTGCCATTTTGTGCGCAACACAAGGCTGTCAAACGCGGTGGGGTTATAGTCGTAATTGCGCACCAATACCGGCTGCGCACCCGGCCAGATTGCCTGGCTGCATCCCGCCAGATAGGGCGGTGGGCCATAAAACGACAAGAAACGCGCTGCCAGATCCCCGCCGCCTGCCAGTTCGCACAAGTCATCATACAAAGGCACAATCTCAGGCATATGGCGCACCAATGCCGCGCGCGACTGTGCATAGGTCGGGCGCGCGGTTTCGCCTTCCTTTAGCCACCACCGTTTATAGTTTGGCCAATATTCGGCAAACAGCCCGGACCATTTCGGCCCTGGGCTGTCTTCACTTACAGCGCGCCATAACATGGGGTGCGCGGTCCTTTCAGGTCAGAGGATCTTGAACGCGGGATCATCAAAGGCGGTCGCTGTGGGCAGCGGCTTAGCCGTGACGGTTTGTTTGATCCCGTGGATCCACTTTTTGGCGCGCTCATTCAATTGGAAATTCTTGGTCATGGACCGTCCACGCGTGACCAAAATGCCAATATCAGCCCCTTCATACCGGTAATCGCCCGGTTGCAGGATCCGTAGGAAAAACGCCTCGTTTTCAGATTCCACCGCGCGCCGGTGATAATCAAACCGGTCATAGACCACACGCCCATCTTCGAGCATTTTATATATGCCGGTTTCCGGGCTGCCCGTGCAGATATCGACGCTGTCGTCGGTATGTTTGATCACCATCTGCGACCAGCTGTCGATGTTGGCGCTGTCGGCCCAACGGCTGTTCAATTCGTCCACATCAAGGTTGAATTTTTTCTTCGAAAATTCAAGCAGGTGGAACAAGAACAATGGGGCATCCGCATGAGCAAAGGCCGCGTGGTTCGTCATCGATGAGGCCCCCGTGATACGTGGGTTCAATTCACCCAGCCACAGATCCCCGGTTTTCTTGTCGATCAGGAAATCCAGCTCAAAATACCCACGGTACCCTTCTTTGCGCAGCTGTTCGCCAAACTTAAACGTCAAATCCCGCGCTTTTTCACGCACCTTCGGCGGGAAGGCCGTTGATAGGATCTCGTTGCCGCACCACCCGCCGCGATAGGGCGTCAGTTCTTTGAACCCCACCAATTCGGTCATCAACGGGCCAACGATGGTGCCTTCTTTGGTCGCGCAGGCCTCGATCGCAGAGCCCCGGCAATCGATCCGTTTCATGATCTTGATCTCGCCTTCGCCGACGATCTCATGTTCGTGACGGCGGAAATCAGCCTCAGATTTGATAAAGAACGTGGTGTGCCCACTGTCCCCAAACGCGGATTGCAGCACCAGATCGTGGCCAATACCGGCCTTTTCACAGGTTTTTTGCAAATCCTCGTAAGATTTCACCTCGGCCAAAACATTGGGCACCGACGGCACGCCGGCCTTGTTGCCAATCCGAACGGTTTCTATCTTGTTGTCCATGCTGGTGCGCAGCTTCGCCTTGGGGAACCACACATCCGCGCCCAGTTCCTTGGACAGACGTTCTGTTTCAGCGTCAAACATCAAAAACACAAACTTAGGCTTGCCGCCGCGCCGTTTGATGAAATCGATGACCTCTTTGTGCTGCAGCAGATAGTTGTTAATGTCCTCAATGGACTGGAATTCTGCATGTGGCTGTTCGGACGGGCAAAACACGTTTGGGTGCTTGCCACCGTAGCAGTCGATATAGCAGATATATTTGAAATTCTTCACCCATTCATCCAGCCCCAACAAATTGAAATTGGTGGCCGAAATGAAATAAACCGGGTCTTCGTTTCGGTGGAAATAGCGGCGGATTTCCGAGATATTCTTCAGAACCGTTGCAACCATGTCGTAATGTCCTTCCTGTTGGTATTATTCGGCCGCGGCGGCCAATTGGGTGCCATTTTTGGCATCAACGAGCGCTTGTAGCGCCTCTTGGGTAAAGACCCGTAGCCCCAGATCGGGCCGGTATCCGTGGATTTCGCTGACATCAAGCGCCAGCATAAACGCGAGGATTTCGCGGCTGACCACCTGCCCCGGCACAAGGATGGGAAAGCCGGGCGGATAGGGGATGATAAAGCTGGCTGATACGACCTCCTGGCCCGCTTCCAGCGCCTCGCCCAGCGATCCGTTAATGTCCAGATAATCGCATTTTTCCTCGTCATAGGCGAGAAAGAACGCAGACCGGATATCGCCCTCGGCGGTGACATCGGATTGCCGGAACGCATCGTGGAACCGGCTGAAATCTGGCAAGGGCGGTAGCTCTTCCATCAGGCCCTTCACCCGGCGGTCAAACGACAACCGTTCCATCCGGCTGGCATCGTCCAGACGTTCATCCAGCGATTTGGCGATCTCGACCAACACCTCGATCAAATACGCCACACTGGACCGCGTGGTGCCGATGTTGGTCATGAACAACACCGTATTGCGCGAGGTTTTGTTGATCTGGATGCCGTATTTATCCATCAGGATATCGGTCTTGAAGGTATCGCCATCCCAGCCAGTGCCGCCCACCGCCAGGGTCACACGTGTGGCATCCAGCACAAAATCGTCCTGCTCCCAGCAGTCCCACATATCGGTCCAACCTTGTTCGGCGTCATAATAGCTGGTCACACCCGATTGCCGATGCTCGTCGGGGATCATATCGCCCGCTGTCAGCACCTTGAAATATTTCCGCAGCAGCGGATGGGTCGTGATGGCCCGCCGCATTGACATCGCGGCCTCGATCTGGCGCTGGACAAATTCATAGCCTTCCAGTTCGACTTGACGGCGACCCACATCAAGCGATGCGATGATCTGATAGTTTGGCGATGTCGAAGTATGCGTCATGTAGGCCTCGTGAAAGGCCTGTTCGACCTCGCCTTTGAAGTCCTGATCATAGACGTGGATCATCGACCCCTGCCGCAGAGACGTCAGCGTTTTATGCGTCGATTGCGTCGCGTAGGCGCGCACCCGTGCTTTGGGCGGCGGAATCAGCCGCGTGTCGAGCAGTTTGTCATCGTCGCAGCCTTCGAGCATGGATTGCTGTGCTTCATACAACCGTTCATGCGTGTCAGTGCGCAGCTTTTCACGCAGGGTATTGGCCGCAGCCATTGCCGTGCGTTGGCGGTAGGTCGGGTTAAACCGCGCAAAGGCAAACCACGCCTCGTCCCATAGGAACACCAGATCAGGCTTGATCGCCAGACATTCTTCCATGACCCGTTCGACGTTGTAAACCAGCCCGTCAAAGGTGCAGTTGGTCAGCAACAACATGCGCACCTTATGCAGCTTGCCCTCTGCCCTGAGTTCCAACAACCGTTGCTTGATTTCGCGCAGCGGCACCGCGCCATACATCGAATATTCGTTCAACGGGTAGCTATCCAGATAGCTGACCTGCGCCCCCGCCAACACCATGCCGTAGTGGTGCGATTTGTGGCAATCGCGGTCCACCAACACGATATCGCCAGGCCGCACCAGCGCCTGAACAACGATTTTGTTGCAGGTCGACGTGCCGTTGGTCGCAAAAAAAGTCTGTTTCGACCCAAAGGCGCGGCTGGCCAGTTCCTGCGCCTCTTTGATCGGTCCATGCGGTTCCAGCAGGCTGTCTAACCCGCCCGAAGTAGCAGAGGTTTCTGCAAGGAAAATATTGGGTCCGTAAAAGGCCCCCATGTCCTGTATCCAATGGCTGCGGGTGATCGATTTCCCGCGGCTGATCGGCATCGCATGGAACACACCCGTGGGCTGTTTGGAATATTCGGTCAGCGCGTTAAAGAACGGCGTTTTATTGCGGGCCTGAACACCGCGCAAAATGTTCAGGTGCAGTTCCATAAAGTCTTCTTGGTTATAAAACACCCGCCGGCAGATCCCCAGATCAAGGCCTGCGATCTCTTCGACGGACCGTTCTGTCACCAGATACGCATCCAGTTCGGGCCGGACCTTGGCCACCAGACGGCACAATTCGGGGCCGTAGTTTTCGGGCAGCATGTTGTCGATCTCTTCGGGGCCGCCCGCGCGGTTGAGGTACCGCGCCAAGATCTGTTGATCCATCTTGGATTTCAACACCAGACCGGGGCGCACCACAATCGCCTGAATGTTGTGGTTAAACAGCACCGCTACCAGCGCGTCTTCGAGGCTGGGCACCACCAAGGCCTCGTAGACAAACGCGTCTTCGGCCCGGCGCATACGCGTTACGTTGTTGCGCAGCCAACGTTCTTGTTGTTCGTTCACGTTATCGACGATCAGCACCTCAAAATAAGGCTTGGTCAGCGCGCGGGCCTCGGGGGGCAGCATTGCCTCGTCGTCTTGTTCTTCGTGGTCGACGCTGTCACGTTCCAGCGGGATGTGCCTGCGCCGGTAGGCCCCTGTCGTCAGGGCGCGCGTCACACGGCCCACCGCAAAGGCCAGATCTTCGTAGGATCCGTGTTCAAACTGCCGCCGCAGGTGGTCAAAGGCCGACATGCCGGGGAACGCCCAGTAGGGTTCGATCACGGCCAGGGATTCAAACACCCCCCCCACCTTCTTGAGCAATGCCGTGCGTTGTTTTGGCCGCGGGTCTCGCGTTAACGCGGCCGAGGCTTCGCGCAACGCGCTCCATTGGTCCGACCGCCATTGAATGGCCGAAGAGTAGTTATTTATCGCGTGCATCCGTAGTCCTCCGCTGCACGGGTGACCACGGGCGCACGGATCTGACAGCTGTACCGCCAAATCCATTTGGGTGGTTCACCCGCTCGTTTGTTGTTCGTTCCCTAGGCTTGTGGGTGCCAAAGGTTCGGGTGTGGCCTCTTTTTGGGCCGTTGCTGTCTGTGCCGGCGCAGCCGTATGCGCCAAGGGCGCGCCCGTCAGCGGGTCAAACGCCATGCCCTTGAAGGCGGGCGCGTCCTGAACCGTTTCGGCGGGCACATCCACATGAAGCCCCGCGCGGGTGCCTTGTTGCGGGATCTCTAGGGGGCCCAACGTCTGAAGATAGGCGTCGGTTCCACTGTTTCGGTCGTAAACCGAGAAATCAACCGACCTGTCGCGGAAGCTCTTCAACACCTGCCCCAGACCCTTCATGCCGGTTTCGCGTTGGCGGCGCACCATGTTGAGGTCAATCTCAATGGGGAACATGTCTTCTTGACCCGCTGATTGGTGCAGCACATGCGCCGATGGATCCACCACCAGACTGCGCCCGACCCCACCGGCCCCCAGGCCGTTCACATCAAAGACATAACATTGGAACTGCGCCGCCGTGGCCCGTGCGATCGCCAATTCGGCATCGCGGTCGGTGGTGCCGGTCAGGACCGGGTGCAACAATACCTCGACCCCCTGCGCCGTCAATTCGCGCGTGGTTTCCGGGAACCAGATGTCATAACAAATCGACAAGCCAAAGCGCCCAACGTCTGGCACATCAAACACGCAAAAATCGGTGCCCGCAGCGATGCCCGCCTCGTAGGGGCGGAACGGGAACATCTTGGAATACCGTTTGATGATCTCGCCTTCGGGGTTGATCACTACCGCAGTATTGAACACCAACCCGGTTTCGGGGTCACGCAAAAACATCGACCCGGGGATCAACCACACGCGATGTTTGCGCGCAGCCTCGCAGAAGGTTTCAAGCGCGTCATTTTGTGGCGCTTGCGCGAATTTATCGAGCGGACCGTATGGGGCCAATTCAGAAAACAGCACCATTTGCGTCCAGGGAAACCGGGCCATCAGCACGTCCAACCGGTGGATCATACCTTCCACGTTGGACTGCAACGCGTTGACATACATCTGAACGCCAGCAATTGCGAATGGGGTCATAACAAAACACTCCGTCGCGATGACCTGCACCAACATGGCCCAAACTCTGCCTCGCGTCGCGCCGACATACGCGCAACCACCGCCGGTGGGAACCAGTGTCGCGCGATTTTGACCAAAATATCGTAAAAATTGACTATTATATTAAACGAAAACTTCATCCAGAACATATGCCGCACATCCACGCGCTATGAAAATTAACCCGTACTGCCGCATTTCGCCCGCCTTGATAGATCAACAAAAAATGCATCCGCTGTGTCATATACCCGCTTTGGTTGGGTAAACCGTACGAAGGTTCTGGGTCGGGTTCAAGCGGAATGCCCGTTTGTAACGATTGTGGCATAAGTTACACGATTGCTTGCGCAAATTTGCACAATGACTCATCATTATCTCTGTGTTTAATATTTAGCGATACCATAAGCCCTGCGCCACGAAGTCCGCAGCCAAACAGGATGACCCATGCCCGATATCAGATCTATGATGCGCTACACCACCTTTGCGGGAGTCGTAGCGGCCAGTGCCCTTTGCTTTGTCGCGGCGTTGACCTGGGGCGGTTGGTGGGTGATCCCGACCCTCGTGTTCATCTTGCTATCGCTGCAGGGCTGGCATGACGTGCGCCAAACGCACCATTCGGTTCTGCGCAACTACCCGGTTTTGGGCCACGTGCGGTTTTTGTTCGAAAGCATCCGGCCCGAGATTCGCCAATACCTGATCGAATCCGATCAAGACGAAGAACCATTTTCCCGCGACGCCCGTAGTCTGGTGTACCAACGCGCGAAAGGTCAGGAAGACAAACGGCCTTTCGGCACACGCGAACGGGTCTATGACGCAGGCTACAGCTGGGTGACCCACTCTGTTATGCCGATAGAGATCGAAGACACCGATTTTCGCGTGAAAATTGGCGGGCCTGCGTGCACGCAACCCTACAACGCGTCGCTCTATAATATCTCGGCGATGAGTTTCGGGTCACTGTCTGCGAATGCCATCCAAGCCTTGAACACAGGGGCCAAACTGGGCGGCTTTGCCCATGACACCGGCGAAGGATCCGTCAGCCGGTACCACAAAGCCGGCGGCGGTGATCTGATTTATCAGGTGGCGTCGGGATATTTTGGCGCACGCGCCGAAGACGGGCGTTTTGACCCCGAAAAATTCCGCCAAACGGCCAACCTGGATCAGGTCAAGATGATCGAGCTAAAGCTAAGCCAAGGTGCAAAACCGGGCCATGGCGGGATGTTGCCTGCCTCAAAAATCACGCCCGAAATTGCCGAGGCGCGCGGCATTCCGATGGGGTTTGATTGCGTGTCCCCGGCGGCGCATTCGGCGTTTTCGACCCCCATAGAAATGATGCAATTCATTGGCGAGCTGCGCACCCTATCAGGCGGCAAACCGGTCGGGTTCAAACTGTGCATTGGCCACCGCCGGGAATTTATGTGCATGGTAAAGGCGATGTTGGAAACCGGCATCGCGCCTGATTTCATTGTCGTGGATGGCACCGAAGGGGGCACAGGTGCGGCCCCTGTTGAATTTTCGAACCATATTGGCATGCCTTTGACCGAAGGATTAACCTTTGTGCACAATACGTTACGCGGCGCGGGCCTACGCGATCAGGTCAAGATTGGCGCAGCAGGCAAGGTTATATCCGCGTTCCATCTGGCCCGCGCGCTGTCGCTGGGCGCAGACTGGTGCAATTCTGCGCGTGGGTTCATGTTTTCGATCGGCTGCATCCAAGCGCAGGCCTGCCACACCAACCACTGCCCCGTTGGCGTGGCGACCCAAGACCCCACGCGCCAACGTGCGTTGGACGTCGGTTCCAAAGCGGAACGGGTCGCACGGTTCCACCACAACACATTGAAAGCACTTGGTGAAATGACCGGCGCGGCAGGGCTGCGACATCCCGGCGAATTCATGCCCCAACACATTATGCTGCGCCAAGGTGACAAAGCGATGATTGAGGGGAACGAGGCCTACCCCGACCTTCCCATGGGATTTTTGCTAGACGATAAACACGATGTCGGGGTCGATTATCGCAACCGCTGGGCCCGTGCCGATGCGGCCAGCTTTGCGCCGCCGCCATGCTGATGTAGAATAGGGCGCCTCTGTGGGCGCCCTATTTTGTGATATCAAACGGCGTGTGCCGCGATTGCATCCGCCAACGCGGCCTCGAAAATCGCGAGGCCTTCGTTCAATACCTCGTCTGACGCCGTCAACGGGACCATAATCCGCAGCGCGTTGCCATGCATGCCACAGGCCAACAGGATCAACCCGCGCTTTAACGCATGCGCACAGATTGATTTCACCAAGCCACCATCTGGCGTCGCGCTGTCGAAATCGGTCACGAATTCGACAGCCAGCATCGCGCCCAATCCACGGATATCCCACATCCGGTAGGGCGCCACACGGGCCCCGATTTCGGCAAACCGCGCGCGGAACATATCGCCCATCTCGTGCGAGCGTGCCAAAAGACCCTCGCTTTCAATCGCGTCGATGGCCGCCAGTGCAGCGGCACAGGCCACCGGGTTGCCGCCATAGGTTCCGCCCAAACCGCCCGGCTCCATCGCGTCCATCACGTCGGCCCGCCCAATGACACCTGCGATTGGATACCCCCCCGCCATGGATTTTGCCACGGTGATCAAATCTGGCACGACGCCGGAATGATCCATCGCAAACCACGTTCCCGTCCGGCCAAACCCGGTTTGAATTTCATCAGCAATCAACAAAATGCCGTGGGTGTCGCAAATTTCACGCAGGGCTTGCATCATCTCAAAGGGCACAGGCGTGTAGCCCCCCTCGCCCAGCACGGGTTCGATGATGATCGCCGCGACCCGTTCGGGCTGCGCGTCGGTCAAAAACAGGTTTTGCAAGCCCGTCAATGCGTCTTGCACGGTGATGCCATCCCGCACCGACGGGAATGGCGCGCGGAAGATATCCGACGGGAATGGGCCCACGTCTTTTTTGTAGGGCGTGACCTTGCCAGTCATGCCCAAGGTCAACAACGTGCGCCCGTGATAGCCGCCAGTGAATGCGATCACACCGGGGCGGCCCGTGGCAGCGCGCGCGATTTTCACCGCATTTTCAACTGCTTCTGCGCCGGTGGTGACCAGCAGAGTTTTCTTGTCATGATCGCCCGGTGCCAGCGCATTCAGTTTTTCGGCCAACGCCACGTAGGGCTCGTAGGGCACGACCTGAAACGAGGTGTGGGTATACCGGTCTTCTTGGGCTTTGGCCGCAGCAATAACCGATGGATGACGATGGCCTGTGTTCAACACTGCAATACCACCGGCAAAGTCAATGTAGCGGTTGCCTTCCACATCCCAAAGCTCTGCGTTTTCGGCGTGATCCACAAAGACCGAAGCCGCCGACGCCACACCGCGTGGCACCGCGCGTTGACGCCGTTCCAACAACGCCGCATTGGTGTTGTCTGACGGACCAGATGCAACAACAGCGATCTTGGGCGTCTTTGCAGCGCGCGGTTTACGGGGTTTTTTAGTGGCGGATGATTTTGCAGAGGGAGCCATATGCGCAGTCCTTTATAAGGCAAAGAGAGTCGAAGTGTTTAAAATATCGATACGTCGTTTAATTTCCTTGTCAATCGGGATTCTTTAGCCGCCCCATCGCAGCATACCTTACATCGAAATAAACATTGAGCCTGCACCACGCTTGCTGTTTAAAAAACCAAGCAAAACCAACACGTCGGGCGCAAGGGGGGCTGGAATCTTGGATATCGGGCACAAACTACGTACAATTCGCAAAAAAAGAGGTTTGTCCCAACGGGAGCTCGCAACACGGGCGGGCCTGACCAACGGGACGATCTCGTTGATCGAGCAAAACAAGACAAGCCCGTCTGTTGCGTCGCTTAAGTGTTTGCTCGATGCGATCCAGGTATCCATGGCCGAATTTTTCGCCACACTCGAAGAAACCACCGAGACAAAATATTTCTACGCCGCCAGCGAATTCACTGAAATCGCACCGCCAGACGGACAAAACGCACAAAGTCAGCTTTTATCATTGCGACAGTTGGGCAACGCCCAAGATCATGCGCTGCAATTGTTGCATGAACGGTACGCACCGGGTGCGGACACCGGGCCAGGTATGCTCAACCACGAAGCGGAAGAAGCAGGCGTTGTGATCCGGGGGAGCATTGAGCTGACTGTTGACGATGAAACCCGCGTGCTGCTGCCCGGCGACGGGTATTTGTTTAACAGTCGCCTTCCCCACAGGTTTCGAAATATCACCGACGACGAATGCGAGATTATCAGCGCCTGTACGCCGCCCAGCTTCTGAAACAGGTTATCCCCCCGGCCAGCTGTGCGGCCAAGGGGGTACTTTCGGGCGTCCACTCACCAGTCGGTCACCGCCTTTAGGGGGCAATGTCCGTAGATACTGTGCTTAGTCAGTATCGTCGCCACGTTTACCTTTGCCCTCACTGGTTAAAACAAGAACAATCAGCGCGACCACACTTAGAATGGACAACCCGAATACGAACAGATCGATCGACATGTCAGGTTCCTTTCGTCTGTATGGGGTTAAAACGCACCTCATACCCCCTTTGTTCCACAAAAAGGTTAGCAAATTCAGTAGTCCTGAACAGGTTTTACCCGATGCGGCAGAGGAAATGTCAGTGTCAGGTGATATGTCTCGTCGGTTGTGTCGCTTGTGACCTGCGCATTCAGTTGGCGCGCAAACGCATTGATCAGCTGCGCGCCCAAGCCTGTTCCTTCGGCGTTAGGGGCGTCTCCAACGGTATTGATGATCGAAAACACCGCTGTTTCGGTGTCGAGCTGGCGCAGGGAGATCTCTAGCTTTGCCGGGTTTGCCGCCGTGGGCATGCCGATATATTTCATCGCGTTGGTCACCGCTTCGGAGACCAGCAAGGTCAGAGGGGCGGCGTCATCGGTATCTAGCTGGACCAGCGCGTAGGATTGATCGACGCGCACGGCTGACCCGGCCGGCAAGCCCACCACCAACAGCTGACCCACGATTTCTTCGACCAACGCGCCCGCGTTAACCCGTTCTAACCCATCTGTCTGATAGAGATTTTTATGTACAGTCGCCAAGCTCAGGATCCGGTCTTGCAGCCGCCGCAACACCCGCCGGGCGTCTTCGGTCGGGGCGCGTCTGATCTGCATGTTCATGATCGACGAGATCAATTGCAGATTGTTTTTAACCCGGTGGTGGACCTCTTTCACCAATATG
Source organism: Roseobacter sp. (assembly GCF_039970775.1). GTDB lineage: Bacteria > Pseudomonadota > Alphaproteobacteria > Rhodobacterales > Rhodobacteraceae > Roseobacter. The sequence continues at coordinate 41,833 of NZ_JBDVLG010000030.1, forward strand.
TTCTTTTCACGTAAACTGTCTTCGAGAGAGGCCTCATCGCGGATAATCGATTCCGCCATCCCCAGAAACGCTTTCTGGATCTCAACGAATTCACGGGGGGCCGATGGGCCGATGGCCGTGCGCGGCATCGCGCGATTATAGGCAAACAGCCGCATCTGGCGCCCCAATTTCCGAATGTAACGGATTGCCAGCCGATTGATCGACCAAAACGCCACAATCAGGCTGGCGAGCCACATCAAGATCGGTAAGAAAATGCTCAGTTTACTCTGCGGGCTGGCCCCCGCGCTGACATCATCCTGGCGCCAGACGCTCATGGAATACACGACACCGGGCACAATCGGCACCAGCGCGTAAATCCGGTCTTCGCCCTTTGTGTTGCTGTCATGAAAGACCGTCGGGTGCGCGCCATCCAGTGTTTTCAGGCTGCGGTTCAAGGGCAGGTCCGCCGCGCTGATCAACCGGGCGCGACCCGATGTCAGCACTCCCCCGAATGCGTTGAAGGTGATCAAATCGGCGGGTGCTATGTCGGTGGGCGGTTCGGCGCGTGCACCGATCATGGCGACCGGCACAGACAACACCATGAACCCCGCAAAGACGTCATTTTCAAACACCGGATCGATGATGGCCAACACCGGTTGCACGCTGATCGGTCCTGTGCGGCTCAGAACCACGGTCGGTTCGGGGCGGTCCAGCGCCCGGTCAAAGTCGGGGTATGCGCTGAAATCATATGCCCCCCCGGCCGAAGAACACGTCATGATACCCGACGCAGGGATAAACCCGACGACAGAATAAACACCTGATGTTTCTTGGTAATTTCGTAAAAATGACACGCAGGCTTCGGTATCATCGCCAAACACCCGCACGATAGAGCTTAGTGCTTCGCCGGCGCCAAACGCCTCTTGGATCAGGCTGCGTTCGACGTTTGACGCCTGCTCCGTAAGGCCCAACAACGACAGCTCTGTGTTGACGGCGGCCTGCTGTGCGATCTCGCGGGTTTGCACCACGGCGATCAGCCCAAACGGCAACAACGCCAGCGACAAAAACACCAAGATCCGGAACGCCAGACCCCGGAATATATTCCCATCCAGAAACCCACCAGTCATCGTTAGAAAGATGCCACCTTGGCGGCGGTCAACACTGACATCGTCGCATCATCCGTCATCTCTAACGCGTCATCCTCGTTTAGATGCATCAATTCGGCCAATCGCAGGCGCGCGCGGTTTGTCCGGCTTTTGATGGTGCCCACGGCAACGCCGCACATCTCGGCGGCCTCGTCATAGGAAAACCCCGACGCGCCGACCAACAACAACGCTTCACGCTGCTCGTCGCTCAGCTGGGCGAAGGCCTCGCGGAAATCTATCATTTGCAACCGCCCGTCGTGGGCAGGCTTTTCGGCTAGCGATTCGGTGTGGGTGCCATCAATGTCGGCCACCTCGCGGTTGGCTTTGCGACGCGATGAATAATATGTGTTGCGCAGGATCGTGAATAACCATGCCCGCATATTCGTGCCCGCCTGAAATTTATCGATGTTTGTCCACGCCTTAACGAGCGTGTCCTGCACCATATCATCGGCCGTCGCGCTGTTACGGGTCAGGCTGATGGCAAAGGCGCGCATGGCGGGCAAATGTTCCACCAAGGCGTCGCGGGGGTCCGCATCGCTCATTTTGCAGATCCTTTGGACGCGTCTTGCTGCTTGAGCGCATCCAGAAGATCCCGAAAGCGATCAGGCACACCCTCATCCAGCGCTTCTTCGTAGACACGTTTCAAATTCTCGTCGATCACGCTTTCACGTTTTTGCTTCGCGCTTGATTGAGCCATACTGCCAATTCATCCCCGATACGGTTAGAGTACCCCACATATCATGGAACCAAACACATCTCCGCGCGTTTAGTTCCAAGAAAAATGAAAAAAGGATGCTTTTAATGTCGGATGTTTCTGTTTCGCCGGACATCAGCGATGAACTTGGGACCGCCCTGCCCTATCTGCGACGGTTCGCGCGCGCCATGACCGGCAGCCAAACCAGTGGCGACCGGTATGCGGCCGCAGCCCTAGAGGCGATTTTGACGGATCGCTCCATGCTCGACGGGATGACTGTGAAAACAGGCGTATTTCAGGTGCTTTATGGCATTTGGTCCAGCGCGGGTGCGCCGATCGACGATGACGAGAGCGGTCTGAAAGCGCGCGCGCAACGGCACCTTGCGCGCCTGACTGCCAACAGCCGTGAAGCGTTGTTATTGCACAGCGTTGAGGGGTTCGGATTTGGCGACATCGCCAAGATCATCAACGTCGACCAATCCGAAGCCGAGGATCTTGTACAGATTGCCCGCCGCGAAATGGCTGATGCTGTATCGGGGTCGATGATGATCATCGAAGATGAGGCCATTATTGCGATGGATCTCGAAAATATCGTCTCTGACATGGGGCATAGGGTCACTGGCATTGCCCGCACGCGCGATGAGGCCGTGGCGTTGGGCGCTGCCGATACGCCCGATCTGGTCTTGGCAGACATTCAATTGGCTGACAATTCATCAGGCATCGATGCGGTCAACGATCTGATGGCGAATTTGGGCGACCGGCCAGTGATCTTTATCACAGCCTTCCCCGAACGCCTGTTGACGGGTGACAAACACGAACCGGCCTTCTTGATCTCGAAACCCTACACCGAAGATCAGGTGATTTCTGCCGTCAGCCAAGCGATGTTCTTTTCGTCTACCGAAACGTTGAAAACCTGAAGAAACACCTGGGTCCCGATGTGATATTGGGGCCCAGATGACACGCGGCATTGGCATGATCCTTACATGGCGCGTCGATGCAACCCATCGATTTGACAGCCTTACGACGAAACATACGATTCGACTCTGAGGCGAACTGTGATCCCGTATTGGAGTGGGCGCGTGGCATTCTGAGAATTTGCAGACCCGCGCAAAGCAATATAATTTCATTTATTAACAGTGCTTTATCGGTCCTTTATCGACCCAACGCTGCGGCTGCCCCATGGCCATATGGTTTGGGTATACAGAAAATTGTTGCTTGGGGATAACTTGCGTGCCATTAGTTGAGTTGTCGCGCCATTACGGCATTAACGCCATTTAGCGACGAAACGAAGATGACCCAATAAGAGGTCCAGAGGGCAGCATGAATACGACAGCGAAAATCGCGCATAAACAGTCTATTGCGACATCCATTGCGTCGAACGCCGCCCGTTTGTCGGAAGCGCTCAACAGCCACATGCGCAACAGTTTCCAACCGGATAACAAAAAAGCGCTCCGCAAGTTTCACCCTGCCGAAGTATCAGAACTGACCGGCATTAGCATGTCAAATCTGCGGACACGACATCAAGAAGGGGATTTTCCCGATGTCGAGACCGATAGCAGGGGCCGACGGCTCTATAGCGCCGAGGAAATAGACCAAATTCGCCATGTTATGGCCAAAACGGGCCGGAATGGCGGCGCGTATTTGCCGGGACGTCGGGAAAATGATGCGCTTCAGGTCATATCGATTGTGAACTTCAAGGGTGGGTCCAGTAAGACCACCAGCGCAATCCATCTAGCACAACGATATGCGCTGCGCGGCTATAGAGTGCTGGCAGTTGATATGGATCCACAGGCGAGTTTAACGACCATGTTTGGGTATCGGCCCGAGATTGAGTTTGCAGAAACCGGCACAATTTACGACGCGCTGAGATACGAAGACCCTGTTCCGCTGAGCGATATTGTCCGCAAGACATACTTTCACAATCTCGACCTCGCGCCTGCGGGGCTTTTGCTGTCCGAGTATGAGACTGAGACCGCATATGCGTTACAACACAAATTAGACCCCCCTTTCACGCAACGCTTGGCGATTGCGCTCGATGAAATAGAGGCCAACTACGACCTTGTGATCATCGATTGCCCGCCGCAGCTGGGGTTTACCACAATGACGGCGCTGTTGGCGTCAACGGGGTTGTTGATCACCGTCGTGCCCAGCATGCTGGACGTGGCATCCATGGCGCAATTCCTTGAAATGGCAGGCGAAACAGTTCAAACGCTCGAAGATGCAACAGGGCCTATCGACTGGAATTTCCTGAAATTTCTCGTGGCGCGCTACGAGCCAACGGATGTCCCGCAGTCACAGATGGCCGGGTTTTTGCGGTCTATTTTGTTGGATCAGGTTTTGACCACCCCTATGCTAAAATCCACGGCGATTTCTGACGCGGGCATGACGCAACAAACGATCTATGAGCTCGATCCGTCCCAGGTTGTGAAAAAAACACTGGTTCGAATTTTGGAAAGCGTAAATGGCGTTGCGGATGAATTTGAGAAAGCGATTCAACAAGGCTGGGGAAGGGATCTTAGTTAATGGCACGTCGCAACCTGTTTCAGCCCCCTCCTCCACCGGATACGGATAACGCGCCCGAGCAAAAGCAACGCTTTCCCAGCACTGGCGCGATGAGCGGTGTGAAATCTACATTGAAAGACGTCGCAAGCAACGCTGTCAGGGAGATCCCTGTCGATGTCATTGATGAAGACGGGCCTAAGGACCGCCTGGATTTCACGGACACGGATGTGCTCACGCTCGCGAAAAGCATTGAAGCACACGGGCAGCAGGTTCCTATCATGGTTCGGCCCGTGGCGCGCAGGCCGGGTCACTACAAGGTCGTTTACGGTCGCAGACGGTTGCGTGCATTGCGGTTTTTGGGGATCCCCGCCAAAGCGCTGGTAAGGTCGCTGTCTGATGAGGAAGCGATCCTGGCACAAGGTCAGGAAAACACGCAACGATTGGACCCCAGTTTTATCGAAAAGGCGCTGTTTGCCGCCGAATTAACCACAAGTGGCTACCAGCAGGACGTCATACTTGATGCGCTCGCAGTGGATAAACCCATGTTGTCGCGCATGACCAAGGTTGCCCGGTCTATCCCCAAGTCGGTTATCGAAAAAATCGGTTCGGCGCATGGTGTTGGGCGCCGGCGGTGGGAAGATCTTGCGGATATGACACGCAAAGACACCTTGGATCTGGAACAGATTACGGGCCGTCTTGACCTAGGCGCGCTTGATGGCTCGGATGAACGGTTCAACTGCGTGAGCAGTGCTGTCGCGGCCGTTGATCGCCCCCTACCCTCCGGAAAGCAGTCTGCTGCGGCTGATCATAGTATTTTGTTGGACGATGGGACACCGGTCGCAGAGGTGAAGGAAACCGCGCGCGCGTTAACCTTCAAGTTGTCGAAAACAAACACCCCAGAATTTGTTCAGTGGATGCGTCAAAATGCTGAAACTGAACTTAGGCGTCTCTATGAGGCGTCGCAGTCAGAGATATAATCTGACCCAAACCAACGAGCAGTAACCTTAGAAAGAGGAGCACGACCTACAGCCTAAAAAGAAAGAGCCCCCCAAGGAAATCCCAGGAGAGCCCAATCTGTTCTTAGCAGTCTCAGATTTAACAGCTTCTCCCCATCAGTCAATACCAACCGATTTGGTTGACCTATTTTTGCAGCCTTTTTTCTGATTTATTCAGGAATGGGGAGCTTTTTTTGCATCAGGTTGTCGTGGACTAGACATGGCATTTAAAAAAGCAACCTCGCCTTTGCAGGCGCGGATCGATAATCTGTTGTCCGCGGACAACGCGATTCCCGAGCGGCATATTGTGATAGAGACCGTCAGAACGGCGGCACCCCGCCTCGGCTTAACCTCATCAGTGATAACGACGCTTGACGCTATGCTGTCCTGCATGGCCCCTAAACGTAACCACCACACCGTGTTTGCATCTAACGCGACCTTGTCATTTAGACGTAACGGCATTTCCGATAGAACTATACGGAGGCACGCCGCCCTTCTTTATGACGCTGGGCTGTTGATACGCAACGATAGCGCGAACGGTAAACGGTTTACCAAGCACAGTAAGAACGAGGGGAAAGCACTAAGGTTTGGTTTCGACCTGACGCCACTGTATGACCGTCTTCATGAAATAGCAGCAATGGCCGCCGATGTTCTTAAAGAACAAGAGCAACTTAGCTATTTGCGTGCCAAAATCCGTGCTGCCGTAAATGTAATTTTGTCTAACACACCATCAGACAAAACAGCGCATAGCATATTGCTAGCGTTACGGCGCAAACTATCCGTCAGAGATTGCGAAAAAATCCTTGAAACCTTTACCCCAACTGACACCCCCACCGAAACAGCGCCTGATGACATCGAAAGCGAAACGAAAATAATGTCCGTGAAAGACGGACAAATTGTCCGGCATCATCATAGCTCAAATAAAGAACATATAGATAAAAAAAAGGAAACCACTGATCATTACAACCAGCCAACGGTTCAAAACCTTACTGTGTCTGAGCTAATAGAAGCGTGCCCAGAAGCTGCTCAATATTCATATGAACCAATCAAAACGGCTCTTGATGTCGTATCACTTGCTCGAACTCTCGCACCAATGATTGGAATACCATCCAAAAGCTATGATGAGGCAGATAAAAAACTGGGCGCCTTTAAAGCGGCCTCTACACTTTGGGCAATCATGCAATCGCAAAACCGGATAAAAGCTGCTGGCGCTTATTTTTACGCTATTACAGTTGGCTCGAGAAGTGCGAATTTTAGTCCAGAAGATATGGTAAGAAGACTCGCAAAACAAAAATTGTCCGCGGACAATCGGGCAGGGCGGTAGTCGCCGAACATTATGCGGTCGTCACTGTTTCTAAAACCGTTGCTCGTCACAAAACCAATCTCTATATATTTAACAATTCATGGCCCAGAGGCGAAGATGACAGATCAAACACATCCCATTCGCATGAAACAGGCGACGTCTCTGCCCGGCCCAAGTGCCGGATATATGCCTGGATTTGGTAACGATTTCGAAACAGAGGCTTTACCAAATGCACTCCCACAAGGCAGAAACAGCCCGCAAAAATGCAACTACGGTCTTTATGGCGAACAACTATCCGGGACGGCTTTCACCGCGCCTAAAGGCCATAATCAACGCACGTGGTGCTACCGCATTCGCCCGTCCGTCAAGCATTCGCACCGGTACGCGAAAGTACAATTACCACATTGGAAATCAGCGCCGAATATCGAACCAAACGTTGTTAGCCTAGGTCAATATCGTTGGGACCCGCTGCCTCACGGTGATCATCCTACGACGTGGTTGACCGGTATGCGCACCATGACGACAGCCGGAGATGTGAACACACAAGTCGGCATGGCATCGCATGTCTATCTCGTCACGCAGAGCATGGTCGACGCGTATTTCTTTTCTGCTGACAGTGAAATCTTAATCGTCCCACAAGAAGGGCGCTTACGATTTCTCACCGAATTGGGCGTGATTGACATTGCGCCTCAAGAGATCGCTATCATTCCGCGTGGGCTCGTCTACCGGGTCGAAGTCTTAGAGGGGCCATGTCGTGGGTTTGTTTGCGAGAACTATGGCCAGACGTTTGACCTGCCGGGCCGCGGTCCGATTGGCGCGAATTGTATGGCGAACCCGCGCGATTTCAAGGCACCCGTTGCGGCGTTTGAAGACCGCGAAATGCCGTCAACCGTGACCGTTAAATGGTGCGGTGAATTTCACCAAACACAGATCGGGCATTCCCCCCTGGATGTCGTCGCGTGGCATGGGAACTACGCGCCAATGAAATACGACCTGCGCACCTATTGTCCGGTTGGTGCGGTTCTGTTCGATCACCCCGATCCATCAATTTTTACAGTTCTGACTGCCCCCTCGGGGCAAGAAGGGACCGCAAACATCGACTTTGTCTTGTTTCGTGAACGTTGGATGGTCGCCGAAGATACCTTTCGCCCGCCGTGGTACCACAAAAACATCATGTCCGAATTGATGGGTAATATTCACGGACAATATGATGCGAAACCCAAAGGGTTCGTTCCGGGTGGCATGAGCCTGCACAATATGATGTTGCCGCACGGGCCCGACCGCAATGCGTTCGAAGGGGCGTCAAACGCCGATTTAAGCCCACAAAAGCTGGATAACACGATGTCGTTCATGTTTGAGACGCGGTTCCCGCAGCAGGTAACAAAATTCGCGGCTTCTGAGGCACAATTGCAGGGCGATTACATCGATTGCTGGGCAGATATTGAAAAGAAATTCGATGGCACGCCGGATCCGAAATAAGACAGGTTTTTAGGGTTAAAACAATAGATTTGATATAAATACTATTTTATATCAAATAGATAGATGATCTAATACGAAAGCACGACGATGACATTGATGAAAAGTTGGGTCACCAGCGCGAACTCTGCTGATGCGCTATTTCCATTGAATAATCTACCATATGGCGTGTTTTCGGTCGGTAACGACGAGCCCCGTTGCGGCGTCGCGATTGGCGACCAGATTTTGGACATGGCTGCATTAGAAGAGGCGGGGTTGATCTACTTGGACGAACACCGCGCGTTTGACCTGCCGTTTTGGAACGATGTCATGGAATTAGGCCCGGCGGTGTGGTCCAAGCTGCGCATCTCTTTACAGACAATGCTGGCCGAAGGCGCACCCCACAAGGCAGCCATTGAACCGCATCTGGTGCCACTTGCTGATGCGACGTTACACATGCCGTTTCTTGTTGCCGAATACACTGATTTTTACGCAGGTAGACAGCATGCCCAGAATATGGGTGAAATTTTGCGTGGCTCGCCTGATCTACCGGACAACTGGCTGCATATTCCGATCGGCTATAATGGGCGTGCGTCGTCGGTTGTCGTGTCGGGTACGGATATTCACCGACCCAACGGGCAATCAAAACCTATTGGGGCCGATATGCCGATTTTTGGCCCGTCCAAGCGGTTGGATATTGAGCTAGAGATGGGTGCGATCGTTGGTACAGCTTGTGAACACGGCACGGTAATCACTGTGGAGCAGGCCGATGCGATGATCTTTGGTTACGTGCTTCTCAACGACTGGTCCGCGCGCGATATTCAGGGGTGGGAATATCAACCACTCGGGCCATTTCAGGGTAAGGCCTTTGGCACGTCGATCTCCCCCTGGATCGTCACTAAGGCCGCATTAGAGCCGTTTCGCACCGCCATCCCGCCACGCGAAACGCAGCTTTTACCATACCTGAATAGCACCATAGATGGGCTGTTTGATATTGAATTGGAGGTGTTGATTCAGCCGGCAGGGGCGGGCAGGGCGACGGTTCTTACCAAGACAAATTACCACCGGATGTCTTATTCCTCCGCCGAACAATTGTGCCACCACGCAAGCGGTGGTTGCGGTATGAGCGTGGGCGACCTATTGGGGTCCGGGACGATCTCGGGGCCAGATCGATCGGAATATGGGTCCCTGATGGAACTGAGTTGGGCAGGGCGCGACCCCTTCACGCTCGACACTGGTGAGACGCGGACATTCATCGAAGACGGCGATACGCTAACGTTGCGCGGTGCAGCCAAAGGCGACGGGTATCAAATTGGGTTCGGCACCTGCACGGGTACATTACTTCCTGCGCTCAAATTTCCGGATTAAAACGAGGTAAAAGCATCGCATGGCGATGGGATGTGAGCGCAAGAAGTTGCCATTCGTAGAAACGGGCCATTTACTCAAGGGTGAGATCGAGAAGACCGGGACCCGATCAGGTTAGTTCTGACTTGCCACCTGAAATCTTCCTCACTTTGGTGTAAAGTTTACTCGATCTTTCGGAGGAGCATACCAATGCAAAAGAGCCGGTTTAACGCCGCCCAGATTATTCACTGCCCGTCAGGATTATGGATAGCATGGCCTCAGCCAAGGCGCGTTTTACAAATTTGGGTAGTGGTGTATGCTCTGTCATGAGGGGCGAAAAGTGCTTCAATCGGACACAATTATCCAGCGAGTTCGGCGAATTGCTCGAAGCCGGACCGTCCTGATTGGTCAAATTGTACTTTGCGGATCATGTGAGTGATCGGCTGGACTGTGAGCAATCGAATGAAGCGGGACTTAGCAATCCGAGCGTTAAAGATGGCAATTGCGTTCCGTGCACCGCCCAACCAATGGCACGGCGTGAATGCAGGTCCAGGATTACCGCAAGATAAAGCCAACTTTCTTGTGTCCGCCCCTAGCTGATGTCACCGGCTCATTTCTGGTTTGGCGCGTTGGCGGTGAAGTCACGATCCAGCAGGTTCGGCGCAATGTTGAACTTGTGATTGCTGTCTGTGGTGACCCTATGTTTGCGCGTTCGTACAACGGATATGCCGTTCTGACGCATCAATATGCCA
>NZ_JBDVLG010000031.1:0-30256 GCF_039970775.1 Roseobacter sp.
CGCTTCCAACAAATGTGTGGGCATTATCTGGGTGAGCCAGTTGCCTGCACACCCGCGTCAGGCTGGTAGAAAGGCCGTGTGGAGAACCAAGTGGGCGTGGTCCGACGTCGGCCCCTTTGATGGCTTCCATGCTGTCCCGGCTGCTATATCTGAAACCTGTCTCGTGCGGTTCGACAACAATCGTTACTCGGTCAATGCCCGCGCGGTTGGGCCACAGAAAACGGCATTGCTGTCTGTGGAGGCAGGAATGCCAAATCAGGAATCGTTTCACTGGAAATGGACGAGAGGGCGCTGAGATTTGTAGCTGAAGCCTTCGACAAGGAGGGGATTGTCGCCAAGATTGATAACGTTCAAATTGCCGAACCATTGCAACACGAAGCCGCCGGTTCCAAGATGGTGCTCAGACTTTCGGCGCACGTCTACACTTCGGGCTCAGAATTAGAGCAATTGAAACAGGTAATATTGAGATCGTTCCACCAAAGCCGTCCTTCGTAGATTTACCGTGAAAGCTAACTTTGTCCCGCATTGTGTGAATTCAGACATCACTCGATTTCGCGGTTGCAGCGAAAGTCCGTAATGACGGGCCGCATTGCAGCATGCTGATCCAGCGTGAACGGCCGCTTTGGACCGTGTTCAACTTCAGAAGTAGCGCCAACAGTAGGGATGCTGAAGAGCGGAGAAGGTCTGTTTGGAAGCCAAAATGGCTGACGCGCCACCATCAACGAATGGCCGCTTTCGGTAGGATCTATCAGGGATAAGCAACAAAAGCGTCGCACCAATCTGAAGCAAAAATTATTTTGGGGCTGCCAAAAGTGCATAGACTACGGCTGTGATTTCGCGCGCGACGTCTTCTCGGGTACGTGCGTTTCTGTGAATACCGAACGCGCAAGATAGGATGAGATGCGTTAGTTCGCTCGGATTCGTGTATCCTGCCTGGGAAATCATGCCTTCGATTCGTTTGGCGACGTCGGTGTTAAGCTTTTCAAACGCGTGGCCGGCGTACAGGACCTTGTCTTCCATCATCTGGGCGACATGAGGCGATTGAAGCATATCGAATACAACGGAGTATTTGGCCACCAACGCCGCCGTCAGGCGGGCTTCAACGCGGCCCGATTTCGAGAACTCAACGTCCATCAGTGCCCATAATTCATCCAGTATGGATGCAACCACAGCCTGAAAAATAGCGTTTTTGTCTTTGTACCGGCTGTACAAGGTCGGTTTGGCAATACCAGCCGTTTCTGAAATGGCTGCCATTGTCGTTGCACGGAGCCCGCGCTCAAAGAACAGGGTTTTCGCGGCGCTGAGTATCTGATTTTGTCGTTGATCTTTCATGGGGCCAACATCGGTTTCCGGTGCGCTGACGTCAATTGCCAAAAACAAATCTCGTCGACTTGAATTTACAAATTGAACGATTATTGTAAGATTTGTAATTTTGGAGAAAACAATGAAAACAGTATTACTTACGGGCGTCACAGGATTTCTGGGCGGCCACATCGCCGTGGCATTGCTGCGCGCTGGCTATAAGGTTCGTGGCAGCTTGCGGACGCCTTCGCGCAGCGCGGTGACCAAAAAAGCGATTCAAGAGGCGGGGGGCGATGTCAGTCATCTTGAGTTTGTGGAGCTCGACCTAACGAAGGATGCAGGCTGGGCTGAGGCCTGCGAAGGCGTGGACTATACGGTTCACGCAGCCTCCCCCTTTGTAACGTCCATGCCCAAGGACAAGGCGGAGCTGATCACCCCGGCGGTCGAAGGCACAAAGCGCGCGTTGACCGCAGCCCGTGATGCGGGTGTTGCACGGGTCGTATTGACGTCATCTATCGTGGCGATTGTGCCGGGGCGGGGCAAGTCAGGACCAAGCCATTTGGACGCGTCGGATTGGTCTGACCCAGATGGGGACGTGAATGCATACGTGGAAAGCAAGATCCGCGCCGAAAAAAAGGCCTGGGATATTCTTAAGCCGGGGGCGACGAAAACAGAGCTGGCCGTGATTAACCCAGCCTTTATTGTCGGGCCTTTGCTGGATTCCGACCCCGGTACATCTGGTGCCTTGTTCCAGAGATTCCTGCGAGGTGAAATCCCGGTTGCGCCGCATCTTTACTTGCATTCGGTCGACGTGCGCGATTTGGCGGATATCCATGTCGCGGCGCTGACAGATCCCTCGGCTGTTGGCAAACGTACGATTGCGAGCTTTGAATCCTATTCGATCATGCAAATCGCATCCTGTTTGAAAACGGCGTTCCCAGCTTACAGCAAAAAGGTGCCAAAATTTCAGGCACCCGATTGGATGATCCGACTTATCGCTCTGGCCGATGCAGACGTGCGAGGAAGCCTCAAAGAGTTGGGTTATAATCCGACCTTAGACGAAGCACCTGGCCGCGCGTTACTGGGCCGCCCGCCAATTCTCATTGCCGACAGTTACGTCGCTACGGCGCAGAGCTTAATTGAACGCAATTTGGTATGATACGCAAATGCTTAGAAACGGGGGGGCCAAGACAAAGCGTCACACCCCAATTCTCACTGGATAGTATCTATCATTCAGCGTCCGAAACTAGGCATTGGCGTGCTCGCAGCGAATGACGGCAAGGAGCACAATCTCGGCCTTATGTATCAATCGCACCAAGCCGCTGGCAATGATAAGACTTCTAGTTAGCGCGGCTTGGTGGGCCTGCTCTTCCTCCCAGTCGCGGTGCATTCCGGAGTATCCGATCTTCAATCGAATGATGTCACCCCTGCTAGGGTCAAAAACATCGTCACCCTCATGGCGGTGCAGGATGTGGCGTTCGCTGGTAGTCGCTTCCATTTTATCTGACCAGCTAACGCGACAATCAAGATCGACGTTTTCGTTCCCTCGGATGTGGTCAGTAAATTCTTGAAGTGTATCCATGATGTCTCCGCAGAAAGCGACATCGATACCAGCCTGACCCGGCTCTACAACGCCGACAAACATTTCAAGCCCAACGACAGCCGAACTCCACCCCGTTCCGCCGTTTTCATTGGAGGTGGGCCATCGGTAAGTAAGGTATCCCTTTACCTTACTGGCCCTTACTGGACGTCTACCGATATTTCGGACGCTTGCAACGGTTTGAACCATTCGCTCTCGGGCTTGGACGTCAACATAGTCAACTATCAAGTAGCCCGCAGATTCCTCTCACATGATTTCGTTGGCTTTATTCGCCGCGATTGCCGCTCCTGCAGCGGACTCATTAGTGGCGGCAGACTGATGAAGGGTCTGCCGAACAAAGTGAACCCCCAAGCTAGTTACAATCAGCGTTCCAAACGTGAACAGAGTCATAAATCCCGCCCAAATAGCCATATACCATTGAGCGCGAAGGTCCTTTTGGGCGCCGTAGTTTTCACGTTCGGGCTGTTCAACTTCATATTCGCAATGAAGCAACTCGACCCCATCAAGGCCGACACAAATGCGGTCCATGCGGTCTTGGGCGCGATCTGCATACTTACTGGCCTCATACTCATTTGCTACAGTTGGTTCGGCATCCCTTAAATCGCCCAAAACGCATACCCCACCACACATATAGCTAAAACGCCAAACGCTAACCAAGTGTAAGTGATGTCGTTTTTATTGCTGTTAGACATTGTAAAAAATACGCCGCTGAAAATTTACCACGACTCAATTTGTTGCGCACATTGGGTTCTTTGTCACCGATCAATTCGGCAAGCTTGGCGTAAGACACGCCCTTTAGCTTCAATTCAGCCTTCAGGATGTTGGCCGCTTTTGTTTCCCACTCGTTCTGCTCAGGCATCTGTCTCTCCAATAAGGTAAATGCACTATATTTGTGATATTTCCCATTGTAAATCATACCAGTATGTACGATATACGTGATATAAGTGGTCACAGAGAATACAATGGCCCAACACTTCCTCCTTTCAGCAGCGTCCCGCACCACGAGCCTTCGTGCGATCTACAAGGCTGGTGAAGATGCGGCGAACGCAACCTTCTGCGAAGTGCGCTGGCCTGACACGAATGGCGAGGCAGTTTGCCCCCAGTGCGGTCACGACGAAGCTTATAAGATCACCACGCGCGGCAAGTTCAAGTGCAAGGCGTGTGCGCACCAGTTTAGCGTCACGTCTGGCACCATCTTTGCGTCACGCAAGATGGACTTCGTTGATCTGCTGGCTGCGATCTGCATCATTGTGAACGCGTCTAAGGGCGTGAGCATGGTTCAATTGAGCCGTGATCTGAACTGCCAATACAAGACAGCCTTTGTACTGGCCCACAAGCTGCGTGAGGCGATGGCGCAAGAGGCCCACACTGGCGAAGTTCTGGAGGGTCATGTTGAGATTGATGGCGCGTATTTTGGTGGTCACATCCGTCCGCACAACGAAAAGGCAAAGCGCGTTGACCGTCGCAAGAAAGAACACCAGACAGGCAAGCGCCGCGTAGTTATCGCCATGCGTGAGCGTGAGGGCCGCGTATTGCCATTCGTAGGCGAGAACGAGGGCGAAGGTGTTGCACTGGCAGATGAGAACGTCAGCCGCACAGCCACCATGTCAGCCGACGAAGCGGGCCATTGGGATGCGCTACACAGGGCCATCACGTTGATCGCGTAAACTACTCCGAGATTTACAGCGACCACGGCAAGCACACCAACATGGTGGAGAGCTTCTTTTCCCGTCTGCGCAACATGATCCAAGGTCAGCACCACGGTGTTAGCCCCAAGTACCTGCACCAATATGCGAACCACTCCGTATGGTTGGAAGACAACCGCCGCACCGACAACGGCACTCTCGCCCACATCGTCGTGTCTAACGCGATGGAAGCACCTGTTTCGCGCAACTGGAAGGAGTATTGGCAGCGGGTGGCTTAAAGCTCCAACCGCTCAATGAAGTTTTCATCAAGCAGGGTGCTACAAACAAATTGTGGCAAATGAAGCTTAGCCGCAAACTCAAAGTCTGCTTCATAGTCGGTAACGTCACCCGACAGCTTTTGCTTTAAGTAGTCTTGACGTTCCGTCTCAGGGCAGAGTACGCCTAGAACCCTATAAAATGCCTCACCTTCAGAAGCTTCAATGCTGCCAATCGTGCGGGTCGTTCCTGACAAAAACTTGAAAGTGGAACGCATTTTTTCGCTATCTGTGGCCCGCTCCGCAGGGGCATCGAAAGCGCGCATTAGTTCTTTCGTTAACGCGATTCTGCGTTGCTGCGGGTTCAAATCCCGCGCAATCGCGATCACGAAGTCCGTTTCTGATTCTACTACACAAGCACCCAGTGCTATTGGGCCACGAACGAAAAGGCTCCAAAGTTTTTTGACATTGAAGCCAAACCATTGCTCTGTGGTACTGGTTGCACAACCTTCATAAATTATCCTATCCCGAATGGAATTGATCGAAAATTTTGGCGACTGGGATTGCGCCCAGTCGTATAAAGCATTGTAATATAACTCAAAAACGCCCATTTTATTCGTCGCGAAGGCCCGCAAAGAACTTGTTCACTTCTACCAAAATCTATTCAGCAGTGACATTGCGACGGCTTCCAGGAAAAAACTCAATGTCACCCACAGAGTTTTTGTTGAAAGAGTGTCTTCTCTAGCTTTTGAACATCAGTCATAGCTTCTCTCTCCATCGTTCTGAGAGTAACTTAGTGCCGAACAGCACTATACTCCAACATAACATTAACATTTCCCGTCAGTTACGTTAGAAAAATGTCGCAACTATGTCCTCCGTTTAGACGTGTGACGTACCGATTGGCGAGTCCAATCTTGCCGTACTGGCAAGCCGCCACAAACGCCCATCCGGCCCAAAGTCCTGCACCACATGCCCGTCCTTCTGCGCCCTTTGCAGCGCGTGGCGCACCCGCTTTAGCACATCGGCATGGGTATCAGCATCCCAGCCCTTCGCCGTGATGATCTGCGCCGCTATCGTTTCATCATCCACAGCGGCAACCCGTAGCGCGTTGATGATGGTCAGCCTCAACTCATTGCGCCCGAATAGCTGCTTGTATTTGCCACGCGGCGCTATGCCCTTGGGGTCCTCCTCTTAGCCACACACAGCACCAGTGCGCCGTCTATGGCCTCTACATCCGCCTTTAGGGCATCAGCGGCTTGCATGGCAACCTTGTGCTGGTCCGCCAATTTACCGCGTTTCTTGATAAGTCCGAATATCGTGTGTTCCATGCGGGCATTATGGATTCACAGCCTTGCTTTTATAAGCTATATTGTTGGTGCGTTTGATACATAAGGCCGTAGAAGTGCGCGATTGGTGCTAAGGTTGACGTCTTCGGAGCCTATGACTTACTGACGGAAAGAGGGTCTTTGAACCGCAAAAACGACCCTACCTTTCAATGCTTTAGGGGGTCATACCGCCGCTGGGTGCGGTATGGTGGAGCCTAGCGGGATCGAACCGCTGACCTCCTGCATGCCATGCAGGCGCTCTCCCAGCTGAGCTAAGGCCCCATCGTGGATGCGAACATCCAGTGCGCCGGTGAATAGGCGCAACGCGGGGCAGGATCAAGCGTAAAAATCACCGCCCACGCGTGAAAGTCAAAAATCAGCTGTCGTCGTCTTCTGATGCGACATCTGCGATCTCTTCGAGGGGCACAGTGTCATCCTCGTCTTCGTCGTCATCCAGTAGATCGTCGCCCAGATCTACATCCACGTTCTCGTCGTCATCCTCAAGAACGGCGTCCTCTTGTTCGGACGCGGCTTTGGCCTTGGCGGATGCGGCATCTTCGGCATCTGCGGCGATCATGCGTGATTTGGATAAATCAATCTCGACGACCTCGCCCGAATAGGGGCTGATGATCGGACTTTTGTTCAGGTCATAAAAACGCTTGCCGGACGTGGGGCAGAGGCGCTTCGTTCCCCATTCTTCTTTGGGCATGAAAAACCCCCTTTGCAATTGCGGTTCAGGTGTAGATGATTCAGGCCAAGTGCCATATGACGCGGGGTCTGTAAAGGGCTGCCGCGCCCAAGCCCGCCCGAGAGAGCCGATATGACAGAGTTGACCCTTGCCGGGGACCCGCCCATCCCGCTGATCTTGCGCCGTTCCGCACGCGCCCGCAGGATCTCGTTGCGAATCTCTCAGCTTGACGGGCGGGTTACCCTGACGGTGCCCAAGGGCGTGCCGGACCGTGACGCGGTGGGGTTTGCGCACGAAAAAGAGCCATGGATCCGCAAGCACCTGTTGGCCCGGGGCGTGGATGTGACGGTGGGCCTGGGCGCAGAATTGCCGCTGGGTGGTCAGATGCACCGTGTCGTGGCGGGGGTGGGGCGCAGCGTGCGCATAGAACCGGGGCGCATTGCGGTGCCCGGTGGGTCAGAACATGCCGGGCGTCGCCTTGTGGGGCATCTCAAACAGGTGGCGCGAACGCAGTTGGCCGCAGCCTCTGACCATTACGCGGGCCAATTGGGGCGCTCGTACCAAGCAATAACGTTGCGGGATACGCGGTCCCGGTGGGGGTCGTGCACATCAGACGGGCGCCTGATGTATTCGTGGCGGCTGATTCTCGCACCGCCACAGGTGTTGGACTATGTCGCGGCGCATGAAGTCGCGCATTTGGTCGAAATGAACCATTCCGCAGCGTTCTGGGCCATAGTTGAGCGTATCCACGGGGATTACACCGCCCCGCGCAGATGGCTGCGGACCCATGGCAGTGATCTGCACCGGTATCGGTTTGATCGCGCGCATGAGGCACCCTAGTCGGCTGGTCTCTTGACCTGCGGGGCATTTGTGATCACAGGTGGGCTATGAACCTGAACCCACGCCCGATTGACGCCACAACCGCCGCCCATGACCGGGTCTACCGCACCCTGCGCGCCCGAATCATGCAAGGCGACGTCCAGCCCGGGGTCGGGTTGACGTTGCGCGGTATTGGCCGCGATTTCGACGTTTCGATGACCCCAGCGCGCGAAGCCGTGCGCCGGTTGGTCGCCGAGGGCGCGCTGACCATGTCGTCTTCGGGGCGGGTTTCTACGCCCGAACTGAGCAACGAACGGATCGAGGAACTGGCCGCATTGCGCGCCCTGCTCGAGGTGGAACTCGCCAGCCGCGCCCTGCCGCGGGCGCATTTGGCCCTGATCGAACGTATGCAAACCATCAACGCCAGCATCGCCGAAGCTGTCGCGCACCGCGATGCCGTTAGCTATATCCGGACCAACCTCGAATTTCACCGCACCCTGTATTTGCGCGCCCAAGCCCCTGCGATGCTGGCCATGGCCGAAACGGTTTGGTTGCAGATGGGCCCCACCATGCGGGCGCTTTATGGGCGGCTGCGCAAGACCGAACCGCCGCATTTTCACCGCTTGATTATCGCCGCATTGCGCGCGGGGGATGAACCGGGGCTGCGGTTGGCCGTGAGGTCCGATGTCACCCAAGGTTTGCGGATGCTGGCGACCTGATATTTACCATTCCAGTATTTCATCATTGAAATTTTCTACTTTATGTAGAATTTTAGTCAAACTAGGCACGTTAAAGCATATCTAACCCTGCTTTGACGCGCAGAACCCACTGGGTGAGGGGGGGCGTGTTTGTAAATGGTGCAGGTTGAAATGGAAAAATTGGTATTTGACGGCAGGGTCCGGCCCGCAGCGGCGGCCGACCTTGATGTAATCGCGCAGATGGTGTCGCAGCTTGCGCAGCACCACGGCGACGTCGCCACCGTGACGCGAGACGAACTGGCGCGTGATATTCTGGGGCCCCAGCCTTGGGTGCGGGTGTTGCTGGCAGAAGAGCGCGGCGATGTCGTCGGGTACGCGGCGCTTTATCCGATGGCCAAGATGCAATTTGGCGCGCGGGGTATGGAAATGCACCACCTTTATGTCGCGCCCGAGGCCCGCCACAAAGGGGTGGGCAAAGCGCTGACCTTGGCCAGCGAAACGTTGGCCCACGCTTTGGGGTGCCGGTTTCTGACGGTGGGCACGCACCCGCGCAACACGGTTGCGCAGGGAATTTACCGCACCTTGGGGTTTGATCCGTTAGACCCGCCTGGCCCGCGCTTTCAGGTCACGATAGACGCGTAGTGTTGGTGCCAGTTACGCCGCCAACCCCAAGCCGCCGATTTCGAGAAATTTGGACCGGCGGTCTTGGATCAGCGCCTGTGGGTCCTTGTCAGCAAGCTCGTCGAGCATGTTTTCCAACGCGCGGCCAACCGATGCAATCGCCGCGTCAGGGTCCCGGTGGGCGCCGCCCGTGGGTTCTGCGATGATGCGGTCAATCACGCCCAATCGTTTCAGGTCATCCGCTGTCAAGCGCAACGCTTCGGCTGCCTCGCGCATTTTTTCCGCGTCTTTCCACAAAATAGACGCGCAGCCTTCTGGCGTGATCACGGAATAAACGGAATGTTCCAGCATCGCGACGCGGTTGGCCGTGGCAAAGGCCACAGCCCCGCCTGACCCACCTTCGCCGATGATCACCGACACCAAAGGCACGCCAATCTGCAAACATTTCTCGGTGGAACGCGCGATGGCCTCGGACTGGCCGCGTTCTTCGGCGCCTTTGCCGGGGTAGGCGCCGGGGGTGTCCACCAATGTGACCACCGGCAGACGAAACCGATCGGCGATATCCATCAGACGGATCGCTTTGCGATAGCCCTCGGGGCGCGCCATGCCAAAATTACGTTCGATCCGCGACTTGGTGTCGTTGCCCTTTTCGTGGCCGATCACCATGACGGGGCGGTCATTCAACCGCGCCAACCCACCCATGATCGCATGATCATCGGCAAAATTCCGGTCGCCGGCCAAGGGCGTGTAATCGGTGAACAAGGCATCCACATAGTCGTGGCAATGGGGCCGTTCTGCGTGCCGGGCCACCTGACATCTGCGCCACGGCGTCAGCGACTGGTACAGCTCTTCCAGCATAACTTTGGCTTTGGCATCCAGCGCCGCGGCCTCTTGGGTCACGTCCATCTCATCATTCGACCGCGCGAGCGCCCGCAATTCTTCCGCTTTGCCCTCAATTTCAGCCAGCGGTTTTTCGAAATCCATGTATTGGGTCACGGCGGGGCCTCATCGTTAATGTCTGGTGTTATATGGCGGGCATTGCGCCGCATTGCAACGGCGCGTCACCCTGATGCCAAAACAGGATAGAGCGATGCAACCAATAAGGCCGCCATTGTCCAGTTGAACAGGGTCCGCCGCCGCGTGTTGGTCAGTATGCGGGCCATTTGTTGGCCCAGCATGGTCCAAAAGGTGATTGTGGGCAGGTTGACGACGGCAAAGACCATGGCAACACCGGAAAAGGCCGCGATCGTTTGGGTGGGCGCATAGACAGACAGTGCCGTCAGCGCCATGGCCCAGGCCTTTGGGTTGACCCATTGAAACGCGGCGGCCTGGATAAAGTTCATCGGGCGGCCTTTGGCGTCAGTTTGGCGGATCTGCGCGGCGGTGGCGATTTTCCAGGCCAGATAGCTAAGGTACCCGACTGATGCGATTTTGAGCGCGGTATAGGTGACGGGGTAGGCATCAAATACCCGCACCAGTCCTACGCCCACCAGCAAGATCATCAGGCCAAACCCGACGGAAATGCCCAGCATATGGGGGATGGTGCGGGCGAACCCGTAGTTGGCACCAGACGCCATCAACATCAGGTTGTTGGGCCCCGGCGTTGCAGAGCTGACGAAGGCAAATAGGATGAGGGCGGAAAGGAGTTCAAGTGTCATGACGCAATTATTGCAGCGATTTGGTGGCATTAAATTGCAATATCACGTGTATTTTGAATAATTGATCAATATATGGCAGGTATGGACCAAAAATCAGAACATATATTGCGCGTTCTCAGAGGTGACGGGCGCATTAGCAATCTGGAATTGGCCAACCGGGTGGGGTTGTCGCCGTCGGCCTGCCTGCGCCGGGTGCAAGAGCTGGAACGGTCTGGCGTGATCAAAGGCTACCGGGTGGTTTTGGACCCCGCGCAAACGGGCGTTGGGTTCACGGCCTATATTACCGTGGGACTAAGCGAGCATTCCAAAGTCGCGCAAGAGGCATTTGAACGCGCGATTGCACGCGCCCCGGAGGTGGTGGAATGTCACAATATCACAGGCGCGTGGGAATATCTGTTGCGTGTGGAATGCGCCGATTTGCCCAGCTACAAACGGTTTCACACCGACCACTTGGGGGCTTTGCCTCAGGTGTCGGCGATCACGTCATATGTGGTGATGGGGTCGCCCAAGGACGACCGCGCCTAAAGGTCTTGACCCCAGCACAGGGCGAACGCGGCCAACGGCGCGGTTGGTGTTGCCCGCCAAATGGGTGCCAGAGAAATGATCACATATTGTTTTCGGAAGGCCCGAAAAACACCGGGCCATCGCCAGCCTTGGACGTGCGCGGCCGCATCGGGGGCCGAAACGCCCGGCGGCTATTGCGTGGCGTCTTGGGCGATGGCTGCGAATATCGCGTCCAGCTGAGTGGTCAAACCCGCCAGCGCGGCACCGCCTTCGGCGCCATAGGGCGCAAACACAAAACCGGGTGTTTTATACGACAGGGTCGCGTGGCCGTCGGTGTCTTCGGTCACATAAAACCTGACGGGGGCTTCGATCATGGCGGCGGCGGACAGCGCCAGTATTTTCACGGCGAAATCATTGTTGAAAACACCGATGACCCGGTTTTCGGGGATGGTGATGCCCCGGTCGCGCGCGGCACCGGTCGGACCGGCCTGTGTGACCACGCCCATTTTGTTGGCTTTGACCGCGGCTTTGAGATCGGCCAGCAGGTCCGCGTGGGGTTTGTGTGTCTCGATGATCACCCAACCGTCGCGGGGGGCAATCGGATGCGCCATCAGGGCCGGGGCCGTTAGAAGGGCGATCAGCAGGGTTATCATATGTTTCACGGTGCAGGTCCTTTTGGGTGCCGCCAGTCAGACAGTCGCGGGCCCGATTGCCAAATCACAGATGCGTCAGCCTGCGATCATTTCGGACTGCCGCACAATGACTTCGGCCTGTTTGATGGACGCGATGTCAACCAAACGCCCCTTATACACAGTGGCCCCTTCACCCTTGGCCTTGGCGACATCCATCGCCGCGAGGATCTCGCGGGCTTCTGCGACGGCGTCCTCGGACGGGGTGAAAACCTCATTGGCGATCGCGATTTGTTTGGGGTGGATCGCCCATTTCCCCACCATCCCCAACGTCGCAGACCGGCGTGATTGCGCGCGAAACCCTTCGTCATCCGAAAAGTCACCAAAAGGGCCATCGACCGGCAAAACCCCGTGCGTCCGGCAGGCCGCGACAATCGCCGCTTGGGCCCAGTGCCACGGGTCGGACCAGTGCTTTGCGCCGTCGTGGAGCATATAATAGTTGTCTTGTGTGCCGCCAATGCCCGTGGTTTGCATTCCCATTGAAGCTGCGAAATCAGCGGCGCCAAGGCTCATGGCGTGCAGGCGCGGCGAACTGGCGGCGATCTCTTCGACATGGGCGATGCCAGCGGCCGATTCGATAATGACCTCAAAGCTGATAGGTTTGGTGCGCCCCTTGGCGGTTTCAATCGCTGTGACCAATGCGTCTACTGCATAGACATCTGCCGCGCAGCCCACCTTTGGGATCATAATCTGGTCTAACCGGTCGCTTGCGTGTTCCAGCAGGTCAACCACATCGCGGTACCAATAGGGGGTGTCTAGCCCGTTGATCCGCACAGATAGCGTTTTGGTGCCCCAATCGACGTCCGAAATAGCGGCGATGATGTTGGCGCGGGCGTTGTCTTTATCGGATGGGGCCACGCTGTCTTCGAGGTCGAGATTGATCACATCCGCCGCAGATGCCGCCATTTTTTCAAAGATAGCGGGACGCGAGCCCGGTCCGAACAGCTGGCACCGGTTTGGTCTGGCGGGTGCGGCGGGTTGAAGACGAAAGCTCACGGCGGACCTCTGGGTAATAAAATTACATTACGATCTGTCACAGTGGTATTAAATTACAATCCCGGCTGCAAGTGGCTTTTCTGCAGGTGCAGTATGAGATTCGGCCGCGTCAGAATGCTCTGTCGCCTCGATATTTCTTAATATAGGTTAATGTTCGAAGAATTGTGTTCAATATCGTCAATCCAAGCCGACTTTGAGACGTCATTGCACAGAAAAACCAGTGAACTGCCCATAACTTTGACAGAGGTAACCCCATGATCCAAACACCGTATCTTTTGTTCCTCGGCGATGCACCTGACCAGCTGGCCGCCAAGGTCGCGCAGGGCATCAAAGACTGGCGCCCTAACAATGCCGTTGGGCAGTTTCGCCTGCCCGGTTGTGGCGCAGATATGGGCCTTACGGACATGACGCTCGAAGACGGTCTAAAGGCCGGTGCCAAGACACTGGTGATTGGCGTGGCCAACCGTGGTGGTGTGATTTCGGCAGAATGGCAGGTCGTTTTGGTGCAGGCCTTGCAGATGGGCTATGACATTGCCGCCGGGCTGCACAACTTGTTGCGCAACGAAGACGCACTACAGGCGGCGGCCAAGGTCAACGGGCGCACATTGCACGACGTGCGTGTGCCCAGCGTCGCGTATCCGATTGCAAACGGCCAGAAACGCACCGGAAAACGCGTCTTGGCGATTGGCACGGATTGTTCGTGTGGCAAGATGTACACCGCGATGTCCATGGATGCAGAAATGGTCAAGCGGGGCATGAAATCTGATTTCCGCGCGACGGGTCAAACCGGTATTTTGATCACCGGCAAGGGCGTGCCATTGGATGCGGTGATTGCGGATTTCATGGCGGGCGCGGTTGAATATTTGACCCCCGACAATGACGCAGACCACTGGGACCACATCGAAGGGCAGGGCAGCCTGTTTCACGTGTCGTATTCCGGGGTGACGATGGCGTTGATCCATGGGGGGCAACCTGATGCGTTGGTCTTGTGCCACGAGCCCACCCGCACGCACATGCGCGGTTTGCCAGAATACAAATTGCCATCGTTGGAAGTGCTGCGCGATACGGCGTTGCCGATTGCCCGCGTGGCGAACCCGGCCTGTGTTGTTGCGGGTGTGTCCGTCAACACCAAAGCGCTGGACGAGGCGGCGGCGCGCGCCTGCCTGCAAGAGATCGAAGACCGGATGGGCCTGCCTGCGACAGACCCTTACCGCTTTGGCGCCGAAAAGCTGGTGGATGCCTTGGCCGGTTTGTAAAGGGCACGCATTGGCGGTTATATGTTTCGGAACGATAGAGGGATCGGTATGCGTATTGAAATAAGCCGCGATGTCTTTCGCCTTGCCGAGGTGTTTACCATTTCGCGTGGGTCACGGACGCAGGCAGATGTTCTGACCGTGCGGCTGGATGACGGGCATCATGTAGGCTGGGGCGAATGCGTGCCCTATGCCCGCTACAACGAAACGCTCGACAGCGTCACATCAGAGATCGCGGGCCTGCCGGGCGATGTGACGCGCGCGGCGCTTTATGATCTGTTGCCGGCGGGGGCTGCGCGCAACGCAGTTGATTGCGCGCTGTGGGATCTAGAGGCCAAACGCGCAGGCAAACGGGTGTGGGAATTGGCGGGCTTGGCGCAACCGGGCCCGGAAATTACCGCCTATACCCTGTCGCTGGACAGCCCCGAAAAGATGCAGGCGCAGGCGGCCAAGCATGCACATCGGCCATTGCTAAAGATCAAGCTGGGCACGCCCGATGACATGCCGCGTCTCGAAGCCGTGCGTGCCGGTGCGCCCGCTGCGCGTATCATCGTGGACGCCAATGAGGGATGGTCGGCAGAGGTTTACGCCGATTTGGCCCCGCATCTGGTGCGTTTGGGGGTGCAGTTGGTCGAACAGCCCTTGCCCGCAGGCGAAGACGACGCATTGTTGGGACTGGACCGGCCCGTGCCCGTCTGCGCCGACGAAAGTTGCCATGACCAAAGCAGCCTGCCGAAACTCAAGGGCAAATATGATGTGGTGAACATCAAGCTGGATAAAACTGGCGGCCTGACCGAAGCACTGGCCCTGCGCGATGCCGCCGTGGCCGAAGGCTATGACGTGATGGTGGGGTGCATGGTCGGGTCCAGTCTTGCTATGGCGCCTGCAACATTGGTGGCACAAGGCGCGTTGATCACAGACCTTGACGGCCCGTTGCTATTGGCAGAAGACCGACCCGAACCTTTGATTTTTGACGCGGCCGGGGTGCATCCACCCGTGGCCAAGCTGTGGGGATGATGAAATGCGCACTGTTTACTTGAATGGCGACTACTTGCCCGAAAACGAAGCTTCGGTTTCGATTTTCGATCGCGGCTTTTTGATGGCGGATGGCGTCTACGAGGTGACATCCGTCTTGGGTGGCAAGCTCATCGATTTTGACGGGCATGCCGTGCGGTTGCAGCGGTCGCTGGATGCGCTGGATATGGCGAACCCGATCACCAAAGACGACCTGCTAGAGGTGCACCGCGAATTGGTGCGCGTCAACGAGATCGACGAAGGCATGATCTATTTGCAGATCACCCGTGGGGCCCCCGGTGACCGCGACTTTGCCTTTCCCGACCCAGAAACAACCACGCCGACGATCGTGCTGTTCACGCAAAACAAGCCCGGTTTGGCCAACAGCCCGGCGGCCAAGGTGGGTATGAAAGTCATCAGCATTGATGACATCCGTTGGGGGCGCCGCGACATCAAGACGGTGCAATTGCTGTACCCGTCGATGGGCAAGATGATGGCCAAAAAGGCAGGCGCCGATGATGCATGGATGATCGAGGACGGGTTTGTCACCGAAGGCACCAGCAACAACGCCTACATCGTGAAGGGCAACAAGATCATCACCCGTGCGCTCAGCGCCGATATCTTGCACGGCATCACGCGCGCGGCTGTTTTGCGGTTCGCCCAAGAGGCGCAGATGGTGGTTGAGGAGCGCAACTTTACCATCGATGAGGCCAAAGACGCCGACGAGGCGTTTATCACCTCGGCCAGCACCTTTGTCATGCCCGTGGTGGAAATTGATGGTGTGGCATTGGGCGATGGCACGCCAGGGTCAGTGGCGTCGCGGTTGCGCGAGATTTATCTCGAAGAGAGCCTCAAAACGGCGGTCTAGCAGGGCCGCCCGTTATCCTATGATATCGCCCGGTACGTGGCCGCAGCTTTCCATCATCTTCAGGTAGGCGGCGGTAAAACCAGACAGAGACGCGGTGTAGACGACCTCGCGGCCTATGCTGCCGTCTTGGTGCGCTGGCAGTGTTTCATTGACCCGGTAAAAGGTCACGGACTGCGCTGCCAACATCCGCCCGAGCATCCAATCGACCTCGCCCGGAAAGGGCGAGGCATGTGCAAATGGAAATACGTCCTCCTCGTATCCCATTTCCAATGTGGCTTCGGCCCCCTGACCGTCATCGAATTCGTATACTATGTAGTCGCCGGTTTGGATCTGCGTTGCATATCCGCGCGGGGCGGTTTCGCGAAATAAAGGGACGGGGTAGTCATATGGCGGGCCTACATCGCCATTTGAGGTGGTTATGGATACGCTGGGCAGGCCATCGCCGCCGGTGGATGCCCGACAGGTGCGCCGCAGGTCTTGGCCGGTATCAATGTCCGATATGCTGACGGTCCAATCCTTGTAGTCCCAATAGGCGTCCGCCGCCGCTTCGTTGGCAAAGACCAACGCGGCGCTTATCAGTATGATCCGCATGCCACAGCTCCATTCATGAACGACCAATAACGAACCACAGGCACGTTAATGGCACATGAATGGCGCGCTAAGAAGTTTGAACGTTTTCCGCAAAGCTTTGTTCAAAGGCCTTTTTCTGATCGCCAGAGGCGTCGGTTTGGTGGTTGGCCTTCCAGTCCTCCATGGTCATCCCATAGAATAGCTCGCGGGCTTCGTCCTTGCCGATCTCGATCCCCTTTTCAGCGGCGGCTTCTTGGTACCAGCGGCTTAGGCAATTGCGGCAAAACCCGGCCAAATTCATCAGGTCGATGTTTTGCACGTCTGTGCGGTCTTGCATCAGGTGCTGTTGCAGGCGGCGGTAGGCGGCGGCTTGAAGTTCGATCTCTGTTTGGTTGGGCACGTCTGAGGCCTCTTTCTGCTGGTGTCAGTCATCAAATTGGCCCCCACGGTTGGTGTTCAACCACCGCAACGGGTGCGGCCGGGGTGTTTGCCGGTGTGACTATAAGCTAGGCGGCAATAGGGCCGTTGGCAAACCAAAGCTGTGCCAGTCTCTTGGATGTGATGGCGGATGCCACCTTATTCTGCGCGAAGTTTCAGTTTAGTCGCAAGCAATGCGGCCAACACCGCCAACCCCGCAAGGACCAGAAAAGATAGGCGCATATTGCTGAGATGCGCGATAAAGCCGATCACCGGTGGGCCTAGCAACATGCCGCCATATCCCAATGTGGCCACGCTCGCGATGGCTGGGCCCGGCGCGATGTCAGGGTCGCAGGCAGCACGGGCAAAGACCAATGGCGTAACAATGGCATAGCCCGCCCCCGTTAACGCAAAACCCACCAAGACGATAGCAACCTGTTGCCCGGTGATTGCCAGAATAAGGCCTACGAACGCGGTGGCCGCACTCGCCCGCACGGTCGTCACGGGGCCGAACCGTTCGATCAGGACACCGCCCGACAAACGGACGCAGACCATCGTTGCGCTGAACACGGCGTACCCCAGCGCCGATTGGGCCTGTGATGCGTGGGTTGTGACCTGCATGAAAACGGCGCTCCAATCGGCCATGGCGCCTTCCCCCATTGATACCGAAAAGGCGATGAGCCCCATCAGAAAGAGCGGCCCTGACGGGAGCGCAGCGCGCGGTGTGGATGCCCCGCGTATGGTCGGCGTAAAGTGTGGGGGTTTTGCCGCCAACATGGGCGACACCCCGCAGGCCCCTCCGACCACCGCCAACACGGCAAAATGCGCGCTGGGGTCTAACCCGATGTACGCGGCGGCAACCCCGCTGGCGGCGCCTAGCCCCGCGCCCACACTAAACATGGCGTGGAAAATCGACATGGTGCTGCGCCCTACGCGGGTTTCGACGCGCGCGCCCCAGCCGTTCATGGCAACATCCATCGCGCCATGGGCCGCACCAAATAGAAACAACGCAGCCCCCAGTGCCAGGGGCGTCGGCGCGACCCCCAGCACCACAAGTGCAGGCAGATACGCCCACGCACACAGTAGCGTCAGGCGGTGCGGGCGCAATCTTTCCGACAATACACCCGCGATGGGAAATGACACGATCGCCCCACCCGCAAGCGCCAACAACAACAGGCCCAGCGGGCCGGGCGCAAGATCGAACCGGTCCTTGAAGGCCGGGACGCGCGCGGCCCAGGCGCCAAACAGCAGGCCATTCAAGGCAAACGCGGCGACAACCGCGCGCCATTCGCTGTCTGCCCAAAGAGCGGCCCGTTTTGGGGCGGGTTCAGACGGCTCAGACATGGACAATCTCGATGCCTGCGTCGGCAAAAGACGCCATCGCATTTGGTGAGGCATCTGTCACGATGGTGGTGATGTCGGCGGGGGGGATCACGCGGTGCCGTCCCCGCCGTTTCAGTTTGGCCGCCGATGCGACGACGGTAACCTGTGACGCCGCGCGGGCCATCGCCCGTTTGACACCTGCCTCGCCGGCGTCTTCTGCGCTGAGCCCGAAATCTGGCCAAAGCCCGCAGGCCCCCAACACACATAGGTCGGCTGCGATTGTGCCAATGGCGCGTTCTGTGTCGCCGCCCGTGGCCATCGCACCTTCGGGGCACAGCGCGCCCCCCAACATGTGAACCTGCGCGCCTTGGGCCAATGCCGCCAGCGCCACCGACGGTGCCGGGGTGACAATCAGGCCGCGAAAGGACGCGGGCAACCGCGCGGCGACGGCTGTCATTGTGGTGCCCGCATCGATGAAAACGGTACCCTCTGGCGGCACCAAACCCGCGGCGCTTATGGCAAGCGGTATCAGCGCGGCGTCAGGGCTGTGCGCGCGTATGTGATATGAGGGCGCAGGCCCCGTCACCGGCATGGCGCCGCCCCGGATCCGCCGCACCAAGCCTTCGCGTTCTAGCGCGATCAAATCGCGGCGGATCGTATGGACGGAAATGCCCCATTCCTGCGCCAACGCACTCGCAACAAGGGGCGCGTCGTGGGTCAGGCGCGCGCGCAGGGCGGCTTGCCGTGTGTCTGGATTATTGAGATCGTTCATTGCATATTATTGCAATCCTGTGCGAAAGATTGCAATATAAATCAAAATCGCACACTGATATGGCCGTTAGATGTGCCCGGCGTGTGTCTGGTGCAGGTTTTGGCGTATGAAAATGAGGCGTTTGATCGGGCAAGGGGTTTGCCAAGCAAACCGACAAGTTTTATTGTCGGTCCACCCCATCCGCACAGTTGCCCCCTCGTGCTTCATGCGACATAAGGTGCACAAACCCCGTTAGCGGTAACAAGATCGAAGGGACCTAAAACCATGAGACGCACCCGTAATGTCAAGATCGTGGCCACGTTGGGCCCCGCGTCGGATACCTAC
The DNA here is from genome assembly GCF_039970775.1 of Roseobacter sp. GTDB lineage: Bacteria > Pseudomonadota > Alphaproteobacteria > Rhodobacterales > Rhodobacteraceae > Roseobacter. Next base: position 19,342 of record NZ_JBDVLG010000031.1, read on the forward strand.
GACACAATCCACGCGCTGCACATGGCGGGCGCAGACGTGTTCCGCCTGAACATGAGCCACGGCACCCACGATGAAATTCGTGAAAAGCACAAGATTATCCGCCAGATCGAAGAAGACACAGGCGGCAGCATTTGTATTTTGGCAGACCTTCAGGGCCCCAAACTGCGCGTCGGTGTTTTTGCCAATGAAGACGGTGAGATGCTGGAAGAGGGCGCCAAGTTCCGCATGGATCTTGACAGCACAGCGGGCGATGCCACCCGTGTGAACCTACCGCACCCCGAGATCTTTGCCGCGCTGGAGCCGGGCGCATCGCTGTTGGTGAACGACGGCAAGATCCGTCTCAAAGTCGACAGCTGCGGGCCCGAATTCGCGGAGTGTACTGTGATTGCAGGCGGGATGATTTCCAACCGCAAGGGTGTGAACGTGCCGGATGTGGTGCTGCCGCTGGCGGCGCTGTCGGACAAAGACCGCAAGGATCTGGAATTTGCCTGCGACTTGGGTGTGGATTGGCTGGCGCTTAGCTTTGTGCAGCGTGCCGATGACGTGCTGGAGGCTTCGGATATGGCCAACGGCCGTGCCGCCATCCTCAGCAAGATCGAAAAGCCCGCTGCGGTTGCCAATTTCGACGAGATCCTCGCGGTGAGCGATGGCATTATGGTGGCGCGCGGCGATTTGGGTGTGGAATTGCCGGTGCAAAACGTGCCGCCGATCCAAAAGCGCCTTGTCCGCAAGTGTCGCCGCGAAGCCAAGCCGGTGATCGTGGCCACGCAGATGATGGAAAGCATGATCGAGAGCCCCGTGCCCACCCGCGCCGAGGTATCGGATGTGGCAACGGCGATCTACGAAGGGGCCGACGGGGTCATGTTGTCGGCGGAATCTGCGGCTGGGGCCTACCCGGTTGAGGCCGTCACAACGATGAACAACGTCGCCACCGAGGTTGAGCTGGACCCGACATACCGCCAGATCATCGAAGCCTCGCGTGAGACAGCGGGCATCACAATTTCTGATGGTATCGTTGCTGCGGCCCGTGAAATTGCGGAAAAAACCGAGATCAAAGCGATTTGTTGTTTTTCCCAAAGCGGCACAACTGCGCTTTTGACCGCGCGTGAACGTCCGCGTGTGCCGATTTTGGTGATGACGCCCCTGCGCCGGACTGCGCGGCGGTTGACCATGAGCTGGGGTACCAACTGCGTGATGACCGAAAAGATGGACCGCTTTAAGCTGGCGGTTGTGGCATCCGCCCGGGCGGCAACGCGGCAGGGCTATGCCGAATCGACCGACCAGATCGTGGTCACGGCCGGTGTGCCGTTTAACGTGCCAGGGTCGACGAACATCTTGCGGGTTGCCCCCTGTGATGAACGGATGATCTTTAACGCCGACCCAGAATGATCAGGCATCGCAGGGCTGTGCGATACGGCCCTGCGACCCGTGTGAGATGATGCGCTTCCCCTCGGTGACGTGGTGTTGCGATAGAACGAACAGATCGTGTTTGCCGTGGCAGGGCGAATTTGGCCGCGCTTGTGGAGCGTGACTTTTATCTTTTCGGCGTCGACGGCTTGGTTTTTAGTGCCGCTTGTGATCCTGCAGCGCCTTTTCCAACCGGTGGGCTACTTAATCACGACGCAAAGAGTACTGGTGGTAGAACGCCAAGGCATCGTGGCCCAAATGAGCTTGGCTGACATCAGGACATTCCGAGGTGCGCGGACCTGCTTGATGATTTGTGGGGCTGATCGCAGCGTATGGTTATCACGCCTTCCTGACGCGTGGTTTTTCGAGACTATTGTGCGGAACGTGATCACGAAAACACTGCAGGCAGATATTTGAGCGCGCGCCCTGAAAAAATGCACCGTGAAAAAATACACCGTGAAAAAGCGCCCCGGAACATCGGGTGATGGCCTGACACCCCTTGCCATGAGGCGCGCAGTGTTCTAGTAGGCGCGCTCTAGCTTGCGTGACCGGCCAAAGTGGCATGCCGAGTCGCGCTTTTACCGCCAACCAAGGAGACGGAAATGCCCAAGATGAAGACGAAATCGAGCGCTAAAAAGCGCTTTAAGGTGACAGCCACCGGCAAGGTGTTGGCTGGTCAGGCAGGCAAACGCCACGGGATGATCAAGCGCACGCGCAAATTCATCCGTGATGCACGCGGGACAACAACCTTGTCCGCGCCCGACGCCAAAATCGTCAAGGGCTTCATGCCCTACGACCGCTAAGGAGAGCCGATATGTCCCGAGTTAAAGGTGGTACAGTCACCCACGCCCGTCACAAGAAAGTCATCAAGGCCGCGAAAGGCTATTATGGTCGTCGCAAGAGCACCTTTAAGGTCGCGCGTCAGGCCGTTGATAAAGCCAACCAATACGCGACCCGTGACCGCAAGAATCGCAAGCGGAATTTCCGTGCGTTGTGGATCCAGCGGATCAACGCTGCTGTGCGCAGCCATGACGAAGCGCTGACATACAGCCGTTTCATCAATGGTCTGACATTGGCAGGCATTGAAGTGGACCGCAAAGTGTTGGCCGATCTGGCCGTGCACGAGCCAGACGCGTTTGGTGCGATCGTCAAGCAAGCGCAGGACGCGCTGGCTGCCTGATCTTTGTGATCTGAAGAACACGACAAGCCGCTCCTGTTGGGGCGGCTTTTCTTTTGCAGGCCAGCCCATGCGACGGACAGCCCTTGAGCGCGCCGCGCGACATGGTACACTGCCCCCGACTGAACAAGCGCGAAAGCTCCATGGCTGCGACTGGTACCCCCCCTTCGAACACTGACGACCAACCTGACCTGAGGAATCGGATCGTCAGTGCCGTGATTATCGCAGTCATTCGGCTGCTCACGCTGCTGCCGTACCGGATGAGGGTGCCCACCAGCGGCTGGATGCTTGCAAACGTGATCGGCCCGGTGATCGGCTACCGCCAACGGGTGCGCGACAATCTGACGATGATCTTCCCCGACATGCCCGTGGCGGAAAAAGAGCACCTCGCCCGCGCGGTGCCCAACCAAATCGGGCGAACGCTGGCTGAATTGTTTTCGCCCAAGGATCTGGTGCGTACGGCGGCCCAAACCCCAGTGACCGGCGCGGGTGTCGACGCCGTCGAAGAGGCGCGATTGGCCGGGCGGCCCATTATCATCGTGTCTGGGCACTTCGGAAATTACGATATCGCGCGGTCGATCCTGATCCAGCGGGGGCATCAAGTGGGCGGGCTGTACCGCAGCATGAACTATCAGGGGTTCAACGAATTTTACGTGTCGCGCATTTCGCAGGTTGGCACGCCGCTGTTTCTGCGGGGCCGGCGCGGTATGGGCGAGATGTTGAAATTCCTCAAGGGGGGGAATGCCATCGCCCTGTTGATCGACCAACATATGTCGTCGGGCGCGCCGCTGTCGTTCTTTGGCCGTACTGCTTTTACCGCGCTATCGGCGGCGGAATTGGCGCTGCGGTATGACGCGCTGTTGGTGCCATGCTACGGCGTGCGGCAACCCGATGGGATGAGCTTTGAGATGGTTGTCGAAAAACCTATCGAACACGGCACGCCGGAAGAAATGACGCAAGCGTTGAACGATAGCCTAGAGGCGCAGGTGCGCGCCCATATGGCGCAATGGCTGTGGGTGCATCGGCGCTGGAAAAGAAAATAAATACAGTGGCTTGGCTGCGAATTTAGGCGCGTTCTATACGGTGTGGATAGGCAACCCGATCGTGGTCACACGCCGCTTTGTCGGTATGTGGCGTCTGTTAAATATACATAGCTCGGCAAAATAGCGCTTTAGAACAGGTGTTTGAGCGGTTTTTGGGGGCGTCTTCGCACCAAAGTGTGACTTGCGCTAATGTTACTTTATAAAGTAACATTTAGACAAAGAAGGAACCGTCACATGCACTACGACGCTGCTGGTCGACACTTTGATGTGTTTGAGGTTTCTGATTTCACCCAGAACACGGGCTCCGCGACGATCTGCCCAAAGATCTGCGGCTCAACGATATCGCCAATACTCAAAGGTGACGTAGCAGCCCCACCCTTGATTGTACCCTTTTTGCTAACAGGATCTCCCCTATGAAACCTATGTCCTTTCTCGCCGTCACTGTGATTGCTGCCGCGCCTGCACTGGCGGATGAAACCCGCCAGCTCGATGCACATGAACATGGGGTAGGGCAGTTGGATATTGCCTTTGACGGGTCGCAAATCGCGATGGAATTGCATGCACCGGGGGCAGATATTGTCGGGTTCGAGTACGCTGCAACACGCGCCGAAGACCGGGCCGCAGTGGACGCCGCTGTTGCGACGCTTGCGCGGCCATTGGATTTGTTTGTACTGCCGCAGGCGGCAGGGTGCAGTGTGGTTCAGGCATCCGCAGAATTAGAGAGCGACCATGCGGATGATGACCACGACGACCATGATCATGAAGACCATGCCGATGAAGACCACGACGACCACGGCCACGATGATCACGCGGATGAAGACCACGACGACCACGGCCACGATGATCACGCCGATGAAGACCACGACGACCACGGTCATGACGACCACGCCGATGACGACCATGGTCACGATGAGCACGCCCATGATGACCATGCCGACGCCGCTGGCCACACAGAGTTCCACGCCGAATATCTGCTGACCTGCGCCGATACCACGGCCGTGACGGATATCACATTCGCCTATTTCGAAACATTCCCGAATGCGCTGGAGGTTGAGGTGCAGGTGGTTTCATCCACGGGTGCGGCTTCCTTTGAGGTCCCACGGGCGGCGCCAACCCTTGACCTGCGCAGCCTATTTTAAGGGCGCGGCGTCAGGTGCCGTGCTCTGATCTGCCGCTTTGTCTTGATGATGTCCGCTACCGCTGGCCGGGGCGGGCATCATTTAACGTACATGTCCCCGCGCTGAAAATCGCCCGTGGCGAGACGGTATTGCTGTTGGGGGAAAGCGGGTCTGGCAAATCTACGGTGCTGTCGCTGATCTGCGGTACGATCCTCGCAGACACCGGATCGGTGCAGGTAGACGGGACCGACATCACATCGCTGTCTTCGGGCAAACGCGACCAGTTCCGTGCCGAACGAATTGGTCTGATCTTCCAACAATTCAATCTGCTGCCGTTTGCCACTGCGCGCGATAACATCCTGCTTCCATTACGATTTGCTCCGCAACGGCGCAAACGGGTGGCAGACCCCGCGCATGATGCCGCGCGCCTGTGCCGGGATCTGGGCCTGCCCGATGATGTCGTGCAGGCCCGTGCGGGCAGGTTGAGCGTGGGCCAACAACAGCGGGTTGCGGCGGCGCGGGCGCTTATCGGCGCGCCACCGCTGATTATCGCGGATGAACCCACGTCGTCGCTGGATGCGGCCACCCAAGCGACGTTTCTTGACCTGTTGTTCGCGCAATCGCGGGCCCATGGCACAACGCTTTTGATGGTCAGTCACGATGCCCGACTGTCCAGCCAATTTGACCGGGTGATCCACATGACCGACATCGCGCAGACAACCCGAGACGCGGCATGATTGTGCGCTTGGCTTTGGGGTCGCTGATGGCGCGGGCGCTGACGGTGGGCATGACCATTCTGGCCATCGCCCTGTCGGTCGCGCTGTTTTTGGGGGTCGAGAAAATCCGCACCGGTGCCAAAAGCAGCTTTGCCGATACGATATCGGGCACCGATTTGATCATCGGTGCGCGGTCGGGGTCGGTGCAATTGCTGCTTTATTCGGTGTTTCGCATTGGTAATGCCACCAACAATCTGACTTGGCAAAGCTATCAAGACATCGCCGTCCGCCCCGAGGTTGATTGGATCGTGCCGATTTCCTTGGGCGACAGCCACCGACAATTCCGCGTGATGGGCACGACGCCTGCATTTTTCGACCGGTACAAATACCGCGCGGGCCGGTCATTGGCGGTGCAAGAGGGGGCGGTGATGTCCGACCTCTTTGATGCGGTCATCGGCGCGGATGTGGCGGCAACCTTGGGGTACACGACAGGCGACCCGATTGTGGTGGCGCATGGGTTGGCCTCTTTCACCGAACACAAAGACCAACCCTTTCGTATTTCGGGTATCTTGGAAAAAACCGGCACGCCTGTCGACCGCACCGTGATCGTCAGCCTAGAGGCCATAGAGGCGATCCATGTGGATTGGCGTAGCGGGGCGCAAATACCGGGGCAATCCACGCCCGTTGATGTGTTGCGGCAGATGGATCTGGCGCCCCAAGCGGTCACTGCGGCCCTTGTGGGCGTGAATAGCCGCCTGCAGGTGTTCGGATTGCAGCGCGCGATCAATGACTACCCGCAAGAGCCGCTGCTGGCGATCTTGCCGGGGGTCGCGTTGCAAGAGCTTTGGCAGATCGTTGGCGTCGCAGAAACCGCGCTGATCGGTGTGTCGGGCATGGTGGTTGTGACCGCGTTAATCGGCATGATGGCGACGATTTTCTCGAGCCTCAATGAACGGCGTCGCGAAATGGCGATCTTGCGGGCGATGGGCGCACGCCCCCGCGTTATTGTTGGGTTGCTGGTGCTAGAGGCCGCAGTGATGGCGGCGATCGGGGCGCTGTTGGGGGTAGGGTTGCTGTATCTGGGGCTGTGGGTGGGGCAACCGCTGATCGACAGCGCGTTTGGCCTGTGGCTGCCGATTGAACCGCCCACGTTGCGCGAGGCGTGGGTGATGCTGGCGGTGGTGGCTGCTGGCGCAATTGTGAGCATGATCCCGGCCTTGCGCGCCTACCGCATGTCGCTGGCAGATGGTATGATGGTGCGCGTCTAACTCAATGGGGTGCTTTGATGATCGTTTCGCGTCGCCAACTTATCACCACGGCCGTGGCAACTGCGGCCTTGCCCAAGATAGGCTTGGCCAACCCGCCTATTGAGGTCATGTGGGATGACCTGATCCCACCGGGGGTGCCCTATTCCGAGATCATCGGAGAGGGCGCGGTTGATGTGGTCAACGACACATGGGCCCCGATTTTTGACGACAATGCGACCAAACTAAACCCGGTGCTAGATGGCGCCTACATTCGGATGCCGGGGTATATTATCCCGATGGAACTGTCGGACAAAGGCGTGAGCAGCTTTATTTTGGTGCCCTATGTGGGGGCGTGCATCCACACGCCGCCGCCCCCCGCCAACCAGTTGGTCTTTGTGACCACCCAAACGCCGTGGCCGAATGATAACCTTTGGGATGCCGTCTGGGTGACGGGCAAAATGCGCAACGAATTGCAATCCACCGGCCTTGCGGCGACGGGCTATGTGCTCGCCGCCGACGAGATGGAGATCTACGAATGGTAAACCCACGCATCACGCGGCGCGCGCTTGTGGCCGCTGCCGGGGCGTTCGCCCTGACGCCGTCTGCACGCGCCGACGCTTATGTTGATCTGGAGTGGTCAGACCTGTTGCCCCAAGGTCAGGTGCCGCTTCCGCCGGTGTTCCAAGACCTGATCCAGCACGATCAACTGCCGACCTCCAGCGACCAACCGGCCTCAAGCGGTGTGCGCACCGATTGGAACGGTCAGATCGTGCGGTTGCCGGGGTTTATCGTGCCGATTGACTATTCAGGCGCGGGGGTCACGGCCTTTATTTTGGTGCCTTTCGTAGGGGCCTGCGTGCATGTGCCGCCGCCCCCCGCCAACCAACTTGTGTTTGTCACCACGCCCGAACCCTATGAAAGTTCCGGCCTTTTCGAAGCCGTGAACGTGATAGGCATGTTCGGAACCTCGGCCTTGTCCACGCAGTTGGCTGATATTGGCTATGCGCTATCGGCCGATCAGATCGAGCCGTTTCGAATGTAGGCTTTACCGGCCGCGTGGCGTTACGTGTTTGCCCCGTCATGGGCGTAAAAGTGGTGCACCGGGCCGTGGCCGTGACCCACCGACAGGGTATCGGCGGCGGCAATCGCGCCCGATATATAGTGTTTGGCGCATTGGGCTGCTTGGGCCAGGGTGCGCCCTGCGCCCAGATGTGTCGCCAAAGCCGACGACAAGGTGCAGCCCGTCCCGTGGGTGTTGCGCGTCGTGGTTCGGGGGCTGGGCAGGGCGGTGCTGTCGCCTTGGGTTACCAAAAAATCGATGGCGTCGTCGCTGTTGAGGTGGCCGCCCTTGATCAGAACGGCCTGTGCGCCCAAGCGGCACAGCGCGCGGGCCTGATGTTGCATCATGTCGGTGTCGGTGGCTTCGGGTGTGCCCAACAAGTCTGCGGCCTCTGGCAGATTGGGTGTGATCACGCTGGCGCGGGGTAACAGACGGTCGCGCAAGGCTGCGATGGCATCAGCGGCCAGCAACCTGTCGCCGCCTTTGGCCACCATCACCGGGTCAAGCACGATAGGCGCGCTGCACCCTTCTAGGGCCGTGGCCACAGCGTCGATCACGGTGGCGTCCCCCAACATACCGATCTTGATCGCATCAATGCGGATGTCATCGCGCAGCGCCGCGATCTGCGAGGTGATCAACCCCGGCGAGACCAATTCAACCGCCCGCACCCCTTGGGTGTTTTGCGCGGTCAGCCCCGTGATCACGGCCATCGCATAGCCGCCATTGGCCGATATCGCCTTGATGTCTGCCTGAATTCCCGCCCCGCCAGAGGGGTCAGAGCCCGCGATAGATAGAATATTTGGTCGCATTATATGCTCCAACCTTGAGGGACGTGAGATGTGGCACCTAGTGGGCCTGCCGCCCGCGACATGGTGGATAGGGTCGCGCTGCAGGCGCGGGCGTTTGCGGTGAAACGCAAAGGGGCAATATGGTGTGCAGGGGCAGGCATGGGCGTCCTTTTGGTGCCGTGCGCAGGGGCGTCACCAACGCCGGGGCAGCATGCCAAAGCGCTTGCAACTTCCTCCGCCGGTATGAGCCGGGTCAGGTTCGAAGGGTGCGTCTCAATCGGGTGTTTCACCGATGCCCCTGTTACACGGTCTTGATTTCACAGTCGCGGGGGGCTGTCAAACGGCGCGGGCTAGGGCGCGGTGACGGGACGTTTGCGGCGTTCTGATGCGGCCACGGCGGCACCGGCCAAGACCAAGGGGGCCGCGACTATAAAGCTGGCAGCCACCGGCAACCTAAATACAAACAGATCGGCCAGCAGCGGCCATAACAACGCGATGTATTCGAAAGGCGCAAGGCGTGACGCCTCTGCATAGCGAAACGAAAGCGTCATCGCGATATGCGTGCAGCCGCCAAACAAGCCCGCCGCGATCAGGTAGATCAGGGTGGGTCCTTGGGGCCAGACCCACCCCCACGGCAGGGTCAGTAGCGCGGCCAACATCGACGCGATCACGAAATAAAATGCAATGGCGCCGGGACTTTCGGTTTTGTTTAGGCGGCGCACCATGATCAACGCAAACGCCGTAAGCGCCGCGGACACCAGCGCGCACCCCACGCCCAAGACCCGTGCGGCATCCACGGTGCCCGCGCCCAGTTCTGGCCAGACCAGCACCAAGACCCCGGCAAACCCAAGGGCCAGCCCGCCGACCCGCCACGGCGTCAGACGTTCGGACAGCAGGACAACAGCCGCAATCGCGGTGAGCATGGGGGCGAGCTGCGCGATCAGGATCGCTTCGGACAGGTTTAGGCGTGCCAATGCCGCAAATGACGAGAACAGCGCCAATGCACCGAAACTGGCGCGCAACAGGTGATCAAAGGGGCGTTTTGTTGCCAACCCGCCGGGGAATTCGTTGCGCAGCCACAAGAACACAACCAGCGGGACCAAGGCGAAAAAGGACCTGAAAAAGACGATTTCGCCCAAAGGGATATCGCCGCTCACCGCTTTGACGGCCACAAACATACCGGCCGCCAGCACGCCTGACAGGATGCGCAACCCAATCGCAAGGGCGGGGCGGTCTGTGTCTGTCATGGGGCGGTGTCGGTTTTGGCAAAAGCGTCGCGCAGCACATCGCCGGCCAGATTGATCGCCAGCACGCAGGTAACAACCGCCAGCCCCGGCCAGATCATCTGAAGCGGGTTCGCGCGCATATGGATCCGCGCATCCAGCAACATCGTGCCCCATTCGGCCATGGGCGGTTGCACGCCAAACCCTAAAAATCCAAGCGCCGAGATGCCCAAGATCGCGCGGGCAAACATGCCTGTCCAGACGACAATCAGCGATGGTAACAGCGACGGCAGGTAGTGCCAGCGCGCGATCGCAAGCGGTGACATCCCAGCCAGCCGGGCCTGCACCACGTAGCCGCGGCTTTTCAACGACAATCCGACCCCACGGGCCACCCGCGCATATCGCATCCAACTGGTCACGCCCAAGGCAAAGATCAGGCTGTTGACACCACCGCCCAAAATACCCGCGATCACCACGGCGGCGATCAATTCAGGAAAGGCCAAAAAGGCGTCAGTGACGCGCATCACAGCCCAGTCAACGGTTTGGCCCCCCAATGCGGCCACCAGACCCACCGCTGTTCCAATCACCGCGCCCATGAGCGAGATGACAAAGGCCAACCCCAACGACCACCGCGCGCCATGCAGCAACCGCGACAGGGTATCGCGGCCCAACGCATCGGTGCCCAAAAGCCACGCGGGCCCTGGCGGGCTGAGACGGTTGGGCAGGTTGATAGCCGCTGGATCATGCGGCGCGATCAGCGGCCCAAGTGTGGCAAGCGCAACCAAGACACCGATCAGAAGGATGACGCTACGCATCTTGCTCTCCGATGCGGGGGTCGATCAGGCGGTATATGATATCGATCGCGAGGTTCAATGTCACAAACAGCACTGCGGCAATGATGACCACGGCCTGCACCTTTGGAAAATCGCGCGCCTCGATTGCCTTGACCAGAAAGCTGCCCAAACCGGGGCGGGAAAAGATGACTTCGACCATCACGGTCCCTTCGAGCAAGAACGCCAGTTCCAAGCCAAAGACAGTGATCACCGGGATCGCCGCATGGGGGGCCACATGGGCCCGGCCAAGCGCCCGTGCCGAGACGCCGCGGCGCCGAAAAGCGGGCAGGAAGGGCTGCGCGC
>NZ_JBDVLG010000032.1:0-17174 GCF_039970775.1 Roseobacter sp.
ACAAAACTTGACGAACCACCCTGAAAGGTTCGTCAAAAAATCACCTAACACCCTATAATAAAAGGATAATAAATGATGTTTGGTAGGCCCGGCAGGACTTGAACCCGCAACCAAAGCGTTATGAGCGCTCTGCTCTAACCAGTTGAGCTACAGGCCCGCCATGCGTGCGTGGGTAAGGTGCGATGGTGCCCGCGTCAATAGGGTGTTGGTCAGGTTGTTGCATGCATGTGACGAATGCTCTAACCCCCGACCCAACTGAGCTGCCGCAGGAGCCCTATCAGATGTCATTGCCAAAAAACGGGATCACCTATGCCGATGCAGGTGTAGATATTGACGCGGGCAACGCGCTCGTCGACCGAATCAAACCCGCCGCCAAACGCACGGCGCGTTCGGGTGTGATGGCGGGCCTGGGTGGGTTTGGCGCGTTGTTTGACCTCAAGGATGCGGGCTACACCGACCCTATTTTGGTCGCGGCCACCGATGGGGTGGGCACCAAGCTGCGCATCGCGATAGACACCGGCCATGTGGATGGTGTGGGCGTAGATCTGGTTGCGATGTGCGTCAATGATCTGGTGTGCCAAGGGGCGGAACCTCTGTTTTTCTTGGACTATTTCGCGACAGGGGCGCTGGAAACAGACAAGGCTGCACGCATCATCGAAGGGATCGCACTGGGGTGCGAACGCGCAGGATGCGCGCTGATCGGTGGGGAAACTGCCGAAATGCCGGGGATGTATCCGGCGGGTGATTTCGACCTTGCGGGCTTTTCTGTGGGCGCGATGGAACGGGGGCAGGATCTGCCCGCAGGTGTCGCACAGGGGGATGTGCTGCTGGGGCTGGCGTCGGATGGGGTGCATTCCAACGGCTACAGCTTGGTGCGCAAACTGGTCGAAATGTCCGGGCTGGGGTGGGACGACGCCTGCCCATGGTCCGATCAGGCGCTGGGTGCTGAATTGCTCACGCCGACGCGGCTTTATGTGCGGTCCGCGTTGGCCGCGATTCGTGCAGGCGGGGTGCATGCGTTGGCCCATATCACCGGCGGTGGCCTGACAGAAAACCTGCCGCGCGTGCTGCCGGATCATCTAGGCGCTGACATTGATCTGGACACGTGGCAGCTGCCACCGGTGTTTGGGTGGATGGCGCGCACCGGCGGCATGGCGCAATCGGAATTGCTCAAAACATTCAACTGTGGGATCGGCCTAATGTTGGCCGTCGACGCCACCCGCGCTGACGATCTGATCGCGGTGCTGCAAGAGCACGGCGAAACGGTCACCCGGATGGGCGTCGTCACGGACACGCCGGGCATGCGCTATGAAGGAACGTTGCTTTGACCAAACGGGTGGCAATCTTCATTTCTGGCGGGGGCTCTAACATGCTCAAACTGCTGGAAAGTATGACTGGGGACCACCCCGCGCGGCCTTGTGTGGTGCTGTCGAACGACCCAAAGGCCGGTGGGCTGGCGCTGGCCGAGGCGCGCGGCGTCCCAACTGAGGTGGTGCGCCATCAACCGTTCAATCGCGACCGCACCGCATTTGAGCACGCGATTAACGGCGCGTTAGCGCATCATGCCCCCGACATCATTTGTCTTGCAGGGTTTATGCGCAAACTTACGGCGGAATTTGTGGACCCGTGGCATGGGCGTATGCTGAACGTGCACCCGTCATTGTTGCCCAAATACAAAGGGTTGCACACCCACGCGCGAGCATTGGAGGCCGGCGACACGCGCCATGGCTGCACAGTGCACGAAGTGACGCCGGTGTTGGATGATGGCCCGATTCTGGGGCAGGCCGAGGTTCCCGTTTTGCCCGACGACACGCCCGAAACGCTGGCCGCGCGCGTTGTGGTGCAGGAACACCGGCTATATCCGATGGTTTTGGCGCAATTCGCAGCAGGAAAACGCACGCCGATTATGTTGCCATAAGCTGGTGTGTATGCGGTTCTGGTCAAAGCGATTGTGCTGGTGTAACAATTTGGTAACCATAACGCAGTGATGCTCGCCAAGGCAAAGAAACTATTCAATGAAAACTCTTACAACGACCGCGGAGCTTGCTGATTTTTGTCAGGACGCCGCTGCCCATGATTACGTCACGGTTGATACTGAATTTCTACGTGAACGTACCTATTATTCCAAACTGTGCCTGATCCAATTGGCAATGCCCGGCAACGACGACAGCACTGCGGTGTTGGTGGATCCGTTGGCAGACGGCCTGTCGCTAGAGCCTCTGTACACGCTGTTTCGCGATACATCTGTTGTCAAAGTGTTTCATGCAGCGCGGCAAGATCTGGAAATTTTCTACGTAGATGCCGAGGTTTTCCCAGAGCCGTTGTTTGATACGCAGGTTGCGGCCATGGTGTGTGGGTTTGGCGAACAGGTCGGATATGAAACGCTGGTGCGCCGGATTACCAAACAACCTTTGGACAAGACCTCCCGGTTCACCGATTGGTCGCGGCGCCCGCTGACGGATGCGCAAAAAACATATGCTTTGGCCGATGTGACGCATTTGCGTGATATCTATGAATACCTTGCCCGAAAGCTCGAAGAAACCAACCGCAGCCGTTGGGTGCGCGAAGAACTGACGGTTCTGACAACCCCGCAAACCTATGTTGTCCCCCCACGCGAAGCATGGCGGCGGGTGAAAACCCGCACAAGTTCGCCCAAATTTTTGGCCGTGGTGCGCGAGCTTGCTGCCTTTCGTGAAACCTATGCCCAAGGGCGCAACATCCCGCGCAACCGGGTCTTTAAAGATGATGCGTTGGTTGAATTGGCGTCGAACAAACCCAAAACCATCGAAGAACTGGGTCGGTCGCGGTTGTTGTTGCGCGAGGCGCGTCGGGGCGACATTGCCGATGGTATTCTGGCGGCCGTGGAAAATGGCGTGAATTGCGCGCAGGCCGACATGCCAAAACCCGACCGCTCGCGCGATAAGCTGCAAGTGAACCCGGCGTTGGCGGATCTGTTGCGGGTGTTGCTGAAGGCCAAAACAGAAAGCGCGGGCGTGGCGGCAAAGTTGATTGCGCCTGCGTCTGATTTGGATGCCATCGCGGCGGGTTTGCGGGATGTGAACGCCCTGAGCGGGTGGCGCAAAGAGGTATTTGGTGCGGACGCATTGCGCCTGTGTGAAGGCAAGATTGCATTGGCCGCCGACGGATCCGATGTTAGGATTGTCGCGCTAGATTGACCTAGCGGCGGGCCTGCAACGCGTTGCGGGCCGCTTCGACGCGGATGGTGCGTGCACCGGCCAGCGTCTGGTCGGTGACCTTGCGGGCGGCGTGGATCTCGCGGCTGGCAGCCGAGCCTTGGCGCGACGTAGACGAGGGCAGGGCTTCGAGACGGTAAACCAACACACCATCGACGGCGGCTTCGTCATCGTTTGCCGGGGTCAGACGCACGCTGTGTTCCCCCTGTGTGGCCGCAACACCGGTCACCCGGATGATCGCACCGCCTGGAACCCGCTCTACCACCAGATCGCTGATGCTGTCGATTGGGCGGCCCTGATAGACGTCGTCGTCAGAGTTTGAGCTGAACAGCCCTGTGCGCGTGGGGATCAGGGCATTGGTTTCGACAGCAGGGGCCGCCACCGGGGCAGGCGCGCCCCGCCCGAACCAATTGACGGGGTTCACCCGGCTTTCGCTAAAACCGCAGGCCGTCAGGGCCAGCGTGGAGATCAAAAGGGCGGATGTTTTAATGCGCATGGGACCTGCCATCAATTCGAGTTCTTCACCGAGTACCGCATCTGAGCGTGCTTGAAAAGCATCAAGGCGGCTGGACCTTTCGGAGTGCGGGCCTTACCTGAAACAAAGCAGATGAGAGGGACCCATGGCACAAGCAGCTTTTGAAGATCTGGTCGAGGATTTCGATTTTCTGGATGATTGGGAAGATCGATACCGCATGGTGATCGAGGAGGGCAAATCGATGGTGCCTTTGGACGATGCGTTAAAGGTACCTGCCACCAAAGTGGACGGGTGCGCCAGTCAGGTTTGGTTGCATGTGGTCACGGATGGGGGCGTGTTGCAGTTCGAGGGGGAAAGCGATGCGATGATCGTGAATGGCCTGATCGGGGTGCTGCGCAAGCTGTATAACGGGGTGCCTGTCGCAGAGGTTGTGGCCGTGGATGCGCGCGCCGAGATGACGCGGTTGGGCCTGACGGACCATCTTTCGGCGCAGCGGTCCAACGGGTTGCGCGCGATGATTGACCGGGTGCGTGCTGTGGCCGCCGCTGCATCCTGAGGTAAACGGAGGCGCCTTCGGCGCCACGTGATGTTTGTCAAATTCCATCCGGAATTTGAGTGGGCGCGCGGGGATGGGGCGGTGAGAGCTTTGCGAGGGTTGTTCCCAGATCGCCGTATCCGGTAAAGCGGCGTTCAAAGGCCAAACCCAGCCGGGCGGCGCAGTCTTGGGCCTTGGCGGTGAGGGCCGGGTCGTCGGTTTGAGCCTGGTAGATCAGTTTTTCGTAGTTGCCGAAGTACATATCGCGCAGTTCGGGGTGGCGATCGAGCCCCATGGGTTTGACCACAAATGCATCAAACTGGCGCACCAGAAAATCAGTGAGATAGAAGGACGTGATGTCGGCATCGCCGTGCGTTGCGAACCGGTCATTGCCTTCGAAAAACGAGTAGCAATGCGGGCCCGCGATCATTTCGACTCCTAGATCGGCGCAGGCGGCTTCGAGTAGGCCACCTGTACCGCAATCGGCGTAGACAACAAAGATGCGCGCGTAATCTGCGCGGTGGGTTGCGACGGCGGTGCGGACGCTTTGAGTGATTTTATCGGGGTAGAGGTGGTATTTGGCGGGCAGGCAGGTCAGGTCAAGATGCGTCCAGCGGTTCGCGGCCTTGAGATCGAGGATCTCGCGGGCAAGGGCACCGCAGGCGATCAGCAGCACCTTGCCTTGTGACGCCTGCAACGGCAGGCCCGTTTCTGTGAGCGTCGTGTCGTTGAGTGCCGCCATGCTGATCTTTCGAACCCCCGCGCGTCACAGTTTGGGACTAGGCCGATGTTTGGTTGTGTTTGCGGCCAACCCATTCTTTGGCTGTTTCCACCGCGACGGCGGCGTCCCGGCAATAGGCGTCTGCGCCGATGGCTTTGCCGAACTCTTCGTTCAACGGTGCGCCGCCAACCAACACGATGTAATCGTCGCGGATGCCCTGTTCTATCAGCGTATCAATCACGACCTTCATGTAGGGCATTGTGGTGGTCAGCAGGGCGGACATGCCAAGGATATCAGGCGCTTCGGTTTCGAGCGCTTCCATGTATTTTTCGACCGCGTTGTTGATGCCCAGGTCAACGACCTCAAAGCCCGCGCCTTCCATCATCATGCCGACAAGGTTTTTGCCAATGTCGTGGATGTCGCCTTTGACCGTGCCGATGACCATTTTGCCAACGCGCGGTGCACCGGTTTCAATCAGCAGTGGTTTTAGGATAGACATGCCACCCTTCATCGCATTGGCGGCCAGCAATACTTCGGGGACGAACAAAATACCGTCGCGAAAATCATGGCCGACGATGGTCATGCCGCCGACCAGCGCTTTGGTCAGGATATCATAGGGCTGCCACCCGCGTGCGAGCAGGATGTTGACCGCTTCTTCGATCTCTTCCTTGAGACCATCATAGAGGTCGTCGAACATCTGCTGAACAAGCTCTTCGTCGTTGAGCTCTGCGAGGATAATTTCATCTTCGTCCGACATCGGTGTTCCTCTTGCAGCGCAAATGTCTGCGCGTTTGGGTCATTTGGCCTTTTGTGACAGAACGATTTTCATCTACTGTCCAGATTACGACACGCAGCAAACGGTGTGCGACGCGGTTGCGCAAAAATTACCCTGTGGGTGGGGTTTTGTACACGCGGATGCAGGGGCGGTCTGTTCGAAATCTTTTCATAAACTTGTGCGGGTTAAGCGTGGGTTACACAGGCGCACGGCCTGTTGCGAGGCCCGCAGTGAGGATTATCTTGCAGCCCGGCGGCGGCGCGATGTGCGCCGGGCGGGGGGGGTGTCGTCGCCTGTCCCGTCGCTTTGCGATGAAAACGGCCCCAACCGGTCTACGATCTCTTCGAGCGCGGGTGGATGGTCCAGCCTGCGGGTGTCCAGCGCTTCGCGCATGTGGCGCAGGTGGTCGGGCATGGTGCCGCAACAGCCGCCGATGATCGTTGCGCCACAGGCGCGTGCCATCACGGCGTAATCGGCCATCAATTCGGGCGTGCCGTCATAATGGATATGCCCGTCCACGTATTTGGGGATGCCGGCGTTGCCTTTGGCGATAATGGGCCGTTCGGTCCCTTGCGCCGAAAACCCCAAAATAGTGCGCAACAGATCTGACGCGCCGGTGCCGCAATTGGCTCCGAACGCCATGGGTGCGATGGCATCTAGCCCATCGACCATCTGGACCATGCCCGCGCTGGTCAGGCCCATCATAGTGCGGCCCGCGGTGTCAAAGCTCATGGTGCCGACCCAGTCGAGACCGGCCAGCGCAAACCCTTCGGCGGCGGCGCGGTATTCTTCAGGTGCACTGATGGTTTCGAGCCAACCCACATCGGCCCCCCCCGATTTCAGACCATCCGCCGCCTCGTGAAACATTTCAACGGCAATGGCGTGGCTCAGGGTACCTACGGGTTCCATGATCTCACCGGTGGGTCCAACGGACCCGGCCACGATCACGGTGCGCCCGGCGGTATCTGCGACCTCGCGGCCAATTTCGGCAGAGGCACGCGCCAGTTCATGCACACGTTTTTCGGCGCTGTGCAGTTTGAGGCGCGATGCATTGGCCCCAAAGGAATTGGTCAGAAAAATATCACTGCCCGCATCGACCGCGCCGGAATACAGCGTTTTGATCTTGGCGGGTTCATCGGTGTTCCACAGTTCGGGCGCGTCACCGGACATAAGCCCCATGTTGAACAGGTTCGTACCTGTGGCCCCATCGGCCAGCAGGGTGCCCTTTTCGGACAGCAGTTTCATCATGGGGTTGGTCATTGCGCACCTCAGATCTCGCGTAGGCCCTGCGCATGTCATGGACAGGGCTACAACGCAAATTCATAAGACTCATCTTCGTTATGAATTTGATAAGAGGCAGATAGGCCGCCACCGGCCGCCAAAACGTGGGGCCGGTGGCAACTATTTGATTTGGTTTAGACTTCTTGCATAAGCTGGGCTTTGGCTTCGGCCATCAATTCGGCCATTTTAGCACGAATTGTTGGTTCATCGGCCTTCGCACCCAAATCACCGGCGAGTTTGCGGTACACATCTTCGTCGCCCGCCTCTTCGAAATCGGCCTTTATGACCTCTTTGGCGTAGGCTGCGGCGTCATCGCCGGATTTTCCCATCAGTTCAGCGGCCCAGAGGCCCAGCAATTTGTTGCGCCGCGCTTCTGCCTTGAATTGCATCTCTGCATCATGGGCGTATTTGTTTTCAAACGCGTTTTCGCGGTCATCAAAGGTGCTCATGGGGCTGTGTTCTCCTGATTGGGTTGGTCTGGCCTATGATATGTGGGTTTTGATGCCATTGCGCAAGTTGCCTTGGCTTGCAGCAGCGCAGACCTTCCACTAAGACAGGCCCAACTTAGCCGTGATCCTCGCGGCGTGACTGGAAAGGACGCCCATGGCCCGGCGCAAGAAAATTTACGAAGGCAAAGCCAAGATCCTGTACGAAGGCCCCGAGCCAGGGACCATCGTGCAGTATTTCAAGGACGATGCGACAGCGTTCAACGCTGAAAAGAAGGCGGTCATTGAGGGCAAAGGTGTTTTGAACAACCGTTTGTCCGAATATTTCATGACCGGCTTGGGCCAGATCGGCGTGCCGAACCACTTTATTAAGCGATTGAACATGCGCGAACAATTGGTGCGCAGCGTCGAGATCGTGCCGCTAGAGATCATCGTGCGTAATTACGCGGCGGGCACCATGTCAAAACGGTTGGGCATTGACGAGGGCACGCAGTTGCCGCGCCCCATCGTGGAATATTGCTATAAGGACGACGCGCTGGGTGATCCGTTGGTCACCGAAGAGCATATCGCCGCCTTTGGCTGGGCCAGCCAGCAAGACATGGATGATATCCTGAGCCTCGCGTTGCGGGTCAATGATTTCCTGTCGGGCGTGATGTTGGCTGTTGGCATTCGTCTGGTGGACTTCAAAATCGAAGTGGGTCGGGTGTTTGACGGCGATTTCCAACGTTTGATTGTGGCCGATGAAATCAGCCCAGACAGCTGCCGGCTGTGGGATATCGAAACCGGTGAAAAGCTGGACAAAGACGTCTTCCGCCGCGATCTGGGTGATCTGAAAGACGCCTATACCGAAGTGGCGCGGCGTTTGGGTGTGATGCCTAAAACCGCGACACCTGTGACCAAACCAACGCTGATCAACTGATCGGCGGGACGTGCATATTTTAGGAAGAATGAAGGGCTGATCATGAAAGCGACCGTGCATGTAATGCTGAAGAGCGGCGTGTTAGACCCACAAGGCGAAGCCGTGCGTCACGCGCTTGGGGCGCTGGGGTTTGACGGTGTTAAGGGCGTGCGTCAGGGCAAGGTCATCGAACTGGACCTCGACGCCGGCGCCAGTGAGGCAGACGTCAAAGCGATGTGTGAAAAGTTGCTCGCCAATACGGTGATCGAATCCTATTCGGTGGAGATCGCCTAATGCACGCCGCGGTTGTTGTGTTTCCTGGGTCCAACTGTGATCGGGATTTGGCGGTTGCCTTTGAGGCCGCGGGTGCGCGGGTCAGCATGGTGTGGCACAAAGACAGTGCTTTGCCCGATGGCGTCGATGTGGTCGGCATTCCCGGTGGGTTTTCGTTTGGCGATTACCTGCGCTGTGGGGCGATTGCTGCGAATTCACCGATCTGCCGGTCTGTTGCGGATCACGCCGCGCGTGGCGGCTATGTGCTGGGCGTGTGCAACGGGTTTCAGGTGTTGACCGAAACGGGGTTGCTACCGGGTGTTTTGCTGCGCAACGCGCGTTTGAAATACATCTGCCAAACCGTTGGTCTAAAGGTGGAAACCTCGCAATCTGCCTATACCGCTGGGTATAATGCAGGCGATGTGATCGACATCCCGATCGCGCACCACGATGGCAATTATTTTGCCGATGATGACACGGTGCACCGTTTGCAGGGCGAAGACCGCGTGGCCTTTACCTACACCCAAAACCCCAATGGCGCGCGTGCGGATATTGCGGGCATCCTGTCCGAAAACCGGCGCGTGCTGGGTATGATGCCGCACCCCGAACGCGCCGCTGATCCGGTGCATGGGGGCACCGACGGGCAGGCGCTCTTCCGCGCACTGGCAGGGGCATTGGTCAACGCGTGACTTGAGCCGGGGTTGCGCTTTCGCGTACGGTTCTGGGTATGAGCCAATCAACTGAACCCAACACACCGACACGCGCCATCAATTGGCGCGTGCGTGTGGCGTTGGTGATCTTGCTGGTGTTCGCGGTGGTTGTGGTGTCCGTCACCAACAAGCTGCTGACGGATCGGTTTACCGAAAGCACGCGCAACCGGGCGGAACTGCGGTTGGCGTTATATAGCGGCAACCTGCTGTCTGAATTGCGCCAAAACGCGATTGTACCGCAGTTGTTGGCACGCGACGCGGAATTGATCGGCGCGCTGAGCTCGGCCGATTACACCGCATCAACGCGCCGGTTGATCTCGTTTGTGGACGAGATAGGCGCGGCGTCTTTGATGTTGCTCGATATCGACGGGCGCACCGTGGCCGCGACCGATCGCAACAGGCTTGGCTCTAGCCACCGGGCCGAACCCTATTTTGTTGATGCAATCCGCGCCAATGCGACGATTTTCACCGTCGCAAATCGCGAAGGCGGCGGGTACGGGTTTTTCTATTCGCGGCGTGTGCAGGCGGGGGCGGATGTTCTTGGGGTGATCGCAGTTGAGGTGGATCTACAAAAGTTTGGGCGTGCGTGGGCGGGTATTTCTGACGCGGTGATCGTGACCGACAGCACCGGTGCGATTATTCTGACCACCGAACCACGATGGCGTGGCCGCACCGAAGAGGAGGCCCTCACGCGGCAGACCCCGCAAAACGCCATTCAACGCGCCATTCAGGCCACCGCCGATTGGACCGCGCTGCCCCCCGATGCCTATCTGGCGGGCGAGGCCGTGATGCGGCTTGAGACACGGATCCCGTTTCGCGGGTGGCGCATGGCGAGCTTTACCACCTATGCGTCGGTGCGCGAACGGGTGAATGGGGTGCTCGCGCTCGAGATCATGGCGTTTGCGATTCTTCTCGCGCTGAGCTTCTATGCGCTCAGTCGCAGGACGGCGTTGCGGATGGCCTTATTTCAGCGGGAATCTGCCGAATTGCGGACGTTGAATTTGGCGCTACAGCGGGAAATTGCCGAACGAAAACGGGTGCAGGAAACGCTCGCCGTGGCAGAACAGACGTTGGAACAATCCAGCAAATTGGCCGCCTTGGGCGAGATGTCAGCCGCCGTCAGTCACGAGTTAAACCAACCGTTGGCCGCGATGAAAACCTACCTTGCGGGGGCGCGGCTTTTGCTGCGCCGCAACCGCCAAGAGGAGGCGTTGTCGTCCTTTGGCCGGATCGACGATTTGATCGAGCGGATGAGCGGGATCACCCGGCAGCTAAAATCATATGCGCGCAAGGGCCAAGAGGCGTTTTCGGCAGTGGACATGGGCGATGCGCTGGCCTCGGCACTGTCTATGATGGAGCCGCAGCTGCGCCAACGTCATGTTCAGATCACCCGGATCGTACCCGATGCGGCGGTCGAAGTGATGGGGGACCGGCTGCGGATTGAGCAGGTCATGGTTAACCTGTTGCGCAACGCCATCGACGCCACCAAATCCGAGACAAGCCCAAAGGTGGAGATCTTGCTGTCAGCGGGCGAAACCGCGACCCTCACGGTGCGCGACAATGGCCCCGGTATCGTAGACCTCGACCAGCTGTTTGAGCCCTTTTACACCACAAAACAGCCCGGCGATGGCGTTGGGCTGGGCCTTGCTATCTCGTCTGGTATCGTTAACGACCTCGGCGGGCGCCTGACGGCACGAAACGGTCAGGCCGGTGGTGCAGTCTTTGAAATGCAGCTGCCGATTTTGGACAGCGAGCACAGTACACAAGCGGCGGAGTAAGCCATGACACAAGCAATGAAGATCGCGATTGTCGACGACGAACAAGACATGCGGCAATCGATCAGCCAATGGCTGGCGTTGTCGGGGTATGACACCGAAACCTTTGGCAGCGCCGAGGATGCGCTCAAGGTTTTGGGGCCCGAATATCCGGGGATCGTGATTTCCGATATCAAGATGCCGGGCATGGACGGGATGCAGTTCCTCAAAAAGCTGATGGGCAATGACAGTGCGCTGCCCGTCATCATGATCACTGGGCACGGCGATGTGCCCATGGCCGTCGAGGCGATGCGGGTGGGGGCGTTTGATTTTCTGGAAAAGCCGTTCAACCCCGACCGGATGAACGAACTGGCCAAGAAAGCCACCGGTGCACGGCGCTTGGTGATGGACAACCGTGCCCTGCGGCGCGAGCTGTCGGATGGCGGCCAGCTGATGAAAAAGTTGATCGGCCAAAGCCCCGTGATGGAGCGGCTGCGCGAAGATATTCTGGATCTGGGGCAGGCCGACGGGCATGTGCTGATCGATGGCGAAACCGGTACCGGCAAAACGTTGGTGGCACATGCGTTGCATGCGGTTGGGTCGCGTGCGGGTAAGAAATTCGTGCTGATCAGCTGCGGTGCCTATGAAGAAGACGCGCTCAGCAAACGGTTGTTTGGCCCGATGAACCCCGAAGATGCGCAGCTGCCTGCGATCGAAGAGGCGCGCGGCGGGACGTTGGTGCTCGAAGATATCGAGGCGCTGACCGAAACGTTGCAGGCGCGGTTGTTGAGTGTGATCAACGAGCAGGGATCGCCCGCTGAAACGCGCATTGTTGCGATCTCGAACCTGCAAGAGGCCGGGCGCACATCCGAGGACGCACTGCGGGCGGATCTGTTTTACCGGTTGGCGGCGTTGCGTATCACGGTGCCACCGTTGCGCCAACGTGGCGAGGATATCTTGACGTTGTTCACCCGTCTGAGCGAGCAGTTCTCGGATGAATACGGGTGCGAGGCTCCGCAGGTATCGGCACAGGAGGCCGCGCAACTGTTGCAGGCCCCGTGGCCGGGCAATGTGCGCCAGCTGATCAACGTCGCCGAACGCGCGGTGCTGCAATCGCGCCGCGGGTCGGGCACCATCGCGTCGTTGTTGATGAACGATCACGAAGACATGCAGCCGGTGATGACCACCGAAGGCAAGCCGCTCAAGGAGTATGTCGAGGCGTTTGAGCGGATGTTGATCGACAACACTATGCGGCGTCATCGTGGATCAATTGCGTCGGTGATGGATGAATTGTGCCTGCCGCGCCGCACGTTAAACGAGAAAATGGCCAAATACGGTTTGCAGCGGTCAGACTATCTTTAAACGATACATCCGCTTACCCATACCGCGAAAAACCATTGAAATCGGCCACCTACGGCCGATTTCATGCCTTTGCGGACGATTGGCCATTGTGTTTTCATACACAGTGGCCTTAACTAGCAGAATGAAGGTGCGTTGCAGATGACTGTGGCCCCTTAGAGAGAGATTCGCTGGTTTGGATCCGATGTGGAACGTCTTCATATCCCCAAACCAGACCGATTGGGCCGACACCGGCCAAAGAACCGCTGACATGGAAAAGACCATAGGTCTGATCATGCAGTATATAATGGACACGCGGCCGGATAGTCGTGCCCGTGTCGGAGAAGAAACGCGATGATACGCGCCGATGCAATGAGCAGAACCGTACTGACCCCTTCGGGTCATACGCCGCGCGCGTGCCAGATCGCCCTGACAAGACACATACTACATCTCGTCGATCCTCCGGGGTTGGCCCGATCGTGGCTGTGCAAATTGGACATATGGCTAAGAAAATGCTTATCGACGCCACCCACGCGGAAGAAACCCGCGTTGTGGTGGTGGATGGAAACAAGGTTGAGGAATTCGACTTTGAATCTGAAAACAAACGCCAGCTTGCTGGCAATATCTATCTCGCAAAAGTAACTCGGGTCGAGCCGTCGCTACAGGCGGCCTTTGTCGATTATGGAGGCAACCGCCACGGGTTCTTGGCGTTCTCGGAAATTCATCCTGACTACTATCAGATCCCGGTCGCGGACCGTCAGGCGCTGATGGAAGAAGAACGGGCCTATGCCGAAGCGCAAAAGGCCAAAGAGGACGAAGACGAAAAACCCAAGCGTCGGTCGCGCAGCCGCAGCCGGTCCAAGGCGAAGGCCGCCGAGACCGTCAGCGATGATGCGACGGTCACCAAAGAGGTTGATCCCGATCAAATCGACGGGATGGAGACCATTGATCTGGATGCAGACGAAGGCGCCTCTGCGATGGAGCGTGTATCCGAGGCACCGGTCGAAGAGCCAGAAGAGCAGCCCGCCGATGACGCGGTTGCCGATGACGCGGTTGTTGAGACCGCAGACGACGATGATGACGCACCTGCGCGCAAACCAGACGCGTCCTCCAAGGATGACAGCATCGAGTCCGTTGCGGATGATGATGACCACGAAGACATTCGCCCGGCGCGTAAACCACGCCCCCGGCGCTATAAAATCCAAGAGGTTGTCAAGGTACGCCAGATCTTGCTGGTGCAGGTCGTCAAAGAAGAACGCGGCAACAAGGGCGCTGCGCTGACCACGTATCTTAGCCTTGCGGGGCGCTATTGCGTTTTGATGCCAAACACTGCACGCGGTGGTGGCATTTCGCGCAAGATCACCAATGCAGCGGATCGCAAGAAGCTAAAAGACATCGCCAACGAGATCGAAGTGCCGCAGGGCGCGGGGCTCATTGTGCGCACGGCCGGTGCCAAACGCACCCGCGCCGAGATCAAGCGCGACTATGAATATCTGCAACGCCTGTGGGAACAGATCCGCGAACTGACGTTGAAATCTATCGCACCTGCGAAGATCTACGAAGAGGGCGATTTGATCAAACGCTCGATCCGCGACCTGTATAACCGCGAGATCGACGAGGTGTTTGTCGAAGGCGAACGCGGCTACCGCATCGCCAAGGACTTCATGAAAATGATCATGCCGTCCCATGCGAAAAACGTGAAGCTGTATACCGAAAGTCTGCCATTGTTCGCGCGCTTTCAGGTGGAAAGCTATCTGGCGGGCATGTTCAATCCGACGGTTCAGTTGCCATCGGGTGGGTATATCGTAATCGGCGTGACCGAAGCGTTGGTTGCCATCGACGTGAACTCGGGCCGGGCGACCAAAGAAGGCTCTATCGAGCAGACCGCGACCAAAACCAACCTGGAGGCTGCCGAAGAGGTGGCGCGCCAGTTGCGCTTGCGCGACCTTGCCGGGCTGATCGTGATCGATTTCATCGACATGGACGAACGCAAGAACAACGCGGCCGTCGAAAAGCGGATGAAAGACAAGCTCAAGACTGACCGCGCGCGCATTCAGGTGGGCCGGATTTCGGGCTTTGGCCTGATGGAAATGTCGCGCCAACGTCTGCGCCCCGGTATGATCGAGGCGACAACGCAGCCGTGCCCGCATTGCCACGGCACGGGTTTGATCCGGTCGGATGATAACATGGCGCTGTCGATCCTGCGCCAGATCGAAGAAGAAGGCACGCGCAAGCGGTCGCGTGAGGTCTTGGTCAAGGCCCCCGTGGGCATCGCCAATTTCTTGATGAACCAAAAACGCGAGCATATCGCGCATATCGAAGGCCGTTATGGTTTGTCGGTGCGGATCGAAGGCGACCCGACGTTGGTGAGCCCTGATTTCAGCCTTGAGAAGTTCAAGACAGCCACGCGTGTTGTGGCCGCTGTTGATCATGTCGTGTCGGTGGATACGTCGATCATGGATCAGATTGACGCAGATGAAGATGCGGATTTGGTGGTTGATGAGGCCCCCGCGCCGCAGGGTGCAGAGCCTGCACCAACCACCGAAGAGGGCGAGGGCGAAGGCAAGCCCAAACGTCGCCGTCGTCGGCGCCGTCGCAGCCGCAACAAATCGGGGAATGGCGAAAACGGTCAAACCGGTGAGATGCAGGGCACATCCGAGGGTGAGACCGCACCGACGTCTGATGGCGACGATGCACCCGTGACGACCCCATCTGATGTGGGTGCTGAGACCTCCGACGTGGCCCCTGAAACGGCTGAAGCAACTCCCGAGGCAGCGGCTGAAAAGCCCAAGCCAAAGCGGCGGTCGCGCAGTCGGGCCAAGCCAAAGGATGAGACCGTCGCGGCCCAAGATGCGGCCCCCGAGGAGGCACCCGTCGCTGAAGCTGCCGTATCCGAGGACACAGCAGAAGCGCCAGCCGCAGAGGTGGCCGAAAAGCCAAAGCGCAAGCGTGCCAGCCGCGCCAGAAAGCCCAAGGTCGAGGCCGCCGCAGCAGAGGCCCCAGTCGAAGCCTCAGAGGTGGTCGCGGTATCACAACCGACCCCAGAACCCGAGGTTGCAGCCGCGCCGGAACCAACCCCGGAACCCGCGCCTGCACCAGAGGTCGCTGTTGTGCCAGAGCCCGCACCAGAACCAGCAGCCCCCGAGCCCGTCGCAGCCGCACCAGAGCCTGCACCGGCCAAACCAAAACGCCGGGGGTGGTGGTCTTTGGGCTGACCAGACCGACCATGATCAAAACGAAAAGGCGTGCCTTCGGGCGCGCCTTTTGCGTGTCAGGCCTTGCGTATCACGTAGATCTGCACCGCGCCGTCTGTCTCGCATGATACCAGCTCGTGGCCCGTTTCGGCGCAGAAATGCGGCACATCGACAATCGCGGCGGGGTCATCCGCGCGCATGGTCAACAGATCGCCCGCGCGCAATGCTTGCAGCCGTTTGCGGGCTTTTAACACGGGCAGGGGGCACAGCAGCCCGGTGGCATCAAGGTCGGTGGGTGTGTCAGTCATAGTCATCAGATAGGGGGGATGTTTCAATCTGTCCACAAGCTTGTGACCGCGACGTAGGTGACGTGTTACCGGATATCCGGTAGGGCTGATGGCATGTTTGGAATCGAAATCATCGACGCGGGTCTTATGCCTGCCATGTTCGTCGCATTATTTGCAGGCGTTATCAGTTTTCTCAGCCCCTGTGTGCTGCCCATTGTGCCGCCCTATCTGGCCTACATGAGCGGCGTTTCCATTGGCGAAATGACCGGTGAGACCGCCGCGCGCAAACGTGCGGTGATTGCGGCGCTGTTCTTTGTGATGGGGCTCAGCACGGTGTTCTTGATCCTTGGGTTCACGGCATCGGCCTTTGGGGCATTCTTTTTGCAAAATCAGGTGCTATTTGCCCAAATATCGGGGCTGGTGGTGGTGGTCTTTGGGCTGCATTTTGTCGGGCTGTTTCGTATTCCGTTTCTGGACCAAGAAGCCCGTTTGGATGCGGGCGATCAGGGGGGCTCCAGCTTTGGGGCCTATGTCCTTGGGTTGGCGTTTGCCTTTGGGTGGACCCCTTGCATCGGCCCGCAACTGGGCGCGATCTTGTCGTTGGCGGCCTCCGAGGCGTCGGTCAGCCGGGGCACTTTGCTGTTGGGGATTTACGCGGCAGGCTTGGGCATTCCGTTCCTGCTGGCGGCTATGTTCATGACCCGCGCGGTCGGCGTGATGAACAAAATCAAACGCCACATGAAGACCATCGAACGCGTTATGGGGATCTTGCTGATCGTGGTCGGGCTTGCCATGGTAACGGGCGCGTTCTCGACGTTTTCCTACTGGTTGCTAGAAAATTTCCCGGCCTTGGCAATGTTGGGTTGATCCACGTAAGGTAGGCCAAAGCCCCGCGACGTGCTGGGCGCAATAAGGTCTGACCATGGGCAGCACGTCCGACACCTGCGTAACGCGCCGCAAGGTCTTTTATATTCCGGGGTACGACCCGTTTCCGCCGCGCCGCTATCGCGAATTATACCGCGCCGAAGGGGCCGCACAGGCGGCGATTTCGGGGTATACGCTGGGGGTGCAAGGCACGACGGCCCCCGGTGCGTTTGGTTGGCAGGTCCAGACCCATACGCAGGGGCAGGCCACCCAAACCGATATCGAGGTGCTGGTTTGGTCTGACATCGTGCAAGACAGCTTTCACGATTCGATCTTGCGCACCTATGTGGCGATGATCCGCACCGCTTGGATTTATATCTCGCCGGGGGGGCTGTGGCGGTTGATGCGACTGCGCAAGGGGCCGGTGAT
>NZ_JBDVLG010000033.1:0-66051 GCF_039970775.1 Roseobacter sp.
AGCGCAAAGGCCCGCCCTATGCAAACCCTGCTCGACGTTATTATCCCGGTCTTTGTGGTCATCGGTTTTGGCTATGTGGCCGTCTGGCGCGGATTTTTCACGACGTCGGGCATCGACGGGTTGATGAAATTCACCCAAAGCTTTGCGATCCCGTGCTTGTTGTTCCAAGCCATCGCCAAGATCGATTTGGGTCATTCGTTTGATCCTGTCTTGCTTAGCAGTTTTTACGCAGGGGCCGCGATTTGTTTCGCCGCCGGGCTGGTGGGCGCACGGGTGGTGTTCAAACGCGACTGGGAAGACTGCGTGGCGATTGGGTTTTGCTGCCTGTTCTCGAACTCGGTGTTATTGGGCCTGCCCATCACCGAACGCGCCTATGGCCCCGACGCGCTGACCGGCAATTTCGCCATCGTCGCGATGCATTCGCCGTTTTGCTATGGGCTGGGCATCACCGCGATGGAAATCGTGCGCAACCGCGGGCAATCGGTGCTGGTGATGGCGCGCGGGGTCGCGCGGTCGATGTTCCGCAATGCGCTGGTTGTGGCCATTGCGCTGGGGTTTTTCGTGAATCTGACGGGGCTACCCATGCCGACCGTGATAGACGACGCGCTGTCGTTGATCGCGCGCGCGGCTTTGCCTGCGGCGCTGTTTGCGCTGGGGGGCGTGCTGGTGCAATACCGGCCCGAAGGCGACGGGCGCACTATTGCGATGGTCTGCGTGATCGCATTGGTGTTGCATCCCGCGCTGGTCTGGCTTTTTGGCAGCGCGCAGCACCTGCCCACCGATGGGTTCCGGTCTGGGGTACTTACATCGGCCATGGCGCCGGGGGTGAACTCGTACATATTTGCCAATATGTACGGCCGGGCCAAACGGGTCGCTGCGTCATCGGTGCTGATCGCCACAGGCGTGTCGGTGATCACCGTTTGGCTGTGGCTGATCGCATTGGGCGGCACCTAAAGGCGCGCTATCCGTGGCGCGCGGCGACCGTTTTCAGCGATGAAAACCCATAAAGCGCCTCAAACCCTTTTTCGCGCCCATGTCCGGATAGGCCACTGCCGCCAAACGGCAATTCAACCCCGCCGCCTGCACCGTAGTTGTTCAAAAACACCTGACCCGCACGCAACGCCCGCGCCAACCGCATCTGCCGTGCGCCATCCCGCGTCCAGATGGACGCGACCAACCCATAAGGCGTGCCATTGGCGATGGCCAAAGCTTCGGCTTCGTCGTCAAACGGGATGATCACCTGCACCGGGCCAAATATTTCGTCCTGCGCCAAACGGTGCGACGGCGCGACCCCGGTAAATAACGTGGGCGCCACATAGGCCCCGCCCTGCGGCAGATCACCGGACAGATCCGCCACCGCTGCGATCTCCAGATCCGTGGCCTGCGCCAAGAACCCATGCACGATCTCTTTTTGCCGTAGCGAAATCTGCGGCCCCACATCCAGATCCGCCAACGCAGGCCCCACACGCAGGGCGCTATAGCGGGCGGCCATCGCAGCCACCACGCGGTCATAGACCCCGCGCTGCACCAAAATACGCGATGACGCCGAACAGGTTTGGCCTGCATTTTGAATACCCGCGTTGACCAAAAACGGCAGGGCGGCATCGATGTCAGCATCGTCAAACACCAGCTGCGGGGATTTGCCGCCCAGTTCCAGCGTCACGGGCACGACGTTTTCGCCCGCCGCCTGTTGCACCAACCGCCCCGTGCCAACGGATCCGGTAAACGACACATGCCGCACATCCGGGTGGCGGCTTAGGGCCGCACCGGCTTCGGCGCCCAGCCCCGGCACCACATTCAGCGCCCCCGCAGGCAGCCCTGCCCGCGCCGCCAGTTCGGCAAAGGCCAGCGCCGTCAAACAGGCCTCTTCGGCGGGTTTCAGAACACAGGCATTACCCATCGCCAGCGCAGCCCCCACCGACCGGCCGATGATCTGCATCGGGTAATTCCACGGTACGATATGCCCCGTCACCCCATGCGGTTCGCGCAGGGTATAAACGGTGTAGCCATCCATATAGGGGATCGTACTGCCGTGGATTTTATCTGCCGCGCCGGCGTAAAATTCCATGTAGCGCGCAAGGGCCACAACATCGGCGCGCGCCTGTGTCAGGGGTTTGCCCACATCGCGGGCCTCTAGGTCGGCCAACACATCGATCTGTTCCAGCACCAATTGCCCCAAACGCGCCAACACTCGGCCCCGTTCCACGGCAGTGGCGCGCCCCCAATCGCCATCCAATGCCGCCTGTGCTGCGGCCACGGCGCGATCTATATCAGGCTCCTGCCCCCGCGCGATCTGGCACAACGCATCGCCGGTGGATGGGTCCGTCAACGCCAGCGTGTCACCCGATGACGGGGCCTGCCAACGCCCTGCAATAAAACACATCGATAGGTCGATCCCCAGCGGCCGAAGTGTCATGCGCGTTTCTCCTTGAATGGTGCGTTGGCGCGATCAGGACACGCAGCCCCCCTGCGGTCAAGCCGCTTGTTACCGCGAGGCCTGATATGCTCTGGACCCCTGTGCGGCAAAAGCCTAAACGGGTCAGTATGATGATCCGCCGTGCCTTTGCCAATTGTGGCTGCGTGTTGCTGTTGATTGCGAGCCTCGCAATGTCGGCGGCGGCCTTTGCGCACCGTGTCGCAGACCCGGCCCCATCGCCCGACCTGCTGGCGTATCTCGATATAGGCGGCACGCTAGAAGACCTATGCGGTGACACCGGCCCCTCGCATTTGACCAGCGCCTGTGACGCCTGCCGGATCATGGCCAACGCGCTGGCTCCGATGGGCGCGCGCCCCCTGCACCGCCCGCAAAACGGTCGCGTCTCTGTCTGGGTGCGCCCGATCGCACAGGCCATGCACGCGCCGCACCCGCCCGTGTCGCCCCCCAGCCGCGCGCCGCCTGCCGTCTGACCCCAAACGTAATTCCCCTACATAATATTCGCGCCCAATACGGCGCATCCAAAAAGGTTCAGACGATGAAAACCCTGACATTGGCGGCAACAGCCGCATTTTTTGCTCTCACCACGCTGGCATCCGCCCATGAATACAAAATCGGCGATCTGGTGGTAGACCACCCGATGGCGTTTAACACCGCACCCACCGCGAAATCTGGCGGCGGGTACCTGACCGTCACCAACACCGGCGACACCGATGACACGTTGATCGGCGTGCGCGCAGATTTCCCCCGCGTGATGCTGCACACCACCACAGAAAAAGACGGCATCGCACGGATGTCCCATGTTGATGCCATTGTGGTGCCCGCAGGCGAAACCGTCGCGCTAGAGCCCGGTGGTTTTCACGTGATGTTCATGGGGCTAGACGGGAACGGTTTCGAAGTCGGCGCGAAAATCCCAGCCACGTTGATCTTTGAAACCGCAGGCGAACTGGATGTGTCGTTTAGCATCGAAGAACGCGGTACCGCCAAAGACGACCATTCGGATCATTCAGGTCACTCCGACCATTCGGAGCATTCCGAGCACAAAAAATAACATCGGTGCCATTGGGGGCCTGCGTTCTGCGGGCCCCCTTATAAATCGACCTCGATCACGCCCCCCGGTGTCGCAGCCCGGCTTTGGCACAAGATAACAGACGTTTCGCGTTGCCGTTTGGACAAGACGAAATCACGGTGATCGACCGCCCCCCCAATCAGGCCGCATTTGCACACACCACACAGGCCATCTGAACATTTCACATCAATGGCCACGCCGTTTTCTGTCAAAATATCCGTGGCAGCCCGGTCTGCGGGCACATGCAATTCGCGCCCCGATCGTGCCAATCGCAGGGTAAACCCGTGGTTTTCAGACACGGGCACGTCGGGCACGGTGAAATATTCGATATGTTGCGCGTCTTCCGGCACGCCTTGCCGTGTGGCAGCGGTGGTGACGGCCGTCATATAGGCCTGCGGACCACAAGCGTAGACATGCCAGCCGGGCCGATATCCCGCCAACACCTGATCAAGATCGGCACGGGTGCCTGTGGCAGAATTGTGCACGGTCACTTTGTCAGCCCAGGGCATCGCGCGCAATTGATCGGCAAACCCGTCTTGGGTATCGGACGACACCGAATAATGCAGCGCAAAATCCGCGCCCTGATGGTGACACTCATGGGCAAAGGCGATCATCGGCGTGATCCCGATACCACCACCCATCAACATGTGCCGCGTGGCGTCCGGCGCCAGTGGGAAATGGTTGATCGGCTTGGAGACGAAAATCTTGCGCCCTTGGGTGAACAACTGATGCATCAAGGCAGACCCACCGCGGCCTGCGTCTTCGCGCAGCACGGCCAATTCGTACCGCGTCCTGTCGGCCGGATCACCGCAGAGCGAAAACTGGCGGAAAAACTGCGGCGCCACGACCACATCCAAATGCGCGCCCGCCTGCCACGCGGGCAAGGGTTGGTCATCCAGCGCGCGCAGTTCGTATTTGCGGATCTTGGTCGTCAGATCGGTGACCTGTGACACCTGCACACGCACCACCGGTGCGTCGCCCTGCCCCAGATAGGTATGCGCCAGCCCGTCCGTTTGCCCTGCGGCCAACCGGGCCTGATATTCTTGCGCGGTGATCAACGCCTGATACGCCTCGATCCCCTTTTCGCGGTCCATCGGATAGGGAAAGGGATGCGGTGGTGGTGCCAAAGACGCGGGGTACACCGCCAAGGTTTGATCGGCGTAGTCGAGCTTTAGGTCGGGTTGCAGGTCGCGGTAATTTGTGGGCTCTGCGACCGGGTCATACCCGCCAGCGGCGTTGACCTTCAGATCCCACCACCACCGTTTTTGCGGATTGATCCGCCCGTTGCCCACCAGATCATCGGCCCGCGCCAATACGCCCGCCATGGCAGGCACGTTCATCGCGATCCAGCGCAGGGGTTTTTCGTGCTGTAGCCCTTCCATGTTCCACGGGCAGGTTTTCATGCATCGCCCGCACATGGAACCACCCTGTTGGGTCAGCCGGTAGGTGATGCATTTCTGGCTGTCGGATTTCCAGATTTCGTAGCCGTTGAACATCAGTTTCGGGCCCGCCGTGATCGCCCCCGATGGGCATTCGCGCGCGCATTTGTTGCAAGATTCGCAAAACGCCTGCATGCCAAAATCGATGGGTTTGTCATGTCTGAGCGGCATGGTCGTGGTGATGCACCCCGATTTCAGGCGCGGCCCTAGAAACGGGTTCACGATCACCTCGCCGATGCGGCTGACCTCACCCAAACCCGACAGCAACAACAACGGCGGTTGCAGAACCTCACTGTCAAGGTTGGTGTGCACCCGCGCCTCATAGCCCAAATTGCGGATCTGTTTGCCGATCACCCCACCCAGCAGGGAAAACCGCAGATAGGCCCGCATCGATTGCGCCACCGCGATCCAATCATCCCCCGAAGACCCTTCGGTGGTGTCAAACCCCTGATCGATGATCAGGCTAATGGCGTTGGGGTGCGTGGGTGTGATCGGCGCGCCCACCGCATCATGGGAATACCACGCCCAATCGGGGCATCGCGAAATGCCAACCGCATCAGCGCCCATGAAATACGCCGCCGCCTTGATGCCTTCGGCGTTGCGCGCCGCATCACGCGCACCCTCAAAGACCTGCGCGGCAGGCGCGCCCTGCTGCAACAACAACAGCGCCCCCGATGGGCGCCGAATCGCCGCGCTGATCGGGGATTTCTGTGCGAAATACCCGTTTTTTGTGTTGTCCTGATTGGCCTTACCCATGTCACCAAATTGCGCGCGGGCGAACATATCAGTGCGTTTGGGCACCCGCGCCACCCGCGCCTCGTCGATATAGGTGGTGGGGGTATCCACGCGTTTGAGCGTCTCGAAGGGGTGCGCCCCATCCGCATAGCGCCGTTTGGCAAAGGGGTGCCTGGGCCCGCGCGCCGATTTTGGCTGCTGCGCCAACGGGGCCAGCGGCGCATCCACCGTCATCGCGAAATTGGTGGTCACCGCCGCCAGTTGAAACCGCGTGCCCGCGAACGGGTTGACCAACGCACCGTCCTCGACGGTGGCCAGCCCTGCCCCAACGGCCAGTTTGTTCAGATCAACATCGGAAGACGTCGCCGTGTGCGCCTTGGCGTCATACCCCAAAACGCGCAGATAACTGGCGATGATCACCGCCGTTTCGGTGCCCCGCAACGCCGCCCGTTGCGGGTGCGCGCCCGCGATCCACTCATAGCCCGGTTCATCTGGTGTGGGGTCGCGACCGTGGTCATACAAAAACACAACCGTGTGGGTGTGGCCGTCGATGGTGCGCGGCGGCGCGGTCATGCTGTCGCGCAGGTCGGTCATGATCGCATCGATCCCCACCGCCAAGGTCTGGGTCTGGCGGGTCCGCAGTTCTTCGGCCAACCGGTCAATGCCGGGGTTGCGTATGGGCTGCGCCAACATCTGGCTGGCATCCAACCGCCCGATCCCCACCATAGGGGCGTCTTGAAAATAGCCAAACGACTTGATGTGGCGTGCCCGTTCATCCCGGTCATCGGGGCAGCCGGACACAACCGTGTTGATCAGCCCGTCGCAGATCACATCCAACATCGCCTGATATTCATCCATCGCGTTCACAAGAGACGCCGGTTGATCACCACGATCAAACGACACCGGCTGCATCGGTGGGACCCGCGACAGATCAGGCGGGCCCTCGTGGCGCACCAAACGTCCCAATGGGAAAGGCCCCTGATGAAACGGCCTGTTGCGGGTCGAGAAAATCTTGGCAGTCAACGGGTGCTCCCTTCGGCCGTCCCATGCCGCAACCTGTCGCAGCACAGACCGTCAAAATCAATGATGCCCCGAACATTCGCCTACGTATGTTGCCGCAAATCTGCAGCAGTTGCGGTACGCGTGGGGTCTTTTCGGCCGCGCCTGTCTGCGTTAGACCACGGATATGGTGGAATGGATCATATCAGACGGGCTGACAGATTACCGCACGGCCGAGGCCTGGATGGAGGCGCGCGCCGACGCGGTTTTTGCAGGCCACGCGGAGGAATGCGTGTGGTTGGTGGAACATCCCCCCCTGTATTCGGCAGGCACCAGCGCCCGCATCGAAGACCTGACGGACCCGGACCGTTTTCCGGTTTATGAGACCCGGCGGGGTGGCCAATATACCTATCATGGGCCGGGCCAACGGGTCGCCTATGTTGTGCTAAATGTGGGCCAGCGCGGGCATGATGTCCGCCTGTTTGTGCAACAGTTAGAGGCCTGGGTGATCGCGACGTTAGATGCCTTCAATGTCACCGGTGTTATTCGTGATGGGCGCGTGGGTGTTTGGGTCGAACGGCCTGAAAAACCAGCCCAAGCCGATGGCACACCCGCAGAAGATAAGATCGCAGCGATCGGTATCCGGTTGCGCAAATGGATCAGTTTTCACGGTATATCGTTGAATGTGGAGCCCGATTTGCGGCACTTTGATGGTATCGTGCCCTGTGGCATACAGGCCCACGGCGTCACCAGCCTGGTGGATCTGGGGCTGCCCGTTGAGATGTCGGATGTGGATCTGGCTTTGCGCGCTGCGTTTACCGACATCTTTGGCGACACCCCGCAACCGCGCCCATCGCCTGGCTTAGCCCCCTAACTGTGAGGGCGCCGTTGGTCGCTATGACAGGCCGTAACGAACCTGGATATATCGTCGATATTAATGGGTTTGGCCATATAGGTATGGACGTTCGGATCCGCCTCGGCGCGGTCATGATCGGCGCGTAACGCAGAGGTCGACAGCATGATGATCAAGGTGTCTTGGTCACGCGTTTCTTCGGGCAATGCCGCGAACCCTTCGAGAAACTCAAACCCGTCCATCCGCGGCATGTTGATATCCAGCAACACCAGTTGCGGCCATGGGTCGCCCGCCGCGGCGAGGTCTTGCAGATACTCCAGCGCCGCCAGCCC
The DNA here is from genome assembly GCF_039970775.1 of Roseobacter sp. Lineage (GTDB taxonomy): Bacteria > Pseudomonadota > Alphaproteobacteria > Rhodobacterales > Rhodobacteraceae > Roseobacter. The sequence goes on from NZ_JBDVLG010000033.1 coordinate 7,862, forward strand.
GTCGGTGACCACGTCAACCTGCCGGATCAACCCGCTGCGTTTGATCATGCGTCCATGCATCAGATTGGTCACCGTATCGTCATCAACCAACAGGATTTTATCAATGGGGGTTTCACACGGTGTCATACCGGCACCTGGTTGTTTAACAGACGGATCGAAAAACAGCTGCCCTTGCCCAAGGTGCTGGTGACCATGATCGCGCCACCCACACGGTCCAACACCCGGCGGATCGAATAAAGAGACACGCCCGCCCCTTCCGGCGTGGTATGTGCGCGTTTAAACAGGCCAAAGACCTTTTCGAGATCTCGCGGCAGGTCCAATCCGGTGCCATTGTCACGGATCGCAATATCCACATAGTCAGGCCCAGCCCGAGAGCTAATGTGAACCCGCGGCCGCCGCCCCGGATGATGGTATTTCATCGCATTCCCGATGATCGCCTGCAAAACATTTTCCATCTCACGCGGAAGAAACCACACCTCAGATTGTGCAAAGTCAGTCTTGATCACCGCGCGGGTTCTGGTGGTTTGATAATGCAGGCTCACTAATGCCCGTTCGGTGACATCGGCCAAGCTGACTTTTTCAAATTTATCCAGTGAACCCGAATGGGCCTGTGCCACACAGATCAACGCGTCCAGCTTTTCGCCAGCTTGATCCGACACATCGCGCAGCCAGCCAAGGGTCTCGACGTGTTCAGGCGGCAACAACGGTTCGGCTTCGCTCAACATATGGATCAGGCTGCTGATGTTGTTGACTGGCACCTTTAGGTCGTGGGTCGCGACATAGGTCAGATCCTTGAGATCGCGGTTCAGATCGTCCAATTCGGCCGTCCGCTGCGCCATGCGTTGCGCAAGCTCGGTATTCAGTGCCTGCAATTCTTGCGTCCGCGCAGCGATGCGCGCTTCCAGCTCATCGTGGATCGTGCGCAATCCGACTTGGGCGGTTTTCTCTTCGGTGATGTCCAGTGCGAGACCAATGTGGCGCAGGATCGTCCCATCTGCCGCCCGTTCAAACACCGCATCGACGCTGCGCAGCCACCGCACCTCGCCCGACCGCGTGCGCACGCGGTATTCGTGGCGCGCCTCTTCATCGTCGTGCAGCGACGCCAATGTATCAAGATACGCATGCAGCGCGGGCTGGTCTTCGATCAGCACGACTGATTCTCCGAGAGTCGCGCCGTGTTCCGCGATTTCTTTAGGCGAATACCCCAAAAGATCCAAAATCGACCGGTTTGAATACTCGTTGGTCATGGTCTGTTGGTTAAAAATATAGATAACACCCGGCAAGAGGTTTGCCAGTTTTTCCCAAAACGCAAGGCCAAGCGCGCCGGCAGGAACCGGCGGCATACCAATGCATTGGGGAAATATCGCCCGCATAATGTTATCGTCTCCCACAATTCCAGCCATAAGCAACTGTACCACACACCCAATTTCACTATGTCGCAGGAAGCTTAAGTCCGCGTAAACGAAATCGAGATACGTTAAATTTGCGCTAATCTTTTCAACGGCAACGCGGGCAGCACGCCCCGGCCCAACAAACTGGGACTTTTCTCGGGCTGCGGCAATTACGATCATTGCTCCGATGGCCATCTCGCACTAGAAGACCAAGGACTCCAATGCGACACACGGGAACCGTGCGGCATTGGTTAACTGACAACTGAGGAGGCACAAGCATGGCAGACGCAGCCATCCATGGCGACGAACACCATGATGGACCCACGTTTTTTCAACGCTGGTTCATGTCCACAAACCACAAAGACATCGGTATTCTATACCTGATCGTCTCAGCCCTCGTTGGCTTTGTATCGGTGGCATTCACCGTGTACATGCGCCTCGAACTTATGGATCCGGGCGTCCAGTACATGTGTCAGGAGGGCGCGCGCTTTTTCGCCTCTGCTGCGACCTGTACCCCTAACGGGCACCTGTGGAATGTTCTGATCACCGGCCACGGCATCTTGATGATGTTCTTTGTGGTTATCCCCGCCCTATTCGGCGGTTTTGGCAACTATTTCATGCCCTTGCAAATCGGCGCGCCCGATATGGCCTTCCCGCGCATGAACAACCTTAGCTTTTGGTTGTATGTCGCGGGCACCTCGCTGGCGATCTGTTCGGTGCTGGCACCCGGTGGCAACGACCAACTTGGGTCGGGCGTGGGCTGGGTTTTGTACCCGCCGCTGTCCACCAATGAGGGCGGCTATTCGATGGATCTGGCGATCTTTGCGGTGCACGTCTCTGGTGCGTCGTCGATCCTGGGCGCGATCAACATGATCACCACCTTCCTGAACATGCGTGCCCCTGGCATGACCCTGTTCAAGGTGCCGCTGTTTGCGTGGTCGATCTTTGTGACCAGCTGGCTGATCTTGCTGTCCCTGCCGGTTCTGGCGGGCGCAATCACCATGCTGTTGATGGACCGGAACTTTGGGTTCACCTTCTTTGATCCGTCAGGCGGCGGTGATCCGGTCTTGTACCAGCACATCTTGTGGTTCTTTGGTCACCCCGAAGTGTACATCATCATCCTGCCGGGCTTTGGCATTATCTCCCACGTGATCGCGACCTTTGCGCGCAAACCTGTGTTTGGCTACCTGCCGATGGTTTGGGCGATCATTGCGATCGGTGCGTTGGGTTTTGTCGTCTGGGCACACCACATGTACACCGTCGGTATGAGCCTCAACCAACAGGCTTACTTTATGCTGGCCACGATGGTCATCGCGGTGCCAACCGGCGTCAAGGTGTTCAGCTGGATCGCCACCATGTGGGGCGGTTCGGTGGAATTCAAAACACCCATGCTCTGGGCGTTTGGCTTTCTGTTCCTGTTCACCGTTGGCGGTGTGACGGGCATCGTGCTGTCGCAGGCTGCGGTCGACCGGTACTACCACGACACCTACTATGTGGTTGCGCACTTCCACTACGTGATGTCGCTCGGCGCGGTCTTCACCATCTTTGCGGGGATCTACTTCTACTTCCCCAAGATGACCGGCAAGATGTATCCTGAATGGGCGGGCAAACTGCACTTTTGGATGATGTTTATCGGCGCAAACCTGACCTTCTTCCCACAGCACTTCTTGGGCCGTCAGGGTATGCCACGTCGCTACATCGACTATCCAGAGGCCTTCGCCTACTGGAACCAATGGTCCAGCTGGGGCGCGTTCCTGAGCTTTGCATCCTTCTTGTTCTTCTTCGGCATCATCATCTGGTCGCTAATGAAGGGTAAAGAATGCAAGGAAGCCAACCCTTGGAATGAATACGCCGACACGCTGGAATGGACCCTACCCAGCCCGCCGCCCGAGCACACGTTCGAGCAGCTGCCAAAGCAGGAAGACTGGGACAAACAGCCCAGCCACTAAGGCACAGTAAACACGACCAAAGGCCTCGGATCTTCCGGGGCCTTTTTCGTAGGCCCCACCATAATTCGGCGCCTTCGGCAGCACCAACCCGCCGTGCCACGCAACGCGCAGACTTATAGCGCGCACCAGATGTCACAGCAGCTTGACCACCTGTCGCATTGCCCTGCATCGGGCAGCCCGATATCATCGCCCCATGCCTTACCAATGGACATCCCCCCCCGGCGCCAGCCCTCAAACGCTCCGGTTGTGGCCACATAATTCGCTGCCTGCGCGGGGCATGGCGGTCTTTGTGATGGCGACGTTTGTGCTGATCTGCATCCCCACTTTACCGTTATTGGGGACACCGATTCTCTGGGGGATGTTGCCCTTTCTGGTCGCGGCGGTGTGGGGGATGTTCTTTGCGCTGCAACGCAATTACCGCGCCCGCCAGATCACCGAAGTTCTGACACTCGATGACACCGCCGCCCATCTCACCCGGCGCGACCCATCGGGCGCTGTGCGCGAATGGGATTGCAACCGTTATTGGACGACCATCACCAAATATGAGACCGACGGCCCGGTGCCTCACTACATCACACTCAAAGGCATGGGCCGCGAGGTGGAAATCGGCGCGTTTCTGAGCGAACAAGAACGCGTCTCTCTGTATGACGAGCTTCAGATCGCCTGGCGACGTTAGGGGGCAGCCCCCGATAGGGTCGGCCCATCCCACTTGTTTTTATCCCACCACAGGGCACGCAGGGTTTCCACCTGACTGGTAAATCGCGCCTCAAGCGGCGTGCTCTGCTCTATCCGGTCGGTCCGAAAATGCCGGAAATCGCCGCGCAATTCGCAAAACCCGGCCAGCATGACACAGTCCAGATGATACACCAACGCCAACGGGCGCACCACGCGCTGGGTCTGCGCGCCGCTTTCATCGCGGTACGTCAACTCTAGTTTCGCCGCGCTGCGAATAGCATCGCGCACCCCGGCACCGCAAACGGCACCGGTGTCATCGGGCGGCGCCCCCCACGGGGCGACCTGCATCCAATCGGCAGACCCGTGCAGGGCGTCGATCTTGCGGTGAATGCGCAGCGCCGCCGATTGCAGCCCACCATCCCCCGTGCGCGCCAACATCGCCAAACCAACCCGCAGCGCGTCTCTTTCATCTGCATCGAAATTCAGCGGCGGCAAATCATACCCCGACCGCATGACATACCCAATACCGGGCGCCCCTTCGATAGGCGTTTGGCGGGCCTGCAATGTCGCGATATCGCGGTAAATCGTGCGCACACTGACTTCTAGCCGCCGCGCCAGATCATCGGCTGTCATCGGCGCCTTGGCCGCACGCAACACCTGAATTACCTCGAACAATCGATCTGACCTTGGCATGCGTGCATCCTTTTCCTGCCTACTGACAGGTTAACACACGCCCCTGACAGCCCCCTGTCAGTAGGGGTGCGCGATACAGGTAAAAAACCAAGAGGGCGCGATGTCAGTTTATGATCACCACACGATGATGCAATTGCGGCTGGGGCGGTGGGGCGACGACCCCCACCCTGCGCCCAACCCCGGCATCCCCCGGCGCAAAAGCCGCGCAAGGGCACGTGGGGTCGTGGCGCGGATACGCCGGGTCTTCAGCTCAATCGCGCCTTGACCTTTGGACCGACCGTTCCAAAATCCATCTGGCCGGTGTATTTCCCTTTCAAGATCGCCATGACCTTGCCCATGTCGCGAATGCTGTCCGCGCCCACTTCGGCCACGGCGGCGTCCACGGCTTTGTCTGCCTCATCTTCGGTCAGCTGCTGCGGTAGAAATTCTTCGATCACCTGGATCTCGCGGCGCTCGCCCTCGGCCAGATCCAACCGGCCGCCTTCTTCGTAGGCGCGCGCGCTTTCCAGACGTTGTTTGGCCATTTTGCCCAGAATCGCCAGCACCTCGGCCGCGCCCACACCATCGTCGTTTCCTTCGGCCCGCGCGGCAATATCCTTGTCTTTGATCGCAGCATTGATCAACCGAAGCGTCGACAGCCGATCTGCGGCCTTGTCTTTCATCGCCTGCTTTAATGCCGCCGAAATTTTTGCGCGCAGTTCCATGGGTTATTTATCCTTTTAAAACCGCGCCACCCCGTAAAAGACAGCCACAGTATATGGTCAGGCCTTGGACCATATCTAAACTGTCGGCGCGCCGCAACATGGCGCGTCACGGCGGATTTATGCAAACGCCATTCCCCCCTGAACAGGCCTTGACCCGCCCCGACGCCGCGTCTAGTTTCCGGCAGATTTCATTGACCTCCAAGGCCCGAAAGGATCGCCCATGCAGCCCTCTGCATCCGACCGCCCAACCGCTTGCCTCGCGCTTGCCGATGGTACCCTCTTTTACGGGACAGGCTTTGGCGCTACCGGCCAAACGGTGGCGGAACTGTGTTTCAACACAGCCATGACCGGCTATCAGGAGATCATGACGGACCCGTCCTATGCCGGGCAGATCGTCACGTTTACCTTCCCCCATATCGGCAATGTTGGCGTCACCCCCGAAGATGACGAAACCGCCGACCCGGTGGCCGAAGGCATGATCGTGAAATGGATGCCCACCGACCCGTCCAGCTGGCGGGCCGCACAAGATCTGAGCGCATGGCTCGCCTCACGCGGGCGGATCGCCATGGGCGGCGTCGATACCCGCCGCCTGACGCGTGCGGTGCGCAAATCGGGGGCCCCGCATGTGGCGCTGGCCCACGACCCGGACGGTAACTTTGACGTCGAGGCCCTGCTGGCTGCGGCCCGCGGGTTTGATGGGCTCGAAGGGCGCGACCTGGCCAAAAACGTGACCTGTGCGCAATCTTATCGGTGGAACGAAATGCGGTGGGCCTGGCCCGATGGCTATGCCGCGCAAACCGCGCCCAAGCACAAGGTCGTCGCCATTGATTACGGCGCCAAGCGCAATATTTTGCGGTGTCTGGCCAGTGCGGGTTGCGATGTGACCGTCCTACCAGCCAGTGCAACATTTGACGATATCATGGCGCAATCCCCCGACGGGGTGTTTTTGTCGAACGGTCCGGGTGATCCCGCCGCGACGGGGCAATACGCGGTGCCGATGATCCAACAGGTGTTGTCAGACACGGCACTGCCGGTGTTTGGGATTTGTCTGGGTCACCAGATGTTGGCTTTGGCCTTGGGCGCGCAGACCATCAAGATGAACCACGGCCACCACGGCGCCAACCACCCGGTCAAGGACCATGATACCGGCAAGGTTGAAATTACATCTATGAACCACGGGTTTGCCGTTGATGCACAGTCCCTGCCCGATGGTGTGATCGAAACCCATACGTCGTTGTTTGATGGGTCAAATTGCGGCATTCGGTTGGCGGATCGGCCTGTTTGGTCGGTGCAGCACCACCCCGAAGCCAGCCCCGGACCGCAAGACAGTTATTACCTGTTTGAACGTTTTGCGCAGGCCATGGCGGACCGCGCCGCATGATCACATGAAACCCGCTAGGGTTGAAAAGTGTTAATTTAACATAGTGTTAACCCTGTTCTGACAGCTTGCCGTCGTTGAGTACATTCAAGGCAAGTCGTAATGAACAACCTGCGGCTGGTGCTACCGGATCCCGAACCGGATCCGGAACTGTTAGCGCCGGCGATCTCGTATGAACCGATTGGTCAGATGCTGTTGGACCGGGGCAATATTGCCGCGACCGACCTTGCGCATGCACTGAAAATCCAAGGGCATGTCGATGCCCCCTTGGGCGAGATCATGGTATCCGAAGGACTGTTGCGCAAGCCCGACCTAATTGACGCGTTGGCAGATCAATGTCGCGCGCTCGGCGCGGATTTGGATCTTGAACCACCCGCTGCCAAGATGGCCGCTTGCCTGCCCGCCGAGGTCTGTTTGCGTCACGGTGTCGTGCCCTGGAAACGCGACGGGCTGCGCATTGTTGTAGCCACCAGCAGCCCTGCCGATTTCGCCGCCCTATGCCAAACCATGCGGCGACGCGGGTTGTCCCTGTTTCCGGTGATCGTAGACGAGGTGCAAATTCAGGCCCATATCAACCGGCTTTATGGCGCTGAACTGGCCGAAAAAGCCGTTGTGCGGGTGCCCGAGGAAGAAAGTTGCCGTACGTGGGCGGCCGGCGGGCAACACCGGATGCAGTGGGCCGCGGGCGCCTGTGGCGCGTTGATGTTGGCCTGCGTCGTGGCCCCAGCTTGGACCTTCACGGTTGCGGTGTTTTGGGCGGTTTTAACCTTGGTGATGACCACTGTTATGAAAGCCGCAGCTTTTGCCGCGCAGTTGGCCCATACGCCACCACCGCGCCGGGTGAATTACGATCTGAACACGACCAAATTCAGGATGCCACGGGTGTCGGTTCTTGTGCCTTTGCTCAAGGAAAAAGAGATCGCAGGGCAGTTGATTGCACGGCTTAGTTGCCTGACATACCCCAAATCACTGCTAAACGTGGTTTTGGTGCTGGAAGAGGGCGACACAACCACCCGTGATACCATCGCCGCGACCGACCTGCCCGATTGGATGAGCGTGATCGAAGTGCCCGGTGCGGGTGGGCTCACCACCAAACCACGCGCGCTGAATTACGCGCTCGATTTTTGCCGCGGCAGCATCGTTGGCGTCTGGGATGCCGAAGACTGGCCCGAAGCCGACCAGATCGAACGGGTCGTCACCCGCTTTAACGAAGCCCCCAAAGATGTCGTTTGCATACAAGGGGTTCTAGATTATTACAACGCGCGCACCAACTGGTTGTCGCGCTGTTTCACGATTGAATACGCCACCTGGTGGCGGGTGATCCTACCGGGCATCGCAAAACTGGGGCTGGTGCTGCCGTTGGGGGGCACCACGTTATTTTTCAAACGTGACGCGTTGGAACAATTGGGCGGCTGGGACGCGCATAACGTGACCGAAGACGCCGATTTGGGTGTGCGGCTGGCGCGCCATGGGTACGTGACAGAACTGCTGCCCACCGTCACCCATGAAGAGGCCACCAGTCGCGTCTGGCCGTGGGTGCGTCAACGGTCTCGGTGGCTCAAAGGGTTCATGATCACGTATTTCGTGCATATGCGCGACCCCGCCCAACTGTACCGCGACCTTGGGTTCAAACGGTTTCTCGGGCTGCAAACGATTTTCTTGGCATCGGTATCGCAATTCGCGGCGGCCCCGGTGTTGTGGTCGTTTTGGATCACGCTCTTTGGGGTCACTCACCCGGTGGAACTGACGTTGGGCGCGCAGGCGGTGTGGACCTGTGCGGGCATTTTCATCGTGGCCGAATGTCTGACCCTTTGCATGGGCATTTACGCCGTTTCTGGCAAAGCCCACCGCCACCTTATCGCCTATGTGCCGACGATGATGTTGTATTTCACACTGGGTGCTGCGGCCAGTTACAAAGCCCTGTGGGAGCTGATCCGCGCGCCGTTCTTTTGGGACAAAACCCAACACGGCGTGTCACATCAAACAGACGCGCGCTAGTTTTCCTCTTCGCGCCGCGCTGCATCCTGTTTGAGCCGGGTCATAAAGGCCACCGAAATATGCGCCCGCAATGCCTCGTCTGCGGCTTCGGCGTTTTGGGTTTCGATCGCGTGCACAATGGCGTCATGCTCCGATTGCGCGATTTTGCCACGCCCATCCGCCGCCAATGACGTCGTCGCCATTAGCGCCATCGTGCGGTGCACCAGATCAAGTTGTTGCACCAAATACCGGTTGTGCGAGGCCAGATGCACTTGTTTGTGAAACCGGCGATTGGCCCGCGCCAAGGCGGCTGGGTTTTCCGTCAGCGCGTTGTCGGCCTCGACCATGTCCCGTAACACGCGCACCTCTTCGGGGGTGGCATGTTGTGCCGCCAACCGCGCGGCCAAACCTTCCAGCTCGCGCCGCACCACATACAGCTCGGCCATCTGGTTGTGGTCCAACGACGCCACGATCAGGCTGCGCCCGTCCCGTGCCAACAACGATTGTGTTTCCAGCCGTTGCAACGCCTCGCGGATGGGTGTGCGTGACACGCCAAACCGTTCGGCCAATTCGCTTTCCACCAACCGGTCGCCGGGGCGGTATACGCCCAAATCAATCGCATCAAGGATCAAGGAATATGCGTCCGTCGGCTGCGATTTTTGCAGGCCCATAAAACTCGCTTTCATCAATACTGTTGGGCCACCTTAACGATGCGCCCCCGGCACGTGCAACCCCACTGCGGCTTGCACCCCAGGCCGCCGCGTTCTATGCCAACCCCATGCCAAAGGATGCTTTTCTTTCGGTGGACACGTGGGTCTTTGATCTGGACCACACGCTGTATCCGCCATCCGCCCGCCTGTTCGATCTGATCGAGGTGCGTATGACGGCCTATGTCATGCAGGCCTTAGGCGTCGACCGCGCCACCGCAGACCACCTGCGCAAACATTATTGGGCCACCCATGGCACGACGCTGGCGGGGTTGATGCGCGAACATGATGTGGACCCGGCCCGCTATTTGACCGAAGTGCATGATATCCCCATGGACAGCCTGGACCCCGCGCCGCAATTGGCCGCGCAAATCCGCGCCCTGCCGGGCCGCAAGATTGTGTACACCAACGGCTGCGCCCCCTACGCCGAACGGGTTCTGGCCGCGCGCGCCCTTGGCGGGGTGTTTGATGCGATCTACGGAGTGGAAGACGCGGATTTCCTGCCAAAACCAGACCATGCAGCCTTTGACACCGTGTTTCGCAAAGATGGCTTGGCCCCCCAAACCGCGGCCATGTTCGAGGATGATGCACGAAATCTTAAGGTCCCCCATGCGATGGGTATGCGCACCGTGCACGTGGCAGAAACCCGTGGCGCAGGCCAACATATCCATTTCCATACGGATGATCTGGGCGATTTCCTTGCAAAATTGCTCTGACTGGACCTGCGACAATCGGGCCTCTTTCAAACGGGGCAAACACGCTTATTTCAAACATCGTAAACCTTAAGGAGCTTGCCATGACACACGCCGCGAACAGTCCATCAATTCCGCTGTGGCAACGGCTGTTTTTCAAAGTTCCCGTGGTGGGCTGGGTCGCCAAAGATCTGCTCTTTGGCGATAAAAACAACGTCTGGTTCGCACTGATCGCGTTCTTCAGCCTGTGGATGAGCGCCGCACTGACCTTTGGCCTGCCTGGCCTTTACCTGCCCGCCGTGGCCTTGGTGCCTGTTGTTTTCCTGGTGCTTTTGTTGATCACCAAAGGCTAACGCGGCGCTGGCCATTGCGGCTGCAAGGCCGTAGGTTAGACACGGGATAGGGGTGCATGCATGGCCGGTACATATTGTGACATCTTCATCTCTGGCGGAGGCATCGCAGGGCTCACGGCTGCTGCCGCTTTTGGCACTGCCGGATTCGATGTGGTCTGTGTTGATCCCGCGCCCCCCATCACCGAACGCGACGCCCAAGGCGCCGACATGCGCACCACCGCGATGTTGCAGCCCGCGCGCAAGGTTCTTGAAACTGCGGGCCTTTGGGACCGGTTGGCCGACCACGCATCGCCTCTACAGGTCATGCGGATCGTCGATGCAGGCGGCCCCGAACCCGAGGCCCGTTTGGTACGAGATTTCAATGCCTCCGACGTGTCGGACATGCCCTTTGGGTGGAACCTGCCCAACTGGTTGCTGCGCCGCGAAATGGTCGCGCGGCTGAACGATCTGCCCAACGTTGATTTCCGCCCCGGCACCAAAGCCACCAGCCTGTTCACCCGCCAAACCGAAGCGCGCGTTGGCCTGAACGATGGCACCCGTATCCGGGCGCGGTTGGTTGTGGCCGCCGATGGGCGGGCCTCTGCAATGCGGCAGGCCGCGGGGATCAGCGTGCGCACCACCCGCTATGGGCAAAAGGCGCTGGCCTTTGCGGTGACCCACCCCGTCGCGCATGAAAACGTATCGACCGAAGTGCACCGCACCGGCGGGCCCTTCACCTTGGTGCCCCTGCCCGACCGCGAGGGCCAGCCCTGTTCGGCGATTGTCTGGATGGATGACGGGCCGCTATCGCAGGCGCGGTTTGCGCTGGATGTGCCCGCCTTCGAGGCCGAAATATCGGACCGCAGTTGCGGGTTGTTTGGCCCGCTGACCCTAGCCTCGCAGCGCAGCATTTGGCCGATCATCAGCCAACAGGCGGACCGTCTCTCAGCCGAACGTCTGGCCCTGATCGCCGAGGCCGCGCATGTGGTGCCCCCCATCGGTGCACAGGGCCTGAACATGAGCCTCGCCGACACTGCGACACTACTGGATCTGGCGCAGAAACACCCCGAAACCTTGGGCGATCAAACCATGCTGGATGCGTATCACAAGGCACGGCACAATGACATTTCCCTGCGCGTTCAGGGCATTAACATGCTCAATCGCGCCAGTCAGGTGCGCGCACCTATGTTGCGAGACGCACGGGCCACGGCGCTGAATGCACTTTATGCGATGGGGCCAGTGCGCAGAATGTTGATGCAAATGGGGCTGGGGGTCAGCGGATCAGGCGCTCAGAGCACCTGATCAATCACCCGCTGCAACCGGCCCAACGTGCCATCCACGTCGTATAGTTTATCAAGCCCGAACAGACCCAACCGGAAGGTGCGAAAATCTGCGGGTTCGTCACATTGCAACGGCACACCAGCGGCGATTTGCATGCCTTGGGCCGCGAATTTCTTACCGTTTTGCACATCGGCATCGGTGGTATAGCTGACCACCACGCCCGGCGCGCCGAACCCGTCGGCCGCAACAGATGTCACGCCTTTGGCTGCCAACATCGCACGCACGCCAGTGCCCAGCTGCCATTGCGCTTGTTTTAACGTCTCAAACCCATGGTTGCGGGTCTCGATCATCGTGTCGCGAAAGGCGCGCAGGGCATCGGTGGGCATCGTCGCGTGATAGGCATGCCCGCCGTTTTCATAGGCCTGCATGATGCTGTGCCACTTGCCCAAATCAATCGCAAAGCTGTCGGATTGCGTTTCGCCCAAACGGGTCACGGCGCGGTCAGACATCATCACCAACCCGGCGCAGGGCGATGCGGACCACCCCTTTTGCGGCGCCGAAATCAACACATCGACCCCCAGCGCCCACATATCGACCCAAATGCAGCCCGACGCGATGCAATCGAGCACCATCAATGCGCCGACCTTATGGGCCGCATCGGCCATCGCCTTGATGTAGTCATCGGGCAAGATCACGCCCGCGCTGGTTTCCACATGCGGAGCAAAGACAACATCGGGTTTTTGGTCTGCAATGGCGGCGGTGACTTCTTCGATGGGAGTGGGCGCAAAAGGCGACGCCGTGGCGTTGCCCGTCTGGCGTGCCTTTAGCACTGTGGTGTTTGCCGTCAAACCGCCGGTTTCGATGATCTGGCTCCATCGGTAGGAAAACCACCCGTTGCGCACCACCAACGCATCCGTGTTGCGTGCAAATTGCCGCGCGACGGCCTCCATGCCGTAGGTGCCGCCACCGGGGATAATCGCCACAGCGTCGGCCGCGTACACGTCTTTGAGCATCGCGGACAGGTCCGTCATGACGCCCTGAAATGCGGCGCTCATGGAATTCAGCGACCGGTCGGTGAACACAACCGAAAATTCTTCCAACCCGGTCGGGTCAACGGTGTCGAGCAATGCAGGCATGTTAAGATCTCCCTTGGTTAAGGGTAGACCTAGTGCGTCGGTCACCGCTTGGCAAAGCCTAGTTTGCGATATGCACGCGCCCTCGCCCGCCGTTTGTGCCGCATCGGAAACCTGCGCCGCCGACACTAGCCAATTGGGCCGGCACGACGTTCTTCGCTAAGCAGCACGTTGGCTTCGACCTCGCCTGCGCCGGGCAATGTCATGATCCGCCGCCGCAACACGCGCTCGAAATCGGGCAGGTCACGCGCCACAACCCGCAACCGGTAATCATAGAGACCCAGCACATGTTCCACCCGCTGTACCTCGGGGATGGCACTGACCGCGCGTTCAAAATCTTCGAGGCTCACACGGCCTTTGGTGGCCAGCTTGACGCCCAAAAACACCGTGACACCGAACCCCAGCTTTTCAGCATTCAGCCGCAGTTGCCGCCCGCGCAATATGCCTGCGGTTTCCAGTTTACGCATGCGCCGCCACGTCGCCGGCTGCGACAGCCCCAACCTGCGCCCCAATGCGCCCGCACTTTGCGTGGCGTCGCGCGCCAACGCCTGCAGCAACTTGCGATCTATGTCGTCGATGTCGATCATATGGGCAGCGCCTCGTTGCCTTTGATGCGCGCGATCTGCATCAAGGCCTCGATATCGGCGATATGCGGTAAGGTCAAAATTTGTTGCCGGTAGATCGCCTGATAATGCGGCATATCCCGCGCGACGATGTTCAACCGCACGTCCACACGGCCCAAAAACGTCTGAATTTCGGTGACCTCAGCCACCTGCCGCGCCGCTTCGATAAAATCGTCAAAGGCGCGCGATTGCGTTTTGTCCAAGGTCACCCGCAACGACACCTCGACCGCATAGCCCAACGCGGCCCAATCGATCACCGCGCTGACACCTTCGATCACGCCAGTCTCTTGCATGCGGGTCACCCGGCGCGATATTTTGCCCACCGACACGCCAAGGTCTTCGGCCAAATCGGCGGGGCTCAGGCTTGGTTCGGCTTGCCACCGGCGCAACAACCGCCGATCCAGATCATCAAGCATGATTTACCTCAATTAATACAATATGACGCATGATATAATCATAATGGCGTAGATTTGTTCAATATAGATAGCTGTATTTCCGCCAAACCGCCAGTAGATTGCGTGCCAGAACATATGACCAAATGGGAGCGGCGATATGCGCGTTTATTATGATCGCGATTGCGATGTAAATCTGATCAAAGACATGAAAGTGGCCATTCTGGGCTACGGCAGCCAGGGCCACGCCCATGCGCTGAACCTGCGCGACAGCGGCGCGAAAAACGTGGTTGTCGCCCTGCGCGACGGGTCACCATCGACCGCCAAAGCCGAAGGCGAAGGTCTCAAGGTTATGGGCATCGCAGACGCCGCGGCCTGGGCCGACCTGATCATGTTCACCATGCCCGACGAACTGCAGGCCGAAACCTACAAGAAATACGTGCATGACAACATCCGCGAAGGCGCTGCAATTGCTTTTGCCCACGGGTTGAACATCCACTTTGGTCTGATCGAACCCAAAGCGGGCGTTGATGTTATCATGATGGCACCCAAAGGCCCCGGCCACACGGTGCGCGGCGAATACACCAAAGGCGGCGGCGTGCCTTGCCTTGTGGCCGTAAACGAAGACGCATCCGGCAAAGCGCTGGAAATCGGCCTGTCGTATTGCTCTGCCATTGGTGGCGGCCGGTCAGGTATCATCGAAACCAACTTCCGCGAGGAATGCGAAACCGATTTGTTCGGTGAGCAGGCGGTTCTGTGCGGTGGCTTGGTTGAGCTGATCCGGTGTGGTTTTGAAACATTGGTTGAGGCGGGCTATGCCCCCGAAATGGCCTATTTCGAATGCCTGCACGAAGTGAAACTGATCGTCGATCTGATCTATGAAGGCGGCATCGCCAACATGGACTATTCGATCTCGAACACCGCTGAATACGGCCAGTACGTCACCGGGCCACGGATCCTGAAATACGACGAAACCAAAGCGCGTATGAAGGCCGTTCTGGAAGACATCCAACAGGGTAAATTCGTGCGTGACTTCATGCTGGAAAACGCCGTGGGCCAACCGACGATCAAAGCGTCGCGTCGCGCCAACGACGAGCACCAGATCGAAGCAACCGGCGAAACCCTGCGCGGCATGATGCCTTGGATTTCCGCAGGGAAAATGGTCGACAAAGCGAAAAACTGATTATTTATCAGTAATTACACAAAAACGGGGCGGTCACATCCGCCCCGTTTGCGTTAGAGATGTTTTGTTGATGCAGACGCCCCGCCAAGGCGCGCGCTAGAAATCAGCGGCGATGCGCAGATCACGCAGGGGCCGCACAACCCGGATCGATTCCTGATACAGCGGGTGGGATTTATACGCGGTCAGCGCGTCGTGACTGGCGAATTCGGCGTAAACGATGATGTCCACCTCGCCTGAAAGCGCGTCATCGCGCGTGTTCTCGCGCACCTCAAAAAAGTCCGAATGCGGGATATCCGCCAACAGCGACAAGCCCTCGAGGACACGGGGCACATCCGCCTGATTTTTCGCGCTGAAAAAGACGACATGTCGAATATTGGGGCGTCCCGACATCAAAAACCTTTCTGTGATGGGTGCGTGGGCCAGCGAACAGCGGCACACCTACCGACAACGCAGCAGCAGCACCAGAACAAATCAGACATAAGCGCCTCACGCGGCGTTCACCATTTTGGGTGGGGAGTGTGAGCGAAATCGGCGCGGTTTTAACCGACATCTTCGATGGCCGCACGCGCGCCAAATTTAGCCAGCGACCGCGTCCGCGACCGCGTCAACCACACGATCGACGGCGCGCTCCATGAGGGCCGCGTCTTCGTGTTCGGCCATCACGCGCACCAAAGGTTCGGTGCCCGATTTGCGGATCAACAACCGCCCACGCCCGGCCAAATCGGTTTCGGCCTGGGCAATGGCGGCCTTGACGGAGGCGCTGTCCAGCGGTGTTTGGCCTGCAGAAAAGCGGACGTTTTTCAGCAACTGCGGCACCGGCTCGAAATTGTTCAACAGGGTGCTGGCCGCCTGCCCCGACCGGATCATTTCGGCCAAAAACTGCAACCCCGCCATAAGGCCATCGCCCGTGGTGGCATAGTCAGACATCACGATATGGCCCGATTGTTCACCGCCCAAGTTAAACCCACCCGCGCGCATGCGCTCCACCACATAGCGGTCGCCCACTGCGGTACGCTCAAGGTGTAAGCCTTTGTTATTTAGGAAATGTTCCAACCCAAGGTTCGACATCACTGTCGCCACCAACGCGTTGTTTGCCAACCGCCCTTCGGCCGCCCAACGGGCCGCCATCAGCGCCATAAATTGATCGCCGTCGCCGATTTTGCCGGTTTCATCCAGCAAAATCACACGGTCCGCATCGCCATCCAGACAGATGCCCACATCGGCCCCATGGGCAATCACCGTTTCTGCGGCCAATTGGGGATGCGTCGACCCGCAGCCGTCGTTGATGTTATGGCCGTTGGGGTCCACGCCTACGGGGATCACCGTCGCGCCCAATTCCCACAACGCTTCGGGGGCGACACGGTGGCCGGCACCATTGGCGCAATCCACCACCACCTTGAGCCCGTCCAGCGATTGTTGCCGCGGGAAGGATGATTTCACCCGTTCGATATACCGAAAACGCCCATCATCGATGCGTTTGGCCCGCCCGATTTCGGTGGCATCCACAGGCGACACACCGCCCGATATCAGCGCCTCGATCTCGGCCTCGACCTGGTCGGATAGTTTAAACCCATCAGGCCCGAAAAACTTGATGCCATTGTCCGCAGCCGGGTTGTGGCTGGCCGAAATCATCACGCCAAGATCCGCGCGCATCGACCGGGTCAGCAATCCAACCGCAGGCGTCGGCACCGGCCCCAGAAGCAGTACGTTCATACCCGTCGACGTCAGCCCCGCCGTCAGGGCGTTTTCGAACATATACCCAGACAGCCGCGTGTCTTTGCCAATCACAACGCGGTGCACGCTGGATCCATCGCGGCTAAAATAACGGCCCACAGCCGCGCCAATGCGCAACGCCATCTCCGCTGTCATCGGGTGAATATTGGCCATGCCACGCACGCCATCGGTACCAAAAAGCTTATCCATCTGCGTTACCTGCCATGCTGGCGCGCCAAAGTGCAATGGCCTGCGCGGTTTCTGGCACGTCATGTACGCGCACGATTTGTGTCCCATGTTTCAACGCCGCGAGCGCCACCGCCACAGACCCCGGCATGCGTTGATCGGCCGTCTCCGCCCCGCCGAGGGTTCCGATGAACCGTTTGCGCGATGCGCCCAGCAGGATCGGCACGCCCAGACTGTGAAACAATGATACCCGCGCCAGCAGGGCCAGATTGTGATCCAACGTTTTGCCAAAGCCTATCCCCGGGTCCGCGATGATCTGCGTGCGGTCGATGCCCGCCGCCACCAATGCCGCGATCCGGCCGCGCAAAAAGTCATACACATCCAGCAAGACATTGTCGTAGGTGGGGTCGTTTTGCATGGTTGCGGGGTCACCCAGCGCATGCATCACACAGACAGGTGCGGATTGCGCGGCGCATACCGGTGCCAACGCCGGATCAAAGGTAAACCCCGACACGTCGTTGACCAACGTGGCCCCCGCCGCCAACGCCTGCGCCGCGACGGCTGATTTGCGCGTATCAATAGAGATCATCTGGCCGATACCCGCCGCTTTCAAGGCGCGGATCACCGGGGCTGTGCGGTCTATTTCGATGTCATCGGGTACGCGGGCGGCGCCGGGGCGGGTGGATTCGCCGCCCACATCGATGATATCCGCGTGCTGCATCGCCTGCGCCGCCGCGCGCGCCGCCGCAACGGACATGTGCCGCCCGCCATCAGAAAAGCTATCTGGGGTCACGTTCAAGATGCCCATAGTGCGCGGGCGCGCCATCGTCAGCCCGGCCACCGCGGCCCGCGGGGCGGTCAGCGGGGCAAGCGCGTCAGGCGCGACATCACAGACGGGCCTGATCTGGGGGGGCGCGTCCCGCGACAAGATCTCGACGTGGGTGAACCACCCCCATCCCCCGGCCAGTTGCACCGCATCATCCGGGCGCGCCGCGTCAACCTGCACTATCGGGCGTACATACTTGCCCATCCGTCAGAGCGTTGTTTGATCTGCGGACAAACAGCGCAACCGCACTGGCGTATCGTGCGGTGCGGTGTCGCCAATGACGATCATCTCGGGGGCATCAAATGTATCGGCAAACCACGCGGCCAAGGCGACGGCATCGCGCGGATCCACCGGCCCATCAACGGCGTCCAATACGATCTTGGACGGCGCCCACACACAGGTCTGGCCATTGCGCATCGCCCAATCCAATTCGGTGCGGGTGTCGACCACCACACATCGCGCGTCTTTGGCCGCCAGCACCCAAGCGTTTTGTTCAATCGTCAGCAGATCTATCCGCCGTTGGGCCATTTTATGCGGGACCTGCGGCGCCGGTGCCTCGGACGGGCCTACGCAGAAAATCACCGGTTTGCCGCTGGCTTCCAGCTGGTCGATCCAGCCGGTCAGATGCGGCGACGCGATTGCAGCGTTGCTCAGATACACCAGTTCGGGCTGCGGCGCGGGCTCTTCCTCGGCGCGCAAAGGTGCGCTGTGTTGGCGCGCGCGCATGATCTCGACCCCCAAGGCACCGGGCCCACGATCCAGTTTTTCAATGCGCACGAAGGTCCGCATGGCTTGGGGTTCCAGCAATATCCGTTCGGCCACCCGTTCGGCCAGAGTTTCAAGCAGGTTGAGCCGTTCATCCGCCAGCTCAAACGCGATCGCCTCTGTGACCTTATCATAGCTCAGAATACGGTCGACATCGTCGTCAATGGGCCCGGTCAGGGGCCGCACCTCGACGACAATGTTGAAACAAATGCGTTGGGTGACGCCCCGTTCGGCCTGAAACGCGCCGATCTCTATATCGACGGTGTGGTCGCGCACCGAAATACGGTCAAACGGATCACCATCTGCGGTGGCTTCGGCACGTTCAGACGGATGCGCAAAGGCAAGTTTGATCTCGGAACTCATGGGCGGGCCTTTCAGCAAGAACAAGCGTCACAATAGACAACGCCCGCCCTTTAACAGTCTTCAGACCGACCCGCCAAGACCTCAATGCGTCACTTGCTGGCGGTGCGCCATGTGTGACGGTAAAAGATGTGCACCCCGATGGCGGCTGTCTTGGTGTAGACGCGGCTCCAACGTGGGTTCACGGCCGTAGTGTGGTAATGGGTGGCGCCCTTAGTTAGCTCTGGCGCGGCGCCGTCAAGAGCCACACGTGCCACTTTCGACACCCGCTCAAATGCGCGCTCTTCTGCGATGATCTCTTTGTGCCCATCGCAGGTATAGGTGAACTGGCATTGGTATTTCTTACCGGTGCCTTGGTGGATTACACCACAGGCAGACGATGGAAACCGTTCAGACGCGACGCGGTTCATGATGACTTCGGCGACAGCGAACTGCCCTTTTACGGTCTCGCCACGGGCTTCGAAGTAAATAGCTTCAGCCAAACATTGCCATTCGTCACCGCCCTGCGGCGCGGGCTGTTCGTCGATCCACTGTCTGGAAAACTCGACCTCAACCGGCGGCGTGACCTGCAGCTTGGTCTCTACCATCCGGCGTGTGGTGATCGCACGTAGATCAACACTGGCCTCTGTGCGAGGCGCATCCGCCTGCCGTGCCACCGCGATATCCCCAAAAATAGAGCCTACAGCGAGCCCCACACATAACGAAAAAGTTGCCTTGAAAAAAGTCCGCATAATACGTCCCCCAACGTCACATCAATGACGCTGCTCTACCGAACATAAAGGTTGACGTAAAGTTTACGCACTTCAACATGGTTAATGCCGGGGCGGGTGTGCTTAATTTGAACCTATTGCGACCACAACATGTTGTGTCGCACCACACCATTCCTACCCTATATTGTCTCCGATCGCCAGTTGTGCGGCAGCTAGTCGCGCCACGGGGACCCGGAAGGGTGAACAGGACACATAGTCAAAACCCGCATCCCGACAGAAAGAAATCGATTCGGGGTTGCCCCCATGTTCGCCGCAGATCGACAATGTGACCCCCGGTTGCGCGTCCCGCCCCCGGTCTGCGCCCAGTTTCAGCAGCTCGCCGACGCCATCGGTATCGAGCACATGAAACGGGTCTTCGGGAAACACGCCTTGCTGCACATACTGCGACATAAACCGGCCCGCATCATCGCGCGATAACCCGTAAGCCATCTGTGTCAGATCATTGGTGCCAAAGCTGAGGAATGCACAATAAGGTGCGATCTCGGCGGTGCGCAATGCGGCGCGGGGGGTCTCGACCATGACACCCAACCGGTAATCAAAGTCCTGTTCTTGTTCCGTGCGCACAGCCGCGGCCACCGCATCGATAGAGGTCTTGACCAACTCGACCTCGCGGCGCGCAGACACCAACGGGATCATGATCTCGGGCACCACGGCCGGGCCATCAACGCTGGCCGCCACCGCGGCCTCAAAGATCGCACGGGCCTGCATCTCGTATATTTCCGGCACAGTGACGCCCAACCGCACCCCGCGCAGCCCCAACATGGGGTTATATTCAGACATCGCCTCGATCCGCAGTGTCACGTCAGACAGCGGCAGATCCAGCGCGTCGGCCAATTCCCGTTGGCCGGTGCCATCCCGTGGTAAAAATTCGTGCAAGGGCGGGTCAAACAGACGAATACACACCGGTTGCCCATCCATGATCCGAAACAGCTGGGTGAAATCGTCGCGTTGCATCGGCAACAAGCGCTCCAACACGGCGCGGCGGTCTTTGGACGTTTCGGCAAAGATCATCTCGCGCATCACGGTCAGGCGGCCGGGATCAAAGAACATATGTTCGGTGCGGCACAGCCCAATGCCCTGCGCGTTGAAATTGCGCGCGGTCTGGGCATCTGCGGGCGTATCTGCGTTCGCACGAATGCCGATATCGCAAAAATCGGTGGCCCAATCCATCAGCTTTTGGAAACTCTCGTCCAATGCCGCTTCGCGCATCTGCGGGGCGCCTGCCAGTACCTGCCCCGTGGATCCATCCACCGTAATCGTTTCGCCGGCGGTGAACACACGACCGTCTTGCGCGATCAGTTGGGTCTTGCTGCGATTGAACCGCATGTTCGACGCGCCCACCACGCAGGGCAACCCGATACCGCGCCCGATTACGGCGGCGTGGCTGGTAATACCCCCCCGCTCGGTCAGCACGCCTTGAGCCGCATGCATGCCGCGAATGTCCTCAGGCGAGGTTTCGCGTCGCACCAATATGCACGGCTCAGCCCGCGCGGCACTGGCCTGCGCTTCGGCGGCGGTGAACACAATCTGACCCGTCGCAGCACCGGGACTGGCCGCAATGCCGCGCCCGATGATGTCGCGTTTGGCGGTGTGGCTGACCTGCCGGTGCAGCAATTCTGACAGGGTCCGTGGCGGCACACGCATCAGCGCCTCGGCCTGCGAAATGACCCCATCCTCGGCCAAATGCACCGCAATACGCACCGCCGCCTGACTGGAGCGCACCACGCGCACCCCATCCAAGATAAACAGCGCACCGTCCTCGATGACAAATTCGACCTGCATTTCTTCGCGCAGTTTGACCCGCATCAACGCCGCGTGCGCCTTAAGCGCGTCAAACGCGTCGGGGGCCAGATCTTCCAGCGACGGGCCACGCGGATCGCGGCTTAGGTACAGGGCTGCGGCATCCCCTTCGAGGGCATCGCGGCCTTGGCTTTGGCTTAGGTATCGCCCGGTGATCTGCGGCAGCCCGGTGTCGCTGTCGACCAGTTGCAACACGCCTGATCCGCATTCCCCCGTGCCCAGCCCCAGCGCCATTTCCTGCACCACAAGGCCCAACCCCGCATCAGCAGGCGCGCCCTTGGCTTGCCGCAAAAGCCGTGCCGTCGTACCATCCCATGCCCGCGCCATAGATTTCAAAACAGCGGCCAGTTGCTCTGCCCGGCTGGCCGGAAACGGCTCGTCCAGTTCTGCCTCATAGGCGCGCAGCGACGCCTGAAGCGCGTCTGCCCCCCCGCCCGTCACGTCCTCAAACATGTCCGGATCCAACCGCGCCACATCCACCGCATAGGTCTGCACAAACCGCGTATATATCGCCTGTGCCGCGTCATGCCCCAACCGCGCAGCCAAGCCTTCGAACCGCGTGGCGTTCATACCAATGTTCAACACCGCGCCCGGGCCACCCCAATCGGGGTCCTCAGAAGACGGGCGCACACACAGCAGCGCGCCTTTGGAAAACTGCGACACAATCGCAGCGATATCAGGCAGTTCGCCCTTGGCGATCCGCTGTACCGCATCAAACGACAACGCCACCGTGCGCGGCACAGGCAGCTCGAGCCGCACCAGCCGTTGTAGGCATTTCGCCCGCCCACCATGCGTGGTATTTGCGATGGGGGCCGTGGCGGTCACGAGGGTCGTATGCGGGTTATTCTGCACTGCAGCATTCCTATAGTTCAGGTGCAGCATAGGCTGTTAACCATAACTAACAACCCTTGCTGCGGGGCCGCATCAGCCCTCGATGCGCGTCAAATCTGCCACCGACGTACACAGTGTCGTAATCCGGCTGAGCAGGTTCAGGCGATTGCGCCGCACGGTGCCATTGTCTGCGTTGACCTGCACCGCCTCGAAAAACGCATCAATCGGCGCGCGCAACCCGGCCATCGCCGTCATTGCAACAGCGAAATCTTGGCTTATCATCGCCGGTGTGATCTGCGCGTCTGCCGCATCAAGCGCGGTGAACAATGCGCGTTCTTCATCGGTTTCGGCGAATTTCACATCGGCCCCGTAGGAATATTCCACCCCATCGGCCTCTTGCGCTTGGGTCAGGATGTTGTTGGCGCGTTTGAACACTTGAATGAGGTTTTCCCCATCGTCGGTTTTCAACACGTCCGACAAGGCCCGCGCCCGTTTGACAAGCAACGTCAGGTCATCATTGCCGTCCATCGCGATGCACGCATCGATGATGTCATGGCGGATGCCTTGATCGCGCAGGTACACTTTGAGACGGTCGTGCAAGAACGACAGAAGGTTCATGTCCAGCTCAGGGCCGGAGGCATGATCCGCCTCATCGCCGTAGTCGGCACCGTTCAGGGCAAGGCCCGCGTGCAGATACGTCAGGAAATTGGCCGACAGATTATTTTCAAGCACAAGCCGGATCACCCCCAACGCCGCCCGCCGCAATGCAAAGGGGTCCTTGCTGCCGGTCGGTTTTTCGTCAATCGCCCAGAACCCGGCCAACGTGTCGATTTTGTCGGCCAACGCCACGGCCACAGACACCGGCGCGGTGGGCACGTCATCTGATGGGCCAAGGGGGGAGTAATGCTCTTGGGCGGCGGCGGCTACGGCCGCGTCTTGGCCCAACGCATCGATGTAATATCGTCCCATAAGCCCTTGTAATTCGGGGAACTCATAGACCATTTCTGACGATAAATCAGCCTTGGCCAAACGGGCCGCACGTTCGGCTTGGTCGGCATCGGCACCCACCACCGGCGCCAATTTGCGCGCCAATGCTGCGATGCGGTCGATCCGTTCCGCTTGAGTGCCCAGTTTGGCATGGAAGGTCACGTTTTTCAGCTGCTCCAGCCAAGGGTCCATCCCCGCTTTGGCCACGCGCAGATCGTTTTCCCAGAAGAATTTCGCATCCGCCAACCGTGCAGACAGCACCTTTTCGTTGCCCGCCAGAATGGTCGCGCCATTGTCCGCCGTGTCGCGGTTGGCCACTGTGATGAACCGCTCAATCCGGCCCGTCTTGGGGTGGCGCACGGAAAAGAACTTTTGGTGTTCTTTCATCGAGGTCTGCAACACCTCTGCGGGCAGGCCCAGAAAATCATCCGCGATCTTGCCCATCAACACCACAGGCCATTCCACCAGCCCCGACACTTCGGCCAAAAGGCCTGCATCTTCGACAACCTCAAGTCCGTTGGCAAAGGCCATGTTGGTGGCGTCGTGCCAGATCGCATCGGCCCGTTCGGCCGGGTCCAGCACCACAAAGGCGCGCTTTAGCTTTGCGCTGTAATCCTCAAAGGACCTTACAGAAAATGCATCCTCTGCCATAAACCGGTGCCCTGCCGTGCGATCGCCCGACGAAATACCGCCAACCTCAAACGGCACCACTTCGGCGCCCGCCTCATCGGTCAGAATACACAAGATCGACTGCAAGGGCCGCACCCAGCGCAACGTGCCAGCGCCCCACCGCATGGATTTGGGCCACGGAAACCCACGGATCGTTTTTTCGAGCGTCTCAGCAATGATATCAGCCGCCGGGCGGCCCGGCTTTTCGATGCGCGCGAACAACACAGGCCCCTTGGGCGTGTCGCGTTCTTCCAGCTGGTCGCGGGTCAGGCCCGCACCGCGCAAAAAGCCCTCGATGGCTTTGTCGGGCGCGCCTGCTTTGGGGCCTTTGCGTTCTTCGACCGTGGCGGGGCTGGCGGCCAGCACATCCGACACGGACAACGTCAGGCGGCGCGGCGTGGAAAACGCAGCCGCTGAGGCATAGGTCAACCCGGCCTCGACCATACCATCGGTGACCAGTTTTTTCAGGTCATCAGCCGCACGGCGCTGCATCCGCGCAGGGATTTCTTCAGAGAAGAGTTCAATCAGCAGGTCAGGCATCAGGTGTCATCCAGTCTTGGGCATTCCTCGCCCACAATCGTTCCGTCATAGGCTTTGTCGCCACAATCGTTCAACTCGTGCCAGATATAGCCGCGCCCGTCGTCGGTGATCACCACAATCCGGTCCACGCCAAAGGCCACGTTTTTCTGCCCCAAAAACGGCAGCGCCGTACCTGCGGCCAGTTCGGCGGCAATCTTTGCGGCATCGAAACACTCAAACCACGGCGGGGCATTGCGCGGTGTTACACTGTCCAGCCCCACGTAGGTTTCGGTCAACATGGGCAGGCTGGCGGGTGTCTCAAAACAGGCGCGAAACCGGATGGGCGAGCTGTCGGCGTCGATCGCCTCAATGGCGCCCGTGCGGATCGGTTCGGGCTGGTCCGACACGACCGACACAAGCTGCACCTCGTCGAGCTGCGCGGACACCTCATCATAGAACCCGTAAATTTGAAGGTAATAAAGCGCCGCACCCGCCGCCACCGACGATATCAAAATAGCGCTGCTCACGATCTTGCCATTCATGTTGCGGTGTCCGGTGTCCAGCCGCCCGCGCGGGTTTGCACAAAGGCATCCGCACATAGCTTGGACAGCGTCCGAACCCGCCCGATATAGGCCTGCCGTTCGGTCACCGAAATCACGCCGCGCGCGTCCAGCAGGTTAAACAGATGGCTGGCCTTGATGCATTGGTCATAGGCCGGGTGCACCATCACGATGCGCTTGCCGGTTTTGGGGTCGTCATACGGGGCCTCAAGAATTTCACGGCAATGGGTTTCGGCCTCGTCAAAATGGCGCAGCAACACATCGGTGTCAGCGGTGTCGAAATTCCAACGCGCGAATTCTTCTTCGGTCTGTTTGAAGATGTCGCCGTAGCTCAGCGCGATAGGGGTCTGTGGGTCGTTGAACGGCATGTCCATCACGTGGTCGATGCCCAAGACGTACATCGCCAGCCGTTCTAAACCATAGGTCAATTCGCCCGAAACGGGGTGGCAATCATGACCGCCGACCTGTTGGAAATAGGTGAATTGGCTGACTTCCATACCGTCGCACCACACTTCCCAGCCCAGACCCCACGCGCCCAATGTCGGGCTTTCCCAGTCGTCTTCGACAAAGCGGATGTCGTGCAGGTCCATATCGATCCCGATGGCCCGCAGCGACCCCAGATACAGGTCTTGCAGGTCCGGTGGGCTGGGTTTGATCAGCACCTGATATTGGTAGTAGTGCTGCAACCGGTTGGGGTTTTCACCATAGCGCCCATCGGTCGGGCGGCGCGAGGGTTGCACGTAGGCGGCGGCCCAGGGTTGCGTGCCCAGCGACCGCAGCGTTGTGGCCGGGTGAAATGTGCCTGCGCCGACCTCCATGTCGTAGGGTTGCAGCACCGCGCAGCCCTTGGCCGCCCAGTAGTTTTGCAACCTCAGGATGATCTCCTGAAACGATTTCGGTGCGTCTGTAGTTTTGGACATGGGGGAACGGCCTCGGGTGATCTTGCGCGCCTTACCTACGTGGGTGTGCGAGGTGCGTCAATCGCGCCACGGGTGATATTTGTCAGGTCTTTGTCTTATGGCCAATCCCCGCGTTTCCTGATTATGTATGCGCGATATTTTGGGACCAAAAGTGAGCAATCAGATGATCCGGTTTTTAATGGTGTGTGTGGCAACATTGGCCATCGTTGGTCCGGGTGCGCGTGCCCAATCAGATGCGGCGTCCAGCTGGGTGCAAATCGAGGCACAACCGAACCTGGAAAACGGCCTACGCCGGGCGCAGACCTATGCGCGCGACCTTGACGACATCAACGGGTTCGCGCTTGGCGGTGGCTGGTATGCTGTGCTATTGGGCCCCTACGACCCTCAGCAAGCCGAACAGGTTTTGCGCCAATACCGGTCAAACGGGTCGATCCCCCGCGACAGCTATATCGTCGCTGGTTCAGCGCTTCAGCAGCGGTTCTTCCCGCCGCAAACGGCTGTGCAACCCGCCGCCCCAGCCCCAGTCCCTGTCCCGCAGCCCTTGCCCGTGGTGCCACAGCCACCAGTGCCCGTGGTGCAAGATGTCGCGCCTAGGGTCGCCCCGGTGATCCTTGACGACACGCCCCAAACCGTCGCGGCATCGCCCGTAGGCCCAGAAGAAACCACCACCCAAGCCCGCCAAAGCGAGCGCGCCCTAACCCCGCAAGACCGCCGCGCGCTGCAAACTGCGCTGCAATGGGCGGGCTTTTACACATCCACCATCGATGGCGCCTTTGGCCGGGGTACCCGCACGTCGATGGCCGCGTGGCAGACGGCCAATGGCTTGACGCCCACCGGCGTGTTGACCACCCGCCAACGCGCGACCTTGCTGCAACAATACAACGCCCTGCTCGAAGGGTTGGGCCTGCGCCGCGTCTCGGACACCGAAACCGGTATCGAACTCACGCTGCCCACCGCCGTTGTTCAGTTTGATCGCTACGATCCCCCGTTTGCACAATTTACCGCCACCGCCCCTGACGGCCCGCAAGTGCTGCTGATCAGTCAGGCGGGTGACGCGGGCACGCTGGCGGGGCTCTATGAGGTGATGCAAACCCTCGAGATCGTTCCGCTGGACGGCCCCCGCACCCTAAGACGCGACGGGTTTGAGCTGGTTGGGCGCAACGCCCAGATCATCAGCGAGACCCGCGTGCAACTATCTGGTGGCCAGATCAAAGGGTTCACCGTTGTTTGGCCCGCGGGCGACGAAGATCGCCGCGCGCGGTTGATCGGCCAGATGCAGGCCAGTTTCAACCGGCTGCCCGGCGTGCTTGACCCCGCGGCGGGCGCGGCTGCGGACCAACAGATTGATCTGGTGGCGGGGCTGCAAATCCGCAAACCACGGCTGTCGCGGTCGGGCTTTTACGTCGATGCGCGCGGCACCGTGGTGACCACATCCGATGTGGTGCAAAGCTGTAGCCGCATCACGCTTGACGACGAAACAGACGCAACTGCGCGCGTCGTAGATGCGGATCTTGGCATCGCCGTTCTGACCCCGGCGCAGCCCCTCGCTCCGCCGTCTGTGGCGCAGTTCAGCACGACGCCGCCGCGCCTGCAATCTGACGTCGCAGTGGCGGGGTATTCTTACGAAGGCGTGTTGGATGCCGCCAGCATGACCTTCGGCACCTTGGCAGATCTGCGTGGGTTGAACGGCGAGAGCACGCTGAACCGGCTCAATCTGACATCCCTGCCCGGGGATAGCGGCGGGCCAGTGTTTGACCCAGCGGGCGGCCTTTTGGGCATGGTACTGCCGCGCGACGGCGGGCAGCGGCAAATGCCAAAAGATGTGACCTTTGCCTTAGCCGGGGCGGCCATCATGGATGTGTTGGCACAGGCCGACGTGGCGCCAACGCAGGCCGTTGCACCCCAACGCCAAGCCCCAGAAGACATCACCGCCCGCGCGGTTGATATGACCGTTTTGGTGAGCTGCTGGGAGTAAAGATAAAACTGTCTCAAATCGACGCTAAAGATCGGCCCTGCACACCGCTGCTGTTTGCATTGCCTTAACTTGCTACGTCCATGATCTGTCTGTGTGGGGGCACATTGTACTTTGGTACAAAGACGGAGTGTGTGGAATGTTAAGACACTTGATCGCAATGGCCCTAGGCGTGGCGTTTACACTGCCGGTTGCTGCAACAGCGCAGACGCAGACAACCAGCACAACAAAAGCCACGTTGGTGGACTATACATCGACGATGCTGCCACCTGCGACATATCGCGGGCAATGGTGGACATCGTCCGATAACTGTCAGTATTCACGCGCGGGTCGCCCCGGCGAGACGGTTTGGTATCTGATTGTGAATACGGCACACGAAGGCTGCGCATTGCGCCTGATCCAACGTGCCTATTCCGACTATCAGTAACTGTCCGTTGCCGTTAGATCAGGCGTGATATAAATCAACGTCGGTCCATCAGCCGCAAATGCTTCTGTGACGGCGTTCCGAAGAGCATCCAAGCTTTTGGGAGCCGCCGCACGGGCGCCAAATGCTTCTGCCAACTTACAAAAATCAGGGTTCCGCGCGATCACCGCATTGGGTGCAATCTGTGCGCGCACCATGCTGTCTTCGATTTCTTTGAGCTTGCCATTGTCCCATAGGATAATCGGCAACGACAGGCCCAGTTCGACCGCGACGCCAAGTTCCTGCATCGTATAGTGAAACCCATAATCCCCGATGATCGCCATCGTCGGCGCCCCGCGCCGTGCCACGGCCCCGCCAATGGCCGCAGGTGTGGCATAGCCCAGCGTGCCAAACCCATAAGGATGGTGCCAATGGCCCGGTCGCGGCATGTCCCATGTCTCTTGGGCGACATAGGCAAATTGCGTCATGTCAGAATAAATCATCGTGTCGGCGGGCACCACGTCGCGCAGCGCGTCACAGATGGGCACGATGCCGGGTCGTTCTGCATCGACCTCGGCGCGCCAACGGTCGCGGTGGGTTGCGATAATGTCAGGGGTCCAGCCCGATGTGGCCGGGTTCACGATGCCCCCGTGTTTTTCCAGCGCCGCCCCAAGGTGCACCAGCGCCGTCACCGCATCATATTGCAACGTCACGTCTTTGGGGTGGGCGCGTGCGAGCACCTGCGGATCAATATTGATGTGAACGGCGCGGCCTCGCTGGTGGCCAGCCTCTGGGCGCCACAGATCGACCTCGGCCAGATCGGTGCCGACAAACACAACCAGATCCGCCGTGTCCAACAAAGCGGCGCTGTCCGGGCGCGCCAGACTTGCCCCCAACGACAGCGGCCAATCGGCGGGCACGACGCCGCGCCCCGCGTAGGTCGTGAACGTGGCTGCATTGGTTTGCCGCAACACGGTTGGGATGATATCGCGCTCGATACCATGCGCCGCGCTGCCGCCGCCGAAAACAAACATGGGACGTTCGGATTGCAGCAATCGCAACGCGACATCGTCGAGGGCATCTAACCCTGTGGGGGCCGTGGCCTTCGCACGCGCAGCTTGATGCGGTTCGAATTCAACGGGCGCTGTCGCTTGCAAGGCCGCAATCGGCACCTGAATATGTTTGGGGCGCTTCCGTTCTGTTTGAAATTCGACCAAGGCGCGGTCAATCAACGCAAACGCCGCCTGCGCTGTGCGCGCCTCATGTGACCAATCACAGACGGTTTCAGCCGCCGCGCGTTGGTCTTTCATCTGGTGCAATTGGCCCTGCGTGGCCGCCGTTTCATCCAGACAACTGGAGATCACCAGCATGGGCACCGAATCCGAATAGGCCTGCCCCATCGGCGTCATTATGTTGCACAGCCCCGGCCCGGTGATCACATAGGCCACCCCCGGTTTTCCCGTCGCGCGCGCATAGCCATCGGCCATGAACCCCGCACCCTGTTCGTGGCGCGCCAGCACATGGGTGATGCCTGCCTCTTCGATCCCGCGATAGAGTTCCTGATTGTGAACACCGGGAATGCCAAAGATCACATCTACCCCGCGATCTTTTAGCATATGTGAAATCTCGACACCCAACGCGCGTGGCATATTTTAGTCTCTCCAGAAATGAACGGTGAACATTGCGTAAACAGCCAGCAGCTCTAGCCGGCCCAACAACATGCCCCCCACTAGCAACCATTTTGCGGTGTCATTCAACCCGCCGAAATTACCCGCAGGCCCGATTTCAGGCCCCAACCCCGGGCCCACATTCGACAACGCCGTCGCAGCGCCCGACAGCGCGGTGATAAAATCAAGCCCCGTCAGGCTTAGTGCCACGGCCAACAGGCCCAAGGTCACCACGAAAAACATGAAAAACGAAATGACCGAGCTCAGCACATCGTCGTTCACAGGGCGGCGGTCATAGCGGACCACAAAGACACCATTGGGCGATCTGATCCGCCGAAGTTGCATTTTGATCGACGCGAACAGCAGTTGATAGCGGAATATTTTGATGGAACAGGCGGTAGAGCCCGCACAGCCGCCGATCAAACCGATAAAGAAAAACAGCGAAATCAAAAACGGGCCCCACATCATATAGTCGACCGATGCGTAGCCTGTCCCCGATATGATCGAGGCCACGTTAAACAGCGCCTCGCGCATGGATTTTTCCCAATGGTGCGGGAAGATCTGCGTCAATACGACGGTCATAACCCCCACCAAAATAGCGATAATCAACAAAAACACACGCACTTGGCTGTCGCGCCACAAGGGTTCTGCCTGCCCATTGATCAGCTGCACGTAGCGCACAAACGGCAGCGCCGCGAGGATCATGAAAACCGCCGCGGCATATTCCATAACGCCCGAAAACATCCCGAATGACGCATCATAGTTGGAAAATCCGCCGGTCGAAACCGTCGTCAACGCGTGCACCGTGGCGTCAAACGCATCCATCCCCAACACCAGATAGGTGAAGGCACACATCATCGTCAGGCCCAAATATATGCTGGAAATCTGGCTGGCGATTTGACCCGCGCGCGGCAAGATTTTACCCATGGTATCAAAGGCTTCGGATTTGAAGATCTGCATCCCGCCAACGCGAAGTTCCGGCAAAAACACCATCGCGACCACGATGATACCAATGCCCCCCAGCCATTGCAGAATACCGCGCCACAGCAGCAGCCCTTTGGGCAAATCTTGCAATCCGGAAAAGACCGTTGACCCGGTGGTGGTCAGGCCTGACATGGCCTCAAATACGGCATCAACGGCCCGTGCCTCGGTCGCGCCAAATATAAACGGCAGCGCCCCAAACAGCGGCAACGCAACCCAAACGCCTGTGGTTAACAAAAACGTCTGCTGGATGGTGAGGCCTTGTTTGACCCCATTGGCGCAGGCCAACGCGATCAGACCGCCCGTCAAAACCGTGATCAGAGAGGACTGCAAAAAGATAGGCCAATGGCCCCGCCCTTCCGCGACATCCACAAGCAGGGGCAGCAACATAGCAACCCCCAACACAGAGACCAAAAGGCCAATCACATATCCAACGGGGCGTAGATCCAACATGCGCGCAGGGTTGGCTGCGCGCTTGGCCGGTGTCAAGCGGATGCCGCGTCGGAACGTGGATCAGATGTAGAACAGATCATGAAAGACGTGCTGTACGATGTCTTCGCGTTTGATTTTCATCGCGGCCAGTTCTTCGTCTGTTTTGGCCTGTAGGGCTTCGACTTGGCGTACACGGCCTGTGTAGGCGCTGGATTGCACGAGGGCCGAACCAATTGCAGCAAAGAAACCACGGATCGAACCCAAGATGTTCAATGTAACGCGGCCAAAGCCACTGTCGAATTCTGTTGTATTATAAGCCATCGGAGATCCTTTAATCGTTATCAATCCCCTCCCACGCTTTTATATGTAAGGCATCCTGTCCTAAATGAGAATTGCAAATACTGCATGCCCGCTATGGGGTTAGTGGGCAGGCAAAAGGGGCGCAGCACACCGCCACGCCCCTTGGTCAGGGTGCTATGATGTGCCGGTCAACCGACGTGAAACAGCGTGCTGAACAGGCGTGGGTCCATGCTTTGCGCGGCAAAGGTATCGCCTTCGACCAAGACACTGACCGCGTCATGGCTGTGCAGGCTTTCTTGGTGGCTGGCGATAATTCTGAAATCACCGATTCGCACATCCGCCTGCAATTGCTCACAAAACAGCCGGGCCGCGTCTTCTACGAAAATCGGGTTGGCCGCGTTCAGTTCTGCAAAGGCCTGTTCGTCTTCGCGTTTGACCATCACCTGCGTTTCGGTGGGCACAGCCCGGCGGCACGCGTCGATCAAATCTTCGAACCACAGGCACTGGGCGTCATCGTCGAGCTCGACCGAAATGCGCGCAACAGAGCGCTGCGAATGCGGCGTGGCCAATTGCCCCCGCGTGGCGCGTGCGTGTTCAGACAGTTCCAGCGAACACGGGCAGGTCGATGAATAGACGTAATCCAGATGCATGATCTTTGTGCGCTGGCCGGCCTGATGCACCAGTTCCAGCGCAATATCGTAATATTGATACCCCGACAGGCCCGACCGCAAACTGTCCACTTTCATCGGAAAGCTGAACCGCATCTGAATGCGGGCGTCAAAGCTCTCTAGGTCGGTGATGTAGTCATCCAACGCGGCCTCAATCACGCCAAAACTAAACGTTTCCTCGGCGTGTTTGTAAAAAGAACGCATGATCCGGGACATGTTGATGCCCTTCTTATCCGCCTCTAGGCTCACCGACCCGGTCACCGATGTTTCCAGCGTCAGCGCGCCGCTGTCGCGGGTTTGAAACTGCAACGGCAGGCGAAAATTCGAAATCCCCACGTGCTGAATGTTTTGTTTGGCACCGCGGATCAGACTGGATGGCCCGTTTTGCAGGTCGGGCAGCGTGGCTTTATAGCCCGCGTCGGTGGCGAAATCCTGCGGATAGTCGCGCGAAAATGCAGGGTACGCGCCCCCGGCCCCCGGAATAAGCCGGGCCACCGATGGGTCCAGCTCTAGTATTTCGGTCGGCGTTGCGCCATTTGCCCAGT
This sequence comes from Roseobacter sp., assembly GCF_039970775.1. Classification (GTDB taxonomy): domain Bacteria; phylum Pseudomonadota; class Alphaproteobacteria; order Rhodobacterales; family Rhodobacteraceae; genus Roseobacter. Next base: position 40,846 of record NZ_JBDVLG010000033.1, read on the forward strand.
TGCGCAAAGTCGCGAGCGCGGTTTCGGCCTCGTCGCGGTTTGGTGTGGCATCAAGTACGGGTGTGTGGATGTTCATCGCTATGTCCCTCATGACGGTATCTGTCATTTATAGATAGAGCACTTGCGCGCTCCAACCAACGTTCATCACAGATACGTTAGACCGCCGTAAAGAGATCAATCTTTATCCAAAACACCTGACAAGGGGGAAAGAGCGCGCACGCAGGTCAAAAATGTTAGGCTTGCTCCAATGCGCCCATGATATCCGCGATCAGATCATCGACGTCTTCAAGGCCAATACTGATACGCACCAACCCGTCAGTGATGCCCAACGCGTCCTTTTGGTCTTGGGGAAGACGCTGGTGGGTGGTGGTCGCAGGATGGGTCAGGATGGTTTTGGCATCGCCCAAGTTGTTGGAAATCACCGCGATCTGGGCCGCATTCAGAAACTTGAACGCCGCGTCTTTTCCGCCCTTGAGGTCAATGGACAACACCGTGCCCCCCTGCCCCATCTGGCGTTTCACCACGGCAACCTGCGGGTGGGTTGCGTGCCCCGGATAGATCACCTGCGCCAAGGCGTCGTGGCCCTGTAGCGCTTCGGCAATAGCGGTGGCGCTGGCCGTTTGGGCCCGCACGCGCAGGTCCATGGTTTCCAGCCCCTTTAGCATGATCCACGCGGTGAACGGGCTCATGGAGCCGCCGGTGTGTTTCATGTAGGGTTCGACGGTTTTGCGAATGTAATCACGTGTGCCCATGATCACCCCACCCAACGCGCGCCCCTGCCCATCGATGTGTTTGGTGGCCGAATAGATCACCACATCGGCGCCCTGATCCAACGCTTTGGACCACACAGGTGTGGCAAACACGTTATCCACGACCACTTTGGCGCCTTTTGCATGGGCCAATGCGGCAACGCCTTCGATATCCACGACTTGCAGCGTCGGGTTAGAGATCGATTCGAAAAACACCGCTGCGGTGTCATCGCGAATAGCCGATTTCCATGCGCTCAGGTCGGCGCCATCAACGAATGTGACCTCAACGCCAAAGCGCGTTAGCACCTCTTCGAGCACATATAAACACGACCCAAACAGCGCCTTGGCCGATACCACGTGATCGCCCGTCTTCAACATCGACGTCAGCGCGCCAGATACGGCCGCCATCCCCGATGCGGTGGCAAATGCGTCTTCGGCCCCTTCGAGGGCTGCGATACGTTCTTCGAACATGGCCACCGTTGGGTTGCCATACCGCGCGTAGATGAACTCGTCCGGACCCGCCTCAATAAAGCGCGCCTCGGCGGCTTCGGCGGTGTCGTAGACAAACCCCTGCGTGAGGAAAATCGCCTCGGAGACCTCTCCGTATTGGCTGCGGCGGGTGCCGGTGTGAACGGCGGTGGTGCGTGGTTTCAGATCACGTGTCATTTTATACTATCTCCAACCCCTTCGGGCACAAAAAAACCCCAGACGCGGCCAACGCGACGGGGGTTCCTCATCGGTGACCTTTTAGCGGAATATTTTAAGTGGCCCGCAATCCGGTAACAAATCGCCACGAACAGTTCGTTAAAACACAGCGTGCTGCGCGTCAACACCGTCACGGTGGTGTAATACTAATTTCACCCGCCCCGCGTATGCGTATGGAATAGCTGACCCACAATATATTGTATAAGGGACGCGCCATGCCACGGCTCAGGATCAACGCAACAGACGACGGGCTACAGCAACACGGCAGTGCGGTACCTCTTGCAGCGATCCCCCAAGACATGATGGCGCAAGGGTCGGCGGCGGTCATTTTGGTGCATGGGTATAAATATGAACCCGGACACCCAAGCCATTGCCCACACCACAAAATCTTCAACGATGGGCCCGACGGCTGGCCAAACGGGGTGCAACGCGACGGCACGGGCAAGGACCGGTTGATTGTCGCATTTGGCTGGCCTGCGCGCGGTGCATTGGTACACACACATCGCCGCGCTGCCGCCTTGGGGCGCGCGCTGGCCATTCTGGTGCAAACGCTGCGCGAGGCGGCACCGCACCGCCCCGTTCATATCATGGCGCATTCCTTGGGCTCCGAAATCGCGCTGTCAGCACTGGCATACCTGCCCGCCTACGCGGTGCAACGGATGGTGTTGCTGACCGGCGCCAGTTTCACCACCCGCGCGCAGGATATGATCGCGACGGCGGCAGGGCGCACGACTGAGGTTTTCAACATCACAAGCCGCGAAAACGATCTGTTTGATCTGATGTTCGAGACACTTATCCCCGCCCCGCGCATACGCGACCGTGCCATCGGGCAAGGGCTGGTGGGGGCAAATGTTGTCAATCTGCAGCTCGACTGCCCCGCAACGCTGGATGCGTTAGCCCACCTTGATCTGCCCATTGCGCACTCCGCACGTCGTATTTGCCATTGGTCCAGCTATACGAGGCCCGGCGTTATGGCGCTGTATTCGCGGCTGTTGCACGGCCCGTCAGATCTGCGGTTGGGCAGGTTGACGGCCATGCTCCCACGCCATGCCCAACCTCGGTGGTCGCAGTTGCGCACGTTCTTACCAGACCTCCAAACCCGGCCTCCGATGGCGGCAAACTGGGCCACCGCCGCGCGCCATCTTTGCGCCAAAACCTATCGTTTGTGGGCGGCACAGCGGCCCGACACCCCCCAAGCCCCCACATTAACATGCTCGCACCCCAGTCGTCCTTGGACGGGCAAAACCACATCCCCCTCATAATATCTTTGCATAACGCCGCCGGTATCGCGCAGACTTTACCTATGCACATCGAGAATCGCGGCCCATGACGATAACCGACTACATATATTCACCCGGCATCTTGGTGTATCTGGCGGGCGCGTTTTATATCGCGGGGTTGATCACGATCAACCAGATCGTCCTGCGGGTGCTGCTGTTGTCGGGCACCGGGGTCTATACCCTTTACTACGCCACTGTCGCCGCGACCCCCCTGTGGGAGGCAATTTATGTCAGCGTTTTGATAGGCACCGCGAATGTCATCGGTCTGACCAGCCTGTTGGCGCGCAAATCACGGTGGGCTATCCCGCGCGCGCATGCTGATCTTTATGCAGATTTTCCGCCGTTGCCCCCCGGCGACTTTCGCGCCTTGATGAAACTCGCCCGGCGCTACACAGTAGAGGACGAATGCAAGGTCACCCAAGAAGGCGACCCAGGCACGCGCCTGTTTTTCGTGATCTCTGGGGCGACGCGGCTCCAAAAAGGCGATCATGAATTTATCATCCCGCCCAATTATTTTCTGGGCGAAGTCGCTTTTTTGATCGATCAACCCAGTTCGGCCACCACATGGTTGGCGCCCGGCGCCGAGGTATTGGAATGGCGGTTTGACGATCTGAAACACAAATGCACCCGCAGCACCCGGTTTAAACTGGCGTTGGAGGCGGCGATTTCCGTGGATCTGGCCAATAAAGTCGCCCGCGCCATTGGGCCCAACACCATCCCCGCACGGCGGCCCGAACCGGGGCAAAACCGCGCCCCTGCCTTGGTCAGCTAGGGTCTGTCTCGTCGTCGTCGGTGATCAAATATTGCTGTAGCGCCGTGATCTGCCACATCAGGAACGCCATCAAAGCCACCGGAAACCCGAAGGTTTCGATTTTGACCCAAGCGTCCGTCGACATGGTGCGCCAAATGATCTCGTTTGCGACGGCCAGCACTGCAAACACCACGCACAACCGGCGCGTCAGGATCATCCAGCCTTCGTCACGCATGGGCATCATTTCGTTCATGACATAAGCCAGATATGACTGCCCGCGCATCAGGCCAATGCCTAACAACACCGAAAACAGGCCGTAAACGATGCTGGTTTTCATCTTGAAAAACCGCTCGTCGTTGAACCATGCCGTCAGCCCACCGAAAAAGATGACCATAAAGGCCGTAAACACCTGCATCCGGCTGAGCTGTCCGGTGAGGCGCCACAAGAGGCCCATCGCCACCAGCAAGATCGGCACGAACACCAGCGCCGACACGATAAAGCCCGTGTATTCGGTGCCGCCAATCACATAGGTCTCTTCCTTGATCTTCAGGTAGATCAAGAAAAACAATACGGTAGGGCCCAGTTCGAGCACCTGTTTCAAAATCGGGTTGATCGGTTTTACGTCTGACATGTTCTCTTCCTAGCCACCCATCTCAACTATCACAGCCCCAAGCGCAATCAATGCCATAAGGGCAATCCGGCGCGGGCCAACCGTTTCTTTCAGAAACACCCACCCAATGATCGCGGCAAATACGGTGGATGTTTCCCGCAGTACCGCCGCCTCGCCGACCTTATCAAGGCGCGTGGCTAACATGACGGCGCCAAAACTAAACGGTGCAACGACCCCGCCCACCATGCCGCGCGCCATAAGCGGGCCCAACGTGGGGCGGTTCTCCATGCGCCGCCATTTGATGATGGCCACGATGGGCATAAACACCCCGTCGATCATGAAAAACCACGCCAAAAACGTAAACGGATTGGCCGTCGCGCGGATGCCATACGCGTCATAGGTGGTGTACAACGCCACAAACAGCCCCGTCAGCGCCGCCAACCCAAGGGCCGCGTGCAGTGTATCGCGTTCTGACACCAAAAACACCATATTATACAGTGCCAGCCCAAAGATCCCCGCCAGCAGCACCGCAATGCCGACCCACTGCGTGCCCGTAAACGTTTCGCCGAAAATCAGGTACGCCCCGATGACCGTAAACAGCGGTCCGGTGCCACGCACCACCGGGTAGACAACCGTATAGGCGCCCTTGGTGTAGGCCCAAGCCTGCAGCAGTTTGTAGCCCACATGGATGACCCAAACGACCGCGAAAATCGGCCACATATGCGGTTCGGGGGCGGGCACCACCAAGACGACAAACGGAATGGCCATGACAAAATAGCAAAAATCGATCGCCCCACGTGTGAGCCACGGGTCATGCCGCCCCTTTTGCAATGCGCCGAACACCGCGTGCAAAACCGCCGCCGTCAGCGCCAAAATCAGCGCCATGTGGTGGCCCGCGTCGGTGCCCTCGATAGAGATCAACCACTGGGTCATGGCGCGGCGGCGGGCGCCCCCTTAGGGCCGCATGCGGCGGGTGCGGTCATTCCCGTTCAAGACCCATCAAGGCATCCGCGAACTCTTCGGGGTCAAAGGCATCAAGGTCGTCGATCTGTTCACCGACCCCGATGGCATGGATCGGCAGGCCGAATTTATCCGCCAGAGCCACCAGCACGCCCCCCTTGGCGGTGCCGTCCAGTTTGGTCATCACAAGGCCCGACACATCCGAAATATCGCGGAACACTTTGACCTGGTTCAGCGCGTTTTGTCCGGTGGTCGCATCCAGCACCAACAGCGTATTGTGCGGTGCGCTGTCGTCTTTCTTGCGGATCACACGTACGATTTTGGCCAGCTCTTCCATCAGGTCGCTGCGGTTCTGCAAGCGCCCTGCGGTGTCGATCAACAACAGATCTGCGCCGTCGGCCTGCGCCTGCGACATAGCGTCATACGCAAGGCTGGCCGGGTCGGACCCTTCGGGGGCCGTCAACACGGGTACGCCCGCGCGGTCGCCCCAGACCTGCAATTGTTCGACCGCCGCCGCACGGAACGTATCGCCCGCCGCAATCACCACCTTTTTGCCAGCCGCCCGGAATTGGCTGGCCAATTTGCCGATGGTCGTGGTTTTGCCCGACCCATTGACCCCCACCACCAACACCACCTGCGGCGTGCGCGGATAAAGCGGCAGCGGTTTGGCCACCGGGTCCATGATACGTGCGATTTCCTTGGCCATCAGGGTTTTGATTTCCTGCACCGACAGTTTGCGCCCCATGTTACCTTCGGCCATGTTGGCGACCACACGCAGGGCCGTATCAACCCCCATATCGGCGGCGATCAATAGCTCTTCGAGCTGTTCGAGCATCGCGTCATCAAGAGTGCGGCGCACAACCGTTTGCCCGTCGGACCGCCCTAACAGACGCCCCAATATGCCCGATTTCTCAGGCGTAGCCTGCGATGCTGTTTCGGTTAGCGCTGCGGCAACAGGCGCAGGGTTGCGCGGCAAAACCGTGGGTTCGGGTTCGGGTTCGGGTTCGGGTTGAACAAATTCGGCAGCAGGCGCCGGATCAACCGGGGTGTCTGCGACATCCGCGTCGTCCGTATCAAGGGGAGTTTCAACACCAGTACTGGCATAGTCCGCCACCGGTGCGGGGTCGCCCTGCGGTGCGGTGACCTCTTCGGCTCCGCCCTCGTCAACAATCGCCTCAAGACCTTCGTCAATCTTTGACGACGAATTGAACAACCGGTTTTTAAGTTTCTTGAAAAACGCCATCGCCCTGCGCGCCCCCGTGATCTGTCACAGTCCCGTCTAAGGGCAATTGCCCCGAAGGGAAAGGGGCGCGCAGATTGTCAGATTTCATCCGCGAAATGCTTGATCACCAGACGGATGGGGTTGGGCGCGGCCTGCCCCAACCCGCAGATCGATGCATCGACCATGGCGGTGCTCAATTCCTCCAGTAGGTTTTGATCCCACGTGTCTTGCTGCATCAGCTTGACGGCCTTTTCACAGCCCACACGGCAGGGCGTGCATTGCCCACAGCTTTCGTCTTCGAAAAACCGCAGCATATTCAACGCGGCGGCCTTGGCCGAATCGTGTTCCGACAACACAACCACCGCCGCCGATCCGATGAACGACCCAAGCGGTTGCAACGTGTCGAAATCCAGCGGCACATCGTTGATCCGCGCAGGCAACAGCCCCGAAGACGGCCCGCCCGGTTGGTACGCCTTAAACACATGGCCCGCCGCCATGCCCCCCGCGGCCTCAATGATATCCACAATCGTCGAGCCCGCAGGCAGCGCATACACACCCGGCTGCGCCACCCGCCCCGACACCGAATAGCTGCGCACCCCAGTACGACCGTTCTTTTCGATGCCAGATTGCACCTGTGGCCCTTCGCGGCAAATGCGCGCCACCCAATGCAATGTTTCGACGTTATGCACCAACGTTGGACGGCCAAAAATACCCACCTGCGCCACAAAGGGCGGACGGTGACGGGGCATACCGCGCTTGCCCTCGATGCTTTCGATCATCGCGCTTTCTTCGCCGCAAATATAGGCGCCCGCACCGCGCCGCAGGTCAATATACCCCGGTGCCACAATGCCCGCGTCTTCGAGTGCGGTGATCTCGCGGCGCAAAATCTGCAAGACGGCGGGGTATTCGTCGCGCATGTATATATAGCAGGTCTCGGCCTCGACCGCCCAAGCGGCGATCAACATACCTTCGAAAAACAGATGCGGCGTGCGTTCAAGGTAATGGCGGTCCTTAAAGGTGCCAGGCTCGCCCTCGTCGCCATTCACCGCCAGATAACGCGGCCCCGGATTGGCCCGCACAAAACCCCATTTCTTGCCCGACGGAAACCCAGCCCCCCCAAGGCCCCGCAAACCAGACGCCAACACGGTGTCTTGCACGGCTTCCCAATCGCCATTGGCGCGCAGATCCTGCAACCGCGCATAGCCGCCGTCAGCCGTGTAATCTGCGTAGTTTTGATAGGCCGGGATATGCGCGTGGATCTCACCTGCGGCGATGGCCGCCTGCACCTTTTCGGGGGTGGCGTGGTCAATATGCGCGTGCCCCAGCTCCAACACCGGCGCGGTATCGCACCGCCCCATGCAAGGCGCACGCAACACGCGCACCTCTGTCGGGTCGAGCCCGTCTTGCAGCGCCGTTTTCAGCGCCTGCGCGCCCGCCAGTTCGCACGAGAGCGAATCGCACACCCTGATGGTCAGCGCGGGCGGCGGTGTGTCCTCCTCTTTGACCACATCAAAATGCGCATAAAACGTCGCAACCTCGTAGATCTCGGCCATCGACATGCGCACCTCTTCGGCCAGGGCCCGCAAATGGGCGGCTGACAAATGGCCGTACTGGTCCTGGATCTTGTGCAGATGTTCGATCAACAGATCCGCGCGGCGGGGGGCATCACCCAAAACCGCGCGCACCTCATCCCAAGCATCATCGTGCAATTGACGCCCCTTGGTGTGGTGGCGCCCCTTGCCTTTGCCCGATTTCCAGACGCCCTTGCGCGGGGCTTTATCGCCATTGTCCAATGCCATGAAGTCGTGTCTCCGTTCCCCGTTTGGTGCCGGGTGCTGATGTCTTGGCCGGAACATATCTGCCCGCACTTGCACAGGGTAGCGCCAAAACCGCGCCGGTATTCGACCAGAAACGACATTCTGTGTCTGATCAGAAACTTCTGCCGTGAACCGCCGCCCCCAAGACGCTTGGCGCCGGACCGGCGGCGCGGTACACATGGCGCTCATTATGAACACGCGCATGACCTCCATTTGCTTTGCTCTGGCGAGCCTCGGCCCCGCGACCTGCCTGCTGGTCGGTGCGTTGGTCGGCGGGGGGTGGGCCTATGTGGGGCTGTTCAGCATCACCCTAACGGTCGCGATCTTGGACATGACCCGGCTGGCGGGCAGCCCCAGCACCCGGCAGGATATTTGGTTGCCCGTGGCCATCAGCGCGCTGCATTTCGTACTTCTGGCGGCCTGCATTTGGGCGGTGTCTGGGGGCACAAACCTGTCCACGGCGCAAGCGCTGGCGCTGATGTTGGGGGTCGGTCTCTACGTCGGGCAGGTCAGCAACGCCTGCGCCCACGAGCTGATCCACCGCAGCAACCGCCCCCTGCGCAGGCTGGGCGCCGTTATCTATTGTTCCCTCCTCAACGGGCAACATGTGTCGGCGCATTTGTTGGTACATCACGTGCATGCAGGCACCGCGCGCGACCCCAATTCTGCCCCCTTAGGGCGCGGCTTTTGGCGGTTTTTTGTGCAGGTGTTTGTCGGTGAATTCACCGCAGGGTTGCGGGCCGAAAACCGGCGCAGTCGGGGTGCGATCTGGCGACACCCCTATGCCATTTACGGCCTGATCAATGTGTTAACGTGTCTTGCGGCCTACGGGTTAGGGGGCTGGGCAGGCATCGCCGTGGTCGTGGCCCTCGCGGCCCACGCACACCTGCAGCTAATGTTGTCAGACTACCTGCAACACTACGGATTGCGCCGCCGCACCGACGCGCAAGGCCGCACCGAACCCATGGGCTCGCACCACAGTTGGAACGCCCCGCCCAGCGTGTCATCCGCCCTGATGCTAAACGCGCCGTTGCACTCGGACCACCACCAGAACCCCGCGCGCACCTTTGCCAATCTGCGGTATGACGCCGCCACCATGCCCACCCTGCCCCGGTCGGTGCCGGTGATGGGCGCCATTGCGCTACTGCCGCCGCTGTGGCGGCGCATAATGGACCCGCGCGTGCAAGCGGTGCACGTCGCGCGGCCCCTCTATTCTGGCAAAACCGTGCCAAATCAGGCCGCCGCCACTGGCTCCCATCCGGCTGTTCTGTCAGAGTAACCTCATGATGACACAGCCACACCCTGCCTTGCGCGCCCTTGCTGCGCTTTGCCTCACCACCCTCACCGTCCTGCCCGCGTTGGCCCAAACGCCAATGTCAGCGCAGGAATTTGACGACTACACCCGCGGCAAAACGCTGTTTTACGGCGAAGAGGGCCAGTCCTACGGCGTCGAAGAATACCTCGAAAATCGCCGCGTTATTTGGTCGTTTTTGGATGGTCAGTGCAAATATGGCGAATGGTACGAACAGGCCGACCAGATCTGTTTTATCTACGAAGATAACCCAAACCCGCAATGTTGGACATTTTTCGTCGACAACGGCCGGTTGACGGCACTGTTTGAAAACGCACCGGGCGCCACCGAGCTTTACGAGGCCGGAAACGTTGACCAAGACATGGTGTGTCTGGGCCCCGATGTGGGCGTCTGAACTGGCCGGATCGCGTTAAAACAACGATCCCTGGTCGGGCGGTTTGCTGGCCGTCTTGCGCGCAGGCGCTTTGCCCCCCACCGTGACGCGCCCGTCTGCAAACTGGATGTCCAACGTGCTGGCGGCTTTGGCCGTTTTGGTATCGGTCACCAACGTGCCGCCACTGCGTACCACGGCAAACCCACGCTCTAGCGTCGCCTCGTAGCCCAAGGTTTTGCGCAACCGTTCTGCCGCTGTGATCCGCCCACGCCACGTGGCAATGTTGCGTTGCCCTGCCCCCGAAAGACGCGAAATCAGGCTGGCAAAGGCCCGCGATTGGCGCGCGTGATCTTGCACCAGAACCGCCGGGCGAAAGCGTTGAGTTTTGCTGGTTAGCTGATCGCGCGCCACATCCAAACGGCGCTGCAACGCCGGATCCAGCCGCGCGCCCGTTTCCTGCAACCTGCGCCGTTCTAGGTTGACACTGCGTTGCAACGCCGCCGGGCGCAGCACGCCACCGATGTCTGCCAAACGCACTTTGCGTCGCTGCACACCCGCAATCAACGCAGGCCCCAACCGCGCCGACAGCATATCAAGCCGTTGGCGCGGCGTGTCCAACAGGCTTTCGGCCCTTGGCAACGCACGCGCCATATCGCGCAACCGCTGATCACGGCGGGTCAGTCCTTGGCTCAGAGCCTGACGCATCCGGGCATCCTGGCCCTCGAGCCACGCGATCAACTCGTGACGCACGGGCACAGCCAATTCCGCCGCCGCCGTTGGCGTAGGCGCGCGTTTGTCCGAGACATAGTCGATCAATGTCGTGTCGGTTTCATGGCCCACCGCCGAGATCAACGGAATATCAGACGCCGCCGCCGCACGGGCCACGCTTTCTTCGTTGAACCCCCACAGGTCTTCGACCGACCCGCCACCGCGCGCCACAATCAACAAATCGGGGCGGGGCAACGCGCCACCCGGCGTCATCGCGTTGAAGCCTTCGATGGCGCGGGTCACTTCGGGGGCGCATTTTTCGCCCTGCACGGCCACCGGCCACATCAACACCTTGCGCGGGAAGCGATCGCGCAGCCGGTGCAAAATATCGCGGATCACCGCCCCCGACGGCGATGTCACCACCCCGATCACTTCGGGCAAATATGGCAACGGACGTTTGCGCGCAGGGTCAAACAACCCTTCGCTGTCCAGCATCTTTTTGCGTTTTTCCAGCAGCGCCATTAACGCGCCCATGCCCGCCGGTTTGATATCTTCGATCACGATCTGATATTTGGACTGCCCGCCAAACGTGGTGATCCGCCCGGTGGCGACAACCTCCATCCCCTCTTCGGGTTGGGTTTGCAGACGCGCCGACACGCCCTTCCAGATCACGCCGGAAATCACCGCGCGGTCGTCTTTGAGATCCAGATAGATATGCCCCGACCGCGGGCGCGACACGCGGCCCACCTCGCCCTTGATCCGCACATGGGCAAATTCGCCCTCGATCACGCGTTTTATCGCGCCTGAAAGCTCGGTCACGGTGAATTCGGGGCTGTTTAACCCGTCTTCGGGGGCATCAATCAGATCCATGCGTCCTCTGGTGTTGTATCGCGGTTCGCCCCAGCTTAGAACGCGCAAGACCGAAGGCCAAGCACATCAGGAGCACCCGCAATGAACATTCTTATCCTTGGCAGCGGCGGGCGTGAACACAGCCTTGCATGGGCCGTGAAACAAAACCCAAAATGCGACCGGTTGATTGTGGCACCGGGCAACGCAGGCATCGCGGCGATCGCCGAATGCGCGGCCCTTGATATCAACGATGGCGCCGCAGTGGTACGGTTTGCCGAAGAAATGGCCATTGATTTTGTCATCATCGGGCCCGAATCACCGCTGGCTGCGGGCGTGTCCGACAGGTTGCGCGCTGCCGGGGTGTTGGTGTTTGGCCCCAGCGCCGCCGCCGCACAGTTGGAGGCCTCAAAGGCCTTTACCAAAAAGATATGCGATGCGGCAGGTGCGCCAACGGCCGCTTACGGTCATTTCACTGACGCCGCCGCCGCCCGCGCCTATGTGCGCGATCACGGCGCGCCGATTGTGATCAAGGCCGATGGATTGGCCGCCGGCAAGGGCGTGATCATCGCGGAAACCCAAGACCAAGCCTTGGCCGCCGTGGATGATATGTTTTCGGGCGCATTCGGGTCTGCGGGCGCCGAGGTCGTGATTGAGGAATTCATGACCGGCGAGGAAGCCTCGTTCTTTGTGCTATGCGATGGCGAAACGGTTTTGCCCATCGGCACCGCCCAAGACCACAAGCGCGTGGGCGAAGGCGACACCGGCCCCAACACCGGCGGCATGGGCGCCTATTCCCCCGCCCCCGTGATGACAGACGCGGTGATGCAGGCCACGCTGGACCAGATCGTGCGCCCCACCATGGCGGAAATGGTGCGTCAAGGCACACCCTACCAAGGTGTGTTGTTTGTCGGCCTGATGATCGAAAACGGCCAGCCCCGTTTGGTGGAATATAACGTCCGCTTTGGCGACCCTGAATGTCAGGCGTTGATGATGCGATTGGGCGCGCAAGTGTTGGACCTATTGCAATCCTGCGCCCAAGGACAGCTGGCGCAAGCCCGTGTCAACTGGGCCGATGACCATGCCATGACGGTCGTTTTGGCCGCAAAGGGGTATCCCGGGGCCTATGAAAAAGGATCCGTTATCGGGGGATTAGATCACCTAACCGAAGACAGCCACCATATGGTGTTCCACGCAGGCACCGGGCAAGATGCGGGCCACATCATAGCAACCGGCGGCCGGGTTTTGGCCGTCACTGCGCGTGCAGATAGCCTGAGCGCCGCACGCGACAAAGCCTACGGTATGGTCGATGAGATCACATGGCCCGAAGGGTTCTGCCGCCGCGATATCGGCTGGCGCGCTCTGTCAGATACCTAAAGGCTAGTCGGCGCATTCCAGCGCCCGCTCAAATGCGCGCCGGCTGGTGTCTTGCCCGATGGTGCGTGCCAGCACCCCATCTGCGCCGAATTCAACAGCCACCAGCGCTGACCAATCCGCATTGGCCAAAATCATCTCGGGCACAGCTGCGCACATCCGCAGGCCACCGGCGATATCGCGTTCCCCAATGCGGTGGTTGGTCAGGCCATCCATATTGGCCACGGGTACAAGATCACCGTCGATAAACCGCACAATCCGAAGGGTTTTGGCCAAATGAGGGCGGTCGATATACGCGATCTCTACGGCGCCATCCCCGTCCAGATCCCCAGCACCCACCGGCGCCAACCACCGAAACCGCACGCCAATGAAGGGCGTCGCTGCAATCCGGCCATCGGTGTTATAAACTGCCAGCCGCGCCCCTTTGGTCTGGCTGCTTTCCACCACAACAATCTCAGGCCGCCCGTCCAGATCTAAGTCTAATACGCGCGGTTCTGTGTCCTCAAACACCAATGCATCCTCCAGGGTAAATCGCACCTGCGCGCCATCGTCCAAAGATACCATCAATGTGGTATGCTCGATTGTATCGCCCAACACACCATGCGCATAGCGCAGCGTCGGTCCTTCATACTGGGCGGCGACAATCTGCGGCGCGGCCGCAACCGCCGCCGGCAACACGCACACCGCCAGCAGTGCGCGGCGAATGGCACGGTGCATCCAGCACACCGGCTGACGCCGCGCCCTTGATCGCATTAAATCTGTTTTTCGGGCATCTGCACCACAAGGCCTTCCAGATCATCTGTCACCTTGATCTGGCAGGTCAAACGCGACCGCGCGGGGTCAGGTTGATACGCGAAGTCCAGCATATCTTCTTCCATGTCGTCCATAGCGGGCAGCTTTTCCGCCCAAGTTGGATCCACATAGACATGGCACGTGGAACAGGCGCAGGCCCCGCCGCAATCTGCTTCAATACCGGGAATATTATTGTCCCGCGCGCCCTCCATGACCGTCAGGCCATTGGCGACCTCTACAATGTGTTCTTTGCCGCCATGCTCAATGTAGGTGATCTTTGCCACGTCCGTCGTTCCCTTCATGCTTTGTGCCTATCTACCGAGGCCATATAAGGTGCGCCAGCATCTTTTGCGAGGACCGCGCGTTGCCAAACCGCTTTCACCCCCAAAAAGGCCACAAAATGTGATATTCTGCGCGGCACGCTGCCGCTTACGCCCAAAACAAAAGGGCGCTCAAACATGGCGCCCTTCTGCAAATCTAGGGTGGGGGCTGTTACTCTGACAGGGTCAGTGCCACAAACCGTGGATCGCCTGCGCGGCGGACCAACAACAACAGGGACTTGCGCCCTGCGTCTTTGGCGGCGGTCACACGGTCTTCGAGATCAGAGATGCTTACAACGCTTTGTTGTCCGGCTTCGGTGATGATGTCACCGGCCCGCAACCCTTTCTCAAAGGCCTCAGAGGTCTCAGCGACGGCGGTCACCGCCAACCCCTGAATTTGACCATCCAAGCCCAGTTCGGTCCGCACCTCATCGGTCATCGTGGTCAAGCTTAGGCCCAGAACATCTTTGGTGATCGGGCCTACGCTTTCATCGGGCCCTGCGGCCACGGCAGGCACGGCACCTTCGGCCTCTTCGCGGCGGCCCAATGTCACGCGCAAGGTCTGGGTGGCCCCAGCGCGCATCACGGTTACGCGTACGGTTTCACCCACGGGGCTGTTGCCCACTTCGCGCACCAGCCCGCGCGTATCAGCGACAGGGTTGCCCGCAAAACTGATGATCACATCGCCCGCTTCCATACCTGCGTCGCGCGCGGGCCCTTCAGGGACGTCGGTAACCAATGCGCCGGATGTCAGCTCTAGGTCCATCGATTCGGCCAGATCATCTGTCAGGTCCTGAATGCGCACACCCAACCAGCCCCGGCGCGTCTCGCCGAATTCTTTCAGCTGGTCCACCACGCGAGTGACCACATTCGAGGCCATCGAAAACCCGATACCGATTGATCCGCCGTTGGGCGACAAAATCGCCGTGTTCACGCCGACAACTTCCCCGTCCATATTGAACAGCGGGCCGCCAGAGTTGCCGCGGTTGATCGCCGCGTCGGTCTGAAGATAATCATCATACGTGCCGCTCAATGCGCGGTTGCGTGCAGAAACGATCCCCGCACTGACGGAAAACCCTTGGCCAAGTGGGTTGCCCATTGCGACCACCCAGTCGCCCACACGCGCGATATCGCTGTCCCCAAAGGATACAAACGGCAGCGGGCCGTCGGCCTCGACCTTGAGCAGTGCTATATCGGTGTTGGGGTCGGTTCCGATCACTTCGGCCTTTAGCAATTCGCCACCACCGGGGTAAAATTCGATCATGATTTCATCGGCGCCGTCGATCACGTGATTGTTCGTCACCACATACCCGTCTTCGGAAATCACAAACCCAGACCCCAGCGCGGAAGACCGGCGCGGGCGCTCGCCCTGACCTTCATTGCGGTCCTGGAATTCGCGGAAGAAGTCTTCGAAGGGTGATCCTTCAGGCACGATCCCCTGTGGCCCGGTGCGCCCCGCCACAACTGTCGTGGTCGTGATGTTAACGACAGACGGGCTGATCCTCTCGGCCAATGGCGCAAGGCTTTGTTGCTGTGCAAAAGCACCGAGCGGCTGAACCAGCGTGAACGCCAGTGTCAGAACGGCCAATAGCAACAAGCGCATCTGAAGCGGGGTCTGAGTGATGGTGGACATGAATACGGCCTTGGGCTGCATGCGTCGTCTCCTGAAATCTTAATGTTGGGCCCTGTGGCCCTTGGTGTGCTCTGAGGGTGTGCGTCTACACAGACTGCATTTAGGGCGCCTGCCACGCAACTTCAAAGATGTATCACATTATCACAGTTTCAATACTATGTGAGCAAACCGTGAAGACCGGGTACAATTTTCGACGTTTTTTACAATTCAACCGATACGGGCACCTAATTGCCACGCCAACCAGACCAGAATCAACCCGCTGACCACGATCAGCAACCCCAATTGACGCACCGCAGTTTGCGGCAATGCGCGCAGGGCTTCTAGCATACGTTCAATAAGCGAAGGGGCCAGCGCATAGGCCAGCCCCTCGATAATCATCACCAGCCCGAGGGCAAGGAGCAATACGCTCACCGGCTTTCGCCTTCCTCAGACCGCACGCCTTGATCGGATCGCAGATAGTTGAAAAATTCACTATCAGGCGACAAAACCATGGTCGAATTGCTGCCTTTCAGCGCGCGTTCATAGGCGGTGAGCGACCGGTAGAATTCAAAGAACTCCGGGTCGGCCCCAAAGGCGGACGCAAAGATCGCGTTGCGTTCAGCATCGGCTTGGCCTCGCACGATATCGGCTTCGCGGGTCGCATCAGAGGTCAATTCCACCACCGTACGGTCCGCCAAGGCGCGCACCCGCTGAGCGGCTTCTTCACCGCGCGCGATTTCGTCTGCGGCTTCGCGTTCACGTTCGGCGCGCATCCGGGCAAAGGTGGCATCCAGGTTTTGCTCCGGCAGGTTGGTCTGTTTCAGACGCACATCGACGACTTCAAGACCCAAGGGCAACGCCCGTTGCCGCGCTTGCTGGGTGATCCGCGCCATCAACGCCGACCGATCGGCCGAAAGGATGGTGTTTGACGTCACCCCATCCGACCCCAAAACCCGGCGAATGGTCGGGTTCAAAATATCGCTCAGACGTTTTTCGGCGCCCAACATGCCGCCCCCACCAACAGCTTGGCGGAACTGCACAACATCCGAGATCCGATAGCGCGCGAACGCATCCACAACCAAACGACGGTCATCCGACGGCGTGACTTCGACAACTTCGGTATCCAACGACAGGATCCGGTCATCATAAAACACGACCTCCTGAAGAAGCGGGATCTTGAACGCCAGTCCCGGTTCTTCTTTGACCGATTTAATTTGCCCAAACTGCAAAACCAACGCTTTTTCGCGTTCATCCACAATGAAGACCGAGCTCAGAACACCGACAACAGCGATCACTGCGATCGGCAATAGGAATTTTCCAGCACGCATCAGTTTGTCCCCCCACGGCGCAATTCATTCAGCGGCAGATACGGCACAACACCCTGCCCGCCATTGCCGCCCAGATCGCTTTCCAGGATGATTTTATCAACGTCACCAAAGACCTTCTCCATGGTCTCCAGATACAGACGTTTTCGGGTCACACCCGGTGCTTTGGTGTATTCCTCAAGCACCGACGTAAAGCGTGCAGCCTCACCTTCGGCCTCATTGACCTGCTGCGCACGGTAGGCTTCGGCCTGTTCCAACTGGCTGGCGGCTTCACCGCGCGCCCCCGCTGTCACCCTGTTGGCATAAGCATCCGCCTGACGTTCCAAACGGTCGCGCTCTTGCTCGGCGGCTTGCACTTCGCGGAAGCTGTCGATCACTTCGCGCGGCGGGTCGGCCTTGTCGAGCAACAGACGCACGATGTTCACACCGCTGTCATAGGCATTCAATGTGCCCTGAATAAGCTGCTCGGCCTCATCCGCGATAATCCCGCGATCCCGGTTCAGGATCGGCGCGAGTTCGTTGCGCGCAATCACTTCGCGCATCGCAGATTCCGACACAGCCCGAATGGTTTCCCGTGCGTCAGCCAAATTAAACAGATATTTCGCAGGGTCGCTGATATTCCAAACCACCTGAAAATCAATGTCGATGATGTTTTCATCGGTGGTCAGCATCAAACCGCTGTCAACCTGCGCGCCGATCGCTTCGGTTTGTTCACGCGTCACGGGCAGCACTTCTGCGGTGACCAAAGGCCATGGCGCAAAGTTCAGGCCCGGGTTGCCGGTTGACGAATATTCACCCAAGAACAGTTCAACGGATTGTTCGTCGGGGGCCACGGTATAAAAGCTCGCAAAGCCCCAAGCCACAACCGCGCCCGCCGCCACAAGGCCAAGCGTCCCGCGTGTGAACGCCGGGCCACCGCCACCGCCGCCGGTGTTGCCACCGCCGGTGCCGCCGCCTTTGCCGCCCATCAGGACGCGCAGACGTTCCTGGCCTTTTTTGACCAGCTCGTCGATTTCCGGGATTTGTGGCCCCTCGCCGCCGGGGCCACGTGGGCCGCCACCGTTATTGCCGCGGTTTCCACCGCTTGGTTTATCATCGTCGGAGTTTCCACCGCCGCCCCCCCAGGGGCCGCCATTATTCCCAGCCATTCAGTCTTTTTCCCTCCAAAATCGCATCTTTTGCGATCAAAATCATGCTATTAAATACGCAAGGTTGCGCGAAATTCAAGCCGTGCGCACAGGTGTCCGCATGGTGACCATCTCTTCGGACATCGTCGGATGCACTGCCACTGTGCGATCAAAGTCTTCTTTGGTTGCGCCCATCTTCACCGCGATACCGGCCAGCTGGATCATCTCGCCCGCGCCGGGGGCCACGATGTGACAGCCCAACACCTTGCGGGTTTTCTGCGACACCACCAGTTTCATCAAGACCTTGTCGGGGCGTCCGGCAAAAGACGTCTGCATAGGCCGGAACGACGTGCTGTAAACCTCGATCGGTTCTTGCGCGCGCGCGTCTTCCTCGCTCAGACCAACGGTGCCCATTTCAGGTTGGGTAAAGATCGCCGAAGGGATCAGATCGTGGTCGACTTGGGTCGGATTGCCTTTAAACACGGTCTCGACAAAGGCCATGCCTTCGCGGATCGCAACCGGCGTCAGGTTCACCCGGTCCGTCACATCGCCAATCGCGTAGATCGACGGCACTGCGGTTTGGCTATAGGCGTCCACCTCGATCTGGCCACGACGGCCCAACACAACGCCAAGCGGTTCCAGCCCCATGCCATCGGTGTTGGGGTCACGCCCGGTGGCAAACAGCACCACGTCATAGTCGCGCGCATCGCCAGTGGTCGATGTGACATGCACTGCGGCCCCATCTGCGGCGCGGTCCATCTGTGCGATATTGGTGTCTACCTGCAGGTCAATGCCACGTTCGCGCATGGAATCAGCGACCAAATCGCGTGCTTCGGTGTCAAACCCGCGCAACACTTGCGCGCCGCGATAGAACTGCGTCACCTCAACACCAAGGCCGTTCATGATGCCCGCGAATTCGCACGCGATATAACCCCCACCGACGATCAGCAGCGATTTGGGCAGCTGATCAAGATGGAAGATATCGTCAGACACGATCCCCAATTCGGCGTTGGGGATGTCCGGGCGCACCGGGCGACCGCCCGTGGCCACCAGAATGTGTTTGGCTGTTTTCGTTTCACCCGTCGATAGGGTGACCTCATGCGGGCCCGACACAGTTGCGCGTGCGTCATAGGTTTCGACCCCAGAGCCCTTGAGCAGCTTGCGGTAGATCTCTTCGAGGCGGTCCAGCTCTGCGTTCAGGCGGGTCTGGAAAGCACGCCAGTTGAAGGCGCCCTGCGTCAGGTCCCACCCGTAGGCTGCGGCTTCTTCGACCACACCGGCATATTCGCTGGCAAATACCATCAGTTTTTTGGGCACACAGCCGCGGATCACGCAGGTACCGCCATAGCGGTCCTCTTCGGCCAACGCGACTTTGGCACCGGCTTCGCCTGCGGCAACACGCGCTGCACGCACGCCGCCGGATCCACCACCGATTACAAAGAGATCATAGTCAAAATCGCTCATTCCGAGGCCTTTCAAGGGTCAATTCATCTTGCACAGTTACATATAAGCGTGAGGGCGCACATTGCCATAGGCCCAGCGCACCTGATGTCGTCATAGGTCAGTTGGTGGGCGCGGCGGCATCCAGCGTGCGCAGGTCAACCTGCCCATCGCCGTGCCCAATGATCACCTGATCGCAGATGTCGATGAACAGACCGTTTTCCACCACGCCGGGGATCTGATTGAGTGCCAGCGCCAAGGCAGGGGCATCCCCGATACGCGCCACATGCAGGTCCAGAATATGGTTGCCTTCGTCGGTGCGGAAAGGCGCGCCCGCATCCATCCGCAGCGTCGTTTTGTGGCTGTCGACATCCGCAGCGGCCAGCAGGTCTTCGACCAGTTTTTGCGTCGCTTGCAGGCCAAAGGGGATCACCTCGATGGGCAGCGCAAAGGCCCCCAACGTCGCGACCTCTTTGCTGTTGTCGGCGATCACCACCATCCGCTCGGATGAGCGCGCCACGATCTTTTCTTGCAACAACGCCCCGCCGCCGCCCTTGATCAGGTTAAAGGCGGCATCGAATTCGTCGGCGCCATCGATGGTCAGATCCAGCCATTTTGCCTCGTCTAGGGTCACAACCTTGATCCCCTCTTCGCGCGCTTGTGTGGCGGTGCGGGTCGATGTGGGCACCGCTGTGATCTGCAACCCGTCGTTGCGCCGCATTTCGCCCAGACAGCGCACCAACCAAACGGCGGTCGACCCTGTGCCCAAACCCACCTTCATACCGGTCTCGACCAGCTGCGCCGCCCGCTTGGCGGCAACGTATTTCGCGGTCTCTACCGGCGACAGATCATCGGGCATGGGCGGGCTCCTTCAGCGAGATTTGCGCCCTTATATGTAACAACGCCAAAGGGTGCGAGTGTTGATTTCGCGCCCAAGGGGGTCTGTCGGAGGCAATCGCGGCAATTCATGCCTCAACGGTCTGGTAAGGGTCGTTTTTCATGCGGCAGCGCGCTCAGAATCGCGCTAAATCGGGGACATGACATCGCCCGACTACACACTGCATTACGCCCCCGATAACGCATCGCTGATCATCAGGCTTGCGCTCGAAGAACTGCGCGTGCCCTACCGCACCCAGCTGGTCGACCGCCGCACCGGCGCGCAAAAGGGCCCCGCGCACCGGAGGCGCCACCCCGGCGGGCTGATCCCCGCGCTGGACACCCCGCAGGGCGCTATCTTTGAAACGGGTGCGATTTTGCTGTGGCTGGCGGACCGGCATGGGCACTTGGCACCGCCTCCGGATAATCCCGCCCGTGGCGAGACACTGAAATGGCTGTTCTATCTGTCGAACACTGTGCACCCCGCCCTGCGCATGCTGTTTTACCCGCAAAATTTCGTGCCCATTGATGCAGCGCCCGCATGGGCCGCCAACACGCAAAAGATGCTGTTGTCGCAGTTGGATATACTCGAACACCACTGGCAGCCGCGCGACCGCCCCAATCTGCTTGATCTCTATCTTGCGCCGGTGCTGCGTTGGCTGCGGCTCTATCCAACACACGACGACCACAGCTGGTTTGATCTGGCCGCTTACCCGCGCCTGCATCACATGGCCCACCAGCTGGAAACCCGTGCCAGCACCCATGCCGCGCAAACCGCCGAAGGGCTGGGCCCCACGCCATTTACCGCGCCGCGCCTGCCCCGCCCCCCAGAAGGAAGTGCTCTTTAGATGTTTCTATCCGTATTCGATATGTTCAAGGTCGGGATCGGGCCGTCTTCGTCCCATACGATGGGCCCAATGATGGCCGCCGCGCGGTTTTTGGACCTGATGCGCGCGTCGCCGTTTGCCTTCCATGGGTTGCGCGCGTCGCTGCACGGTTCGCTGGCGTTTACGGGCGTGGGCCACGCCACAGATCGAGCGACCATTCTGGGGCTGGCCGGGTTCGTCCCCGACACCTACGACAGCACCCGCGCCGACGACGCATTGGCGCAGATCAACACCGGCCATGTGATCCACCCTGCCGGGCTGCCGGCGTTGCGATTTGACCCTGCGCGTGATCTGGTCTTTGACTTTGACACCGTTTTACCGGGGCACGCCAACGGCATGATGCTGATGGCAACAGATGCACAAGGTGACGTCACCCTGCTCGAAACCTATTATTCCATCGGCGGCGGGTTCGTCATGACCGAAGCCGAACTGGCCGCAGGCAAGGACACCGACGCAGGCGCGCCCGTGCCGTTCCCCTTCAAAACCGCCGCGCAAATGTTGCACATGTCCGCCGCCTCTGGCCGATCTATTGCGGGCATGAAACGGGCCAATGAAACCGCGCGCGGCGGGGCCGATGGGCTGGCCACCGGCACCCGGCGCCTGTGGCAGGTCATGTCCGATTGCATCGACCGGGGCCTGACCACTGACGGGACCCTACCGGGTGGGTTATCGGTGAAACGTCGCGCCAAGGGTATCCATGACAAGTTGCTGCAAGAACGCGGCATGAACCTGACGGCCCCTCATACGATCAACGACTGGATGAGCGCCTATGCCATGGCCGTCAACGAAGAAAACGCCGCCGGTGGGCAGGTCGTGACCGCCCCCACCAATGGGGCGGCAGGCGTGTTGCCCGCCACCTTGCGGTACTACCTTGACCATGTGCCCGGCGCCTCTGAGGCCCATGTCGAAGATTTCCTGCTGACGGCGGCAGCCATCGGTGGGCTGGTGAAATACAACGCCTCTATTTCGGGCGCCGAAGCGGGGTGTCAGGCCGAAGTGGGTTCTGCCGCCGCCATGGCCGCTGCGGGCTTGTGTGCGGTGTTGGGTGGCACCCCCGAACAGGTGGAAAACGCCGCCGAAATCGCGCTGGAACATCACCTTGGCATGACCTGCGACCCGGTCAAAGGTTTGGTGCAGGTGCCCTGCATCGAACGCAACGGCTTGGGCGCAATAAAGGCGGTTTCGGCGGCGTCTTTGGCATTGCGCGGAGATGGCACGCATTTGGTGTCGCTGGACGCCTGCATCGAAACCATGCGGCAAACCGGCGTGGATATGTCTGACAAATACAAAGAGACCTCTTTGGGCGGGTTGGCCGTAAATGTGCCAAACTGCTAAAACTTGAGTCAACTTGTAGCCTTTTCTTGCATTGACAGAATTGCCCTCATACGGTCCGCACCATGAACGCTGATCGTCCCCTGCTTGGTATCACATTAATGCTCGGATTTTGCATCCTGGCACCGGTCGGAGATGCCGTTGCCAAGATCCTTGGTCAGACGGTCCCCGTGGGCCAGCTGGTGCTGGTGCGCTTTGCGGTGCAGGCGCTGGCGCTTATCCCGCTGGTGTGGCTGACGGGGCGGGCATGGCGGATGCGGCGGCGCATTCTGGCGCTGACGTTTGTCCGCACCCTGCTGCATATCGCGGGCATCGCGGGCATGGTCACAGCGCTGAAATATCTACCTCTGGCGGATGCGGTGGCGATTGCGTTTGTCATGCCCTTTATCATGCTGGTGTTGGGCAAATACGCCCTGAATGAAGAAGTCGGCCCACGCCGGTTGATCGCCTGCATTGTTGGTTTCGTGGGCACACTATTGGTCGTACAACCCAGCTTTGGTCAGGTTGGTTGGCCTGCGTTGCTGCCCGTCGCGGTGGCGGTGAATTTTGCGTTCTTTATGTTGGTCACCCGTCAAATCGCCCGCGAAACCGACCCCATCGGGCTGCAAGCCGTCAGCGGCGTTATGGCCGTCGCCGTTATGGGCCCCACACTTTTGGTGTTTCAAAACAGCGGCATATGGAACCTGCAGCTCATAGATGCCTCGACACAAGACTGGACCTTGCTGCTGACCATTGGAATCTTGGGCACCATCGCGCACCTGTTGATGACTTGGTCACTGCGCTATGCCCCGTCGGCGACCGTCGCCCCGATGCAGTACCTAGAAATCCCCTTTGCCACGGCGATTGGGTTCATCGTGTTTGGCGATCTGCCCAACCCGTTGGCCGCGGTTGGGATTTTGATCACGATCCTTGCGGGTCTGTATGTTGTCCTACGCGAGCGGGCCACCGCGCGTGTTCTGGCAGCTGCATCAGGCGCTGCGCAACCTCAGCCATAAACCGGCGCGGCACCAAACACAGCATCGCAGGCGCATCCATCTGCAACCGCACCGGACCCGTCGCCCAGTTGGATGTCCCCGACCTGCCATCGGGCGCAAAATCGAGCCCCTCAATCGGCCATTCCAACCCCTGCGACCGCCCCGTCACTGCCCCCATCGGAAACAACGACACCCGCGCGCCCGGTTCTGTGGCCAGTTCAAAATCGCGCGGGCACAGAAAAATCACATCTTCCTCGCCCACCATCAAGCAGGGCACGTCCGGGTGCATCACCAACGTGTGCAACGCCGCCAGCTGGTGGTCGACCCGCCGCCCACAAAACCCCACCGCAATGATCAGCGGCGCCGAAATACTGCGCAGGGCTTTGTCAAAATCAGTGCTGTCCTGTTCGGCGATGGTATGCACGCGCGCGGCAGGGATACGGGCCCGGCCTGCCGGGGAAATCGAATCCATATCGCCAATAACGGCGTGCGGGTCCACTCCTGCGTCAAGTGCGACATCGGCACCGCTGTCAGCGGCCACACAGGTGGGGCCCAACGCCAACGCAGCGGCCAGATCATTCCGCCCAACGGCCCCGCCGCCCACCAGCGTTACCGCATTGTTTTGATCTATAATCTTGAAATTCACCTAAGTTTAAGGCCTTTTTTGCAAACAGACGACATGGTTGCCGAAAAATGGTACCTTGATAGGCGCAGATTCGCGGCGATTTTGGCTTCGATCATGTGGTAAACAGTCTATTGAAGGACCCAAAGGGGGGACGCATGCGATGACGAACCACAACAAAGCTCTGACAGTCTCATATGGGGCGTTTTCCTGCACGTTGGAAGGGTATGATGATCCTTTAGAGATCATGAAGCTTGTTGTGGAGTATTTTCGCGATGTCGCAGCGCAGGATCCGCTTTTTGGTGCCGATCCGTTGCACCCCGATACAGATCTGGCGGCGCGGCTTGCCGAACACGATGTGCCGGGCGATCTGGAGACGGATGCGCAGACGGGTCATCTCGCCGTGAACGCCGATAGCGCGCAAGCCCACGACACGGCCGCGATGCCCGCGCGCCCCATCGAGCCCGCCGCCGATACCGCACCGAACATCCCGATGGACGTGGGCGCCCTATACGCGATGACGGCTGCTGTGGTCCTTGATGCAACAGACCCGGCACCGGATGAGCAGCCAGAGGGCGCGTCTGTCGAGGCCCAGAGTATTGCCCCCACAGACAATGATCCGCAATCCGGCGTCCCATCAGAGGCCGCCGCGTTTTTCGCCCAAAGCCCCGAGCCTCAGGACGCAGAGCCTGAGCCCGACTTGCACCAAACAACCGCGACCGACTTTGCGCAGTTTGCACCGGATGATGCGCCCGAGCCTTCCTCCCCCGGTGAAACCGCAGCTGATGAAAGCGTTGCCGCCAAGCTGGAGCGGATCCGTGAGGTCGTGGCGCAGCAACCAGCTGATGCTGATGCTGATGCTGATGCTGATGCTGATGCTGATGCTGATGCTGATGCTGATGCTGAAAGTGACGCCCCCGGCGCAGACCATCAAGAGGCAGCCAACGAAGATGCAGCAATGGACGCCGCCAATATCGAGGACGTCTTGGAAGCCGATTTACGCGCCGCCATCGCCACAAGCGACGCCCCCCCGCAAGATGTTGACGCAGAAGACGCATATTCAGCTGCGACAGCAGATGCCCCCAATGATGTCGCCCCGGCGCCCGTCAGCACGCGGGTGCTAAAACTGGATCGGAAGGACCTGCAGACTGTTTTGGCGTCTGCCGATCCATCCCCCACCGACGTATCAGAG
>NZ_JBDVLG010000034.1:0-130299 GCF_039970775.1 Roseobacter sp.
AGCCAGACCAGAGTGTCGGAAGACCCGTAGGCTGTGTCTGCCGCGATCCAATCGGGTTTCACGCCAAAGCGCTCTTCGGTCCGGTCGAGCATCTTGCGCATTGCGCCCACCTCGGCGGTCTTGTTCGACCGGCTGGCGTCATCCTCGCCCGCTATGACGGGACGGCAGCGGCGCTGATCTATTGGCTGCGGAAGATCGCAGCCTATCCGCTGATGTTCTTCGCCGTGAAGATGGGGCTTGGTATCAGCTTTTTGTCCTTCGTTGTCGGCGTCATGACCAAACTCTTTGCCGGGCGGCGCTGATGCGTGGTGACAATGCCGCCAACCGCTTCGGCTCCAGCCGCTTTGCCAACGCCCGCGAGCTGGAGCATGCGGGCCTGTTCAAATAACAGCCCATGTCGATCTTCATGGGGTTTTTTGAAGGACGTCCGATTTATTTTCATGGCCCTGCTGGGATGACCATCACGGCGGGGGCGCGGGCGGGTAAAATGCGAGATGTGCTCGCCCGCAATCTGATGTCCGGCACCTGTCTTCACACGATCATCATGCTCGATCTGAAAGGCGAAGGGGCGTATCTGTTGCAAGACCAGACGGCGGATGGCAAATACCTTGCGTATTGGAACCCAGCGAAGCTGCATGGCCTGAACCAAGACAGTATCAACTTTCTGGGTCACATGCGGCTCGACAGCCCAATGGTTGTCTCGGACGTCAAAGTCTTTTGGGAAAACATGATTGCGCAGGGGCGCACGCAAGGTTCTGGCTATTTCAAAGATCGCGCGCGCCAGTTTGGTGAGGCCATTTCACTCGCAGTCATCGAACTTGTTGGCGAACTCAGCTTTCCGGCACTTTATGACGCGATCATGTTGATGCCCGGCGGCGGTGATCAATGGCTCGACTTTGCCTTCGGCATGTCCAAATCGCGCTTCCCGCTGGTGCGCAGCATTGAGGCCGAGATCGCAGAAGCACGCGGCGAATCCGGTGATGGCTTTCGCGGCATCATGGGGGAACTCCTGCGTGCGGTCGCCTGCCTGTCCGATCCACTGCTAATGCAATCCGTATCACCGTCCTACTCCATGAAGATGGAGGACCTCGTTTCCGGCGATCAGGCGTGGCAGTTCTACTTGATGCCGCCAGCGGAATTTGTCTCCGCATGGTCGCCCGTGATCAAATCTGCCTTTGTCGCCGCGATGATGCTCAAGTCACGCGCACCCTCCGTCCGCCGTATGACATTCTTGCTGGACGAATGCGGCCAACTCGGCGGAGAGAACGGCTTCCCCCTCGTGCCCAAACTATATTCATACGGCGCTGGCATAGGCATCCAGCCCTACGGCGTATTCCAATCCAACAGCCAGATGAACGGCCTTGGACCGGGCGCAAAGGAGATCATCCTCTCCAGCTCCGCCGCGACGATTATGTTCGCCCTGCGCGGTGATTTCGAAACCTGTCTCGATTGCAGCCGACGCCTTGGATCGCAGACCCTCGCCTATGACGACACGCTGGCGCAGCAGCGGGCACAGTTTTCCCGCAATCAGGCGATGCAATCGTTGATCGGTGGCGGTGACCCGATGCAGGCCGCCTTTACCATGTCTCAGCACAGCTTTGAGGAAATGCACCAAACCAAGCAACAGCGCGAGCTTCGAACCCCTGACGAGATCAGGAACATGCCTAATGACCGCGCGTTCCTGTTCCACGAAGACGTCCAGTTTCCGATTGAGGCGGAGCGCCGCCCGTATTGGCGCTCGCGCGAGTTGGCCCTAACCCATACCATCCGCCGCTGGACCGGGTGAACATCCTGACCCGCTGGGGCCAACGCACACGGCGCGTCATCACCGAATCCGTCCCGCAGTGCTTTGCACACCTGCCACAATACCGCGACGGGATGTGGTTGCATGTGGAGATGTAAATCATGACAAAACCCAAAGGCATCACCTTTGCCGACACCCAACCGGGCCTACCGGGCGGCGAGTTTGCCGAGCGTCTCAAGCATCTGCGCATCGCGCGATTGTTCGCCGCCAATAGCAACGATCAAAGCCAACAACCCGGTCAAACCCGCGCCATCCCACGTCAGGTGCGGGGACTGTCTATGATCGAACAGGAGCGACCCTTTCCCGCGCCGCGACCCTCACCAGCGCTGGCCGCTGATGTTGATGCCGCCGCCTTCGAGACGCGGATGGAGATAGAGCGCCAACGCGTTCTGGCCCGCGCTACCAAACTCAAACCCACCCTCACGACAGAAGACCACACGAAGTCAGACGACACAAACACACCTCGCCGCCCAGAGGAAACTCTGCGCGAGGGATCCCTGAAAGCCGCGATCTGGCGCAATGACGGCGAGAACGGAGCCTACCACTCCGTTACCGTCGCCCGCACCTACAAGGATCGCGAAGGCAATCTGCAGGACACCCAGAGCTTCCGCCCCAAGGATATGCTTGGCCTGTCGGAACTCGCCCGGCAGGCCCACCATGCCGCGCAGGATCGTGACCGGGAGCTGTTCAAAGAGCGCCGCCAGAGCGAGCAGGCACAGGCCCAAACACGTGGTCGAGGGCATAGTTGTTAAGCCACGGTAGCCGCGTCATCCCGCTCTCGGGGTTGGGTGGATAGGAAAATATTCCTTGCCAGATAACAACTTACGTGTCTTCATGTTCCTATTTTGTTCACGCGCAGATAGGGCGGCGCGACGAGATAACACCAGACGAAAGGAGGCCTTATGCCGATCCCAAACACACCGCCAACCAAGACACAGACGTCCGATCCCGCCATCACTTTGGACTGGGAGGCGTTCCTGCCATACCTCGCGAACACGGACGCGACCGACCAAGAAAAGCGCGCTCTGATTGAGACGGTCACCCAGATCATGATTGGCTTCGCGGATCTGCATTTTGACATCGCGCCCCCGAAACAAACCAGTGGACAAGTCGTCGATCTAGCCGCCGTTCTGCACGAAGCCGTGCTAAACTTACAGAGATCCGCACAGACCCAAAAGGAGGACGCATGATCAGATCCAACCGCAAGGCCGTTATCTATTGCCGTGTCTCGTCCAAAGGGCAAGTCTCTGATGGGAACGGCCTTGAGTCGCAAGAAACCCGTTGCCGGCAGTTTGCGGAATCCAAAGGCTACGACGTCGTCATGGTCTTCCCGGACACATTTACTGGGGCGGGCAGCTATGTGCAGCGGCCCGGTATGGTGGCGCTATTGTCGTTTCTGGATGCGCAACCGGACGAAGATTTTGCCGTCATCTTTGACGATCTCAAACGGGCCAGCCGCGACACGCGGGCGTTCCTTGATCTGCGCGAGGCGTTTCGCATGCGCGGGGTGGTCGTCGAATGTCTGAACTTTAAGTTCGAGGACACGCCCGAGGGCGAATTTATCGAAACCATCATCGCGGCGCAGGGTGCTTCGGAGCGTAAACAGAACCAGCGGCAGGTCTCGCAGAAGATGAAAGCCTGCATGGAATCAGGATATTACGTGCACGCCGCCCCGATTGGTTACAAATACGCTGCCGTGCGCGGGCGCGGTAAAATGCTGTTTCCAGACGCGCCGCTCGCGTCGATCATCAAGGAGGCGTTTGAGGGCTATGCCAGCGGGCGGTTCGCGTCTCAGGCCGAGGTCACGCGCTTTTTTGAACGCTACCCCGAATTCCCGCGTAACAAACACGGGCGCGTCGTGCAGCAGCACACCGCCGATATTCTGACGCACACGGCCTACACCGGGCACATCCATTCGGACCATTACGGCATTCACTGGCTGAAAGCGCATCACCAAGCAATTGTCTCGCTGGAGCTGTTTGAACGCGTGCAGCAGCGCCGCAAGGGGGTGACCTACGCGCCAAAACGGGCCAACATCGGCGATGATTTTGCGCTGCGCGGCACGGTAGTTTGTGACTGCTGTGAGACGTCGTTTCGGTCGTCGTGGACGAAGGGTGCGACGAAACTCTATCCGTACTACCTATGCCAGACCAAGGGCTGTGACGCCTACGGCAAATCGATTCCCCGCGACACGCTGGAAGGGGAGGTGGGCGATCTCATCAAGACGCTGCAGCCGACACAGGGCTTGATTGCGGTGGCGTCGGCGATCTTCCGGCAGGTCTGGGACATCCGCCGCGACCAAGCCAAAGCGCTGCGCGCGTCCAGTAAGCGCGAACTCACCCGCGTTGAGAAGGAGATCAACGCCGTGCTAGACCGCATCATGTCCGCCAGCAACGCCGCCATCATTTGCCCCTACGAAGATAAGGTGGAGGGATTGGAGCGCCAGCGCGCTATTTTGACCGAAAAACTGGGCAAAGAAGTGGAACCGAAAGGCGCGTTCGAAGAAAAACTAGAACTCGCGCTGACATTCCTCTCAAACCCCTGGAAAGTATGGGAAAACGGTGGCATCTATGCCCGCCGGTTGGTGCTGAAGCTCGCCTTCACCACCCCCATCCAATACTGCCGAAATAAGGGCGCTAGAACTCCCGTTTTATCATTACTGTTCAAAGCGTTAGGGGGTGTTTCATAGCGTGAATTCTTAAATGGTGCTGCTGGAGAGAATCGAACTCTCGACCTCTCCCTTACCAAGGGAGTGCTCTACCTCTGAGCTACAGCAGCGCCGAACGTGGGGCTGAGTAGACGCAATCTTGCGGCGGTGCAAGCCAAATCTGGACCCTTTGCGCGGGCTGGGATAGACAAACCCTATGGCAGAGAAAACAGACCCCAAAAAACCCACAAAATCGGGTGACGCACGCAACGATCGCCTGAAATCTGCGCTCAAGGCCAATATGGCCCGGCGCAAAGCGCAGGCGCGCGCGCGTGCGCAAGACCAAGGGGCAGAGGCAGGCGACACGTCTGTCAGAGCAGAAAAGGACGCATAAGCGTATGGATTCGATACTTGTCAAAGGCGGTGGCCCGCTCAACGGTCAAATACCGATAGCGGGGGCAAAGAACGCGTGCCTCACGCTGATGCCTGCAACGTTGCTCACCGATGAGCCACTGACGCTGATCAATGCGCCCCGGTTGAGCGACATCCGCACGATGACCCAATTGTTGCAATCACTGGGCGCCGAGGTCACATCGCTGCAAGACGGTCAGGTGATCGCGTTGTCGAGCCACAACATCAACAACCACACGGCGCATTACGACATCGTGCGGAAAATGCGCGCGTCTATCTTGGTGCTGGGGCCGATGCTGGCGCGCGATGGTCATGCGGTGGTGTCGTTGCCTGGCGGCTGTGCCATCGGCGCGCGCCCGGTTGATCTGCACCTCAAGGCGCTCGAGGCGATGGGTGCGCAGCTTGAACTGAAAGACGGGTATGTGCACGCACAGGCCCCCGGCGGGCTAAAAGGCGGCCATGTCGATTTTGAATTCGCCTCTGTCGGGGCCACCGAAAACGCGCTGATGGCGGCGACGCTGGCCAAGGGCACAACCGTGCTGAACAACGCCGCGCGCGAGCCCGAGATCGTTGATCTGGCGCGCTGCCTACGCGCTATGGGTGCCCGGATCGCGGGCGAGGGCACGTCGATCATCACCATCGAAGGGGTCGAACGGTTGGGCGGGGCCACCCACAGCGTGGTGACCGACCGGATCGAACTTGGCACCTATATGTTGGCGCCTGCCATTTGCGGCGGCGAGGTCGAACTGTTAGGCGGGCGTATCAATCTGGTCGAGGCGTTCTGCGAACGGCTGGATGCGGCGGGCGTGGATGTGACCGAAACGGACGCGGGCCTAAAGGTGAAACGCCGCGGCGACGTGATCCGCGCGGTTGACGTCACAACCGAACCCTTCCCCGGCTTTCCGACCGACCTACAGGCGCAGATGATGGCGTTGCTATGTACCGCTGACGGGACATCGGTGTTGGAAGAAAAGATCTTTGAGAACCGCTTTATGCACGCCCCCGAACTGATGCGCATGGGCGCAAATATCGAGGTGCACGGCGGCACGGCGACGGTCACGGGCGTATCGCGGCTAAAAGGCGCGCCGGTGATGGCGACAGATCTGCGGGCTTCGGTGTCGTTGATCTTGGCAGGGTTGGCGGCCGAAGGCGAAACCCGTGTGGGCCGTGTGTACCATCTGGATCGCGGATACGAACATGTGGTGACCAAACTGTCAGGTGTGGGCGCAAAAATCGAACGGATATCTGAGGAATGACAGACGCACGTTTCGAAGACGCCCGCGAGGCCCCGCTGAACCTTGGAGCATTTGAGGACGAAGACCTGTCTGTCATTTCGGCGCTGGTTCAGGATGCGGTGTTTCCCGTGACAGAAATGCGTTGGGACCGAAGCGCCCGGCGGTTTGCGCTATTGCTCAACCGGTTCCGGTGGGAGGACGGCCCCGCGCGGGCGGCTGCCCCGGAACGGGTGCAATCGGTGCTGGTGTTCGAAGGCGTCACCGGCGTGGCCAGCAGTGGCATCAACCGCGCCGATACAGACGTGGTTTTGTCGCTGTTGACGGTTACGTTCGCACCATCGGATGCGCCCGCGGGTGACGTAACGCTGACCCTTGCGGGGGATGGGGCTATTCGCCTCAGTGTCGAGGCGCTAGAGACCACTTTGAAAGATGTCACCAAACCCTATATGGCACCTTCAAAGAAGACGCCTGATCACCCGGATTAGGCGCATACCACCGGCACCGGACGCACGATAGGCGTGCGGTGCATCTTGCAAGGTCACCACTATGCCCGTCTTTCTGAATGCCACGGACGCCGATTTTGAGGCGGCTTTTACCATCCTTCTCAGCGCCAAGCGTGAAGACAGCCCTGATGTGGATGATACCGTCGCCGGGATCATCGCAGATGTACGCGCCCGCGGGGATGCCGCGGTTATTGCCCTGACCGAACGGTTTGACCGGCTGACACTAACCCCAGAGACCCTGCGGATTTCAGACGCCGAGATCGATGCCGCAACCGCTGCTGCACCGCAAGCCGAATTGGATGCACTTGCGTTGGCCGCCGATCGTATCCGTGCCTACCACGCCCGCCAACGCCCCGAAGACCAAGAATGGACCGACGAAAACGGCGCCACGCTGGGCTGGCGGTGGACACCGGTCTCGGCGGCGGGGCTCTATGTGCCGGGCGGTTTGGCGTCTTATCCGTCATCGGTTTTGATGAACGCGATCCCCGCCAAGGTCGCAGGGGTGCCCCGGCTGGCCATGGTTGTGCCTGCCCCAGATGGCGTGTTGAACCCGCTGGTGTTGGCGGCTGCGCGGCTGGCCGGTGTCGACGAGGTCTACCGTATTGGCGGGGCACAGGCGGTGGCGGCCCTAGCATATGGCACGCAAACCATCGCCCCGGTTGATAAAATCACCGGTCCGGGCAACGCCTTTGTTGCGGCGGCCAAACGGCGCGTATTTGGCAAAGTGGGCATCGACATGATCGCGGGCCCTTCGGAGATTTTGGTCATCGCGGACGGCGACAATGACCCAGATTGGATCGCGCTGGATTTGCTGAGCCAAGCGGAGCACGACGAAAGCGCGCAATCCATCCTGATCACCACTGACGCTAGTTTTGGCCGCGCCGTCGCCGATGCCGTTGACGCACGTCTGCAAACGTTGGAACGGCGCGCGATTGCCGGGGCGTCTTGGCGCGACTTTGGGGCGATCATCATGGTGCCTGACCTGCAAACAGCCGCGGCCCTCAGCGACCGGATTGCGCCGGAACACCTTGAATTATGCGTGGCCGACCCCGATGCGCTCAGCGCGCAGATCACCCATGCGGGGGCGATTTTCCTAGGGCAATGGACACCCGAAGCCATTGGTGACTACGTCGGTGGCCCCAATCACGTGCTGCCCACGGCGCGCTCTGCGCGGTTCTCATCGGGGCTGTCGGTGCTGGATTTTGTGAAACGCACAACCTTGGCACGCATGACGCCAAGCGCTCTGCGCCAGATCGGCCCGGCGGCCGAAACACTGGCCCAAACCGAAAGCCTACAAGCCCATGGTCTGTCGGTGACGGCACGTTTGACCAAGCTGAACGACTGATACGACCCGCTTGGTCATTGCTCTTTGCGGGGCATTTGGGCTAAGATTTTGCAGCTGTCAGTTGCGCGTAAAGATCTTTGCCCATGTCCCGTATTTCGCATATTCAATTGGATGACGCTGGTTTGCCGCCGGCCACGCCAGAAATAGAACAAGAACGCCGCGTGGCGATGTTTGATCTGTTGGAAGACAATTCCTTTGATCTGCCCGCCCGTGATGGCCGCCCCGTGCCCGACGGCCCCTATCATGTCAGTCTGGCCATTCGTGACAAACGCTTGGTCTTTGATGTGACCACAGAAGCCGCTGAAAAAGCGGCAGAATTCCATCTGTCGCTGGGCCCGTTTCGGCAAGTCGTAAAGGACTATTTTCAGATCTGCGAAAGCTACTTTGACGCGGTCAAGAACCTGCCCCCCAGCCAGATCGAAACCATCGACATGGCGCGGCGCGGCATTCACAACGAAGGCAGCCGCGTGTTGCAGGAACGTCTGGACGGCAAGGTCGAGGTGGACACAGACACCGCACGCCGTCTGTTCACGTTGATCTGCGTGCTGCACTTTGGGGGTTGAATGACAGAAGAGTTGCCAGGGTCGGTTCTGTTTTGTTGCGACCACAATGCTGTGCGCTCTCCGATGGCCGAAGGGATCATGAAAAAGTTCTACGGAACAGGCACCTACGTGCAATCCGCCGGGGTGACCAACGACATGGAAATCGATGGGTTTTCGATCGCTGTATGTCAGGAATTGAACGTGGAATTGTCACGTCACCGGTCGCGCAGTTTCGACGAGATGGAAAACTGGGGCGACGATCTGGGATCGTTTGATTTGGTGATCGCGCTAAGCCCTGCATCGCAACGACGGGCGTTGGATTTGACCCGTTTCTACCACCTTGACGTGGAATACTGGCCGATCCTTGACCCCACGGGACTGGGCGAAGGCCGCGAGGCAAAATTGGCCAGCTACCGGCAAGCCCGCGACCAGATCCGAGACCGCCTTTTGGCCCGGTTTGGCCCCCCTGGCTAAACGCCCGTGCCAGCTGAGGGTGCGGGAACTATCATGCATTGCGCCTGGAAATTTAGGCAAACCTCAGGTGTTGACGTCACCGCACAGCAACGTCGCCCTGTCGGCAAACTGCTTCCATGCATCCCAGAACCGTTCGTTTCCGGGGGCGCTTGACTGACGCACATCTTGAAGCTGCCCCGGTTCGCTGAAAAACCGCACGCTGCGTTGTTGTTGTTCGGCGCTTAGCGTCTGGTTGGCCGCAGCTTGCACGCACCCGCAGCGCGCCCGCGTGGCGCCTTTGCGTTGATGCGCCAAACACGCCGCCCCAATGGGCCCCGATGCGAACGGGATCACGCCTGTTTCGGCGGGGCGTGTTGGTGGGGTAAGGGTGCGCGTTTGTTGCGGTGCGTCAGGTGCACCGCAGGCGGACAGGCCGACGCTCAAACATATCACTCCGGCGAACCGCACCATAAACGTATCTCCCTGACAACGTTCGATGGTTATGGCGGATTCGCCGGATGACCGCAAACAACCTTCGTTTAGAAACGCCAGCGTGCGCCAACGAATGTCACGTCTTGGTCCTGCAGGTTGGATCCGCTGTCGTTAAATTCAAACGTGCGGTAGCTGGCATATAATTCCGTGTTCCAAGCGTCGACTTTCTGGACCACAGCAAGGCCGATAGACTCTGATTCAGAACCGGCAACGCTGAAATCTTCGCCGGAATAGTAATCAAGCGATATGCGTGTTTCGCCTGCATCAATCCAGTCGCGTTTGATCCCGCCTTTGATGTACACATACCCCGCGTCGCCCTCTTGTTGGCGCCCGCTAGCTACGGACAGGTTCAGACCGGTTGCTTTGTGCAGGACGGCGAAAGACCCCAGCAACAGTTCTTCATCGGTGTCGCGGATCGAAAGCCCGCCGCGCGCGGCCACTTGGTAGGCGCCGTAGTCGTGGTCATATCTGAGGCCGATGTCGTAGAATTCATCGCTGTTGCCGCTGGTTAGGACTTCTTCACCTGCACTGACGGCCAATGAAAAGCCCTTGTAAGTCGGGGTGTCATAGCGGAACCGGAACCGGCGCCCGCCGTCAAAACCGTTGAACGCGTCGCCGACGTCAAAGCCGGAACCGCCCCCGCCTGCGAGCTGAAATTCTTGGCTGCCGGCCTGATCTTGTAGGCTGGAATAGGCGATAACGGACGTGCCGGAAAAGTCGGCCTCGGCGGTGCCATCTGTCGCGATGCTACCTTGACCAAACGAAAACGTCCCCAATGTCGCGGACTGGTAGATCGCTTCGAATTTGCGCAATTCGGTGCGGCGGTAGTTTTGCTCTAGCCCGTCGTCAGACCCATTGATGCTGCTGGATCCAGTGAACCCCAATGCCGTTTCAAAATGCAGGCGGAATTCATTGCCGCCGCCCAGATCTTGTTTGTAGATCAACCCGACGCGGCTGTTGGAATTGTCATTGTCGGTCAATGACGTGTTGCTACCGTCGCCATTGTCGACGTTGATGATACCAAGGTTGATGTGCCCGTAGAAATCAACGGTGGGCCCGGCCTGCTGGGCCGTAGCGGCCATGGGCAAGCCCAACGCAAATAGCCCTGCGGTGACGGGAAGGATGCGGGTCGAGTGGGTCATAGAGTGCCTTTCGCATTGCAGCGCTTGATTGCGTTTCAGCCAACTTACACGGTTGGGTCGATCACGCCAACTCACGTTGACAGGAGCCGCGTGCACGAGTGCACAGGATTGCCTGCGCATCTGTGGAGACACCTTTTTGTGTGGACCCAAGGTCCTAATAAAAGGTTGAACAATGTCTATATCACTTCGCCACGCGCGAAATACCGGCGAACCCGCAGGCCCGTGCCGGGTTATTGGGGTCGTTTAGGCTCGCCCAGTCTTTGATGAGACGCATTCAAGGGTCAAAAAACCATCCAGCGATCCGACCCGCCAATTTCAACAGCCAGGTCGCGCGCTTTTCATTTTTCTGTGCCCGGTCCAATCCGTTGCCCAGAGTATTTAACCAATTGACCAATCTGGCCCGCCAAATTCGCGGTGGTTTTTCGGTGACCGCAATGGCGTCAATAATGGCAGTGAGCTGTTCTAGCGCAGCGGGCGTCAGTTCATTTGCCACCTTGTTCGGAACCTGTTGCAAGTCGTCGCGTTCCTGCTGTGTTGGCATCCGCCGGGTTTCCAGTGACGCAAGCTTGGCGATGCGTTCGCGGATCAAAGGGTCTTGGTCACATAATTCCTCAACGGATGTGTAAAGAGTGTTTTTAAGTGCGATCAATGAAGCATCATCAGGATAGACCGTCCCAATATTGCGCTGCAATCCCATACAGGCATTCCAAAATGAGGTCGCAACAACACTCGGGCTCGTCTTGAAATCGATGCACGCCTTACGGATCAAAATCGTTTCGCCGGATGTTTCCTTTAATCCATTTCCGTGGTCAGCGCCGAGCGCTGCTGAAAGGGCGACGTCTACCTGTCCAATGGCGAAGTCGATGGGTTCTGGAGCAGCTTTTACATCTTGCTCCACATCCCAAAGTCCGTTTTTTAAAAGCACGAGGCGGGGTGTGACGCTGGTTCTAAAGTCCCGTCGGATGTCGTCGATGCGGCGGGCGACGGTGGAGGGGCCCTCGTTCCATTCGTCATCGGTGATTTCTTGCGCGATGCGGTAGAGTAGGGGCCACGGCATGGGGTTGCCGGTCAGCAGGCCCTCGTACCAATCGATCCAGAATTGCCAGACCTCGGGCTCGGCCGCGAGTCGGTCGCGCAGCAGGGACCAGCCCTTTGTCAGACCTTGTGGCATGTCTTGGTTTGGCCAAAGGGCGGGCCAACGTCCAACATGATCCCGGTCTGTGTTCGTTGCGGAGAAGGCGGCGGAGAGGGCGGAGGAGGCGGCGGAGAGGGCGGAGGAGCGGGTGGCGGAGAGGGCGGAGGAGTCGGCGGCGGAGCGGGCGGAGGAGGCGGCGGAGCGGGCGGAGGAGGCGGAGGAGGCGGCGGAGAGGGCGGAGGAGGCGGCGGAGCGGGCGGAGGAGGCGGAGGAGGCGGCGGAGAGGGCGGAGGAGCGGGTGGCGGAGAAGGCGGAGAAGGCGGAGAAGGCGGAGGCGCGGGTGGCGGAGTCGGCGGCGGAGAGGGCGGAGGAGCGGGTGGCGGAGAAGGCGGCATCTCGTAGCGCTCTCATATCGGCGGGTGGACATGTGCCCGCACCCGCCGATATGACCATCGCGCGAAACACGGCTAATGCAAGCCCGCTTGTTGTCGCATCTGGCGCAAACCCGATCCCGGGCAGCCCACGCGCGGCACAGCGCGCCGCAAACCAAACCTGTGTCTGGTGCTCTTGCCCGTCAAGCCACGCGCGCGCGCTGGCTTCATCCGTTATCTCTACCTGTTCAACCACCTTGACCGCCCTTCAAATCCGCACCATATCCACACCATGACACCGCTTTCACATATCCGCAATTTCTCCATCGTCGCGCACATTGACCATGGGAAATCCACGCTGGCCGACAGGCTTATTCAGTCCACCAACACGGTGGCGGATCGCGACATGAAAGAGCAGATGCTCGATAGTATGGATATCGAGCGCGAGCGTGGTATCACCATCAAGGCGCAGACGGTGCGCATCAATTATACCGCCGAAAACGGCGAGGATTACGTGCTGAACCTGATCGACACGCCCGGCCACGTTGATTTTGCCTATGAGGTCAGCCGGTCGATGCGCGCGGTCGAAGGGTCGCTGTTGGTCGTGGACAGCACGCAGGGCGTCGAGGCGCAGACGCTGGCCAATGTGTACCACGCGATTGACGCCGACCATGATATCGTACCGGTGCTGAACAAGATCGACCTGCCCGCGTCGGATTGTGACCGCGTGGCCGAACAGATCGAAGATGTGATCGGGATTGACGCCAGCGGTGCCATTCAGGTGTCGGCCAAGACCGGTCAGGGCATCATGGAGACGTTGGAAAGCATCGTGCAAAACCTGCCCGCGCCGACGGGCACGCGGGATGCGCCGCTCAAGGCGATGTTGGTGGACAGCTGGTACGACAGCTATCTGGGTGTGATCGTTCTGGTGCGGATCATGGACGGCGTGCTGAAAAAGGGCGAACGCATTCGCATGTTGTCGAATAATACGACACACCACGTGGACCGCATTGGCGTGTTTCGCCCCGAAATGACGGTGATTGACGAATTGGGCCCCGGCGAGATCGGGTTTCTGACGGCGTCGATCAAACAGGTGCGTGACACGCGTGTGGGCGACACGATCACCCACGAGAAAAAGGGCACCGAAGACGCGTTGCCGGGGTTTCAGCCCAGCCAACCTGTGGTGTTTTGTGGGCTGTTCCCGGTGGACAGTGCCGAGTTTGAAGACCTGCGCGATGCCATCGAAAAACTAGCGCTGAACGACGCGTCGTTTTCCTATGAAATGGAAACATCAGCGGCGCTGGGCTTTGGCTTTCGCTGCGGGTTTTTGGGGTTGTTGCACCTTGAGGTCATCCGCGACCGGATTGAACGTGAATACAACATCGAACTGATCACCACGGCGCCGTCGGTGATTTATCACATCCACATGAAGGATGGCGAGATGGTGGAACTGCACAACCCCGCCGACATGCCCGACCTGACGCTTGTGGAACATCTGCAGGAACCCCGCATCAAGGCGACGATTTTGGTGCCTGACGAATATCTGGGCGACGTGCTGAAGCTGTGCCAAGACCGACGCGGCATTCAGGAAGACCTGACCTATGCGGGCAGCCGCGCGATGGTCGTTTATGACCTGCCGCTGAACGAGGTTGTGTTCGATTTCTACGACCGGCTGAAATCGGTCACCAAGGGCTATGCGTCGTTTGACTATGTCATGACGGGCTACCGTCAGGATGCGTTGGTGAAAATGTCCATTCTGGTGAATGACGAACCGGTAGATGCGCTGTCAACGATGGTGCACCGGGACCGTGCCGAACAACGTGGCCGCGCGATGGTTGAAAAGCTCAAAGATCTGATCCCGCGCCATATGTTCAAGATCCCGATTCAGGCGGCGATTGGTGGCAAGGTCATCGCACGCGAGACATTGTCCGCCATGCGCAAGGACGTGACGGCCAAGTGTTACGGCGGCGACGCCACACGCAAACGCAAGCTGCTGGACAAGCAGAAGGCGGGTAAAAAGAAGATGCGTCAGTTCGGCAAGGTGGATATTCCGCAGGAAGCCTTTATCAGCGCGCTGAAGATGGACGGCTAAAAGCCGCAATGGGCCCGTTTCGCGGGTTAGGTGCCTGCGGTTTTCTGCATTGCGCGCTTTGAGATCAGCACGAGCATCAGAATGGTCACGATGTAGGGCAGGCTGGACAAGACCTGCGAGGGCAGCCCTACGCCCAAGGCTTGTGCCGTCAGTTCGCCCAGTGAAAGCACGCCAAACATCACCGCGCCAAAAACGATGCGGCCTGTTTTCCATGTTCCGAAAATGACCAAAGCGAGCGCGATCCAACCGCGCCCGGCGATCATGCCGTCGGCCCAAAGGGGGGTGTAAACCGTCGAGGCATATGCCCCTGCCAACCCGCACATCGCGCCGCCAAAGACCACGGCGGCCGTGCGGATCACCGACACGGGGTACCCGATCGCGCGCGCGGCATCCGGGTTTTCGCCAACCGCAGTGATGATGAGGCCAAGCTTGGTGTGGGTCAGGGTGTACCACAACGCCACAGCGCCAATCAGCGACAGCCAGACAACGATGTCTTGTGTTAAAAGGGTCGGCCCGATCACGGGAATATCTGACAGGATCGGTAGGCTGAATTCTGGTAGCCCGCTGATGGTCAGGCTTTCGTAACGGTTGCCAAACAGGGACGACAGGCCAAGACCCAGAACACCAACCGCAAGGCCTGTGGCAACCTCGTTCGCCCGGACCCCGATGGCAAGCCCGGCAAAGATCATGGCCAGTAGCGCGCTAGCAACCGCCGCCCCAACAAAGCCGACCACGTGCATATCGGTGTGGTACACACATATGAATGCGATGGCTGCCCCAAGCGCCATCATGCCTTCGAGGCCGAGGTTCAGCAGGCCTGCTTTTTCAACAACCATTTCGCCCAAAGCCGCCAGAAGCATCGGCAGGGCAGCCGCCAGAGCGCCCGCAAGAATGAATTCCAGCCCGTTCATGTTAGGGGCCTCCGGGTCCAGGTTATTCGGTATCGGATCAGGGTGAAGGTCGCGAGGTAAAACACCAAGAGCAGCCCTTGGAAGACCTCAACGGCGGCAACGGGCAGCCCTGCGGTGACAGTGGCGCTATCGCCGCCGATGTAGATGACCGAAATCAGAAAGCTGGACGCGATGATGCCTATCGGGTTCAACCGCCCCACATAGGCCACGATGATCGCGGCGTACCCATACCCGGACGCCACAGACCGTTGCAATTGGCCAAGCGGCCCCGCGACTTCGCTGGCCCCCGCGATACCAGCCGCAAGCCCACCAAGGCCCAGCGACAGCCAGATCATTTTATGGGTGCTGAAGCCGGCATAAACCGCCGCTTTGGGGGCCAGCCCAGCGGTGCGCAGTTGAAAGCCCAGAAAATGCCGCTGCATCATCAGATACGCCATCAGGCTGGCGACCACCGCGAAGATCAGCGAAATATTGGTGCGCGTGCCGTCAAACAGGATGGGCAGCAGCGCGTTGTTTGGAAACATAACCGATTGCGGAAAGTTAAAGCCGCGCGGGTCCTTCCACGGTCCAAGCAACAGGTAATTCAAGATTTGCACAGCGATCAGGCTCAGCATGAGCGTGACGATAATTTCGGACGCCGCAAACTTGGTGCGCAGGGCGGCGGCGATCAGCGCAAACAGCATGCCGCCGATCGCACCGGCCAGTATCATCGCGGGCAACATCAGCGGGAAATTCCCGTCGGGGAAATACACCGGCAATGCCGATGCACAGGCCGCACCGATGATGAACTGGCCTTCGGCGCCAATGTTAAAGATATTCGCGCGAAACCCGATGGCCAGCCCCTGCGCGATCAACAACAGCGGCGCCATTTTAAGCAACACTTCCGAAAAGCTATACCAACTGAGGAATGGTTTCAGCAGCAAGGCATGCAGGGCCACGCCCGCGGGTTTGCCAAGGGCTGCAAACAAGATCAGGCTGACAACGCAGGTCAGGGCCAACGCAATGAGGGGCACGGCGATCATCGCCCCGCGCGAGGCAATATCGCGCCGGATCAGTTGGAGGCTCACGCGGTGCCCCCGATCATGTAGTGCCCGATCTCTTGCGGTGTGGTGCTGGCTATGGGCAGCGCCGCCGTGAGCCGCCCCGCGTGCAGCACATGCAGCAGGTCGCAAATTTCGAACAACTCTTCGAGCTCTTCAGAGATCACCAGAATAGCGACGCCGTCATCGCGCATGTCTTGCAGCCTGCGGCGGATCGCAGTCGCTGCGCCAATATCAACGCCCCATGTGGGCTGTGACACCAGCATCACATCGGGTTTGAGCATGATTTCACGGCCCATAATGAATTTTTGCAGGTTGCCGCCGGACAGCGCCCCGGCTTCGACTTCGGGGCCTGGCGTGCGCACATCAAAGGTGTCGATGCAGGTGCGGGTAAAGTCCCGTTCGGCCTTGCGACGGATAAACCCGCGCGACAGCATGCCCGCCCGATGGGCCGTCAGCAGCGTGTTATCGGCCAGCGACATGTCGGGCACAGACCCGCGCCCAAGCCGCTCTTCTGGAACAAACGAAAACCCAAGGGCACGGCGTTGCATGGGGTTCAGGTGACCCGCCGCAGTGTCCATGAGTGTGATCATATCTGGCCGGTGCGCGCGTGTTTCGCCCGAAATCAGGGATGCGATCTCTTGTTGGCCGTTGCCGGAAATCCCTGCGATACCAACGATCTGCCCCGCTTTGACGTCAAGATCTACATCAGACAACGTCGTGCCAAATCGGCTGGTGCGCGGGTGGTTCAGTTTGGTCAGCTGTAGACGCGTCGCACCTGTAGGCGCGGTGCGGAGGGCGGCGACGTGGGGCATATCGCGCCCGATCATCATCTGCGCCAGCGACTTGGCATCGTGATCGCGTGGGTCGACGCGACCGGTGACTTTGCCGTCGCGCAAGATTGTGGCCGCGTCGCAAAGTTCGCGGATTTCGTCGAGTTTATGAGAGATAAACAGGATCGCCATGCCATCGGATTGCAGCTTGCGCAGGGTATCGAACAACATGCGCACGTTTTGCGGGGGCAAAACCGATGTCGGTTCATCCAAGATCAACAGTTTGGGGTTCAGCAGCAAACAGCGGATGATTTCAACGCGCTGACGTTCGCCAACAGACAGCGTATGCACCATCGCATCTGGGTCAACGCTCAGCCCGAACTGGGTGCCAAACGCGCGGATCTGGCGCGCAAGATCTGCGGGCTTTCCGGGGATCATCAGCGACACATTTTGAACGACAGATAGTGTTTCAAATAGCGAAAAGTGCTGAAATACCATGCCGATACCCAAGGCTTGCGCATCGGATGGTCGGCTCATCTGCACGGGCGCGCCATCCCACATGATGGTGCCGTCGTCGGGGTGTTCGACGCCGTAGATCATTTTCATCAATGTCGATTTACCAGCGCCGTTTTCGCCAAGAACGGCGTGGATCGATCCGGGGCGGACCTCCAGATCGATCGCATCATTGGCCTGGACCTTGCCGTAGCGTTTTGAGACGCCCGACAAGGTGAGAAGGGCGTTGCTCAAGAGGGCAGCGGCGTTGTAACGCCCGCTACGTGCCAATCCATGCCCAGCATTTCGCCGTCTGTCATGGCCACGCCGTCGGCAAAACGTTCGGTGCCGCTTTGATCCACCAACGGGCCTTTGAAGACGGTGAATGTTCCGGCCAAGATGTCGCTTTGCCGGGCCGTGATCTGGGCCATCATGTCGGCAGGGATGTCGGCGTTCCAGTCGGCGGTGTAGACG
Source organism: Roseobacter sp. (assembly GCF_039970775.1). Classification (GTDB taxonomy): domain Bacteria; phylum Pseudomonadota; class Alphaproteobacteria; order Rhodobacterales; family Rhodobacteraceae; genus Roseobacter. The sequence continues at coordinate 17,863 of NZ_JBDVLG010000034.1, forward strand.
GTGTCGTCTTCCATGCCCAACCAGTAGTTCGCGCCGGGGAATTCACCCGCAACATGACCATCCACCAGACGTTTGAAATGGGGGCCCCAATCGGTGCCAACCACGCCCAGATATTTGGTGGGCGCGTAAGCCTGCATCGAAGAGTTAAGGTTAAAGGCATACACCCCGGCCTCTTCGGCGACGGCGATCACAGAGGGTGTGTCTTGCGCGTTCGAGAAGATCACATCAACGTCTTGCGCGATCAGGGCCTTTGCGGCGTCTTGTTCAGATGCGGGGTCGAACCAGCTGTTGACCCAAACGACGTTGACCTCGATTTCAGGGTCAACGGATTGGGCGCCTAGCGTAAAGGCATTGATGGATGTGATCAGTTCGGGGATCGCAAAGGCGCCCACGCACCCAAGTTTCTTGGATTTGGTTAGCGATGCGGCGGCCATACCCATCAGGTAAGTGCCCTGCCAGTATTTCGCGGTGAAAGGCGCAAAATTGGGTTCGGTCAGGTATCCAGACGCGTGGATGACCGACACATCAGGGTTGCGTTTGGCGATCTGGATGCCGCCGTTTTGGTATCCAAAAGACCCCAGCATCAGCACCGAGTTGCCCTCGGCGACAAGACCATTGGCGATGCGGTCGGCGTCAGGGCCTTCGGCGATATTTTCCAGCACGGTGACTTCTAGCTTGTCGCCATAGGCTGCTTTGACGGTGTTGATCCCTTCCAACAATGTGTGCGACCAACCCACATCTGCGGCAGGCGATGGCAACACCACACCCATTTTCAGAACGTCTTGGGCGGCGGCCCGCAGGGGCAATGCAATCGCTGTGGTCGCTGCCAGCGTACCTTTGATGAAAGACCGGCGTTGAATGGTGTGTGACATGAAATTATCCCTTGTTTTCGGTTGGTAGGATGGCGTGCAGTGTGCGTTCTGCTGCTGCGAAAAGCGCGCCTTCGTCGAGATGCAGAAAGGCGCCGTTTTGCCAGATGACTTTACCGTTGATCATGGTCAGATCGACGGTGGACCCGATGCCAACCTTGGCGATCAGGCTGACCGGGTCGTGGCGTGTGCCCACGTAATCCAGTTTGCGCGTATCAATGGCAAAAAGGTCGGCGGCCATGCCGGGGCGCAAGGCCCCGATGTCTGTGCGCCCCAAAAGCGATGCGCCGCCTTCGGTGGCATAGGCCAAAAACTGCCCCGGTTTCGGGACAGGATCCTGCCGGGAGGACGCCGCAAGGCACTGCAACATATACCCCGAATGCACACAATGCATCAGGTTGGAATTGTCGTTGGACGCCGCCCCGTCAGCACCAAGGCCAATGCGCACGCCTAACGCATCCATCGCGGGGATATCGGTGATTTCCGCACCCACCAGATACACCGGTTCGGGGCAGTGTGACACGCCCGTGCCTGACGCGGCTAGTTTGGCCAGTTCATCGCGGGTCAATTCCCATCCGTGGGCATAAAACGTGTCTGGCCCGGCAAAGCCGATTTCGGCACAATAATCGACGCTGCGCATGCCGTGCACCTGCTCGATCACCGGGCTTTCGCCTTCGCCCACATGGCTGTGCAGGATCACGCCTTTGTCGCGGGCCAGCATCACGGATTGCTCAAAGGTTTCGCGGTAGCAATTGACCGGCTGGCAGGGTGCGACGGCCACTTGGCGCATCGAAAGGGACGATGCATCGTGGTAGCTGTCGATGACCCGTTCGCAATCGGCGATGAACCCGTCGGTCGTTTCCAACATCGCATCGGGGATGGTGCTGCCTTCGGATTTTGGTAACGTATTTCCGCCGCGCCCCGCATGGAACCTGATGCCCATCAGGTCGGCGGCCTCGAACTGGCGGTCAATGATGCGGCTGCCGGCGTGTTTGGGGAAACAATATTGGTGGTCAAAGGCCGTTGTACAGCCATGTTTGATCAGTTCGGCCATGGCAACGACCGAGCTGTGGTAAAAGCAATCCTCGGTCAACCGCGAGAAGATTGGGTAGATCCGGTCAAGCCATTCGATGACAGAATACCGCGTCCAATCGAGGTCGGCACGATTGCGCACAAAGGTCTGGAAGAAATGGTGGTGCGTGTTCACCAGCCCCGGATAGATGAACAGGCCGTCACCGTTGATGACCTCTGCGCCCGCAGGGGCGGTCAACCCGGTGCCGATCTTGGCGATGGCCCCATCTGTTACAAGGATATCCGCGTTCCATTGCACGGGGTCATTGGCGCTGGTGACAATCGCGGCGCAGTTCTGGATCAGGGTGCTGGTCATGCGGTGTCTGCCAGTTCATGCATGCGGTGGATGCCGGGCATTTCGATGAAGCCGGGCAAGGACCGGATCGCGCGCAGCCACAGCCGGATAGACGGATAAGGGTCGAGCGTTACGCCTCCGTCCGGGGCTAGTGCTGTGTTGGGAAAACACGCGATATCCGCAATCGTTGGGTGGGCGCCTGTCAAAAATGCGTGCCCGGCAAACCGTTGGCGGGTTAGGTGGCTTTCAAGTTGGCGCAGGGCTTTTATGCCGTCCGCGCGGGCCTTTTCAATGTCGGCGGGGTAGCCAAGGATGTCATGCAGCCGCGCAAGGCCAAGCGTGTCGTTCAGCGTTGCGGCCATCGGAAACCACGTATCATCGGCCTGCCAGTCGGGCGCATGTGTGCACAATAGGCGCAGGATCTGCGGCGTATCGGCGAGGGTCACGTCGCCATCCTGGAGGATCGGCAAGGTGCCTGCGGGGTTCAGGGCCAACATCGGCGGCGATTTATGGTCCTGTGCTGGGTGGAAGTTCACCGCCTTCAGGGTCAACGGCTGACCGACCAAAGCCGCCATCAGGCGCACTTTGTAGCACGATGCACTCAGGACGTAGTCGTAAAAGATCATGCCGCCACCAACTGTGCGCCGTAAGTATAGCCGATTTTCTTGAGCCAGCGGCGATAGGCGACAGAGGTCATGTCAGCCTGCGTTGGCACCTCCATTCCCGGATCAAGCGGCAGTTTGCGCGGGATCTGGTTTTCAAGGATCGACCTGTCCTGCATAAAGATCAGCTGTTGAAAGCTGACCATTTCAGACATTGTCGACACGTCGTCATACAGCGCCATCCAAGGCCAGACCTCGCACCATTCTTCGGTGAGGGGCTGCACAAACAACGTGATCACATCCCATTCGCCGGGCTTGGGCGGGCAGGTTTTGTACAGAACCGCACAGGTCGGGGATGGCACACGGTACATGTATTCGGTGGTGATGCCACCCGCGGCAGATTTGGCCGCCTGAGGTTGGAAAAACTTGACCTTGGTGGCCCAGACCTCATCCACATCTTCGCGGATTTTGACATCATAGCGCCCCACTTCGGTATGTGGTTCGGCGCCCAGAATATCCGTATGCACAAACGGGAAATGCGCAATATCGAGGAAATTCTCAACCGCCCGCAGCGGCGAACATTTCACCCTGACGGACCCCACATCAACCAACTGCCGCCCCGGTGTGTCGGCCTCGGGGATGGCGAACAGATCGCGCGAGGGTGCGCCCGGCGTGGTCCAGACATGGCCGAACCGTTCGATCACGGGCAGGCGGCGGTCGCCTTGTTGCACCCAGACTGCGGTGTCGCGCCCAACGGTGATCTTTTCGCCCAACAACAACGTGTCGCGCGGGGCTGTTACGCCAGAACTCATCGCGACAGGGTACCAGTGATCGTTGATCGTGCTCATGCCGCGCTCCGCTCTAGGGTGTCGCGCACGGTCTCTGCGCGGTCCGCAACGGCGTATAGATCCGCATCAGGTGCTGCCAAAACGTGCATCATGCAGGTGGCGGCCGTAACTGGTTGGATCACCACGGTCAGGTCATCCGGCACATTGACCGCCCCCTCTGGGACCGCGAGCGCCAGTGACAGAACGGCCGTCAGGTCAGAATAATCCGGCAATGGCGCGTCTGTGGCGTGTAGGCTGACCCAGATCAGGCCGTTTTGTTCGGCGCAGGCGTATGTGGTGGCGCAGATCGATTTTGGTGGTTCGAGGTCCGGATGCGCGGGGATGCTGACGCAAGACCCTACAGTGTCGTATTGCCAGCCATGGTAAATACACGCGAGTGTTTCGCCGCGCACAAACCCATGCGACAGGCGCATTCCGCGATGTGGGCAACGGTCCCCCCATGCGTGAACATGGCCTGCGTGACTGCGCCAAATCGCCAGATCCGTGCTTTGGACGCACGCCGGCATAGCCATACCACACAGCACATCAGCGCTTCTGGCGACCGCGGTCCAACTCATCGAATCCCTCCTGTTTTACACGGGAGACCCTAAAGTTGATGCGCGCGCCGGATCAATGCACAATGCTCACAAATTATGCGAGTGCCCAAATATAAAGCGATGACCTGCGTGTTTTGTTAAATTTGGTGCAAGGGGTACATGCCGATACACTAAAGGGTTGTGAGGTCGGCGGTTTCGACCCAAACGCCGTGTGGTCCTAGGCTGCAGCCCAGCGTTAGTGCCTGTAGCATTTCTTCTGCGCCGGTGGCCTCAAAGCGAATGCAGGTTTGGCTGGCGCTGATGACACGCATGCGGATGCCCAGTTTTGCCGCATGGCCTTCGATCCATGGCAGCATTGGTGCAGGTCCTAGAACCCCGGTTAACGTGATTGAAGCGGTCATAGCGGCCGATACCATAGGGCCGCCGCATGTGACAAGGCAGGCCGTCATGCCTCTTTACGGCACTATGCCCCGTGTAAATCGACCGCTGCCGCTAAAATTTAACACAAATTGTTGAATTCTAGTATACAGGTCTGAAAAATAGCGCAAATGTGCAAAAAACCAGTCTGACATTTGGTCTGAATATCGGACTTTGCAAACCCGATGGGAGGGGGCTCAATGGCGACTTTTTTATCAATGATAATCACATTCGGAATTGCACTGGCACTATTGCTGGTGGCGTTCTGCGTTGTGAAATGGTGGAACTTGCGCGCCATAGGCGTCACGCCGGTGCCGTTGTTCACCTTCATGGCGATCCTGTTTACATCCGGTCTGGACGTCGGGTTGATCATGTTCCCACTGGGGGAATTCCCAACCTACGCTGACGCCGAAAACGCGGCAGATTACGGGTTTACCAACCCTTTGGCCATTGAATTCGGGTTTTGGGGCTTTCTCATCTGGAGCTTCTATTTTCTGACCAGCTTTTACTTTTGCGTCATCGAACCACGGGTAAAGTTCTTTGAAATCCCGTTTGTCAGGCTCCTCAACAACATCGTTATTGTCGGCACCTGCGCGTTCACGGCAAGCCTGTTTTTGATCTACCTACCGTTCTACATCCCCGAGGTTGGCGATGGCGAAACCGTCATCACCACATTCTACCTGATCGTGTTCTGCGTCATTCTGGCGGCGGCATATTCCAGCACTGATATCAAATTTGTGCGCGTCCTCAGCGTCGGATCCACCGTGCTGTTCCTTGGCTTGATCGTATTCATGTGGCTTTACGGCGGGATGGGGATCGGCGGATTGGCCACGAACCTGTCAGACCTGACCACCGGTTACTTTGGCAACATCCATAAATTCGCGACGCCTATCAACGATTACCACGAATTCTACCTGTTTTGGTGGTTCGCGTGGTCGATCATGATCGGGCAATTTACATCGCGGTTTGTCGGGGGGCTGCGCACGCAATATCTGTTGCTTGCCTTGCTGGTTATCCCTTCAATCCCGCTCGCGATCTGGTTTTCGGTTCTGTATCACTACTACGCGAATGGCATCGAAACGACGGGGCTGCTCAACATCTCGATGGTGATTGTGGGGGTGACATTTGTTATCAACTCGCTGGACAGTTTGATCCGTCTCTATTCAGACAACCTGTCGCTGACACCCGCAAAACTTGGCAAAGCAGGGTATGTGGTCGGGAACGTCGCCGTCTTGTTTGGCCTGACGCTGGCCTTCCAAAGCCAATGGTTGCAGATCCAATGGATCGGGGCCGTCGTGGTCGGCATTTATCTGGTGTGTGTCGTGTATATTTTGGTGAAAAAGCGCGCCGAAGTTGCGGGTATCACGGCATCGCCCGAAGGCAATACGCTGGATTTCGCACGGATTGATTCCAGCCACTAATGCACGACACCCCGTGGTGCGGCCCTTAGGGCTGCATCCTATCAAATGGCGGGCGTTATTTCTTGCCGGCGTGAAAATCATATAGATTTTTTCACCTAAAGCCCCTATCATGAAAAACGCGGGGGTTTTTTCATGTCCAATATGCAGCACGGTCTACCCAATCATTCTGACACGCTGGGCGCAGATCTGCGCGCCTTGCGCAAAGCGCGCGGGCTGACGCTCAGCGACCTCGCTGAGACGCTTGGTCGGTCTGTTGGATGGCTCAGTCAGGTAGAACGCGACATGTCCGACCCGTCGATCACCGACCTGCGCGCGATTGCGCTGGCGCTTGATGTGTCGGTGTCGATCCTGTTTCGGCATGCCGCAGCGCCCGCACATGAGGCCGGTTTTGTGGTGCGCAAAGCGGCGCGCCGCCAAATCGGCAGTTCGGTCGCGGGGCTGGTCGAAGAACTGCTCTCGCCGGACCTGACCGATGATTTTGAGATGATGCATTCTACCTTTGCGCCCCACAGCCGCATCAAGGATTTCGTGACCCGCCCGACCCAAGAGGTCGGCTATCTGATCTCTGGTCAGCTTGATCTGGATATTGACGGCACGACACACACGATTACCCCCGGCGACAGTTTCCGCATCCGTGGTGAAGCGTTCCGCTGGGCCAACCCCTACGACACCCCCGCAGTGGCGATATGGGTGATCGCCCCGCCGGTGTATTGAATGAGCTTTGAGGCATGGACCATATTCGCGGTGTTCTGGGCGGTGTTTGTCACCACGCCGGGGCCGAATGCGGTGAATTGCATCACCAATGGCATGCATTTGCGGTTCGGGCGCGCGATGGTTGGCGTGTTGGCGATCTTGACACAGGCGAGCCTGTTTTTGCTGCTGTCGGCGCTGGGCGTGACAGCATTGATCGCGGCGTCGCCAGCGGCGTTTACGGTTGCCAAAATGCTGGGGGCGGGCGTGTTGATTGCCCTAGGGATACGGGGGCTGATCATGTCCAAACGCCCCGTCACAGCCGGCGACCGCCCGGCCAAATCAGTGTACCTGCACGCGCTGGCCATCGCCACGATAAACCCCAAAAGCGTCGCGGGATACCTCGCAGCATTTTCGCAATTTGTGCAGCCAGACGTGCCGATCTGGGGCCAAATGACGGTGATCGTACCCACCGCCCTGACGCTGGCCGCGCTAAGCTATACTAGCTTCACCTTGCTGGGCGCGGGGCTGGGGCGCGCGGCGCTGGGAGCTGTGTTTAACGTCTGGGTGCGGCGTGTGCTGGCCACATGTTTTATCATCTACGGTGTCCTTTTGGGCACCGCATCCACACCGGGGAGGATCTGATGCAAACGGGAAGCTGTCTGTGCGGGGGCGTGACATACACGCTGTCAGGGGTACTGCGCAATTCGGTGGCGTGTCACTGCGAACAGTGCCGCAAAACCAGCGGGCACTATGTGTCGGCCACGCAGGTGGGGCCAGAGCAATTGGCGATCACCAACGACACCACGTTGACATGGTATCAGTCGTCGCCGGGGGCATCGCGGGGGTTTTGCAACCGCTGCGGGTCGTCGCTGTTTTGGCGGCACGTCGATGACAACGGCGCGGTGTCTGTAATGTCGGGCACGTTAGATGGCGTCACGGGCATAACCACCGAAAAACACATCTTTGTGGCCGACAAGGGTGATTACTACGACATCGCAGATGGCCGCCCACAGCACGACCAATAGGGAGCACGACACATGGCAGATTTTCCGACAACGGCCCGTGTGGTCATCATTGGGGGCGGGGTGGTTGGCACCTCGACGCTCTATCATCTGGCCAAAGCGGGATGGAACGATTGTGTGTTGGTCGAGAAAAACGAACTGACCGCCGGATCGACGTGGCATGCGGCGGGCAATGTGCCCAATTTTGCGGGGTCATGGGCGGTCATGAACATGCAACGCTACTCTGCCGCGATGTACCGGACCTTGGGCGATGACGTTGATTACCCGATGAATTATCACGTCAGCGGCGCGATCCGATTGGCCCATAGCAAAGAGCGAATGCAGGAATTTGAACGCGTGTCCGGGATGGGGCGCGCGCAGGGATTGCAGATGGATATCTGCACGCCAGAAGAGCTGCTGCAGTACAATCCGTTCATGGAAACCCACGACCTCGAAGGGGGCATGTGGGATCCGCTGGATGGGGATATCGACCCGGCGCAATTGACCCAAGCGCTGGCCAAAGGTGCGCGCGACGCGGGCGGCCGTATCGAACGGTTCTGCCCGGTTGAGGGCCTCGCACGCGACGGCGATGAGTGGATCGTTAAGACCACCAAAGGCGACATCCGTTGCCAATATGTGGTCAATTGCGCGGGGTATTACGCGCAACGCGTGGGCGAGATGTTCAAACCGTTTGGCGGGCGCACCGTGCCGATGGTCGTGATGAGCCACCAGTATTTTCTGACAGAACCGATTGCCGAACTTGACGCATGGACCAAAGAGCACGGCAAAAAGGTTGCGATGATCCGCGATGTGGATGTGTCGTATTATCTGCGGCAAGAGAAAACCGGCCTGAACCTTGGCCCATACGAACGCAATTGCAAGGCGCATTGGGTCACGCCCGATGACCCGATGCCGCAGGATTTCTCGTTCCAACTGTACCCCGACGATCTGGAGCGTTTGGAATATCACATCGAAGACGCGATGGCGCGGTTGCCCCTGTTGGGCCTGACGGGCGTGGGGCGCAACATCAACGGGCCCATCCCTTATGCGCCTGATGGCTTGCCCATGGTGGGCCCGATGCCGGGGGTAAAAAACGCGTTTGAGGGGCATTCTTTTACCTTCGGGATCGCGCAGGGCGGTGGCGCGGGCAAGGTCTTGTCAGAATGGATCATGCACGGCGAAACCGATCAAGATATGTGGGCAATCGATCCGCGCCGGTATACCGAATACGCCGATCACGACTATTGCCTAACCAAGGCGCTGGAAACATACGGCCACGAATATGCGATGCATTTTCCGCATCACGAATGGCCCGCCGGGCGCGATAAAAAACTGTCGCCCAACCATGCGCAGATTGTTGCGCTGGGTGGCCAGATGGGCGCCTATAACGGGTGGGAACGCGCCAATTGGTTTGCGAAACCCGGCGATGATACATCCCAGGCTGCGACCCACACATGGGACCGTCAAGGCCCCTGGACCCCGCGCGTCAAGGCCGAGGCCGAAGCCGTGCGGGACGGTGTGGGCGTGCTGGATCTGCCGGGGTTTTCGCGGTTCAAAGTCCGGGGTGCAGGCGCGGATGAATGGTTGCGGGGCCTTACAGCAGGGGCCTTGCCCAAAATCGGGCGCGTCGGGTTGGTGTATTTCGCCGATGATCGCGGCCGCATCGTGACCGAAATGTCAGTGACCCGCGTCGCCGAGGATGATTTTGTTTTGGTGACGGCGGCCACGGCGCAATGGCACGACCGTGACTACCTGACAGGGCACATGCCGGATGGTTGCGCCTTTACGGTCGACGATATCACCGACCAGATATCGACCTTGATTGTCACGGGCCCAAAATCCCGCGACCTGTTGGCGGGGCTATGCGATGCCGATCTGTCGCTGCCTTGGCTTAGCTTTCAGGAAACGGCAATGCAGGGCGGGCATGTGACGTTGTTGCGTGTGTCCTTTGCAGGCGAATTGGGCTGGGAAATCCATGCCGCAAACGCCGATATCGCCGCGATTTATGATGCGATCCTCGCGGCGGGTGCGACCCCGTTTGGCATGTACGCGCTGAATGCGCTGCGGATCGAAAAGGGGTACCGGGCGTGGAAGGGGGACCTGTCGACAGATTACACCCTGCTAGAGGGCGGGTTGGAGCGTTTCATCCGGTTTGACAAACCTCAGGGTTTCCCCGGAAAGGCCGCGTTGTTGGCGCAAAAACAACGGGGCGTGGCCAAGCAATTTGTCACTCTCGTGGTGGATGCAGGCGACCAAGACGCCCCCTATATGTCACCGATTTTCATGGGCGACACCGTCGTTGGTGAAACCACATCGGGTGATTGGGGCTACCGGGTGAACGCGTCCATTGCCTTGGGCATGCTGCGCGCCGATCTGACAAAACCGGGCACGGTCGTCGAGGTCGAGATTTACGGCAAACGGTGCAAAGCCACCGTTCAGGCGGATCAGCCCCTTTGGGATCCGCAAAACGAAAGGATCCGCGCATGACCCAGATTACCCTTTTGGATGGCGGTATGGGCCAAGAATTGATCCACCGCGCAGGCGACCAGCCCACGCCGCTGTGGTCCACGCAGGTGATGGCAGATCACCCCGGTTTGGTTCAGGCGGTGCACGCCGATTTTTTGGCCGCAGGGGCGACCATCGCCACCACCAACAGCTATACGATCCACCACGACCGGCTGATAGGCACCGAATTCGCCGACCAATTTGGGGCGCTCTATGCCAAGGCGATTGGGGCGGCACAGGCCGCGTGCACGACACATGGATCGGGGCGTGTCGCGGGGTCTGTGGGGCCGCTTGTGGCCAGTTACCGGCCTGACCTGCACCCGGCTTCTGATGTGGCTGTGCCGCTGTTTGCCGAAGTGGCGCAGGCATTGGCTGTGGGGTGTGATCTGCTGATCCTCGAAACGGTGGCCTCTGTTGCGCACGCACGCGATGCACTGGCGGGCGCGCGCCAAACCGACCTGCCTGTGTGGCTGTCGTTGACGGTGTCAGACAGCGACGGCACGCGCCTGCGCTCAGGCGAGCCACTGGCCGATGCACTGGCGGTGGCGGCCACGGCAGATGCGGTCATGATCAACTGTTCCGCCCCCGAGGCCGTGACCCGCGCGCTGCCTATCATTGCGGATTTGGGCCTGCCGTTTGGTGGGTATGCCAATGCGTTTGAACAGATCACCGATGATTTTCTGACATCCAAACCCACTGTTGATGCGCTGAAGGCGCGGCGGGATATGGGGCCACGCGCCTATGCGGGCTATGTCATGCAATGGGTCGGGCTGGGCGCCACGATTGTGGGGGGGTGCTGCGAGGTCAGCCCTGCCCATATCGCAGAACTATCACGGCGGCTGCAGGCCGTCGGCCACACAATCGTATAAGGAAAACCGACCATGGCTTTGCCACCGTCACACGCGCGCGTTGTCATCATTGGGGGCGGCGTTATTGGCTGTTCCGTTGCCTATCACCTGACCAAACTGGGGTGGAAAGACGTTGTTTTGCTGGAACGCAAACAGCTGACATCGGGCACCACGTGGCATGCCGCAGGCCTGATTGCGCAGCTGCGTGCGTCGGCGAATATGACCAAGTTGGCCAAATACAGCCAAGAACTATACGGCAACCTAGAGACCGAAACAGGCGTGGCCACTGGGTTCAAGCGCTGCGGGTCCATCACTGTGGCACTAACGGCTGAACGCCGCGAAGAGATCTTTCGTCAGGCCGCAATGGCGCGCGCCTTTGGCGTAGACGTTGAAGAAATTTCGCCCAGTGAGGTCAAAGGCCGCTATGCGCATCTGAACATCGAAGGCGTCACCGGGGGCGTGTATCTGGACAAGGACGGGCAGGGCGATCCTGCGAATATCGCGCTGGCGCTGGCCAAAGGTGCACGGCAACGCGGCGCGCAGATCTTGGAGCGCACGCAGGTCACCGGCATCGCGCGCGATGGTCGCCGTGCCACTGGCGTCGATTGGGTGCAGGGTGCGGAAACGGGCCATATCACCGCCGATATGGTGGTGAACTGTGGCGGCATGTGGGGCCACGAGGTTGGTCGCATGGCGGGCGTAAACGTGCCGCTGCACGCCTGCGAACACTTCTATATCGTAACCGAGGCCATCGCGGGATTGACCCAGATGCCGGTGCTGCGGGTGCCCGACGAATGCGCGTATTTCAAGGAAGACGCGGGCAAAATACTGCTGGGCGCGTTTGAACCCAACGCAAGACCCTGGGGGATGGATGGCATTTCGCCCGATTTCGAATTTGACCAATTGCCCGAAGATTTCGACCACTTTGAGCCGATCTTAGAGGCGGCGGTCAACCGCATGCCCATGTTGGCCGAGGCGGGCATTCACACGTTTTTCAACGGGCCCGAAAGTTTCACCCCCGATGATGCCTACCACCTTGGCTTGGCGCCCGAGCTTGATAATTTCTGGGTCGCTGCGGGGTTCAATTCGATTGGCATCCAATCGGCGGGTGGTGCGGGTATGGCGCTGGCGCAATGGATGGACGCGGGCGAAAAACCGTTTGATCTGGGCGATGTAGACATATCGCGGATGCAACTGTTTCAAGGCAATAAACGCTACCTGTTTGAGCGGTCCAAAGAGACGCTGGGCTTGCTTTATGCCGACCACTTCCCGTTTCGCCAAAAGGAAACCGCGAGGGGCATCCGGCGGTCGCCGCTGCATCATCAGTTTCTTGAACGCGGTGCCGTCATGGGGGAATTGGCCGGTTGGGAACGGCCCAATTGGATCGCGCGGCCAGATCAAACGCCCGCCTACGCCTACAGCTGGAAACGTCAGAATTTCTTTGACAACGTTGCGGCCGAACACGCCGCGATCCGCACCAATGTCGGCATGTACGACATGTCGTCCTTTGGCAAAATCCGGGTGGAAGGGCGTGACGCGACGGCCTTTATGAACCACGTCGGCGGCGGGCAATACGACGTACCGGTGGGCAAGATCGTCTATACGCAATTTCTTAACGCCAACGGTGGGATCGAGGCAGATGTGACTGTCACGCGCTTGACGGACACCGCGTATCTGGTTGTGACCCCGGCGGCGACGCGGCTGGCGGATGAAACATGGATGCGGCGACATGTGGGCGATTTCAACGTGGTGATCACCGATGTCACCGCCGGTGAAGGTGTCTTGGCCGTGATGGGCCCCAACGCGCGCACGCTGCTGAACTTGGTGTCGCCCAATGATTTCACCAACGCTGTCAATCCGTTTGGCACCGCGCAACAGGTCGAGATCGGCATGGCGGTCGCACGGGTGCACCGTGTCACCTATGTGGGCGAGCTGGGCTGGGAGATCTACGTGTCTGCGGACATGGCCGGACACGTGTGCGAAACGCTGATCGCGGCGGGCGCGGCGCTGGATCTGAAGCTGTGCGGCATGCACATGATGGACAGTTGCCGGATGGAAAAGGGATTTCGCCATTTCGGGCATGACATCACCAGCGAAGATCACGTGCTAGAGGCAGGGTTGGGTTTTGCGGTAAAAACGGACAAGCCTGATTTCATCGGACGCGATGCGGTGTTGCGCAAGAAAGACGCAGGGTTGAATGCGCGGTTGGTGCAGTTCAGGCTGACCGATGCGGAGCCATTGCTGTATCACAACGAACCCATCCTGCGGAACGGCGAGCTGGTGGGGTATCTGTCATCGGGGGCCTATGGCCACACGTTAGGCGGTGCGATGGGGTTGGGGTATGTGCCCTGCGCGGGCGAAACAGCGGCGGATGTGCTGGCGTCTGATTATCACATTGACGTGGCAGGCACACGCGTGCGCGCCGAAGCGTCCCTGCGCCCGATGTATGACCCGAAATCCGAACGTGTGAAGGTCTGAGGCCAAATCCCGCGCTAAAACGGGAGGTCGCTTCTGACCTTCATCGAGCGCCCGCCTTGCGGGTGTTTAAACCGCAATTCCTGACTGTGCAGCATCATCCGGGGGAAATCGCGCGCAGGCCCCGTCGCGTAAAACGGGTCGCCCAGAATAGGGTGGCCCAAGCTGAGCATATGCACCCGCAACTGATGACTGCGCCCGGTTTTGGGGCGCAATCGCACCCGCGCGGTCGTGTCTTCGTCCTTGAGAACACGCCAATCTGTCTGGGCAGGCTTGCCCGTTTCATGGTTGACCATCTGGCGGGGCCGGTTGGGCCAATCCACGATAAGGGGCAAATCAACGGTGCCGCTTTTGTCCGAAGGGACACCCCAAACACGCGCCACATAGGTCTTTTGCGTCATGCGTTTTTCGAATTGCAGGCCCAGATGGCGCTGGGCATGGCGCGTCAGTGCAAAGATCATAACCCCCGAGGTGTCCCGGTCTAATCGGTGCACCAAAAGCGCGTCTGGAAAGGCATCCTGCACGCGGGTCAGCAGACAATCCGCTAAATCGGGGCCCTTGCCGGGCACCGACAAAAGCCCCTCGGGTTTGTCCACCAACAAGACCTCGGCATCTTCATGCAAAATCACCAACGGGTCTTGGGGTGGGGCGTAACTGTCATTCATACTGCCTGCTCGCAGATGAACGCATGAGTTTCAACCCCACCGTAAACGGCGCATGTCTGCGACATGGTTTTGGGGGGGGTTATTCGATCGCCCAACCAGACACGGCCTTGACCTCTAGGAATTCTTCTAACCCAAAGGTGCCGCCTTCGCGACCATTGCCCGATTGTTTGTACCCGCCAAAGGGCGAGCCAAGCGCGAACCCCTGACCATTGGTGGCGACCATCCCTGACCGTAGGCGTCGGGCGACGCGCCGACGTGTGGCATCGTCTTGGGTCTGGATGTAGTTGGTCAGGCCGTAGGGCGTGTCATTGGCAATGGCGATCGCCTCTTCTTCGGTGTCGAACGGGATGATCGACAACACCGGGCCAAAGACCTCCTCGCGCGCGATGGTCATGTCATTGGTGACATCTGCGATCACCGTGGGTTTGACGAAAAAACCGCGCTCCAACCCATCGGGGCGGCCCAAACCACCGGCCACCAAACGGCCCTCGGTTATGCCGACCTCGATCAGGGCCTGCACCTTGTCGTATTGCGCCTGTGACACCAGCGGCCCCATATGCCGCCCGGCGTCAGATGCAGGGCGCACAGCGGTGGCGTTGGCGGTTTCAGCGGCCATAGCCACCGCATCATCATAGCGCGATTTATGCACCAGCATACGTGTGGGCGCGTTGCACGATTGGCCGGTATTGCCAAAACACCGGGTCGCTCCGGCCTTGACGGCGTCGGGGTGGGCGTCTTCAAAAATGATGTTGGCGCCTTTTCCGCCCAATTCGAGGCTGACGCGTTTGAGCGTATCTGCCGCCGCCTTGGAGATCGCGATGCCCGCACGGGTTGAACCGGTAAAGCTGACCATATCCACGTCCGGGTGCGCCGAAAGCTGGCTGCCCACGCCTGCGCCATCGCCGTTCACCAGATTGAACACACCCGCAGGGAACCCCGCCTCATGCATGAATTCCGCAAACAAATGGGCCGACAACGGCGCGACTTCGGAGGGCTTCAGCACCATCGTGCACCCGGTGGCCAAGGCAGGCACCACCTTGAGCACAATCTGGTTCATTGGCCAGTTCCACGGGGTGATCAACGCACAGACGCCGACGGGTTCCAGCAGCGTCTTTTCAGAGGCCGTGTAGTCGCGCTCAAACTCAAAGCTCTCAAACGCCTTAAGGAACCCTTGCAGATGCCAGCTGCCTGCGCCGACCTGTTGGGCGCGGGCCATCTCTATTGGCGCGCCCATTTCCAGAGAGATCGCCTGCGCCATCTCTTCGCCGCGCGTGGTGTAAATTTCGAGCAACTTGGTCAGCAAAGCGGCGCGGTCTGCCTTGGAGGTCTGTGACCAGCCGTCAAAGGCCGCACGCGCCGCCGCGACGGCTGCATCCGTATCTGCCTGCGCGCCCAAGGAAATAACCGCGCATTGGTCTTCTGTGGAGGGGTCGATCACCGCACAGTCATGCGCCGTGGCCGGTGAAACCCATACGCCATTGATATAAAAATCACGTTTTTCCAGCATTTAGGGCATCCTTGGTTTTTGAATTATGTTGTACTGTGTCGCAGATCAGATAGGCCTACATGCGGGGGGATGAAACCCCGTCGAGATATGATTATGTAGTTGGCACCAACCAATACAGCATTGCACCGGAGGACATCATGGGCTTGCGCATCAACGACACCGTTCCGAATTTGACAGTCGAAACCGACCAAGGCACGTTTCAGTTGCACGATTGGATCGGCGACAGCTGGGCGATTTTGTTTTCGCACCCCAAGGATTTCACCCCGGTCTGCACCACCGAATTCGGCGCCGTGGCGCAATTGGCGGATGAATGGGCCAAACGCAGCACTAAGGTGATCGGCGTTTCGGTGGACGGGGTCGAAGACCACAAAAAGTGGAAAGGCGATATCGAAACCTTTGGCGGCGCAAAGGCGGGGTTCCCGATCATCGCGGACGAAGGTCTGGCAGTGTCCAAAGCCTTTGATATGCTGCCCGCCGAGGCCTATTTGCCCGACGGTCGCACCCCCGCCGACAGTGCCACAGTGCGGTCGGTGTTTATCATAGGGCCCGACAAACAGCTAAAGCTGAGCATGACCTACCCGATGACCGTGGGCCGGAATTTCGCCGAAGTTCTGCGTGCTTTGGACGGGCTGCAAATGTCGACAGGGCGGGGCGTGGCCACGCCGGCCAACTGGAATGTGGGCGATGACGTGATCATCCCCGCAACCTTGTCGGATGAGGACGCCAAAGCCAAGTTTGGCGATTTCACCAAGGTCCTGCCGTACCTGCGCACGACCAAAGCACCAAGCTAAACCGCCGCGCATCTGTCGGGCTGGGGGTTGCGGCGCCCCCGGCCCATGTGCATTGTCACCGCCGTCAGATCGCCACTGGATGAAGGGCAAGCCGGTGCTTGACCTTGTTGCGACGACCGCCAAGCGCAGCAATACGCTGCGTAAACAGATCCAGCGGGTCAGGATGTCCGCTGCGGCTGTGCACCTGGGGGATCCATTTAGACGTCAGACGTGCGCGCCAGTCTTTGGGCGCCAACCTGATGTAATAAGCCACAAGATATTCCAGCAGCCAAGGCGCACGAGGCGCCACAAAGCTGGCGTATTGCCAATCAATGATCTGCCATTCGGCTGTCTCGAGGTTGATCATGATGTTTTCGTCCCGCAGGTCGATATGGTTGGCGCCGGTGTCATACATCAAGCACATTGCGGCGCTAGCGTG
The DNA here is from genome assembly GCF_039970775.1 of Roseobacter sp. Lineage (GTDB taxonomy): Bacteria > Pseudomonadota > Alphaproteobacteria > Rhodobacterales > Rhodobacteraceae > Roseobacter. Next base: position 34,825 of record NZ_JBDVLG010000034.1, read on the forward strand.
ATCCATGATTTTATCGTTGCTTAGCGTTTTGTCACGGGCGGCCGCATGCAGGTCAGAAAACCCGACCAGATCCTGTTGAATAAGCCCTGAACACGATACCAGACCGTGACGCCGTTTTTCAAGAAACGCGATTGGGAACGGCGTTGGTACCCCACGGTCTGCCGCGAGCCGCATATTGCTGAATTCGTGGTACGCATATTTGGGATGCTTCAGGCGAGATGGCAAAAATTGTAATGGGAACAGCTTGAAAACATAGCTTTTCTTGCCCAACACATGGCGAAAAACGAACCTTTGACGCGCGTTTTTCAGCAAGGTTTGACTGGTTTCAATCGTGGGGGCGGCAAAGTCGGTCTGGGCTTTTAGCAAGTCGCATTGCGTCTGGGCCGGGTCGGTCCAAAATACCCGTACGCCATCTGGCCCTGCATCGGATGCAAGGCCGTGCAGCGCGGCAGGGTATCTGGTGGTCGTCGGGTGGCTGGCGCCGAATATGCTATGTTTCATTTTACCATCAATTTATCGTCAAAAACCGTGAACAGCATGTGCTGAAAAAGAAGAAGGGCCCCGATGTTTCCATCGGAGCCCTTCGACATATATGTATGAACCGGCGGAATTTAGTCTTCCGCGGCCTCTTCTTTCTTCACTTCTTCGCCAGTTTCCTGATCCACGACTTTCATGGACAGGCGCACCTTGCCGCGATCATCAAACCCAAGCAGTTTGACTTTCACTTCTTGGCCTTCCTTCAAAACGTCCGAAGGATGGTTCAAGCGGCGGTTTTCGATCTGGGACACGTGCACCAGACCGTCGCGTTTGCCAAAGAAGTTCACGAATGCACCGAAATCGACGATTTTCACGACTGTCCCGGTGTAGACCATGCCTTCTTCTGGCTCGGCCACGATGGAATGGATCATGTCGTAGGCTTTCTTGATCGCTTCGCCATTCGGGCTTGCAATCTTGATGATGCCTTCGTCGTTGATGTCGACTTTGGCGCCGGACACTTCGACGATTTCGCGGATGACTTTACCGCCCGAACCGATCACTTCGCGGATTTTATCCGTTGGGATCTGCATGGTCTCGATGCGTGGTGCGTGAACCGAGAATTCCTGCGCGCCGGTGATGGCTTTGGCCATCTCGCCCAAGATGTGGATACGGCCCGCTTTGGCCTGCTCCAGGGCTTTTTCCATGATCTCGGGCGTAATGCCTGCGATCTTGATGTCCATCTGCAAGGATGTGATCCCGGCTTCTGTACCCGCCACTTTGAAGTCCATGTCGCCCAGGTGGTCTTCGTCACCCAAGATGTCGGACAAGATCGCGTAGGATCCGTCTTCTTCGAGGATCAGACCCATCGCCACACCGGCCACGGGTGCTTTCAAAGGCACGCCCGCGTCCATCATGGACAGTGATCCACCACAAACGGATGCCATCGAAGACGACCCGTTGGATTCGGTGATCTCAGAGACAACACGCACGGTATATGGGAAGTCGGTTGCCGCTGGCAGAACCGCCTGCAGCGCGCGCCATGCCAGTTTACCGTGACCGATTTCACGACGGCCGGGAGGGCCCACGCGACCTGCTTCGCCAACCGAATAGGGTGGGAAGTTATAGTGCAACAGGAAGTTGGATTTGAAGTTGCCGTGCAGCGCGTCGATGAATTGCTCATCATCGCCGGTACCCAACGTGGTCACAACCAAACCTTGCGTTTCACCGCGTGTGAACAGCGCCGACCCGTGCGTCCGGGGCAACAGACCCGTTTGCGATACGATGTCACGGATTTCATCCGTTTTGCGACCATCGATCCGGGTGCCGGTTTTCACGACGTCACCGCGCAAGATAGAGCCTTCAAGGCCCTTCATCGCGGACCCAAGATTGGGGTCTTCTTTTTGCTCATCGCTGAGCGCGGCCAAAATGGTGTCACGGGCGGCGGAAACAGCCGACGTGCGCTCTTGTTTGTCAGAAATCGCAAAGGCGGCGCGCATTTCTGTTTCGCCAGCTTTGGCAACCGCTGCGGACAGCTCGGAGTAATCCGCAGGCTGGAAATCAAACGGCTCTTTGGCGGCGTCTTCGGCCAGCGCAATGATCAGGTCCAGCACAGGCTGGATCGCGTCATGCGCAAATTTCACCGCGCCTAGCATCTCTGCTTCGGACAGCTCATAGGCTTCGGATTCAACCATCATCACGGCGTCTTTGGTGCCTGCAACAACAAGGTCAAGGCGCTGCTCTGGGTTCAGGCGCAGGTCTTGCATGTCGTCGACGGTTGGGTTCAGAACGTATTCGCCATCTTCAAAACCAACACGCGCACCGGCAATGGGGCCCATGAACGGCGCGCCAGAAATCGTCAGCGCCGCAGAGGCTGCGATCATCGCAACCATATCGGGGTCATTGACCAGATCGTGCGACAGAACTGTACACATCACCAGAACTTCGTTTTTGAAGCCGGGGACAAACAGAGGGCGGATCGGACGGTCAATCAGACGCGCCGTCAGGGTTTCTTTTTCGGTTGGGCGTGCTTCACGCTTGAAGAAACCTCCGGGGACCTTGCCCGCAGCATAGTATTTTTCTTGGTAGTGCACGGTCAGTGGAAAGAAATCCTGACCAGGTTTTTGTTTCTTGGCAAAGGTGACATTTGCCATAACGCTGGTTTCGCCCAACGTTGCAATCACCGACCCATCCGCTTGACGGGCCACTTTTCCGGTTTCCAGTGTGAGCGTTTCTTCGCCCCACTGCATCGATTTTTTCGTCTCAGTGAACATCTAGGTTCCTCAAATAGGCCCTCGGGCCATTGCATAGGGGGCGTATTCCCCCTGACCTCGGTATCATCTTCGGTGGCGCTGAGGTCCGGGCGCCGGGTACAGATTGCGCGTACGTACACGAGAATGCGTGTCTTGAAAAGGGACCGTTTTTGTGGCGTCAGAGGCGGTTAACACCCATATTTCATGGGCGGTGGCTACAGGTCGTTTTCGCCCATGATCCGTGTGAATAGCCCAACGACAAAGGCGGTCGTCAGGCCAAACATCAAAATCCCGGTGACCGAGATCATCGCGCCCATGATCCGGTGGTCAGGGCCCAGCACAACATCGCCGTAACCAACGGTCGTGTAGGTCACCAACGAATAGTAAATCGGGGCCTCATAGCCGGGCAGCGCCCCCACCGCCCAGATCGAAAATGCGCTGATGTAGATTTGCAGGGTGTGTGACAGTAGCAGCATCAGAAAAAGCCCGCAAACCACAAGAACCTGATGTTGAGTGCTGCGGCCTTCGGCAAAATGGCCAGAGGTGCGCAGGTGGCGGACCAAACGCGCTACAACCAAGATATGCAGCAACGTGCAGGCCAGCAAAACGGCACTGCCAAGGAGGATTTGAATAACGACGAGCATGAGGCGGGTCTGATCTGTTGGGATGTTGCGGTTACGTTTGAACAGCCCGCGCGGGGATGTCCAGCGCCGTCACAGTTGCGAGACCGCCGCCAGCAAAACAACCACCATCATCGAACAGGCCATAGCAAGGTTGATCATCCGTTGGGTGCGGCTGGGCAGGTTCATGCGTTGCAGGGTGATCCCAAGCCATAACCAACTGAAATGAATGGGGACCCAGATGGCGTTGACGATCAATATCTTGAGGATCATCTCGGCGGTGTAGCTTTGTGGCCAAAACCCAAAGCCGGTAAATAGTGCGGTGTTCACGGCGTAGGCTTTGGGGTTGATCGCCTGCAACATGATGCCACCGGTGATGCCCGGCGGGCTGGCGCGGTTGATAAATGCGATTTTGCTGCCGGCAAGCGCGATGCGCACGGCCAGATAGGTCAGGTACAAGATGGAGGCGCCAAATAGCACGGTGCGCAGCCGGTCGTCTGCGAATATCGCGGCTGTTACCCCTGAAATGATCGTCAGGCAGACCAAGTTTGTACCGATGAATAGCCCGATGACGTACCGGGTGGCGACCCGTGGGCCAAAGGCCGCCCCGACACCGGCTGCGGATAAAACACCGGGGCCCGGAGTGATCATCAGGAAAAAGACGGCGGCGGCAAAGGTCAGCATGCGGGCACTCAATCATCTGCGGGCAGGGTGGGCAAGCGCCAACAAAAAACCGCGCCGGTTGGGGCGCGGTTCAAGGCCACATTTCTGCGGATTGGTGCCAAACGGTGCAAAAGGCTGTGCCTTTCGCCGCGCGTGTTGGTTTAGCGGCGCAGGCCGAGACGTTTGATCAGGTCCTGATAGCGGGCCACATCTTTGCCTTTGACATAGTCAAGAAGTTTGCGGCGTGTGGCCACCATCTTGAGCAGGCCACGACGGCCGTGGTTGTCTTTTTTGTGTGTTTTAAAGTGCTCGGTCAGGGTCGCGATGCGCGAGCTTAGGATAGCAACCTGAACTTCGGGCGAACCGGTGTCGCCTTCTTTGGTTGCATATTCCTTCATGACGCGGTCTTTTTCTTCAGCTGTGATCGACATCGGGGGCTCCTGTTACATAAGGTTTCTGATTAAGGCGCAGGCCGGGATGTCGTCCAGCACAGGCCCGTGGAGAATCTACCGCACACGTCGAAACGCGTACAGCGATGCGGGCGTATAGGCCCCGCGACCGTAAATAGCAATCGTTGAATCATGCGGCGTGCGCGTCTTGGGGATGGGCGGTGCGCAGACCGGCCGTGATCGCCGTGCTCAGCGGGATCAGCGTTAGGTCTGCGGGGCGCAATCCGGGGTGGCCATGCACATCGGCCACCGTTTCGCCGTTCACCAAAATACGCACCACATCTGGTTTTTCGGCCGGGTGTGACAATTCAAGGTGGGGCTCGGAGGCCGTGCGGCCGGTGTCATCCCACACCAGCGCGAGCGTGTCTGTCTGTGCGTCATACTGCACAATTTCGGGGCCTTGTCGCGCTGCGAGCCAATTGTCTAGGTCGGCGGTGGCCGCGCATACCGTCAGCATATCATTTGCCCAACCGGGGCTGGGCGTGCCGGTTCGTAGTGGCGTCTGCAGAAGGCTCCCTGCCGTGCCGTACCGTTTGATTTCGGCGAGCAGCACTGCGTCGTGTTGTATGACAGTGGGGAGAGGCCGCGCCACTGGTGCGCGGGGTGTCATACTCAGAACAACGGCGCCGCATAGGCAAATCACCCCGATAACACCGGCCAACCAGATCATACGATAATGCCCTTTCACCGCATTTGGGGCGTGCCTACGACCTACGCCCGCACGCATTTACCCAGAGGTGTAAAAGCAAAGCCTGATCAATCTGTTAATGAAAAGCCCAAGGTTCTGGTTGTTTGCTGTAAGGCAGATAGAGCGGGTGGCGCGGGTGGCCGTGTTTTGACACCCCTAGATGAAACAGATCGCAGCCCGCTTTGCGCAACATGCAGACAACATCTGCGCCGCGCCCAAGGTGCGCCCCGTGCACGCCCCAAGCCGCGATGACCTGATCCGCAGCCTCAGCCGTGGCCAGCAAAACGGTGTCATTTTCCGGCCCCACAGGCGCCACAGCCCGGCGCATTGCGTGTGGGTCTGTGTCGCGCCAGGCGAATATATTGGTGACATCAAAGGCCCCAAACCCCAGAGGACGGGCGCGTTGTTCGCACCGTTCAACGGTGGGGTCATTGCGCATTTCATCGGCTTTGGACGGGTTCAGCATCACGAAATTCACGCGCGGGCTGGTGTCGTCCCACACCCGGCTGAGGCCATAGCGATACGCACCGCAGGTCGAATAGCACGCGGTCGAGAACACGCCGTTTTGGTCGTGGGTTTTGGTTATCATGTGCTTTCATGCCAGTGCGCAGACTGCGGGGCAAGACGGCAAAAGGCCGCCCCGAAGGACGGCCTTTGTTGGGAGGGTTTTGAACGTTAGCTGACAGCAGCGGCGCGCTTTTGTGGCAGGTCGAGGGTTTCGCCGCGCAGTTCAAGCGTGGCTGCGGCGACGACGGCGTAAACGATGTGCCCCCAGAGCGCGACCCACGTGATACCGGTGAAGCCAAGGAAGGCTGGCATGCCGGCAACCAGATGCGCCATGATGTACAGTGCGAACACCCACAGGGCGATACCGTAGACCACGGCGGTGACGCCCCAGTGCAGTTTTGGCAGGACAGCGCGCTGAACAGGGCGGGCGATTGCGTAGTATCCGATCACGTAGAACAGCAGACCCGTGATGGTGTGAAGCAAGTGTGCCGCACCGGATGGTGACGCGCCAAACACCGTTTTCAGTGTGGCACCAGCCAGCCCAACGGGCGCCAGTTTTGCGTACCCAAACAGCGGGCTAATCGCCTGACCAAAGGCATCAAAGGCGATGGTGGCAAAAGCGCCGGCTGCCAGAATGGTAAAGAGTGTGCGTTTCATATCGGGTCCTCCAGAAGGGGTCACTGTGTTGCGTCTGACACCGATATGAGGGTTTGAGCCGGAACTTGGTACCGTGCTCACATAAGGCTGATGTTTTTGTGTGTTTTCGTAACAAACCATGTAACAAACACTGTGATCCGTTAACATCGGCGCGAGGTTTGCGACAAGTTGCAACAATCAGCGGGGGTTAGCCCGCCGTGTTCAACACGCGACTTGGGTGCAATTCGCCCGATTTGTAGCGCCCGATGGCCACGGCGCGCCCGTCATAGGACGCCCAAGCCTCTTCGCCGTAGTCGACATCAGTGGCCAGAACCATGCCCGGGTTGCCATTGCGCAGGCGCGTGGCACCTTCGGCGGTGGCTTTGACCTCGGGCAGATCCACAAACGCCTCTTCGATGGGGCGCAGATGGGTATCAAGGTCGGGGGTGCGGGCCATCTCTTCGATCTGTTCCAACGTCAGCCCGTCTTGGGCGTCAAACGGGCCCGACCAGATACGACGCAGGTTGCGCACGTGGCCATAACAGCCCAACGCCTGCCCCAGATCGCGGGCAATCGACCGTACATAACCGCCCTTGCCGCAGGTCATTTCCAGCGTCACGTGGTCGGCATCGGGGATATCAACCAACAACAGACTATCGACATACAAAGGCCGCGCGGCGATTTCCATGGTTTCGCCATCGCGAGCGCGTTTGTAGGCGCGTTCTCCGTCAATCTTTACGGCGGAAAATTGCGGTGGGACCTGTTCAATATCACCAATGAACGCACCGAGGGCCGCTTTGATCTGGTCTTCAGTGGGGCGGATGTCGCTGCTGGCGATCACCTCGCCTTCGGCGTCATCGGTGTTTGTCGCCTGACCCAGACGCACCGTGAATTCATAGGCTTTCAGCGCGTCCGTTATATAAGGTACCGTTTTTGTGGCCTCGCCCAAGGCAATTGCCAAAACACCCGTGGCGTCGGGGTCAAGCGTGCCTGCGTGCCCGGCCTTTTTGGCGTCCAACGCCCAACGGACCTTGCCCACCACTGCCGTGGAGGTCATGCCTGCGGGCTTATCAACGACCAGCCAACCTGAAATCTCTCTGCCGTGACGTCTGCGTCCCATGGTGTCCTCGCGGTTTGTGCGACAGGCGCTCTATCTGCTTGGGCGGCAAACGGCCAGAGGCGATTGGTGGTTTTGATCAGGAAATCGATCTGTGGTTAATTCGCCGGGGCAACGACCCCAACAATGGGGCCTAGGCTAAAGCCAAAATCGCTGCGCCCCAGATCTGGTGCATAAAGCCGCGAGATCTTGCCATCAAAATACAGCGCATTGGGCAGGTTCAGATGGTCGCGAAACAGCAGGCCAAAATCATAGAAATTCACCGGTTGGTCGGAAATGACAAAGACCACGCGCCGCCCATCGGCGGATGTACCCACCCCGTTGCGGATATATTTAGAGGTGCCGTCTTCTAAGAACCGCGGATGCAGCGCGCCGTCGATCACCAACATTGGGCCCGATTGGGTGGCGTTGTCGCACGCCGGTGATGCGGCCACGAATCGCGCGGTTTCAAACACATCCGCACGTCCGGGACGCAGGCAAAACACACCATTGGGCAGCAGGCCGAAATTGCCGGGGCCGGGGGCTTCGATCACGCGCATAATTTCGTGACCGTCTTGGATATACAAACCAACGGGCGCGCGGTCGCTGTGGTACATACCTGCGTTCATGGCAAACCGCAGGTGCAGATTATCGGGCGCCAGCGCGCGGTTGACGCTGGAAAACTGCCCCAATGGCGCGCCGTCGTCGTCATAAAGAAACAGCGCCAGCGTTTCGTCGTGCGCGTCAACCTCGCAGATCGTGTAGGGGGTGTCGCGCACCACCTCTGTGCGGCACTCCACGGCACCAGCAGACTGCGCCACCAGCGCGATCCCACAGGTGACAAGCAGCGCACGGATCATTCGGGTTCGTGCTCCTCGGGGTCGTCTTTTTCAGTGTCGCGGCGCACATCATCGCGGCCCAGCATCTCGCGGGTTTCATCCATGCGGTCAAAGGTTTCGTCCAGTTGGAACCGCAGGTCAGGCGCGAATTTCAACGCCAGTTTCTTGGACACCATCCGGCGCAATTCGCCTTTGTTGCGCGCGAGCAGCGAGATGACCTCGCCTTGGCCCTGCCCGCCAAGCGGCAGCACATAGGCGGTGGCAATGCGCAGATCCGGCGAGGTGCGGACCTCGCCCACGGTGATCGACATGCGGTTCAGGTCGGGGTCGTGCACGTCACCACGCGCCAAGACCTCTGACAAGGACCGCCGGATCAATTCGCCCACACGAAGCTGACGTTGCGACGGGCCGGGCCCGTCATGAAATTTGTTCTTTCCCATGAGGGTCATTTAAGCGCTCACCAAGGCTTTGCCAAGCGGAGGTTGTCGCGATAAGCAATGGCACGAAACAACCATCGGTCAGCAAGTGGAGTATGCAGCATGGGTCAGCCAAGAAATGTCGTCGTGACCGGGGTGTCGGGCCGGATGGGTCAGATGCTGGTGCAATCGATTGCGGGATCGGATGATATGGTGCTGAGCGGCGCCCTAGAGCGCGCGGGCCACGACTGGGTGGGGCATGATCTGGGCACTGCCATGGGGGCTGCGGCCACGGGTGTTGTCGTGACAGATGATATGGCGCAGGCGCTGGCAGGTGCAGATGTGGTGATTGATTTCACCGCACCGGCGGCGACCATCGCATTGGCACAGGCGGCGGCGGCTGCGGGTGTGGCCCATGTGATTGGCACCACGGGCATGACCGCCGGCGAGATCGCGCAGCTGGATGGCCCCGCGACACAGACCGTGATTGTGCGGGCTGGCAACATGAGCCTCGGGGTGAACCTATTGGTGCAATTGACTAAAAAGGTCGCTGCAGCGTTGGATGACGACTATGATATTGAGGTGATCGAGGCGCATCACAACCGCAAGGTCGATGCGCCGTCGGGCACGGCGTTGATGTTGGGCGAAGCCGCCGCCGAAGGGCGTGGTGTATCGTTGGACGATGTATCGGACCGGGCCCGTGATGGGATCACCGGCGCGCGCGAAAAGGGCCATATCGGGTTTGCGGCCATTCGTGGGGGCGACATCATTGGGGAACATGACGTGATGTTTGCAGCGGCAGGCGAGCGGATCACCCTGCGCCATGTGGCCTCTGACCGGTCGGTGTTTGCACGCGGGGCTTTGAAGGCCGCGCTGTGGACCGCAGGTAAAAAACCGGGGGCGTATGATATGCTGGATGTGTTGGGCTTGTCTGAGGATTGATTAACCAAGGGCCATTTAAAAAAGAACCGACTGCGGGCCGAACGCGTATATTTTGAAACGGAATATGCGTGGAGTTGGGTGCGATGAGTGTTTTCAGATGGTGTGTGGTTGCTGTTGTGGCGGCGATCGCTGGCCCGGCATCAGCGGAATTTGCCAAGGTTGCGAGCCAGCAGGAGTTCATCTCCCTGATCGAGGGGAAAGAACTGCGCCGCCCGCTTGTGAAAATCGAGGTGCTGTCTGGCGGAGAGATTTCTGGCACGGGGGCTGCGTGGCCTGTGACCGGAAACTGGACATGGTCGGACGGTTATTTTTGCCGCGATTTGTTTTGGGGTGGGGACCCGCTTGGGTATAACTGCCAAGAGGTCATGGCTGCGGACGGGCGGATTAGATTTACGTCAGATCGCGGTGCAGGCCCGTCAGCCGAGTTTCGCATGCGGTAATGCCGCGCACCTGATCCAAAGGAACGCGCTGCGCGCGTACGACATGCGCCCGTTCCGGGCCATTGGTGCCCGGCCTACCCGTTTGCGTTAAAAATCGACGGCGAGGCCCTTTTTTTCCCAGTCGCCATAGCGCACGGGTTCGGGGCCATCGCGCCCGCCCAGTTCTGTGGGCAGTTCGAGGGCGGCGGCTTTTTTGCGCCGGTCTTCGGCTTCGGCCAGTGCGCGTTTTGCGGCAGGTGGCAGGGGTGTTTGTTCGGGTGTGTCGGTGTCGTTTGTCATGAGCGGGCCTCGCGTATCGCTATACGCTTGATATACGCCGGAGTTTGGCGCAGACAACCCGGCAGTATTCACTGGAGCCTTATGCATGTCCGATACCGGCGTTCCCGCACGTAGAAGTGCAGTTTATCTGCTTGATCAGATCCTTGGCGAAGGGCGGCTGATGTCAGAGCTGTTGGGCGCTGGGGTATTGGATAAGTTGCCTGCGGATGATCGGGCGCGGGCGGCGCGGTTGGCGTTGGAAACTTTGCGTGGGTTGGAGCGCGCGGACCGTGTGTTGCAAAAGCATCTGACAAAACCGCCGTCGCTGACGGTGCGCAATGCGTTGCGGGTTGGCACGGTGGAGCTGTGTCAGGGTGCGCCGGCGCATGGGGTGGTCAACGCGATGGTGCAGTTGGTGTCGGGCCACAAACGGTTGGGGCACCTCAAGGGGTTGACCAATGCGGTGTTGCGCAAGGTGGCGGCTGATGGCCCCGAAACATGGGCGGCCCTGCGCGCGCCGCGGTTGCCCAAATGGCTGCGCAAACCGTTGGTTGATGCCTGGGGCGCCGAGGCCGTGGGGGCCATGGAGGCCGTGCATTTCAGTGGTGCCCCGTTAGATTTGACCCCCAAGGGGGATGCCGCAGCCTTGGCGCAGGCCACCGGTGGTGTGGTGTTGCCGACCGGGTCTGTCCGGGTTGCAGATGCGGGGCAGGTATCGGCTATGCCGGGGTATGACGCAGGCGATTGGTGGGTGCAGGATGCAGCGGCGGCCCTGCCAGTGCAGGTTTTGGCCCCGCAAAAGGGTGAGGTGGTGCTTGACCTATGTGCCGCGCCGGGCGGCAAGACGATGCAACTGGCCGCAGCCGGTGCGACGGTCACTGCGGTGGACGATTCGCAGGGCCGCATGACGCGGGTATCAGAGAACCTTGCGCGCACGGGGTTGTCGGCCCAGTTGGTGGTTGAGGACGCGCGCGCGCATCAGGGCAGCTATGATGCGATCTTGTTGGATGCGCCATGTTCTGCCACCGGCACGATTCGGCGGCACCCGGATTTGCCCCACGCCAAGGACGGTGCGGAATTTGGTGATTTGATGGCGTTGCAGGCGGAATTCATCGACCACGCGTGGTCTTTGCTAAAACCCGGTGGGCGGATGGTGTTTTGCACCTGTTCGCTGTTGCCAGACGAGGGCGAGGTGCAGGTTGACGAGGCCTTGGCCCGCCACCCAGATATGTGCGTCGATGCCGATGCCGTTGTGTTGCCGGGCGTTGATGAGACGTGGCGCACCGACGAAGGCGGGTTGCGATTGCGTCCTGATTATTGGGCAGATCGAGGCGGCATGGATGGGTTTTACATGGCGTGTTTGCGCAAAGCCTGACGCCATCGGCGGACAGTAAATATAATCCGGTGACTTGAACCGGCAGTCGGGCTAACATGTGTCGAAGCGCCGTTAGAGCGTTTGCAGGCAGAGTGACCCTCCATGTCCGACACCAGAAGTTTTGCCACCCGTAAGGTGCATTTCCTGAACCGCTGGCATGCCGCGCAGGCAGGCCGGATGCGCGCGCGCGCGGTTGGGTTTGTGTCGTCGCCCGAACCGCGCACTATCGGCAGTTTTGCCCGTGGGCGGCAGTTGTTGGCCGGGAATTTCCTGTTTGCGGGGCATTTGCTGGAACACCGCGATACGGATCTGTGGGATCTGCCCGTGCCCAGTGCGGCGTTCGAACAAGAGATCAACGGGTTTGTGTGGCTTGATGATCTGGCCGCCGTGAGGGATGCGCCTGCGCGCGCGGCGGCACAACGTTGGCTGTGGAGTTGGATTGACCGGTATGGTCGGGGGCGCGGGCCCGGCTGGACCCCCGATTTGACCGGACGGCGGTTGATCCGGTGGATCAACCACGCGCTGTTTGTGTTGCGGGGCAATGACGCGCCGGACAGTGATGTGTTTTACCGCAGCCTGCACCGGCAGACCCATTTTCTGGCGCGGCGTTGGCAGGGGGCGGCCAGAGGGCTGCCGCGATTTGAGGCGCTGACCGGGTTGATTTATGCGAGCCTGTCGTTGGAAGGTCTCGAAAGCATGGCCGAGCCTGCGGTTATGGCGCTTGCCCAAGAATGCGAGGGGCAAATTGATCAGCAAGGCGGGCTGCCCACGCGCAACCCCGAAGAACTGCTAGAGGTGTTCACCTTGCTGACGTGGGCGGCCGCTGCGCTGACCGATGCGGGGCGGGTCCCGTCGGATGCACATCTTCAGGCGATCGACCGTATCGCGCCCACATTGCGCACGTTGCGGCATGCCGACGGGGGCCTTGCGCGGTTTCACGGTGGCGGGCGCGGGGCCGAAGGCTGGCTGGATCACGCGTTGGCGCAGGCCAAGGTCAAGACCCGCCAGCCTGATGGCTTGTCGATGGGGTTTGCGCGGGTGTCGGCAGGGCGCACCAGCGTTGTGGTGGACGCCAGTAAATCGCCTGCTGGGCGGGCGTCGCACAATGCACATGCCTCTACGTTGGCGTTTGAACTGACGTCGGGGCGCCGCCCGTTGGTGGTTAACTGCGGGTCGGGGCGGTCGTTTGGGGCCGAATGGCGGCGGGCCGGGCGCGCGACCCCGTCCCATTCCACGCTGTCGCTTGATGGGTATTCCAGCGCGCGATTGGGGGATGCCGATGGGACGACGGGCCGCGAAGAACTGATCGAAGGGCCCACCAACGTTCCCATCGAAATCGGACAGGTCAGCGATGGTTTGCGGTTTCAGGGCGGCCACGATGGGTTCGCCGCGACCCACGGGCTGATCCATGCCCGGACCCTAGAGATGACGTTTGATGGCCGTGCGCTGGCGGGCGAGGACATGCTGCTTGCGCTCAGCGACACCGAGAAAAAGCGGTTTGATCGAGCGCTTGATGCCACAAAACTACAAGGGGTTGCCTATGATCTGCGATTCCACCTGCACCCGGACGTCGATGCGACGATTGATCTGGGCGGGGCTGCGGTGTCTATGGCGCTCAAAAGCGGTGAAATCTGGGTGTTTCGCCATGATGGCACGCAAAACCTGACCTTACAGCCGTCGGTTTACCTTGAAACCGGGCGATTAAAGCCGCGCGGATCAAATCAGATTGTCCTTTCGGGCAAGGCTATGTCATACGCCACGCGTGTTCGGTGGTCCTTGTCCAAGGCGCAGGACACAGCCGTTGCCGTCCGTGATATAAAACCGAGCGGCCCTGACCTGATAGTTGAGCCCTAAAGGACCCTGACCATGACCGATCTTGCCCCTCTGCGCCGCGCCTTGCTTTCTGTATCTGATAAATCCGGGCTGGTGGAATTCGGCAGGGCGCTGGCTGCGCGCGGGGTCGAATTGCTGTCTACGGGTGGCACTGCGAAAACCCTGCGTCAGGCGGGCCTTGAGGTGCGCGATGTGGCTGATGTGACCGGGTTCCCCGAAATGATGGATGGCCGCGTCAAGACGTTGCACCCGGTGGTGCATGGTGGCCTGTTGGCGTTGCGCGATAATGACGACCACGTGGGCGCGATGCAGGCCCATGATATTGCGCCCATCGATTTGGTGGTTGTGAACCTGTACCCGTTTGAGGAAACCGTGGCCAAAGGCGCCGCCTACGGCAATGTGATCGAAAACATCGACATTGGTGGCCCGGCGATGATCCGGTCTGCGGCCAAGAACCACGGCTTTGTCACGGTGGTGGTGGATGTCGAAGACTACGACACCGTGTTGGCGGAACTGGATGCCCAAGACGGCCAAACCACCTACGCGTTGCGTCAAAAACTGGCGCAAACGGCCTATGCGCGCACGGCTGCCTATGACACTGCGGTTAGCACTTGGATGGCGGGCGAAGTTGCGCAAACGCCGCGTCGTCGGACATTTGGCGGCACCTTGACACAAACTCTGCGCTACGGCGAAAACCCGCACCAGCAGGCCGCGTTCTATACCGATGGCAGCACCGCCCCGGGCGTGGCGACCGCGCAGCAGCATCAGGGCAAAGAGCTGAGCTATAACAACATCAACGACACAGACGCCGCCTTTCAGTTGGTCAGTGAATTTGACCCGGCGCAGGGCCCGGCCTGTGCGATTATCAAACACGCCAACCCTTGCGGTGTCGCACAAGGCGCAACCCTGACAGAGGCCTACACCCGCGCGTTTGACTGTGATCGTACGTCTGCGTTTGGCGGTATTATCGCGCTGAACCAACCGCTCGATGCGGCCACCGCCGAAGAGATCAGCGCGATCTTTACCGAAGTGGTGATCGCGCCCAGTGCAGATGCCGCCGCGATGGAGATCTTTAGCAAAAAGAAAAACCTGCGGCTTTTGACGACCGGTGGCTTGGCCAACCCGCAAGCGGCGGGTTTGGCTGTGCGGCAGGTGTCGGGCGGGTATCTGGTGCAAGACAAAGACGTGGGGCAGATCACGGCGGATGACCTCAAAGTGGTCACAAAACGCCAGCCTTCCGCACAAGAACTGTCGGATCTGCTGTTTGCCTGGACCGTTGCCAAACATGTGAAGTCCAACGCGATCATCTACGTCAAGGACGGCGCGACAGTGGGCGTCGGGGCGGGCCAGATGAGCCGCGTTGACAGCACCCGGATCGCCGCGCGCAAGGCGCAGGACATGGCCGAAGCGATGGGCCTGCCTGCCCCATTGACCCAAGGGTCTGTGGTGGCGTCTGACGCGTTCTTCCCCTTTGCGGACGGTCTTGTGACTGCAGCCGAGGCCGGGGCAACCGCGCTGATCCAGCCGGGCGGTTCCATGCGGGACGACGAAGTGATCGCCGCCGCCGATGCTGCCGGTCTGGCGATGGTGTTTACCTCCATGCGTCATTTCCGGCACTAAATAGGGGGTCCCTATGCGCGCATTGGTCTGGGCCGCAATTGCGGCATTCGTCCTTGATCAGCTTAGCAAATACGTGGTGATCCATGTGATGCAGCTGTGGCGTGTCGGGGCCATCGACGTTTTGCCCCCGGTCATAAATTTCCGGTATGGCGAAAACCGCGGCATCAATTTTGGGCTGTTTGGCGGCGGGTCCGACATGGGGCGCTGGGTGCTGATCGCGGTGGCCTGCGCGATTTGTGTCGGGGTGCTGATATGGGTCCGGCAACAGCGGTTGGGTCTGTGGCCCATGATGGGGGCCGGGCTTTTGATTGGCGGCGCGTTGGCCAATGTGTTGGACAGGCTGCTGTACGGCTATGTGCTGGATTTCCTGAACATGACTTGCTGCGGTATCAACAACCCGTTTGTGTTCAACTTGGCGGATGTGTTCATCTTTGGTGGGGCGCTTGCGTTGGTGATGCTGGCACCCGCCCCTGACACGCCCCGGAAAAAAGGCCAGTGACATTCCCCGTCAGGCTGGCGTATGAACGAGGAGTTCGCGAGGAGATGTATATGCGCCGTGCGTTGGCCCTTATTGTGATAACCGCTTTTGTCGGTGCGTGTTCCAACACGGGGCTGCGGGATTTGCAGTCCAATTCACGCGGACCGGATGAATTTATCGTGGAACCGCGCGAACCGTTGCAGACCCCCGATGACCTGCGCAGCTTGCCCACGCCGACCCCCGGACAGACGAACCTCACAGACAGCAACCCGGTGGCTGATGCGGTGATCGCCTTGGGTGGCCGCCCGTCAGAGGCAACAGAGGTCCCGGCGACGGATGGCGCCTTGGTGACCGCCGCGAGCCGGTTTGGTGTGACCGCAACAATCCGTGAAGATCTGGCCGAAGCGGATGAAAAATTCCGCCGCCGTCAGGGTCGTTTCACGCAGTTTAAACTGTTTCCCGAAGACCGTTACCTGCAAGCCTATCAACGCCAACAGCTGGATGCGACCGCCACCGCCGACCAATGGCGCCGGGCCGGTGTCAGCACGCCAAGTTACCCGACAAATTGATGTGCGCCCGGTGGGGGGCTCACATTCGTGATAGCGTGACTTGAACCGTTGGCATGGCGCCGTATGTCTTGTGGGACACGATCTGTTTGACCCCAAGAAGGACAACCCATGATCCGACTTTCGCTGTTTGCCGCCGCCATGGCGGTTTTGCCCACCCTTGTTGCTGCCAACGAAGAGGCCGTGACGACATTTGCCCTTGAAAACGGGATGCAGGTTGTTGTGGTTGAAGACCACCGCGCGCCAGTGGTCCAGCACATGGTGTGGTACCGCGCCGGGTCGGCGGATGAACCCAAAGGGTCCTCTGGGGTTGCGCATTTCCTTGAACATCTTTTGTTCAAAGCCACCGACACGCTGGAAGCAGGCGAGCTTTCGGCGACGGTGGCGCGCAATGGTGGGCGCGACAATGCGTTTACGTCCTACGACTACACCGCCTATTTTCAGCGGGTCGCCGCTGACCGGCTAGAGCTGATGATGCGCATGGAAAGCGACCGTATGCGCAACATTCGTCTCACCGAAGACAACATCAACACCGAACGCGATGTGATCATCGAAGAACGCAACCAACGCACAGAAAACAACCCCGGTGCGCTATTCGGCGAACAAATCGCCGCCGCGCAGTTTCTAAACCACCGCTATGCCGTGCCGATTATCGGCTGGATGCACGAGATGCGCACATTGGATATGGATGACGCGCTGGGGTTCTACGAAATCTATTATTCGCCCAACAACGCGATTTTGGTGGTGTCGGGCGATGTGACGCCAGACGAGGTGCGCACCCTTGCCGAAAAATATTACGGCGTGATCCCGGCCAACCCTGACCTGCCCGAACGCACGCGTACCGAAGAGCCGCCCCAGACCGCAGAGCGCCGCCTGATTTTTCGCGATGCGCGGGTGGCACAGCCCTACGTGCGACGGTCGTATTTGGCGCAAGAACGCGACCCCGGCGCACAGCAAGAGGCCGCCGCGCTGACCATTCTGGCAGAAATATTGGGCGGTGGAACGACATCTTATCTGACCAATGCCCTGCAATTCGATATGCAGATTGCAACCTATTCGGCCGGGTTTTACCGGGGGGTGTCTTTGGATGATGCGACGTTCAATTTGATCGTTGTGCCCCGCCCCGAGGTCAGCCTGCAAGAGGCCGAAGACGCGCTGGATGCGACCATTGCTCAGTTCATGATCGACGGCGTTGACCCAGAACAGCTCGACCGGATCAAACGTCAGATCCGCGCCAACCAGATTTATGCGCGCGACGATGTGGACCAGATCGCGAACCGATATGGCCAAGCGCTGGCTGTGGGGCTGACGGTCGAAGATGTGCAGGCGTGGCCCGATATCCTAGAGGCCGTCACCGCCGATGACATCATGCAAGCGGCGCGAAATGTGTTCGATAAACGGGCCTCTGTCACGGGGTGGCTGATGCGCGAGGAGATAACCCAATGATACGCTTTTTCCTGACAATATGTGTTGTTTTGGGGGTTTCGGCCCCGGCCCATGCAGATGTTGAGATTCAAGAGGTCACGTCGGACTCTGGGTTGACGGCATGGTTGGTCGAGGACCATTCTATTCCCTTTGTAGCGCTTGAGTTGCGGTTTCGGGGGGGAGCATCGTTGGACGCGCCCGGCAAGCGTGGTGCGATTAACCTGATGACGGGGCTGCTCGAAGAGGGGGCCGGCGACATGGATGCACGTGGATTTGCGCGTGCCAAAGAAGCGTTAGCCACCAGTCTTGGGTTTGATGTCGGCGACGATTCACTGTCGGTATCGGCGCGCTTTTTGACCGAAAATAAAGCGCCATCAATGGACCTGTTGCGCGCGGCGTTGCAGAATCCGCGGTTTGACCAAGAGGCGATAGACCGTGTGCGCGGGCAGGTTTTGTCTGGCATTCGGTCGGACGCCAAAGACCCCAATGAATTGGCCTCGCGGGCATTTGACGAGATCGCGTTTGGCGATCATCCCTATGCCACGTCGTTAAGTGGCACCCAAGACAGCGTTGACGCCCTGACGCGTGACGACCTGCTGGCCGCCCATGCGGCGGTTTTGGCGCGCGACCGCATCTACATCGGCGCGGTGGGGGATATCACCCCCGAAGAGCTGGCCGCGTTGATGGATGATTTGCTGGCTGATCTGCCGCAGACGGGCGCACCTATGCCGCCGCGTGCCGATGTGGACATCACCGGCGGGCTCAGCGTGATCCCCTTTGCGACGCCGCAGTCGGTGGCGGTGTTTGGTCATGCGGGCATCGCGCAGGAGGACCCGGATTATTTCACCGCGATTGTGTTGAACCAGATCTTGGGCGGTGGAGGCTTCGAAAGCCGTTTGATGGATGAGGTGCGTGAAAAGCGTGGCCTGACCTATGGTGTCTATTCGTATCTGTTGCCGAAAGATTTGGGGGAGGTTTATCTGGGGTCTGTGAGTTCCGGGAACGACCGGATCGCCGAGGCGATTGAGGTTATTCGGGAGCAATGGGCCGTGGCCGCGCGCGAAGGTGTGACGCAGGCAGAACTGGATGATGCCAAGACCTATATGACCGGGGCCTATCCGTTGCGGTTTGATGGCAACGGGCCGATTGCGCGGATTATGGTGGGGATGCAGATGATGGGTTTGCCGATTGATTACATCCCGACCCGCAATGACCGTGTTGAGGCGGTGACGCTGGCGGATGTTGCACGTGTGGCCGATGAATTGCTGGACCCCGAGGGGTTGCATTTTGTGGTGGTCGGCGAGCCCGAGGGGCTAGAGAACACACCCGCCAATTGACCCGTTGTTGTTAAAATGAGGCGCTGACGCGCCACGCCATGTCCTCGGCCCTTTTGGGGGCCGAGTGTTGTCGCCCGGTGCAGGTGTTATTCGCCGTAGGGGACCCAGATGTTTTTGATATCTGTCGCCGCGTCAAGGAAGGCCGTGCCGTGCCCTTGCGGGCCAAACCAATCGCGGGCTTTTCCGTTGTTGATCCACGTGCGTTTGAGGTTTGAGGCGCTGGCGTGTTCGATGAGCTGTGATAGGGTCTGCGCGCCAAAGCACCAGGTGGCGTCTATATCCATGTGGCCTGCCATATGCGCGGCGACATCTGTGTGAGGCCCTGTGAGGATGTTCACGACGCCTGCCGGGATGTCGGAGGTTTCCAGCACTTGGATGAAATCTGTGGCGGCCAGTGGGAACGTTTCAGATGCGCTAAGGATGACACGGTTGCCCATCGCGATGGCGGGGGCCATGCAAGAGATCAGCCCAAGCAGGGGCGCTTCATTTGGGCAGATGGCGCCGATTACGCCGACGGGTTCTTTCATGGCCAATGCGACACCGCGGATTGGCACACCGTGGATTTGACCGTCGAATTTATCGGCCCAGGCGGCGTAGGTGAACAGCCGGTTGATCGCGGCCTCGACCTCTTTTGCGCCGTGTTTGCCGCCTTGTAGGGCATCGAGGCGTTTGGTGAAGTCATCGGCCCGGGCTGCGAGGTTTTCTGCCAGATAATACAGGATTTGTGCGCGCAGGTGTCCGGTCGTTTTTGACCACCCTTTGGCGGCATGGGCGGCGTCGACGGCGTTGCGCAGGTCCTTGCGGCTGGCCAATGACACATGTCCCAGCAGCGCGCCTGATTTGCCCCAAACCAGTGCGGAATAGCCGCTATCGGGTCGGGTTTGTTTGCCGCCGATATAGAGTTTGGCAGTGCGGTCGATTGGGTCCGCTGGCTGGCCCGCGCCGGTGAATGCCGTGAGGGGTTTGAGCGGTTTGGCGGTGGTTTTAGGGCGCGTATAGGCCGCCAGACCTTCCCAGCCACCTTCGCGGCCAAAGCCGCTTTCGCGCACGCCGCCAAAGCCTGCAGCGGCGTCCATCAGGTTGGTGCCGTTGATCCAGACAATGCCGCAGGCCAGTTTGGGCGCGATATCGAGCGCGAGGTTGATGTTCTCGCTCCAGACTGTTGCGGCGAGGCCATAGCGGGTGTTGTTGGCCAACGCCACGGCGTCTTGCGGTGTGCGGAAGGTGGTCGAGACCAGCACGGGGCCAAAGATCTCTTCTTGCATCAACGTGTCGGCGGGGTGCAGGTCGGTGATCAATGTGGGCGGGTAAAACGCGCCTTGTGCGGGCAAGGCCCCTGCGGCGATGTGGGTGTGCCCTGCGGTGTTCGCCGCGACCATATCAGAGATGGTTTGCAACTGCGCGGGGTCGACGATGGCGCCGACGTCGATGCTTTTGTCCATCGGGTCGCCGATGCGCAATTTATCCATACGGGCACGCAGCTTGGCGTAGAACAGGTCGGCGATGGGTTCGTGTACCAAAAGCCGTGATCCGGCGCAGCAGACCTGCCCCTGATTGAACCAGATCGCATCAACCAGCCCCTCCACCGCGCTGTCGAGATCGGCGTCATCGAAGACGATATAGGGGGATTTTCCGCCTAATTCGAGCGTCAGCGCCTTGCCACTGCCTGCGGTGGTTTCGCGGATGCGTCGGCCCACGGCGGTAGACCCGGTGAAGGCGATTTTGTCGACATCGGCCGCTACGATCATTTCGCCCACGGTGCCATCGCCTGTGACTATGTTCACGACCCCTTTGGGCAGACCCGCCTGACGGCAGATATCGGCAAAAAGCAGCGCCGTCAGCGACGTATATTCCGCAGGTTTCAGCACCACGGTGTTGCCCATCGCCAGTGCGGGCGCGATTTTCCATGCCAACATCAACAACGGGAAATTCCACGGGATGATCTGGCCGCACACCCCAAGCGCTGCACGGTCGGGCAGGGTGTCTTCCATCAGCTGGGCCATGCCTGCGTGGTAATAAAAATGCCGTTGCGCCAAGGGCACGTCGATGTCGCGCGCCTCGCGGATGGGTTTGCCATTGTCGAGCGTTTCGAGAACCGCAAACAACCGGCTGTGTTTTTGCAACAACCGCGCCAGCGCGTACAGGTATCGCGCGCGGCCGGGCCCGCCCAGATTTTCCCATGCGGGTTGCGCACGGCGGGCGGCTTTGACGGCGGTGTCTACGTCGGCTTGGGTCGCTTGGGTCAGCGCGGCGAGGGCGGCGCCGGTTGCGGGGTTGTGGCTTTGGAACCCTGCGCCGGGCGCGGTAAAGGCACCGTCGATGAAATGGCCAAACGCGCCATCGTGATCGGCCAGCCACGCCTGCGCTTGGGTGGCGCTTTCGGGGGCGACACCGTAGTCCATCGTCTCGAACACATCTTTGATGGTCATCTGTTCAGCCTTCTTAAAATACGTATTTTCCGCGACAAAAGCGTCAGCTTGTCGGGTGGCGGTAGCCCGCAGAATAGGTGCCCGTCACGTGATGTTCCAGCTGGCGTTCGATGTCGTTTAGCAGTGATGACGCGCCAAAACGGAACAGGTCGGGCTGTAGCCAGCGGTCGCCCAGTTCTTCTTTCATCAACGCCAGATAGGTGATCGCGTCCTTGGCCTTGGATATGCCGCCAGCGGGTTTGTACCCGACCCGAACGCCCGTATGCGCATGATAGGCCCGGATCGCGCGCACCATCACAAGGCTGACGGGTAGGGTCGCATTCACGCTTTCCTTGCCGGTGGAGGTTTTGATGAAATCGGCACCCGCCATCATGCACACCAACGACGCCCGCGCCACGTTGCGCAACGATCCCAATTCGCCGGTCGCCAAGATCGCCTTGACGTGGGCCTCCCCACAGGCCGCGCGAAAGGCGCTCATTTCATCATAAAGTGCCTGCCAGTTGCCGGATAAAACATGGCGGCGCGAAATCACGATGTCGATTTCGGCGGCCCCTGCTTTTACGCTTTCTTCGATCTCGGCGATGCGCAGATGCAGCGGTGACAAACCGGCAGGGAAACCCGTGCTTACTGCCGCCACCGGAATGCCCGACCCATCAAGGGCGCGCAGGGCGGCTGGTATCATGTCGTGGTACACGCAGACGGCGCCGGTGGTGATCGGGCTCATATCCATCGCGTCCAACAGACGTTGCGTGATGGGTTGGCGGGCCTTGGCGCACAAGCGTCGCACGCGGTCTTGGGTGTCATCGCCCGATAGGGTCGTCAGGTCGATGCACGTAACAGCACGCAACAACCACGCGGCCTGATGGTGTTTCTTGACCGACCGCCGCGCAGGCAGCGATGCGGCCCGGCGTTCGATCGCAGATGTATTGGCCTGCACGGCGCGCACCCAATCCATATCCAACGGCATGCCCGGATTGCGGGGTTCCGTCACCTGCGGCAACTGGGCGTGGATTGTTGCGGTTTGGCTCAGCATTGCGATGCTCCTGATCGTGCGGCGTGCAAAATCGCATGGGTGCGGCGGCTTGGCAAGGTACGGCGCGCAACGTCACATTATGTTTGGCGTGTCAGCTGCCGCGATAGGTTGCATAGCCAAAAGGCGATAGCAGCAGCGGCACGTGATAGTGACTGGTCAGGTCCGATATCCCGAACCGGATCGGGATGCTGTCCAGAAACCGCGGTTCTTCGGGTGCTACGCCGCTGGCGGTCAGGTAGGTGCCTGCCTCAAACACCAGCTCGTAGGTGCCTGTGGCGAAGTCATCAGTGCCCAATATTGGGGCATCGGTGCGGCCATCGGCATTTGTCACGGCGCGGGCCAAGAGGCTGCGCGTGTCGCCATCCACACGGTACAGCACGACCGCGATCCCCGCAGCAGGGCAGCCGCGCGCGGTGTCCAGAACATGTGTGGTCAAATATCCTTGCGACATATGTGCCTCCCTTGGCGTGCCTTTTGCGCAACCTGCCCGGCCCAGATACGAATTGCAACGCAGCGCGCACCGGTATTCAATGGCGCGATTGTTTAAGGAGAACAGACGTGAACCGCTACCCGCGTGATTTTACAGGATATGGCGCAACCCCACCGAATGCGCAGTGGCCGGGCGGCGCCCGCATCGCGGTGCAGTTCGTGCTGAATTACGAAGAGGGGGGCGAAAACTGTCTGCTGCATGGCGACGCCGCCTCCGAGGCGTTTTTGTCCGAAATTGTCGGCGCACAGCCGTGGCCGGGGCAACGCCACTGGAACATGGAATCGATCTACGATTACGGCGCGCGCGCGGGGTTCTGGCGGGTGCATCGTTTGTTCACGCAAGCGGGCGTGCCTGTCACGGTTTACGGCGTTGCATCGGCGCTGGCGCGGGCGCCCGAACAGGTGCGCGCGATGCAGGACGCGGGCTGGGAAATCGCCAGCCACGGGTTGAAATGGATCGACTACAAAGATCACACCCCCGATGCCGAAGCCGCCGACATGGCCGAGGCCATCCGCCTGCACCAAGAGGTCACCGGCACCCAGCCCCAAGGCTGGTACACAGGCCGGTGTTCGGTCAACACCGTGGAATTGGCCGCCGAAACGGGGCAGTTTGACTATATATCAGATACTTACGATGATGATCTACCCTATTGGGCCCGGATCAAAGGGCGTGATCAACTGATTATTCCCTATACGCTAGATTGCAACGATATGCGGTTTGCCACGCCGCAGGGGTTCAACTCGGGCGATCAGTTCTTTGCCTATCTGCGCGATACCTTCGATGGGCTTTATGCCGAAGGCGGCGAGGGCGCGGCCAAGATGATGTCGATCGGGCTGCATTGTCGGTTGATTGGCCGACCGGGGCGTATTCAGGCGATCCGGCGGTTTATCGACTATATCCAAGGGTTCGAAGGCGTCTGGTGCCCGCGCCGCATCGATATTGCAGACCATTGGCGCAAAACGCACCCGCCTGTGCCCACGCTGCGCCCATCTGAAATGGACAAGGCCACATTTGTCGGCACATTTGGCGGCGTGTTCGAACATTCCCCGTGGATCGCCGAACGTGCGTTTGATCTGGAACTGGGGCCCGCGCACAATAACGTGGTGGGCGTGCATTCTGCCTTGGCGCGCATGTTTCGCAGCGCGTCTGCGGATGAACGCATGGGCGTGTTACGCGCGCACCCTGATCTGGCGGGCAAATTGGCCGCAGCCAAACGTCTAACCGCCGAAAGCACCCATGAACAAGCCAGCGCTGGGTTGGATGCCCTGACGGACCAAGACCGCGCCACATTCGAGACGCTGAACGCGGCCTATGTGGAAAAGCACGGGTTTCCGTTTATCATTGCCGTCCGCGATCATGACAAGGCCGGGATCCTGCGTGCGTTTGAACACCGGGTGGCGCATGAAACAGAGGTTGAATTCCGCGAGGCATGCAGGCAGGTCGAACGCATCGCTGAAATCAGATTGGAAACGCTGCTATGACCTATGCCTTCCCGCCGGGTGGCCTGCCCGATCAAACGGTGCACCCTGATGGCACTGCGGTGTTCACCGACAGCTATGCGGTGCTGCCTGCGGTGACCCAACGCGACATCGTCACCAGCCTGTTGCCCGATTGGAAAGACACGCGCGCCTGGATCTTGGCCCGCCCAATGAGCGGCTTTGCCGAAACATTTGCGCAATATGCGGTCGAAATTGCGCCGGGCGGTGGGTCGGATGCGCCAGAACCAAACCAAGGCGCGCAAGCGATCTTGTTTGTGGCCGAAGGGTCCGCGACCTTGACCATCGAAGGCAAGGAATACGCGTTGACGGTCGGCAGCTATGCCTATGTGGCTCCCGGTGATTTCTGGACGTTGTGGAATGACGGCGAAGGCCTGTTCAAATGCCACTGGATCCGCAAGGTGTATGAATCCGCCAAAGGGATCGCACGACCCCAAAGCTTTGTGACGTCTGATCGTGATGTACCACCCACACCGATGCCAGATTGCGATGGTGTCTGGGCCACAACGCGGTTTGTGGACCCATCGGATCTACGCCATGACTGCCACGTAAATATCGTTACGTTTCAACCCGGCGGGCGCATTCCCTTTGCTGAAACCCATGTGATGGAACACGGGCTGTATGTGTTGCAAGGCACGGCTGATTATCTGCTCAACACTGATTGGGTCGGTGTGGGCCCCGGTGATTTCATGTGGCTGCGCGCCTTTTGCCCGCAGGCCTGTATCGCCACCGGGGACACGCCGTTTCGCTATTTGTTGTACAAAGACGTGAACCGGCACGTGGCGCTGTGACCCATCAGATCCAATGCGTGCCGTTGACGGCCGAGGCGTTTGCCCCGTTCGGTGATGTGCTGGATTGCGCAGGCGCGCCGGACAAGATGATAAACGCAGGGCTGTGCGGCCGGTATCACGACTGTGCAGCGCTTGATTTTGGGCCAGATGGCCGCGCCGGGATCAGCCTGTTTCACGCCGAAGCGCGCAGCCTGCCTTACCACCTTGGTCTGCTGGAACGTCACCCCGAGGGCAGTCAGGCGTTTATCCCCATGTCGCCTGACCCGTTTTTGGTGACGGTCGCGCGTGATGACGGCGGCAAACCGGGCGTGCCCTGCGCCTTTTTGACGGCGCCCCATCAGGGGATCAACCTGCACCGGGGCGTGTGGCATGGCGTTTTGACACCGCTCGCAGCGCCCGGAATTTTTGCAGTTATTGACCGAATTGGACCAACGCCTAATTTGCAGGAGGTTTTGCTTGATCCCGGTTATCTGGTGCTTCCATAACGCATGAGGCCATCTCAGAATGGCGATGTTATGGGATGGAACACAGACATATGAAACACGCAGCCGCCGATCTTTATAGCGACCCCGATGAGATGCCCCCATTGGCCCAAGCGGTCCCTTTGGGGTTGCAACATGTGTTGGCGATGTTTGCGTCCAACGTGACGCCATCGATTATCGTGGCGGGGGCTGCGGGGCTGGCGTTTGGCGGGCCAGAACAGGTCTACCTGATCCAAATGGCGATGCTGTTTGCCGGTATCGCCACGTTGTTTCAGACCGTGGGCATTGGCCCCGTGGGCGCGCGTTTGCCGATCATGCAGGGCACCAGCTTTGCGTTTGTGGGGGTTTTGGCCGGTGTGGCCGCGACCCAAGGGCTCAACGTGGCGCTTAGCGCATGTATCATCGGCGGCTGCGTGCATTTCGTTTTGGGGGCGTTTATCCGGCATCTGCGGTGGTTGTTTCCGCCGCTGGTCACTGGGTTGGTGATCTTGGCGATCGGGCTTTATCTGATCCCCGTGGCGATCAAATACGCCGCCGGTGGGGCCGCGCCGTTCCAGATGGAGGCGGAAAGTTTTGGGTCGTTGATGCACTGGTTCGTCGCGCTGAGCGTGGTTGTTGTGGCTCTGGTGCTGAAGTTCTTTACCAAAGGCGCGCTGTCCAATTCCGCGATCCTGATTGGTCTGGTTGTAGGGTATCTGTTGGCCTTGATGTTGGGCATGGTCAATTTTTCGGCGATCGCAAATGCCAGCTGGGTCACGGCGATCAAACCACTGCCCTACGGGTTTGAATTTTCGCTAGGCGCCGTGATCGCGGTGACGTTGGTGTCTGTGGTGTCGGCGATCGAAACCGTGGGCGATGCATCTGCCACCACCAAGGCGGGCGCGGGCCGCGAAGCCACCGACGCCGAGATTTCAGGCGCCACCTACGCCGATGGCTTGGGCACGGCCGTGGCCGGTGTGTTTGGCGGGTTGCCCAACACTTCGTTCAGCCAGAACGTCGGCATTGTCGGCATGACCGGCATCATGAGCCGCCACGTCGTGACCATCGGCGCGCTGATCCTGATTGTGTGCGGGTTGGTTCCGAAAATCGGCGCGGTGATTGCATCCATGCCGCTGCCCGTGTTGGGTGGTGGTGTCATTGTTATGTTTGGCATGGTCGCGGCGGCGGGCCTTAACGTGCTTAGTGAAATCAACATGAACCGCCGTAATATGGTGATCATCGCCGTGTCGCTGACGATTGGGTTGGGGTTGAACTTGGTGCCGACGGCTGTTCAATATCTGCCGGGTGTGGTTAAGACATTGGCAACCTCGGCTGTGGCACCAACCGCATTGGTGGCGATTGTTCTGAACCTTGTGTTGCCCGACGAGGTGTAAAGGGCAGCTGACGACAACACCGCGTGCGGCGAATAAGGACATGATCCATGTATGACTTTGCAGCAATGGCCGCCTGGATCGAATTTGCCGTGCGGTGGCTGCATGTCATCACCGGCATCGCGTGGATCGGGTCTTCGTTCTACTTTATCGCGCTGGATCTTGGGTTGCACCGTGATCGCAATTTGGCCAGCGGTGCGGACGGCGAAGAATGGCAGGTGCATGGCGGGGGCTTTTACCACATCCAGAAATATCTGGTGGCCCCTGATAACATGCCCGATGGGCTGATTTGGCACAAATGGCAAAGCTATTGGACCTGGATCAGCGGCTTTGTTCTGCTGTCGCTGGTCTATTATCTGGGCGCTGAATTTTACCTGATCGACCCGGCTGTGGCCGATCTGGCGGTGTGGCAGGCGGTGGGGATTTCACTGGCGTCTCTGGCGTTTGGCTGGGCCGCCTACACCACCCTGTGCCGTGTGTTTGTCGATGCAAACCAAAGCCTGCTGATGGTCGCGTTGTTTGGTGTGCTGGTGGGCATGTCGTATTTCTACACGTCGGT
This sequence comes from Roseobacter sp., assembly GCF_039970775.1. Lineage (GTDB taxonomy): Bacteria > Pseudomonadota > Alphaproteobacteria > Rhodobacterales > Rhodobacteraceae > Roseobacter. The sequence continues at coordinate 62,389 of NZ_JBDVLG010000034.1, forward strand.
GTTTTCGGGCCGGGCCGCGATGCTGCATCTGGGGGCGTTCACCGCCACCATCATGAGCGCGAATGTGTTTATGGTGATCATCCCCAATCAGAAAATCGTCGTGGCCGATCTGATGGCGGGCCGCACCCCCGATAGCAAATACGGCAAGATCGCCAAGCAACGCAGCACGCATAACAATTATCTGACGTTGCCCGTGATTTTCCTGATGCTGAGCAACCATTACCCGCTGGCCTTTGCCACGCAATACACTTGGTTGATCGCCAGCCTTGTGTTTTTGATGGGAGTCACGATCCGGCATTATTTTAACTCTTTGCATGCCCGCAAAGGCGACCCCCATTGGACATGGGCGGTCACGACGGTGATCTTTATCCTGATCATGTGGCTGTCGACCGCACCGATGTTCCGAAGTGACGACCCCCAAAATGCGCAGGGTGCGGCCCTTCGGTTTGCCCAAGCCGAAGGGTTTGCCGATGTGCAAGATATCGTGCTGGGCCGCTGTTCGATGTGCCACGCCGCAGAGCCCGCGTGGGATGGGTTGCATTGGGCGCCAAAGGGCGTGCGCCTAGAGACCGAACACCAGATCGCTCTGAACGCCCGCGCAATATATCTACAGGCTGGGATCAGTCACGCGATGCCGCCCGCTAATGTGTCGTTTATCGAAACAGACGAACGCGCGCAGATCGTCGCGTGGTATCTTGCGGCGACGCGGCCCTAAATGTGTGGCTCTGAAAGCCGCGCCACGGGGTAAATCGCGGTTTCAGAATCGCGTGTAGCCATGCTACAAATTGGGGCATGGTACATGCAGACCCCAATATAAGCCAAAAACACCCTATTATCCGGCAACTTGATGATGCGGCGATCAACCGTATCGCTGCGGGCGAGGTCGTGGAACGACCCGCGTCAGCAGTCAAAGAGCTGGTGGAAAACGCTTTGGATGCCGGCGCCCGGCGGATCACCGTCGACTATGCCGATGGTGGCAAAACATTGCTGCGTGTGCAGGACGACGGCTGCGGCATGACCGAAGACGATCTGCCATTGGCTTTGGCCCGGCACGCGACCTCGAAAATCGACGGGTCTGACCTGCTCGATATCCACACCTTCGGGTTTCGCGGCGAGGCGTTGCCATCGCTGGGCGCCGTTGGGCGGCTGACCATCGCCAGCCGGGCGCAGGGTGCAGCGGGCGTCGAAATCACGGTGTCGGGGGGCGACACGGGCGCGCTGAAACCGGCGGCGCTAAACCAAGGCACCACCGTGACGCTGCGCGATCTGTTTTATGCCACGCCTGCGCGGTTGAAATTTTTGCGCACGGACCGCGCCGAAAGCCAAGCAATCGCAGATGTCGTCAAACGGTTGGCCATGGCTGAACCGTTTGTGCAATTCGTGCTGCGGGACGTGTCCAATGACGACAAGCCGCGCGAAGTATTCCGCGCAGAGGCCGAACAGGGCGACTTGTTTGGCGCGCTGCACGGGCGGTTGGCGCGCGTTCTGGGGCGCGAATTCGCAGAAAACGCATTGGCGATTGATGCCGAACGCGATGGCCTGCACCTGACGGGCTATGCCGCCTTGCCGACGTATTCGCGGGGGTCTGCCGTCGCGCAGTATCTTTTTGTGAATGGCCGACCTGTGCGTGACAAACTGTTGGTCGGTGCGCTGCGTGGAGCCTATTTTGATTTCCTCAGCCGCGACAGGCACCCGGCGGCGGCGTTGTTCATCGACTGCGACCCAAATTTGGTTGACGTGAACGTGCATCCTGCGAAATCCGAAGTGCGTTTTCGCGATCCAGGTATCGCGCGCGGGTTGATCGTTTCGGCGTTGCGTCATGCTTTGGCGAATGCGGGGCATCGGGCGTCCACCACCGTGGCGGGGGCCACATTGGGCGCGATGACACCTGAACAACCCGCCGCACGGGTGTACCAGATGGACCGAACTGCCAGACCATCGGCATCGCCCAGTTTTGCAGAAACATCCCCGGTTTGGGGCCGAGTAGAGACCGCACCTGAGCCGGTGGTCGAAGAACCACAAGAGGCGCCCGACTATCCGTTGGGGGCGGCCCGCGGGCAGGTGCATGAAAATTACATCATCGCCCAGACGGCAACTGGGATGGTGATTGTTGACCAGCACGCGGCGCATGAGCGTCTGGTGTATGAAAAGCTCAAACGGCAGATGGCGGAAACCGGTGTTGCCCGTCAGGCGCTGCTGATCCCCGAAATCATCGAACTCTCTGACGCCGAATGCGCCACCCTGATGGAGGTCGCCGCGACGCTGGGTGAATTTGGTTTAGGTGTTGAATCATTCGGCGGTGGTGCGATTGCGGTGCGCGAAACCCCTGCGGTGTTGGGCACTGTTGATGCGCGCGCGATGGTGATGGATATCTTGGATGAGCTGTCAGATCAAAACAGCTCTAACCTTGTGCAGGCCAAGGTAGAGGCGATCCTCAGCCGGGTGGCCTGTCACGGGTCTATCCGGTCTGGGCGACGGATGCGCGCCGAAGAAATGAACGCCCTGCTGCGCGACATGGAAGCGACGCCGCATTCCGGCCAATGCAACCATGGCCGCCCAACCTACGTAGAACTAAAGCTCAGCGATATCGAACGTCTGTTTGGCCGCACATGATCCAGGTTGGCGGGCAAACCTATGCGCTGACAGACCCGGTTGTGATGCTGGTTGTTGGCGGCGGCCTTTTTGCCTTTTTGGTTGTGGTGCTGTTGATCATGGCGGTGCGTACAGCGGCGCGCACGGCGGCGCTGACGGCGCCTTTGTCGCGGCAAATGGGGGTGTTGGGGCAACACGTCCAGCAATTGGGAGCGGGGCAGGATCAGCTGCGCGGCGGGTTGCAAATGGTGTCTGATACGCAAGCTACGGCCCAGACCCAGATGATCCAGACGGTCGAGACACGGTTGGCCACGGTGCAACAGCAAATGCAGGACCGGTTGGCCGACAATGCGCTGCGGTCGGCGCGGTCGCTATCTGAGATGCAAGAGCGTATGAAAGAGACGCTGCACGGGTCGTCCAAACAGACCACGACGTCGTTGACGCAACTGCAAGAACGACTGGCCGCAATCGACAAGGCGCAAGACAATATCACCAAACTGTCGGGCGATGTGTTGTCGTTGCAAGACATCCTGAGCAACAAACAAACGCGGGGGGCGTTTGGTGAAATCCAGCTGCGCGATATCGTATCGAAGGCGCTGCCTGCAGATAGTTTTTCGCTGCAACACACGTTGAGCAATGGCAAACGCGCCGACTGTCTGATCCACCTGCCAAACCCGCCCGGCCCGATTGTGATAGACAGTAAATTCCCGCTGGAACCCTACGAGGCTCTGCGTGCGGCGGACACAGAATGGGCGCTCAAAGATGCGGTGGCCAAGATGAAAACCGCCGTGACCAAACACATCAATGACATCTCGGATAAATACATCCTAGAGGGCGAAACCGCAGATGGCGCGTTGATGTTTCTGCCGTCCGAGGCCGTTTATGCGGAGCTACACGCGAATTTCCCGGATTTGGTGCGCAAAGGGTTTGATGCACGGGTCTGGATCGTGTCGCCCACGACCTGCATGGCCACGCTGAACACGATGCGCGCGATCCTAAAGGATGCGCGGATGCGTGAACAGGCCGGGGCGATCCGGTCTGAGTTGTCGAAACTGGTCACAGATGTGGACCGTCTGGGCGCGCGTGTCGGCAACCTAGACCGGCATTTCACCCAAGCCTCTCGTGATATTGACGAGATCAAGATCAGTGCGGAAAAGGCGGGCAAACGTGCCCACCGCCTTGATAATTTCGATTTCGAAGACATCAGCCCCGATGACGTGGCCACTGTTGTGCCTTTGGCGAAAACCGAACGTTAGTCGGCGCAGGCAGCCATGATGCCACGCAGTTCCGCCAACCCGCGCATCCGCCCGATCAACGGATAGCCGGGCATGCTGTCGGCCTCGCGATCATACAGCAATTCTTGGCCATGATCGGGGCGCATGGGGATCTGCCAATCGCTGCGGCCCGCGGCCTGCCTGCTGCGTTCTTCTTGCAGCAATGCGCGGATCGTGGCGACCATATCGGTATCGCCCTCTAGGTGGGGGGCTTCGAAGAAATCGGGGCGATCCGGGTCATCGCTAAGCCGTTTGGTGTTGCGCAAGTGGGCGAAATGGATGCGCGACCCGAGCTGTTTGACGAACCCCGGCGCGTCAAAATCGGGCCGGACGCCCAAGGACCCGGTGCACAGCGTCGCGCCGTTGGCAGGAACATCCACAGCGGCCAGCGTGGCGGCGTAATCTTGTGTTGTGGACATCACGCGCGGCAGCCCCAGCAACCCAAAGGGCGGATCATCAGGGTGGCAGCACAACCGGATGCCCAAGGTTTCTGCCACGGGGGCAACTTCGGACAAGAAATCAACCAGATGGCCGCGCAGTTGGTCGGGTGTGATGTTGTCATAGCTGGCCAGTTGCGCACGCACGTCAGGCAAGGTCCAGGCGTCGTTGGCACCCGGCAGCCCGGCGATAATATTGTTTTGCAAGGTCAGGCAATCCACATCGGTCATCGCGTGGAACCGGTCTTGGGCTGCGGCCTGTTGGGCGGGTGTATAGTCGTCTTCGGCGCCCGCGCGGGCGAGAATATGCAGGTCAAAGACCGTGAAATCGGTCAGGTCGAACAACATCGCCGTGCCGCCGTGGTTTTGTGGGGCGCGCAGCGCTGTGCGGGTCCAATCCAAGATGGGCATAAAGTTATAGCAGACCGTGCTGATGCCACGATGTGCCAGCGCCTTGAGACTGGTTTTATAGGCCTCAATATGGGTGGCGGCATCGGATGACTGGGTCTTGATGGCCTCAGAGACAGGCAGGCTTTCGACCACGTCCCAATCAAACCCGGACTTTGCCAGCATTTCCTGACGTTGGGTGATTTCATCGTCTGTCCAGATGTCTCCGGGGGGGATGTGATGCAGCGCACTTACGATGCCCTGCACGCCGACTTGATGCAAATCGTTCAGGGCGACTGTGTCGTGTGGACCAAACCAACGCCAGCATTGTTTCATGGTTGCCATCCTTCATAAAGCGGGTGATCGCGGGTGATCGGTAGACGCGCCCACGTGCCGCTGCGTGCGGCGTGATAAATCGCCGTGATCAGCGCGATAGAGGCCGCACCATCGTCAAGCGTGACCGCAGCCTCATACGCGCGGGTCATATCTTGTGCAACGGCCATAAGAAACCCGCAAAATCCCACAGGGGCGTCGGACGGCACCGCAAGCACCTGATCAACCTGCGCCTGATCTGCGGGGGTGCGCGCCTGAAACTGCCATTGGCCAGTGCCGGGCGCGTATGGCGACGCCCCAGAGGTCGCGGTGAGCCGTTCAAAGACAAACCGCAGCCGGGTTTCATCGGTTGCCGCCCCCAATGTGATGCTGCTGGTGCACAGCGCGCCGTTGACCATCTGAAAACTGATGGCGGCGCAGTCTTCGGTTTCTATTGGGTTCACGCGGGTTGCGGTGGTCGCGGCCACCTGTGCAACGGGGCCCATGATGTGGGTCATCAAATCGTGGGTGTGGATGGCATGGCCCAACACCGCGCCGCCCTGTTCGCCCGCCCATGTGCCACGCCACGGCACGGCGTAATAGCCGGCCCCGCGCGACCAGTGGGTTTCGACCGTGCCGACCTGTGGCGCGCCGGTCAAACCCGCCGCAGTCAGGCGGCGCAATGCGGCAAAGGCAGGGCCCCAGCGGTATTGAAACACCGGGTAGACACGTCGCCCGACGGCGGTGGCGGCGTGCCGGATCCGGTCAATATCGGCCATGGACGTCGCCAGTGGTTTCTCGCAAATCACGTGTTTGCCCGCCGCCAGCGCGCGCAGGGTAACGGGCACATGCAGATGCGGCGGCAGGCATATATCAATCAGGTCAATCGCGGGGTCGGTCAGCGCGTCGTTGATGTCTGAGAGGGTGGTAAACCCATCCCCCCCGCGTATGGCGTCTGCCCGTGCGCGGTCTTGATCCACCACGGCCGCCACGGTGAAATGATCGGGGAGTGTGCGGTAGGCCGCAAGGTGTTCCGCGCCGATCCCCGCGCCCAAGATCGCCACCCGGATCATATCGTGCGCTCGGCCAAGGCTTGCGCCTGCAAGGCCAGTTCCATCACGGTAAAACAATGATCTTGGCGCATCGCGGTGTCTGTCCGGTGTGTGATGTCATCCGCGAGACGCTGGAAATAGGGCAACCCCGCATCGCGGGCGTCGATCTTTTCACAGCGGTCACCATTGACCAAAATCAGATGGTCGGTACCGTTTGCGCCACCGACATCGACGTATTTGCGCAGCTCAATATACCCGTCGGTGCCCAAGATCGTCAGGCGCCCATCGCCCCACGTGGGCAGCGCATCTGGCGTGTACCAATCCACGCGGATATACCCCGATGCGGTTGCGCTGCGCAGCGAGATCTCTCCGAAATCTTGCAGGCCGGGGTCGTTTGGGTTGGCATGGTTGGCGACCATAGCGTGTGGTATCTGGGCCGTGTCTGACCCGGTAAAATGCAAAAACTGGTCAATCTGGTGCGATGCGATATCCGTCAGGATCCCACCGTATTGGGTGCGGTCGAAAAACCACGCGGGCCGGGTTGCGCGGTTCAGGCGGTGCGGGCCCAGCCCTGCGGTGTGCACGACCTTGCCAATGGCCCCGGCCTGCACCAATTGTGTGGCGCGGGTGACGCAAGGCACCTCGAACCGTTCCGAGAAATTGATCGACCAGATGCGCCCGGTTTTGGCCACGCAGGTCTTGATGTCGTCCAGTTGATCTTGGGTGGTGCACCCCGGTTTGTCTGTCATGACATCCATGCCGTGCTGCATCGCCCGGATCGACAGATCGGCGCGGTCAGCAGGGATCGCGCTGACCAATGCCAGATCTGCGCCACTGTTCAACGCGGCATCAAGGCCGTCAAACTGGGGCAGCTCCGGGAACCGTTTGGTGAACCCATCCAACGTGTCGGGGTGCCCGTCCGTCCAATACCCCAGACATGTCGCACCGGTGTCGCGCATGTGCTGGGTCATGCCGTAGATATGCCGGTGGTCGAGCCCGAGCGCCACAAAAGACACCGTCATATCGCGGCGACTTTGGTGCGGGTGCCGGTTTTGGCGGCGCGTTCCATTGCGTCGATGACCCGCTGCGCCTCAAGCGCACTGGCCCCGGACGCAAGCGGCGTGGCACCAGTAGACAGGCAGGTGACGAAATCTTCGATCACCGTCTGGTGCCAGTCGTGGGTAAAGGCCATGGGGTCGGCCCCACCGCCAGTGTCGGCCTGCGCGCCAAACTGCTGCACACGCCCGTCCAGATGGGTCACGGTCAGCACACCCGATGCCAGATGCGCCCCCGCTTTGGAGCCCTGAATGTCGATGCTTTCTGCGCCGCCGGGAAAGGCCGCCGTGGTGGCCATCAGGCTGCCGCATGCGCCGTTTTCCATCTCAAACAGGGCGCCGGCCCAATCTTCGGCCTCTAGGTGGTGCAGGGGCGTGGTACGCATCAACGCTTGCACGTGGCGGATCGGCCCCAGCAACCACAGCGCCAGATCCAGCGTGTGGATCGCCTGATTGATCATCACACCGCCGCCGTCACGGGCGTAACTGCCGCGTCCGGGCGCATCATAATAGGGCTGATCGCGCCACCACGGCACGCGGACATCCACCGTTGCGATGTCGCCAAATGTGGCGGTCTCTAGCAGCGTTTTGAGGTGCTGCGAGGCGGCGCGGGCGCGGTGTTGCAACACGACCCCCAAGGGCACGCCCGCGGTTTGGCAGGTGGTCACGATGGTTTGGGCGGCGTCCAACGTGCGCTCGACGGGTTTTTCCATCAAAATCGCCACGCCAGCGGCGCTGAGCGTGGCGACGATGTCTTGGCGCGCATCGGGGGGCGTCGCGACAATTGCGAAATCCACATCGGGGATGTCGTGCAGGGATGTGACAACAGGCACCTGATAGCCCAAGGTTTCGCCTGCTTTTGCGGCAAAAGCCGCTGCCTTGTCGGGGTTGCGCCCCATGACGCCCGTCAGTTCGATGCCCATATTTGTATGGGCCAACGCGGCAATATGCGTGTCGGCGACCATGCCAAGGCCGATCAAAATAGTCTTCATATCCCCCCCCCGGTTTGACCCGACGATTGCAGGAAAGCCCGCGGAAGGCCACGCAAAAGATGCATCCGCTGAAATCCATGCTATGACGTGCGCGCAGCAGTATCAGGGGGACGGACGTGCAAGATTTTACAGGGCAGGCAGGGGCGCTTTACGAAGGTATCCGCGACCTGCCGATTGTGTCGCCACACGGGCATTGCGATCCCGCATGGTTTGCCACGGATGCGCCGTTTGCGAACCCGGCCAGCCTGTTGGTGGTGCCCGATCACTACGTGTTTCGCATGCTGTATTCGCAAGGCGTGTCCTTGGCCGATCTGGGGGTTGGGGTGCCCGGGCAGGGGGCCGACCCGCGCGCGGTGTTCCGGCTGTTTGCCGCGCATTGGCATCTGTTTTTGGGGACGCCGTCGCGGTTTTGGATCAGCTATGTGCTGGCCCAAACCTTAGGGATTGATACGCCGCTGTCCGCGCAGACGGCTGATGCGATTTATGAACAGATCGCAGATAAACTGGCGCAACCTGCGTTCCGTCCGCGCGCGCTGTTTGACCAGTTTGGCATAGAGGTTCTGGCCACAACCGATGGCGCACTGGATGATCTGGCGCATCATCAGACCATCGCCGCCAGCGATTGGCCGGGGCGGGTGATACCGACCTTTCGGCCCGATGGTGTGCTCGACCCCAGCGACCCGGAGTTTTTGGTGAACATCACCCATTTGGGGGCGATCACCGGCGAAGATATCGGAACCTTTGACGGGTACCTGACGGCGCTGCGGGCGCGGCGCGCGATGTTCAAGGCCTGTGGGGCGACGGCCACGGATCATGCGATTGAGGTGGTGCATACGCAATGGCTCGATGCGCCGGATGACGTCTTTCAACGGGTGCAACAGGGCACGGCAACGCCTGCGGATGCCGCGGCGTTTTATGGGCATATGCTGATCGAAATGGCGCAGATGTCTGTCGAAGACGGGCTGGTCATGCAGATCCACGGGGGCAGCAGGCGCAACACCAATGCGGCCGTGATGGCGCAATACGGGCGCGACAAAGGCGCGGATATTCCCATTGCCGTCGATTGGGTGCGCGGGCTTGATGCGTTGCTGAACCGGGTGGGGAACACGCCGGGGCTGACGATTATATTGTTCACCTTAGACGAAACCACCTATGCGCGCGAACTGGCCCCGATGGCGGGGCATTGGCCGTGCCTTCGGATCGGGCCGCCTTGGTGGTTTCATGACAGCACGGCAGGGATCGCGCGGTATTTCGATCAGGTGGTCGAAACGGCTGGGTACCATAATTTGGCCGGGTTCAATGACGATACGCGCGCCTTCCTATCTATCCCGGCGCGGCATGATATGTGGCGGCGCGGCGTGGCGTTGCATTTGGAACAACAGGTGACACGCGGCGTGTTTGACATGACCGACGCGCGGGAATTGGCCCCGCTTTTGGCAACAGATTTGGCGCGCGGCGCCTATAAGGTAGCAACATGACACAACGTATTCTTCATATTGGCGTGGGTAATTTCGCGCGGGCGCATCTGGCGGATTACACGCAGGATGCGGGGGGCTGGGCGATCACGGGTGTAAGCCTGCGGTCCGCCACCGTGCGCGATGGGCTGCGCGCGCAGGGGTTTGAATACGGCCTTGCGGTGCAGGGGCAGGGCGTCAAACAGATTACGGTCTTTGACGATGTCTTGGTGGCCCCCGAAGACCCGCAGGCCGTGTTGGACCAGATCGCCGACCCGCAGGTGCATGTTATCTCGGTTACGGTGACGGAAAAGGGGTACCATCTGGGCGCGGACAACCGGCTCGACTTTGACGACCCGTTGATTGTGCAGGATCTGTCGGAAAGTACGCCGCGCAGCGTGATCGCGTTTCTGGCGCGGGGGCTTGCGGCGCGTCGCGGGCCGGTCACTGTGCTGAGCTGTGATAATCGCGCGGCCAATGGGGACGTGCTGCGGGATGCGGTATCGGATTTTGCGGGCCGGGCCGGGGTGCAGATCGACATGGCGCAGGTGTCCTTTCCCAACAGCATGGTGGACCGGATCACCCCAGCGACCACCCAAACCCTGCGCGATGACACGGGCGATGCCATGGCCGTGCCGACCGAACCGTTTCGGGAATGGGTGATCGAGGACCGCTTTGCCGGGCCGCGCCCCGATTGGCCCGGTGTGGTGTTGGCCCAAGACGTGGCCCCCCATGAAATGCGCAAGTTGCGGATGTTGAACGGGGCGCATTCGATGTTGGCCTATGCGGGCACATTGGCGGGGCATTCTTATGTGCATGAGGCCGTGGCTGACCTTGATTTGCGGGCCGCGACACAGGCCTTGATGACCGAAACGGCGCAGACCCTCACCCCCGAGATGCAGGTGATTGCGTCTGACTATGCGGATGCTTTGGTCGCGCGGTTTGATAACCCGCACATCAATCACAGCCTGCGCCAGATCGCGATGGATGGAAGCCAGAAGCTGACGTATCGGATGGTCGATAGCCTGCGGGCCTTGGCGGCAGATGGCCGTGCGGCACCCGCATTGGCAGCCGCCGTACGCGCATGGATCGCGTTTTGCCGCGCTGAGGTCGGTGCGGGGCAGGCGCTCCAAGACCCGGCAGCGGATCAGATTGCCGGTATTCTCACCAGCGGTGGATCAGACGCGGACCTGTTGGCCGTGATCGGCGCGTCTGATCTGGGCGGTGTTATTCTGGAATGATCGCACCGCGATGTTGAACCACGCGGGCTGCGCAATCGTGGCCCGCGCGCAGGGCGTCTGCTTGGGGTTTGCCTTGCAAGATCGCGCCCAGATACCCACCGTTAAAGCTGTCTCCGGCGGCGGTGGTGTCGACGACCTTGGCCGCTGCTGGGTAGGTCTGGTCAACAGTGTCGCCCAGCGACATTGGCCCGATTTCGCCACGCTTAAGCGCGCCCGTGCCGGGGTATCCGGCGACGCGAGATGTGACCTGACCTTCGGTTTCGTCAAACAGCGCCATTTCATCATCGACAGAGGGCAGCGCAATATCGGCGCGCGCCCATAAGGCGGCCGTGATCTGTTGCGCGGTGGTTTGATCTTCCCACAGACGCGGGCGGTAGTTGCTGTCATAGGCGAACCGCACCGGGTTTTGCGCCAGCCAGTCGATCAGCGCCAGACGCACGGTTTGCGGCAGGATCGCCATGGTGATGCCAGACAGATAGATGATGTCATACCCTGCTAGGCTGCTGAAATCCGGGGTGCCGCTGGTCTGGAACAGATCACGCGCGGCGGCGGCACTGCGCCAATAGGTGAACGATCTTTCGCCGTCGGGGGTGGTGGTGATGGCATAAAGGCCGGGCGATTTGCCCGCGATCCGGGTGATCGCCCCACAGCCCAGATTTTGCCCGGCGATGAAGTCGTGCACTTGCTGCGAGAACGGGTCATCGCCCAGACAGGTGACATAGTCGATGTCCAGATCGGGTGCTGCGCGTTTGAGGTAAATGGCGGTGTTGAGTGTATCGCCTGCCACGCCAACATTGGCGGTGTCGCCTTGGGTGGAGAGTTCGATCATGGCTTCGCCGATACAGGCTACGCGGGTCATCGCTGTTCCCTTTTCCAGATAATAAGGCCGGAGACCACAATGATGGCAGCGCCGATGACTGTCCATTGATCCGGCAGATGGTTGAACACAAGATAGCTCAGAACAGAGAGATAAATCATGAATGAATAGGTATACGGCATTAACGTGTTTGCTGTGCCAAAGCGGTGCGCATTCGTCAACAGCTGGTGACCGGCCCAACCAAACAGCCCCAGCCCCACCAGCACGGCCCATTGGGTGATGCTAACGGGCCATTCCCACGCCCAGATCGCCAGCGGCAGCAAGATCGCCGTGCCAAGCGCGCCGAGGTAGAACTGCATCGTTTCGGTGGCCACAACACCGGCCAGCTTGCGCGTCATGATAGAATACAGCGCGAGGCTGACCGCATTAAAAAGCGGCAGCAGCATGGCGATATGGAAGGACGCGCCAAAGGGGCGGATCACCACCAACACGCCCGCAAACCCCAGCATGATGGCAAACCACCGCCACGGCCCCACGCGTTCGCCCAACAGCGGCCCTGACAGGGCGCAGACGATAACGGGGCTGGAAAACATGATGGCCGACGTGACCGTCAGCGGCAGAAAATTCAGCGCGTAAAAATTCGAAAACGTGGCTGTGATCAGCAACAGGGCACGTGTGACGACTTGCCAGACGTGCCCTGTTTGGAACCGGTCGCGGGTGATGCCGTCTTTGGCGATCACGACCAGTGATATCACAAAATGCCCCGCATAGCGCATAAACGCCAGTTGCAGTGCCGGGATCCCCGCGATCACCAGCCATTTTGCGCTGGTGTCGACAAAGGAAAACAGCAGCCACGCGCCCAGCATCAGCGTGATGCCAAAATGAGGGCGATCCTCGACCAGGCCCGCGGTGACAGCCATGTTATTTCTGCATCTTGGCGGCGTAGAAATCGACCATCTGGCTGACCATATCGTCGCCACGGCCTGTTTGAGTGGCTTCTTGCAGGGCCGATAGTGCGCCTTTTGACATAACGCTGTCGACACCGGCGTCTTCGGCCATGCGGGCGTAGTAACCCACGTCTTTGGCCGCGTTCTTGACGGCAAAGGCCAGTTGCGCGGGGTCACCCTTGAGGCCGTAGCCTGCGACGAAATCCATCATGCCGGAATGCAGCGGACCTGCCGACATCACATCATAAAGCTGTTGGCGGTCGATCCCGGTCACATCAGCCATGGCAAAGGCTTCGGCCATGGCGTTGGCGACGGTCATACCAAAGAAATTGTTCATCAGTTTGATCGTATGCCCGGACCCCAACGCACCCAGATGAAAGACGTTTTCGCCCAGATCCTTGAGCACGGGTTCGACCTTGTCGAAGGCGGGTTTGTCGCCGGCGGTCATGATGTTGAGCAACCCGTCTTTGGCGTGGGCCGGGGTGCGGCCCAAAGGCGCGTCCAGATAGGTGCCGCCCGCGGCTGCGACCTCGTCACCCAAGGTGCGTGTGCTGCCCGGCAAGGACGTGCCAAAATCAATCACCACCGCGCCAGATTTCAACCCTGCGATCACGCCATCGGCGCCGCGCATGCGGCCTTCGACGCTGTCACTGGTGTCCATGCACAGCATGGTGATATCGCTGGCGGCTGCAACGTCACGGGCGGTTGCAACCTCGGTTGCGCCGCGTGCGACGGCCGCATCAATGCGCGGGCGCGACCGGTTGGCGGTGATGGTCACGGCATAGCCTTTGTCGATCAGCCGGTCGACCATCGCCGACCCCATAAGCCCAAGACCGATAAATCCAATTGTTGGTTGCGTCATGTGATGTCCTTTTTTGATCTCATGAGAAAGATGCGGCGCAGTCCGCTGCGCGCTGTTTTGTTACCGTCAGCTGGTTTTCGATCTGACGGGCAATGTCAAGCGTAGGTTTGACATCAACCACACCAATCAGGGGCGCGGCGCCATCGACGGGGCGGGGCACATCGGCCATGTCGGCAAGCCGGGGCACATCGGGCGCCAGCGACAGATTCGTGTCCGCCAACCCAACCAGCGCGCACCCCGGATGCGCCGCAACGGCCCACAGGTGGCGGATGCCGATCAGCCCCCTACCAACCACAAGGATGCGTTTCACATCACGGCCCCAATTTGCCACGGGACGAATTCATAATCCCCCAGACCTTGGGCTTCGGATTTGCTTTGGGCGCCGCTGGCGACGCGTAGGAACATCTCGTAGATCTCGCGGCCTTTGTCTTCGACGCTGGTGCCTTCGGTCAGGATGGTGCCTGCGTTGATGTCCATGTCTTCGTCCATGAGGGTGGCCATCGCGGTGTTGGTGGCCACCTTGATCGTCGGGCTGGGCTTGGACCCAAAGGCCGATCCGCGCCCGGTGGTGAAACACACCAACGTGCAGCCCCCCGCGATTTGGCCAGTGACGCTGGCGGGGTCATAGCCGGGGCTGTCCATGAATGTGAACCCGCGTGCGGTGACGGCTTCGGCGTATTTATAGACCCCCATCAACGGCGATGTGCCGCCCTTGGCCGCCGCCCCTAATGATTTTTCGAGGATAGTCGTCAGCCCGCCTGCCTTGTTGCCGGGGCTGGGGTTGTTGTCCATCGACCCCCGGTTGCGGGCGGTGTAGTCTTCCCACCACGTGATCAACCCGATCAGCTTGTCGCCGGTGGCCTGATCTACCGCGCGGCGGGTCAGCAGGTGTTCGGCACCGTAAATCTCGGGCGTTTCGGCCAAAACGCCGGTGCCTCCTTGGGCGGTCAGCAGATCGCAGGCATAGCCCAATGCGGGGTTCGCGGTGATCCCCGACCACGCATCTGATCCGCCACATTGCAGGGCCACCTTTAGCGCAGAGGCTGGGCATGGCACACGTGTGGCTTGGTTGGCGATGGGCAGCATGGCGTTGATTTTCTCGATGCCCTTTTCGACCGTGCGGCGTAGCCCCGCGACGGATTGGATGTTCATCACCTGAAACGTGGGGCCCTGTTTGAGCCCATAAGCTTCGAGCAACCAGTCGATCTGGTTCATCTCGCAGCCCAAACCCACCATCAGCACGCCCGCATGATTTGGGTGGCGCGCATAGCCCCACATGACCCGTTGCAGCGCCTCGAACCCGTCGCCATCGCCCGCCATGCCGCAGCCCGTACCATGCACAAAGGCCACCACGCCGTCGACATTGGGGTACTCCGCCAGAACCTCGGGGGTGAAATGGGCCGCAATCCGGTTGGCGGCTGTGGCCGAGCAATTCACCGATGTGACGATGGCAATGTAGTTGCGCGTGCCCACCTGACCATCCGTCCGGCGGTAGCCCATAAAGGTATCGCGTTGGTCCTCAGTCACGGGTGTGACGTGCCGCAGGTCGGTGGAAAATTCGTAATCGGCGTCAGTGTTGCGAAATTCTACGTTGTGGGTGTGCACATGGCTGCCTGCGGCGATGTCTTGGGCGGCATACCCGATGATTTGCGCATATTTGCGGATCGCCGTGCCGGTGGCGATATCCTGCGTGGCGATCTTGTGACCCGACGGGATCAAGCCGGTGGTCTGCGTTGCGTCAACCGCCACGCCCGCCTCAAGGGCGCGGGTGGCGGTGACCACATTGTCAGATGGATCAAGGCGGACCGTGTCCATGGCGAGCTCCTTAAGGCAAGAGGATCGAGACAATCGGCGGCCAGATCAGCAGCACCGACAAGGCGCACAGTTGGATCCCGATAAAGGGGAGGAACCCTTTGAAGATATCCGTCAGGCTGATGTGGGGCGGTGCGACCGATTTGAGGTAAAACGCGGCAGGGCCAAAGGGCGGCGACAAAAAGCTGACCTGCATGTTCATACAAAACACCACCCCGAACCAAATCGCCACGTGGCGGGGGTTGAGTTCGCCGAACATGCCGATCTCTTCGATGGGCAGGCGTTGCACGATGGGCAGGAATACCGGGATGATCAACAGCACGATGCCGACCCAATCCATGAACGCGCCCATGAACAGCAAGATCAACATCATCATCAGGATGATCCCCATAGTCGGCAGATCAGACCCCACGATGAAATCCGCCACATATGTCGGACCGCCCGCAATTGTGTAGGCCCCAGCAAGGGCTGTGGCCCCGATGGTGACCCAGATGATTGTGCCGGTGGATTTCAACGTGCGCATGAGGCTGTCCCACACCAGCGCGAACGACGCCTCGCCGCGGCACATCGCGATGATCAAGACGGCCAATGCGCCCATGCCTGCGGCTTCGGTGATGCCGGTGATGCCGCCATATATAGACCCCATGACCACGCCAATAACGACGATGGGGGCAACCAGACCTTTGCCAAGGCTCCAACCCAGGGCGGTGCGCGCGCGGCCCAAAACGCCGAACATCATCACAAAGGCAAAGACGACCATGCCGCCAAACCACGGCAACCAATCGGCGGTGCCATAGGCGTAGGCCTCGCCGGTGTTGCCCGCGTTTTGGCCGCTGATCTCAAAAAACAACGCGCGTACAAACAGTGCCGTGGCAAAACCCGCCAGCAACACACACAGGAATGCCGCAAAGAGCTTCGCCTTTTCAAACCCGTAGGGTTCGCCCTCGACGGGGTCTGGCAGGGGGGCATCTTGAGGGCGCAGTTGCGTGCGCACGATTATGTAGATGACGATAAAGCTGGCCAGCATGAACCCCGGCAGGAAGGACGCGGTAAACAGCGCCTTGATCGAGGTTTCTGTGATCAGCCCGTAGATGATCAAAACAATCGATGGTGGGATCATCGTGCCAAGGCTGCCTGAGGCACAGATCGTCCCAATGGCGAGGTTTTGGTTGTACCCCAGCCGCAGCATTTGGGGCAACGCAATGAGCCCCAGCAGAACAACCTCGCCGCCAATGATACCCGACATGGCGGCCATGATCACCGCCATGATCGACGTCACAATTGCAATGCCGCCGCGCGTCCGGTTGAGCCAAACGTTGAGCGAGGAATACATATCTTTGGCCACGCCAGAACGTTCCAGCAACGCCGCCATAAAGATAAACAGCGGGATCGATATGAGCACGTAATCCGTCAGCAACCCGTATATGCGCTGCGCGAGAATATTGAGCGGCCCCGATCCGGGCCTGCCGGTCAATATGCCGTCACCGAAGGTCCACGGGGCATAGAGCAACGTGGGTTCGAATTTCATCACCAGCACCAAGACCGCAAGGATCGCCGAGGCAAACCCCAGCGGCATCCCGATGGCCAGCAGCAGCAACAGGCCCAACATCAGGACCAGAGAAATCGTACCGATATCCATCAGTGTGTTCCGTTTTTATGGGGGGTGGCCGCCGCGGGCACATCCACGTCGGCACCAACAGCGGCGCGCAGTTTGTTCAGCTCGTCTTGGTCGATGTCATCTGCGGCGGTGTGCAGAACGGGTTCGGCGTTCCAGTCAGAAATCAGGTTCACGATGGCCTGAAACGCCACCAGCGTCACAACGACCAACACCATCGGTTTCAGCGTCGCGGGGATGGGTGGGTCAAACACCGTGCCAAAAGTTTCCCAGCGGTAGAATTTGTCAAAGGCTTCGCCGTAGCCCCCGTAGATCAGGAAAAAGGCGAAGGTCACGATGAGCGTCGTTGAGATGACATCGCAGGTGCGTTGCAAACCGCGCGGCAGCAGATCGTAGATCAGGAAAATGCGAATGTGGCTGCGTTGTTGCATCGCGTAAAGCCCTGCGCATAGAAACACAAACCCCGCCAACCACAGCGATAATTCGTTGGCCCATAGGGTCGGGGCCTCGAATATGTAGCGCAAGATCACCTCGTAGATCATAACGCTGCACAGCAAGACCACCAGCATCATGGTGACCCGCCCGATGAACACCGCCAGCCTGTCAATGGCGCGCCAGCTCTCGAATTCCATTGCGGCGCGGCGCACGGTGCGCATGCCCACATATGCCAGCACAGGGATCAGGATCAGCGCCAGCCAATCGACCGCATCGGCGTAACCGCCAAAAAGACCGGTCATGTTTGGCGTCACGTCGGCGCGTGCAAACAGCGCCGATAGTTTGTCGTATTGCGACGGGTCTTGGGGCTGGGCCAGCGTCAGGGTAAAGGCTGGCATGTGCCACGTGACCCAACCGGCACAGAAAATAAAGGCGAGCGGCACGAGCCATTCGACAAGGCTTCCGGATTTTTCCTGCATGTTCCTCCCCCCGAGGATCGTTTGGGTTTGCCCCCGGTGTCAGAGACAAAAAAGACCCCGCCTTGGTGCAGGCGGGGCCATGTGTCAGGTCCGCTTACTGCTTGAGACCCAACTGATCGAGATAAGCGAGATGCGAATCGACCAAGGCTTTTGCTTCGGGCGTATCGGCAAATTCAGCCCAAGACGCCTGCGCGGCTGCACGGAATTTGTTGAGCTCGTCCGTTGGCCACTGCGACAGGGTCACGCCCTGATCGCGCAGGGCGGCTGCGGCTTCGGCATTGGCTTTTTCAAAGGTCAAAGCCGTGCGCAATGCCAAGGCTTCCATCGCCACCTTCATGATTTTCTGGTGGTGTGCGGGCATTTCGTCAAACACCGCCTTGTTGCACGCCAGATGGTCAGACGGCATGGAATGGAACCCCGGAAAGTTAGCATGTTTGACGATGTCATATAGACCCAGACCCACGTTGTTGGCCAAACCGGATGCGTCGGCACCGTCGATGATGCCCGTCTCAAGCGCGGTAAAGATTTCGGTGAAATCCATCACGATGGGGGATGCGCCCAGCTTTTCAAAGATCAGCGTTTGCATGCCGGGGGGAGAGCGGAATTTCCAGTCTTTGAAATCTGCCACCTTCGAGATCGGTTTGGACGAGGCAAAGCTTTCCTGCCCGTAGACCCACCAGCCGATCAGCTCCATGCCGTATTTATTGTAAAGCGGGGCTGCGGCTTCTTTACCGCCACCAAAATACAACCAGCTGAGCTGTTGGTAGGGGGTGTCATAGCCGCCCATGATGTCGCCCACGAACTGAAACGCCGAATTCTTGCCGGTTTGGTAGCCGCCGCCCGTCATGTCGCAATCCAGAATGCCGGTGGCGGCCGCATCGAATGTCTCAACGGATTTCACGACAGAGGAAGAATAGAACATCTCCACCTTGATTTCGTTGTTGGACATGTCCTGAATGTCTTGCATGTACTGCGCGGCCAGTTTGCCAGACACGGTTTCAGGGGCGTAATGTGTTTGAATGCGCAGGGTGGTCGTATCCGCCGACGCAGTGAATGCTGTCGATGCAGCGAATGCAGCAACAGCGGCGGCTGTTGCCGCCTTTTTGATGAGTGTCATGTTGTCCTCCCAGACGTTGAGCGCGCAAATTTCCAAGGGTGGTCCCTTTGTTTTTCTTGCGCTGCGGAAACGTTAGGCTGATGCAGTCATTGCAAGCAAGAAAATATTTTATTTGGCCCCAATTTTGATATTTTCTTTGATTTTCGAAAATTTCTGCGCAACGTTGCGACCGAAGTGGGAGGGTCGTATGGCCGGGCAAGACGCCGATGTGTATGACGATATGCGGCACAGATTGATTACAGGTGAGTTTGAGTACGGTACCAAACTGCGTGCCGAAAAGCTACGGCAAGATTACGGGTGTTCGGCCAGTACCGTCCGTGAGGTATTGTTTCGATTGTCGACTGTCGGGTTGGTGGAGTTCCAAGAGCAACGCGGATTTCGCGCGCCTTATCAATCAGTTGAGCAGCAGCACGAATTGACCCACATGCGCATTTTGCTAGAGACAGAAGGGGCCTGCCAATCTATCCGTCTGGGTGGGGTTGAATGGGAATCGCGTCTGACAGCGGCCCATCACAAGCTGTCGCACATCGAAACGCGCGTGCGTACGTCGGGCGACCTGACCCCCCTTTTGGACCTGTGGAGCCGCGCCGAGCAAGAGTTCCACGAGACATTGATAGATGCGTGCGGCTCTGAATTGTTAAAGCGTACGCATGTGGTAATTTATGATCAGTTTCGCCAGCAGCTTGTCTCGGTCGAGACAAACTACGGCTATTTTCCCGAAAATATCCGCGAACATCAGGCGATTTTGGATGCTGCGTTGGAACGGAACGAAGACCTGATGCGTGTCTGCGTGAACGACCATTTGGCGCGGAACCTCACGCGTCCGATGCCGCGCAAGGTCTACCCGGAAGTGTTTGATAAATCCTCGGCGATATAGGTCTCGACGATCTGATCAAACGTATCTTCGGCGTGAAACCCCAAACCGATGGCGCGCGCGGGGTCAAAATCGCGCGGCCAGCCAGCGACGATTTTCATGATCGCGTCGTCTGGTATGTATTTGATCCGGTCAACGGCATCTTGGCCTGCAACACGGCGCAGCGCCTCGATCTGTTCTGCCACCGTGCAACTAAAGCCGGGCAGGCTGAGCGCGCGCCGCCCTTCCAGCCGCGATGTGTCCAGCGTGGCCGCGTGTGTCAGAAAACCCGCCGCGGCGCGCGGGGATGCGTGCCAGTGCCGCACCGTGTCCGACACGGGTAAAATCGCCTCTTGCCCGTTTAACGGTTCGCGGATGATGCCCGAGAAAAACGACGAAGCCGCCAGGTTGGGTTTGCCCGGTCGCACGCAGATGGTTGGCAGGCGCAACGATATGCCGTCGAGGAACCCCTTGCGGCTGAAATCTTGCAGCATCAATTCGGAGATCGCCTTTTGCGCGCCATAGCTGGTTTGCGGGGACGACAGGAATTCATCGTCGATTTGGGGGGGGAAAGGCGCGCCGAACACCGCGATAGATGACGTAAACACAACGCGCGGCACATAAGCACCGTCTGATGCGACATGTTGGGCCCGCACCGCTTCGAGCAAGTGCCACATGGCCATCATATTGACCGACCAGCCTTTGTCGAAATCGGTCTCGGCCTCGCCCGAGACAATCGCGGCCAGATGGTAGATCAGATCGGGGCGCAATCCGGCCAATTGGGTGATCGTCGCGGGGTCCGTCAGGGTGCCGGTGATCCGCGCAGGCCCTTCGGGACAGGTGGGGGGAAAGCCTACGTCAAATAACGTGATGTCCAGCGCCGCGTGCCCCGGCAAACCGTCGGTCAATAGTTTCGCCAGCAGTTTCTGGCCGACCATACCGCCGCCGCCAATGATCAAAACGCGGGTCATGTGGGCAACCCGTTGCGGGCTTTGAGCTCTAGGTACAGGCCAGAATGGTCCTTGTCTGCGCCATCCATCGCGTCGATGAAATGTTGGAACCGGTCGCGCACGTTTTCTGTTGCAGGCAGGGTCAGGCCCAAACCTGCGGCCTCGTCCAATGTGTTGTTCAGATCTTTGACCTGAAATTTGGTCAAACCGCCGGGCTCAAAGTTGCCGTTTGTCATCCGTTCGCCGTGCTGTTGCAGGATGATGCTATCTGCGAACCCTCCCTTGAGCGCGGCGCGCACGGCAGCCGGGTCGGCCCCCCCTTGTTCGACCAATAGCATCGCCTCGGCCACGGCGCTGATGGTCACGGCGACGATGGTTTGATTGGCCAGTTTTGACAGTTGCCCGGCACCAGATGGGCCCACATGCACCGGCCTGCCCATGGCCTCGAACACCGGGCGGGCGGCTGTGAAATGATCGGCGTTGCCGCCCACCATAATCGCGAGGCTGGCGGTTTCTGCGCCCTTGGTGCCGCCGGATACCGGCGCGTCCAGATGGCCGAACCCAAGGCTGGCCAGCAGTTTGGATTGCGCGCGCGCGTGTTCGGGTTTGGTGCTGGACATGTCGATCCAGATGGCGCTGGGCGCCAGCGCCTTTGCGGCCAGCGCGTCTTCGATCACGGTGCCGGATGCAAACCCATCCGACAACATGGTGATGATGAAATCCGCGCCGCTGATCGCGGTGTTGGCGTCGGGCGCTATGGTCGCGCCGTCTTGGGCCAAGGGTTCGGCCCGCGATAGGGTGCGGTTCCAAACTGTGAGGTCGTGCCCGGCCTTTAACAGGTTGCGGCTCATGGGGAGCCCCATCAACCCGGTTCCGATAAGCGTGATTTTGAGCGGTGTCGTCATGATGCCAGTTTCCCCCCCGAATGCATTTTTTCAAAGCAGTGGTCAAAGCTGCCTTGGTGTCATACGCTAACGAAAACCAGCCATTGGACCAGCCCGTCCGGTGGTTTTTTGATCAAGACGGCAATTTTTGTATCGCGACACTGGGCATTTTGCCCACAGGTGGGGGCCAGTGGCGGATGCAGTGGGGGATATATATAATGACAAAACAACGCCTTAACGGTAAACATGTGCTGGTGACTGCAGCAGGCCAAGGGATCGGGCGTGCAAGTGCCTTGGCCATGGCCGCGCAGGGGGCGCAGGTCTTTGCGACCGATATCAACATGGATGCGCTATCCACGATTCGGGATGCGAATCACGAAAATATCGAAATTTTCGAACTTGATGCGCGCAGCGATGACAGCGTTGCTAACGGTGTCGCCAAGGCCCAGCCGGATGTTTTGTTCAACTGCGCGGGCTTTGTGCACCATGGCACCGTGCTGGATGTCACAGACGCCGAATGGGACTTTGCCTTTGATCTAAACGTGCGGTCCATGTTGCGCACGATCCGCGCGACCTTGCCGGGAATGGTGGAACGCGGCGGCGGGTCGATCATCAATATGTCGTCGGCGTGTTCTAGTGTGATCGGCGCGCCGAACCGGTTTGCCTACGGCACGACCAAGGCCGCCGTGATCGGGCTGACAAAATCGGTGGCGGTTGATTTTGTGTCCAAGGGCATTCGGTGTAACGCGATTTGCCCCGGCACCGTCGAAAGCCCCAGCTGGCACGACAGGGTCGATGCGCTGGGCGAACAGCTGGGCAGCAAAGACGAAGCGATGACGCAATTTGTATCGCGCCAACCCATGGGCCGTGTCGCCACCGCCGAGGAAATCGCGGCATTGGTCGTGTATCTGGCCAGCGACGAAAGCGGTTTTACCACCGGGCACCCCCACATCATAGACGGAGGCTGGTCAGGCCAATGAGCAAGAAAATCGGTATCGAAGACCTACGGTCGCGCAAGTGGTTCATGAACCCCGATAATCCAGAGATGACGGCGCTTTATCTGGAGCGCTACCTGAATTACGGGCTGACGCGCGCAGAACTGCAATCGGGCAAACCGATCATCGGGATCGCGCAGACCGGCAGTGACCTAAGCCCCTGCAACCGTCACCATCTGGAGCTGACGAAACGTGTGCGCGACGGGATCATCGCGGCCGGCGGCACCTGCATTGAGGTGCCCGTGCACCCCATTCAGGAAACCGGCAAACGCCCCACCGCGATGTTGGACCGCAACCTTGCGTATCTGAGCCTTGTTGAGACGCTGTTTGGGTATCCGCTGGATGGTGTGGTGTTAAACATCGGCTGTGACAAGACCACGCCTGCGCTGTTGATGGCGGCGGCAACGGTGAACATCCCCGCGATCGCTTTGTCGGTTGGCCCAATGTTGAACGGTTGGTTCCGCGGCGAGCGCACCGGGTCAGGCACGATCGTGTGGAAAGCGCGCGAAATGCTGGCCGCTGGCGAAATCGACGATGACGGGTTCATGGAACTGGTCGCGTCATCCGCGCCGTCTGTGGGGTATTGCAACACCATGGGCACCGCCAGCACGATGAATTCGTTGGCCGAAGCGTTGGGCATGCAGTTGCCCGGCTCTGCCGCGATCCCTGCGCCTTACCGTGAACGCGGGCAGATCAGCTATGAAACCGGTCGGCGTATTGTGGATATGGTCTGGGAAGACCTGCGCCCCTCTGAGGTGATGACCCGCGAGGCATTCGAGAACGCGATTGTGATCAATTCGGCCATCGGCGGGTCGACCAACGCGCCGATCCATCTCAATGGTATCGCGCGTCATTTGGGTGTGCCGCTGGACAATAACGATTGGCAAAAGGTCGGCCATGACGTGCCGTTGTTGGTAAACCTGCAACCGGCTGGTGAATATCTGGGCGAAGATTACCAACGGGCGGGTGGCGTACCCGCCGTTGTGGGCGAACTGATCGCGGGCGGGTTGTTGCCGCACCCTGATATCGTGACGGTGAACGGCAAAACCATGGCCGAAAACTGTGCCCATCGCAGCAGCGAAGACACGCTTGTGATCAAACCCGTCACTGACCCGTTAAAAGCGCAGGCGGGGTTTATCAACCTGACGGGCAATCTGTTTGACAGCGCGATCATGAAAACCAGCGTGATCAGCGATAAGTTCCGCGCGACGTATCTGTCGAACCCCGACGACCTTGAGGCCTTTGAAGGACGCGCGGTGGTTTTTGACGGGCCCGAAGATTTCCACCACCGGATCGATGACCCGTCTGAAAATATCGACGAAACATGCGTGTTGTTCATGCGTGGTGCGGGGCCCAAAGGGTACCCCGGCGGCGCCGAGGTCGTGAATATGCGGCCGCCGTCCTATTTGCTAAAAAAGGGTGTCGAGGCGTTGCCATGTATTGGGGATGGGCGGCAATCGGGCACCTCTGGCAGCCCGTCGATCTTGAACGCGTCGCCCGAGGCGGCGGCGGGCGGTGGTTTGGCGTTGTTGCAGACCGGCGATACCGTGCGGATCGATTTGCACAAATGCACCGCAGATATGTTGGTGCCGCTGGATGTGTTGGCCGACCGCGCGCGGGCTCTAGAGGCCGCAGGCGGGTTCGAGATGCCCGAGAGCCAATCCCCATGGCAACAGTATTTCCGCGAAAAGGTCGGCCGGTTTGACGAAGGTATGATCTTGGAGGATGCGGACAATTACCGCGATATTTCACGCCGGTTTATGCCGCGCGACAACCACTAACGCGCGCTTTGGCGCGGGCAAACAAACGGTGGCCCAACGCCACCTGACGGACAGATAGAAAAGGGAGTGACCTCATGAAACTGGTGAGATTTGGAACCGCGGGCGCGGAAAAGCCCGGTATGATCGATGCAGACGGAACCCTGCGGGATCTGTCGGCCCATGTGGGTGATATTGCGGGCGACGTTTTGTCGGATGCGGGCGTTGCGGCGTTGCGGGCGCTGGACCCGGCCAGTTTGCCGGTTGTGGATGGCGACCCACGCATCGGTGCCTGTGTGGGCAATATCGGCAAGTTCTTGTGCATTGGGCTGAACTATTCAGACCACGCCGCCGAAACGGGTGCGGATATCCCCAAGCACCCGATTTTGTTTTTCAAGGCGAATTCGGCGGTTGTGGGGCCCAACGATGATGTCAGCATGCCGCGCGGATCGACCCATACCGATTGGGAAGTCGAACTGGGTGTGGTCATCGGCACCACTGCGAAATACGTCAGCAAGGAAAACGCGCTGGACCATGTGGCGGGCTATTGCGTGATCAATGACGTCAGCGAGCGGCACTTCCAGACCCAGCTGACAGGCCAGTGGACCAAGGGCAAATCCTGCGACACCTTCGGGCCGACGGGGCCGTGGTTGGTCACCCGCGACGAGGTCGCGGATGTGCAGAACCTAGCGATGAGCCTCGACGTGAACGGCAAGCGCATGCAGACCGGCAACACATCTACGATGATTTTCACCGTGGCCGAGATTATTGAACATCTGTCGTCGTTGATGACACTGCATCCTGGTGATGTCATCACAACGGGCACGCCTCCGGGCGTTGGTATGGGGATCAAACCCGAACCGGTTTACCTGAAAAAGGGCGATGTTATGGAGCTGACCATTGAAGGGTTGGGCCAACAACGTCAAACCGTGACGGAGGACGCATAAATGACAGATCTGTTTTTGATTGGCAGTGCCACTGATGTGATGTTGGAACGTCTGGCTGCGCAGTTCACGATCCACCGGATCGGCGATATGGATGACCCACAAGCGTGGTTGGCAGAACATGGTGACAAGATCACCTATGTGGGCACCAACGGGCATGACGGCCTCAAACCCGCCTATATGGATGCGATGCCGAACCTCAAGGCGATCAGCTGTTATGGTGTGGGCTATGATGCCATCGACACCTCTGCGGCCAAGGCCAAGGGCATTGTTGTCACCCATACGCCCAACGTGCTGAACGCCGAGGTCGCGACCACGACTGTGTTGCTGATGCTGGCGTGTTACCGCGAGCTGTTGCGCGATGACGCCTATGTGCGGGCAGGCCGCTGGGAAACCGATGGCAATTCGGCGTTGACCCGGTCGGCAGATAACCAAACCGTGGGTATCCTTGGGTTGGGCCGTATTGGTCAAGCGATCGCGGATAAACTGGCGCCTTGGGGCACCAAAATCGTCTATCATTCGCGGTCTGAGAAAGACGTGGATTACACATACTACGGTGATCTGGTCGAGATGGCGCGCGATGTGGATACGCTGGTGTGTATCACGCCGGGTGGGGCTGCGACCAACAAGATCGTCAACACGGACGTGATCAACGCATTGGGCCCGCAGGGAACGTTGATCAATGTCAGCCGTGGGTCAGTCGTGGACGAGGCCGCGATGATCGCCGCGTTGCAAGACGGGCGTTTGGGCTGGGCTGGGTTGGACGTGTTCGAAGGTGAACCGCATGTGCCCGAGGCGCTGCGCAAGCTCGATAACGTCGTGCTGTTGCCCCACGTGGGCAGTGCCACCCATGACACCCGCGCGGCCATGGGGGCGTTGACGGTGGACAACCTGCTGCAACACCTCAAAGACGGGACGGTGATCAGCCCGGTCCCCGAATGCGCGGATATGTGACCTGATGAGCCGCATCGCCAAAGTGACGGCGCGGCTTTTCAATGTGCCGTTGGACGAAGTGCTTGTGGATGCCAAACACGGCAGCCACAGCCATTTCCACCTGATCACAGCCACCGTGACGTTGGAAGATGGCCGCCAAGGCACCGGGTATACCTACAATGGCGGGCGCGGGGGGCATGCCACCGCCGCGATGATCACCCATGATCTGGCGCCGTTTTTGGTGGGGCAAGATGCGGGCGATATCGGCGCGCTTTATGAGGCGATGCAATGGCATATGCATTATGTGGGGCGCGGTGGTATCCTAAGCTTTGCAGTGTCGGCCGTGGATATCGCGCTGTGGGATCTGCGCGGTCAGGCGACGGGGCAACCGCTGTGGCGCATGGCGGGCGGTGCGGGCACGACCTGCAAGGCCTATGGCGGTGGCATTGATCTGGCCTACCCGTTGCCCAAATTGCTGGACCATGTGCAGGGCTATCTTGATGCGGGGCTTGGTGGGGTCAAAATCAAGATCGGCCAGCCAACACAGGCCGAAGATATCGCGCGTATTCGCGCTGTGCGCCAACACATCGGGCCCGATGCGGCGTTTATGATAGACGCGAATTATTCCATGACGGTTGATCAGGCGATCGCGCTGGGCACTGCGGTCAAAGACCAAAATATCCTGTGGTTCGAAGAACCCATTATCCCTGATAATTACGCGGGCTACGCCGCCGTCACCAACGCCACGGGTATCGCCGTCGCACAGGGTGAAAACCTGCACACGATCCATGAATTCGAAATGGCGCTGGCGCAGGGCGATCTGGGGTTTATCCAGCCCGATGCATCAAACTGCGGGGGTGTCACGGGTTGGCTACAGGTGGCCGATCTGGCGCAAAAGGCCGGCGTGCCCGTGTGCAGTCACGGCATGCAAGAACTGCACGTGAGCTTGGTGGCAGCACAGCCCCATGCGGGGTGGATCGAAGTGCATAGCTTTCCGATTGACCGTTATACGCATCGCCCGTTGGTGGCGCGGGGCGGGCACGCGGTCGCACCCGATGCGCCGGGTATTGGCGTCACGTTTGACTGGCCCCGGCTGCACCCCTTTGAGATTGCGGTATAGCCGTTCAGATACGCAAAAACCGTTGCGCGATTTTGGGGATCAGCCGGTCAAACTGCAACGGCGCATCGGCGACGGCCAGACAAATGCAGTCTTCGTGGATGTCCGCAACCGGGGTGTGATGCAAGTCGCTGCCTGCGATTTCCACATCACCACGTGCGAAATAGGCGTCATCATCCTGAAACGCGCCTTTCAGAACCATCGTCATTTCGGTGCCGTGATGCCCATGGTCCGGCATCGCCGTACCCGCGGGGATCAACAACAACCGCGCCGATGCATCGCGTGACGTGGGGAGGATCGCCTGTTTGACGCCCATACCGATGGGTTTCCAGCGGACATCGTTCAGATCACCGCCGACATAGTCGCGCAACGGTCGGGGCAGCACGCCACAGCTGTGCGCCATGGGGGGCACGGTGTCGACAGGGCCGCCAGCGATCAGGGCCAACGTGGCGTCAAGGCTGACTGCATCCAGCGGGATCGCCGCGTTCGCTTGCATTTGTTCCAGGACCTCGCCGCCCAAGGCTTCGTAGGTTTCGGCCTTGGCGCGGCATGTGTCGCATAGCGACAGATGCGAGGCCACCATAAGGTTGAACGCCTCGGGCAGTGACCCCGCAGCATAGGCCATCAGGATTGCGTCGTTCAGGTGATGTTTGATGATCTGTGTCATATCACTCACTTCATTGCGTGGCGCAAGCGGTCCAGCGCCAACCGTATTCGCGATTTGATCGTGCCCAAGGGCAGACCGGTTTGTGTGGCGATTTCACTGTGGGTGAGATCCCCGAAATATGCCTTTTCTATCAGGTCGCGTTGGGCGGCTGGCAATTCAGCCAATGCCGCGCCCAATGCTATGGTTTCTTGTTGCAGGGCTAAAACGTCTGTCTGGTCAGGTTCTTCTTGGGGGCCCCACGTCAGGTCTTCGGGGTCTGGCCGCCGCTGACGCCGCAGCAGGTCGATCTTGCGATTCCGTGCGATGGTAAAGATCCACGTGGCGACAGAGGCCCGCGCAGGATCGAATTGATGCGATTTGTTCCAGAGCGTCGCCATCACATCTTGGGCGCATTCTTCGGCCAGCGTCGCGTCGGCGCCCGAGTTGATCAAAAATCCCTTCACGCGCGGGGCAAAGTGGTGAAACAATTCGGCAAAGGCCTGTTTGTCTTGGTGATCCCGAATGCGGGCAATATGGTCCACCCACAACATTCGTTTCGATCCAGTCTTGGCAGTCACGTGATTTCGCCCAGCTTTCTTTAACGACAAAGGTTCGCCCCACGCAGGGCCAAGGACCGCGCGCATCGGGACGTCTTGTTGAATGATATCAAACTTTGCCAACATGTTCAGGGTACGCCGCAGATGCAAAGCTGGATCAAAAAAACAATGTTGCGCAGCAATGCATCCAATTTGCACCAACCGCCGTATAAAAAAAGAACACACCTGCAAGAACGGACAGCCTGACCATGCCCTTTGACGCCCTGACGACAGGCACCTTCTCTCATACCCCACGCCGAAAGATCGCCGTCATTGGCGGCGGGATATCGGGCATGGGCGCGGCCTACATGCTAAGCAAACACCACACTGTCACCTTGTTTGAGGCCGAACCGCGGCTGGGTGGCCACGCCCGGACGGTGATGGCGGGAAAGCGCGGGGACCAACCTGTTGATACGGGGTTTATCGTGTTCAACCATGCGAATTACCCGTTTATGTCGGCGCTTTTTGAACAGCTGGATGTGCCGGTTGTGAAATCCAGCATGAGCTTTGGGGCCTCTATTGATGGCGGCCGGTTGGAATATGCGCTGACGTCGCTGGATGCGCTGTTTGCGCAGCGCAAGAATGCCGCCAACCCTGCGTTTTTGGGGATGATCTGCGATATCATGCGGTTTAACAAACGTGCGGTCGAGGTGGCCCAAGACCCCAGCCTGAGCTTGGGTGATTTCCTTGACAAATTGGGCACCGGGCGCTGGTTCAGGGACTATTACCTGCTGCCGCTGTCCGGCGCGATCTGGTCGACCCCGACTGACAAGATCATGGATTTCCCGGCACATGCGTTGATCGAGTTCTTCAAGAACCACGCGTTGCTGGGGGTGCATGGCCAACATCAATGGTACACCGTTGACGGCGGGTCGACGCAATACGTCACGCGGCTTGATGCTGCACTGCGGCAGGCAGACGTGCAGATGCGTCTTGGGGGGGCTGTGCAATCGGTGGTGCGGTCGCTGGGGCAGATTACGGTCAAGACCGCTGGCGCCGGGGCAGAAGCGTTTGATCACGTGGTATTCGCGACCCATTCCGATGACACGCTGCGCCTGCTAGGGGATCCGTCCCCGCAAGAAACACGCGCCTTGGGGGCCGTCGCCTACCAGCCCAATGACATCGTCCTGCATGCGGATACGGGCATCATGCCCAAGCGCCGCAAAACCTGGGCAAGCTGGAACTACACCGAAGACAAAGGCGCGCCTTCCGACCGGATTGACCTGACCTACTGGATGAACTCCCTGCAACCGATCCCGGCGGATGACCTGCATTTCGTGACGCTCAACACCCAGCGGACCATCCGCGAAGATCTGATCTACGATCAGGTGACCCTGCGTCATCCGGTGTATGATTTGGCCGCGCTGGATGCGCAGCAGCAGGTGGCATCGTTTAATGGCACGGCCAACACGTGGTTTTGCGGGGCTTGGATGAAAAACGGGTTCCACGAAGACGGGCTATCTAGCGCGGTTGACGTGGCACGCGCGCTCAACACCGCAGAACACAACCGGGTCGCCGCAGAATGACCACAGGCGTCGATCATATCGCAGGTCAGACGTTTCATGGCCGCAAAGGGTCGGTGGAAAATTCCTTTCGGTATTCGGTGGATTACGTGTTGCTCGATGCCGAAGCGCAGGTGAAAACGCCGTGGCTGTTTGCGCGCAACGGTGCATCGCTGACGTCCCTGCATGACGTTGACCATGGGGGTGCGCCCAAGGCCGGGCGGGGCGCGCATTGGGTCCGCGACGTGTTGCGCGCGCACCAGATCAACGACATCGCGCGCATTGAATTGCTGGCCCAGCCGCGGGTGTTGGGGCATGTGTTCAACCCGGTTAGCTTTTGGTTGTGCCGGGGCCCGCAGGATGCGTTGGTGGCTGTGATTGCCGAGGTCAGCAACACCTTTGGCGACCGGCACAGTTATTTGTGCCACCACCCGGATCTGCGCCCAATCGCGCCCAGTGATACATTGACAGCCGCCAAGATATTTCACGTGTCGCCCTTCCAGCCCGCAGAGGGGGGGTATAAGTTTCGCTTTGATATTTGCGAGGCCAAGGTCGGCATCTGGATCGACTATGCCCGCAGCGACGGTGGCCTGATCGCAACGCTGACGGGCGCGCGCAAACCGCTCAGCACTGCCGGTATTCTACGATTCGCGCTCTTGCGCCCACTTGGGGCCCGCCGGGTGCTGGCGTTGATCCATTGGCAGGCGCTGAAACTCTGGTGGAAAGGCGCGCGGTATCGCCCCCGCCCTGCCCCGCCCGAAAAAGAGGTGTCGCGGTGACGCAAAGCGCCGAGCGTCTGCCAGCCTATTCGTTGTTTGCCGCCCTGCTGGCCGCCGCAGGGTTGCCGATTTATATACACGCGCCCAAGTTCTACGTAGACGAATTTGGCGTGTCTTTGGCCGCACTGGGGGCGGTGTTGTTTGGGTTGCGCCTGTTGGACGTGGTTCAAGACCCGCTGCTGGGCAAATTGGCTGAACGGTTGCGCGACAGGCGTGGGGCGGCGGTGGCTTTGGGGTGCGGTGTCATCGCGTTGGGCATGCTGGCGCTGTTTGCAGTGCCGCCTTTGCTGCCACCGCTGGTGTGGTTTGGGCTGGCGCTGACACTTGTGTTTTCGGCCTTTAGTTTCCTGACCATCAATTTCTACGCACAGGGCGTTGTCAAAGGGATCGCCATGCAGGGGCAGGGGCACTTCCGGCTTGCACGGTGGCGCGAAACGGGGGCGTTGTTGGGGGTGTGCCTCGCGGCGGTTGCGCCTGTGGGGTTGTCGGGGTTCGATGCACCTTTTACGTGGTTTGCGGTGGGTTTTGCGGGGCTGGCGGGGCTGGCCGCACTGGCCATGCGCATGGAATGGAACACAGCCGGTTTGGCGGCCTCTGCCGGGTTTGGCGTTGTCCTACGGGATAAACTGGCGCGACGGTTGCTGTTGATCGCGCTGGTGAATGCGGCACCGGTGGCTGTAAGCTCGACGTTGTTTTTGTTCTATGTCGAAAGCAAACTGGACGCGCCGGGGTACGAAGGGCCGCTGTTGCTGATCTTCTTTCTATCCGCAGCACTGACCGCGCCTATTTGGGGTGCGCTGGCCGAACGGTTTGGCGCCAAAGACGTGCTGATCCTGGCGATGGTTCTGGCCATCGGGGCGTTTGGCATGACCCTGACGTTGGGGCCAGGCGACTGGGCGCTCTTTGCGGTGATCTGTATCGCATCCGGGGCGACGTTGGGCGCAGATCTGACGCTGCTTCCGGCGCTTTTTGCGAACCGTATGGCACAGATCGCGCCCTCTGCGGCCGAAGGGTTTGGGGTGTGGTCGTTTGTGTCTAAACTGACGCTGGCCTTTGCTGCGGTGATCTTGCTGCCTTTGTTGGACAGCGCGGGTTTCCAAAGTGGCGCGGCCGACAACCCGCAGGATGCTTTGGTCTTACTGGCGTTGCTCTATGCGGCCGTGCCATGTGGGTTGAAAATTGTCGCGATTGCGCTGCTGACCATAACCGATTTGAGCGAGGTCTGACGTATGTCTGTCTGGATGTGTCTGAGTGTGGGGGCCCTTGGTGCGCTGGTGCTGTGTTGGGTGCTGGGGCGAATGACAGGCTTTGTGGCGCAAACCCCCGAAGACTACGAAGACGGCACGCCCGATTTCGACGTGCGCGCGCATCTGAACGGCCCGATGCTGTGCGAAGGTGTGATTTATGGCCCGCTGGGGCGCGTCAGCAGCCGGTTTGTCGCTGATTTTGACTGCACGTGGGATGGCAACACCGGCGTCATAGACGAACATTTCGTGTATGATGACGGCAGCACCCAAGACCGCAAATGGCACCTACAGGTCACCGATACGGGCGCGCTTGCGGCGACGGCCGATGATGTGGTGGGCCAAGGCGCTGGCCGCCAAACCGGGCCGGCGGTTATGTTGACCTACAAGATCCGCTTGCCAGACAACGCTGGCGGGCACGTGCTAAAGACACTGGATTGGATGTATCTCACGCCGAATGGCACGATCATGAACAGATCGCAGTTTCGCAAGTTTGGGATCAAAGTGGCGGAATTGATCGCGACGATCCGCCCAAAGGACCCGGCATGAAAACCTGGGCTGGCAAACGGTACTGGTTGATCGGCGCGGGTGATGGGCTGGGGGCAGCGCTCGCGCACCGGCTAAGCACGGCAGGCGCGCATGTTATTGTGTCAGCCCGATCCGAGGACAAGCTGCAGGCGGTGGTGGCCGGAATGCCGGGCGAGGCCACGTATCAGGTGATGGATGTCGCGGATGACGCCAGTGTCCGGCGGGCCACTGATGCGGTGGGTGCCGTCGATGGTGTGGTGTTTCTGGCCGGTGTTTATTGGCCTTTTGGGGCGCAGGACTGGAATGCCCAACGGGCCACGGCCATGGCTGATATCAATTTCACAGGGCTGATGCGGGTGATGGGGGCGGTAGTGCCCGGCATGGTGCAACGCGATACCGGGCACATTGTTATCACCGGCAGTCTCAGCGGGTTTCGGGGGTTGCCCGGATCCATCGGGTACACCGCGTCCAAGGCG
Organism: Roseobacter sp.; assembly: GCF_039970775.1. GTDB lineage: Bacteria > Pseudomonadota > Alphaproteobacteria > Rhodobacterales > Rhodobacteraceae > Roseobacter. The sequence continues at coordinate 95,473 of NZ_JBDVLG010000034.1, forward strand.
GGCACGATGTCGTTGGCCGAATGCATGTATGCTGATCTGCGGCGCACTGGCGTGCAGGTGCAGGTGGCCAATCCGGGGTTCATCAAAACCCAGCTGACCGACAAGAATGACTTTAACATGCCCTTCCTGATGACCCCGCAAGAGGCCGCAGAACAGATGTTTCGCCACATGAATGGCATGCGGTTCAAGGTTAGTTTCCCGCGGCTGTTTTCATGGGTGTTTCGGGGCAGCCAACTGTTGCCGGATTGGCTCTATTTTCGGCTGTTTTCCTGAGGCCACACCGGGTGTGTCGGTGCCAAAAATCGCGCCGTCACAGCATGCCCTTGGCTTTGACAGCCTGCACTGACGCGCGCGCCTCCATTCGGGCCAGAAAGTCGGTGATTTGCGGAAAATCCGACATCGTCACGCCGTCATTTGCCAACCAGCTGCACACCAAATAGCCGTAAGGGTCCGCGATCGAGAACTGATCGCCCAGCACGTAATCGCCCTCAAGGCAGTCACTGACGAAATACGCCGCGCTGTCCGCCATGGTCTGGGGGACCTTTGCCGCCATGTCGTCAAAGCTGGATTGCTGCGTGGCCCAACGATGGCCGCGCATTTTATGGGCGTGGTTGATATGCATCGTGGCGGCCAGAAAATACATCACGCTGCGCATCTGTGCGGCGCGCTCTGGGTCGGTGGGCACCAGATTGGCGGTGGGCGCAAGGGCCGCGATATAGTCCAGCAACGCACCCGTTTCGGTCAAAACAGAGCCGCTGTCGGTCTCTAACACGGGCACGCGACCCTTGGGGTTGAGCGCGAGATACGCGGGTTTGGTCTGCTCGCCGGATGCGAAATCAACGGCGACGGTGTCATAGTCCATCCCGGCCTCTTCGAGGGTGATGGCAACTGCAATCGAGATCGTGCGGGGGGCATAATGAAGACGCATCGGTGTATCCTTTCAAACGTGGGTTTGGGCGTAATGCCTGTCGGGGGCTTCGAGATGCGGGATCGCATTGAACAACGTCGGCGACAGGGTGCCTCCAATCGGAAACAACCGGTGTTGCGATGTGTTGTAGATGGCCAATGCGATCTGCGCCATGCCCGCGATATCCAGCCGCAACACCTGCCGCATGATCATCGCAATCACGCCACCCGATGTGACCACCAGCGCGGGCCCGTCACCTTGGGCGATATCGGCAATGACCGCTTGGGTGCGGGCCTCGAAATCGCCGAAGCGTTCGGGCGCATCTGTGATCTGGTCGCGCTGCCAATAGTCGAACATCTGCGGCAGGTGGCTGGTAAAGGCGTGTTCGTCCTGTGGAAAAGGCACCCCATGTTCGGCCTTTAGGGCATGCGACAGCGTCAGGTATTCCAGCTCGTTCAGGCGGGCATCGCGGGTGGGCTCCAGCCCGGTGTCCATGGCGGCTGCCGTTTCGATGTGCCGGGTCAACGTACCTGTATACAGCCGCGTGTGATGTTGGCCCTGCGCGTGCAGATGCGCGCCCAGCCAGGCGGATTGTTGATGCCCCAGCGGGCTAAGCTTGTCATAGCTGGCTTCGTCTTGCGCGCCGGAATTGGCCTGGCCGTGACGTATGAGCGTGATGTGGGACATAGGCGCTTTCGTTGGGTTCGTACCTTAGTAGGCGACGCGGGGCAGGGTGAAAAGGGCAGCTCGGTACGCGCGCGCGTTTTGCAGCCCAGAAAGGAACGAGTGCCGCCTATCGGAAACCGGTGTGCCGCGATTCCGGCGCCAGATGTCGGGAATGGGGCTACGGCGGCGCGCGCGTTGCCCATATAGTCATCCCCAGACCTGCGGGAGCGTTGTGCCATGAGCGACAAGATCACCTTTACGCTGGATGGTAAAACCATCACGGCCGAACCGGGCATGACCCTATGGGAAATCGCCCATGGGCGGGGCTTGGTGATCCCGCATTTGTGTCACAAACCGGCGCCGGGGTACCGGCCGGATGGCAATTGCCGCGCCTGTATGGTCGAGATCGAAGGCGAACGCACCCTTGCGGCCTCGTGCATTCGCGAACCCGTGGATGGGATGGTCGTGACCACCAATTCGGCCCGCGCTGAAAACGCCCGCAAGATGGTCGTCGAGATGTTGGTGACGGACCAGCCCGAACAGGACGTTGCCCACGATAAATCCAGCCACCTGTGGGATATGGCCGCGGTGAACGGTGTTACACACAGCCGCTTTCCCAAGCTGGAAGACGGGCGCATCCCGTTGCTGGATGACAGCCATGTGGCGATGTCGGTGAACTTGGACGCCTGCATTCAATGTGGTCTGTGCGTGCGGGCCTGCCGCGAGGTGCAGGTCAATGATGTGATCGGGATGTCGGGGCGCGGGCATGACGCTTATCCGACCTTCGATATGGCCGACCCGATGGGCGATAGCACCTGCGTGGCCTGCGGCGAATGTGTGCAGGCCTGCCCGACGGGCGCCTTGATGCCATCGACCGTGGTGGATGCCGATCAGGTCGGCGATAGCGCCGATTTTGACCAAGAAATAGATAGTATTTGCCCGTTTTGCGGCGTGGGTTGTCAGGTGTCGTTGAAGGTGAAAGACAATAAGGTCAAATATGTCGAAGGCATCAATGGCCCGGCAAACGAAGGCCGGCTGTGTGTCAAAGGCCGGTTTGGGTTTGACTATATCCACCATCCACACCGGTTGACCAAACCGTTGATCCGCCGCGACGACGCCCCCGCCAAGGGGTTGAATGTGGATCCGGGCAATTGGTCAGAGCATTTCCGCGAGGCCACATGGGACGAAGCGTTGAATTTTGCCGCCGCGGGCATGAAGGGCCGGGGCCGCGAGATCGCGGGCTTTGGGTCGGCCAAATGCACGAATGAGGAAGCCTATCTGTTCCAAAAGATGATCCGCCAAGGGTTTGGCCACAACAACGTCGACCACTGCACGCGACTGTGCCATGCGTCATCGGTTGCCGCCCTGATGGAAAACGTGGGCTCGGGCGCGGTGACCGCGACCTTTAACGAGATCGAAAACGCTGATGTGGCGATTGTGATTGGCTGCAACCCGATCGAAAACCACCCCGTGGCCGCGACGTTTTTCAAACAGTTCACCAAACGCGGCGGCAAGCTGATCGTGATGGACCCGCGCGGGCAGGCGCTCAAACGCTTTGCCAGCCACATGGTGCAGTTCCGGCCGGGGGCCGATGTGTCGATGTTGAACGCGATCATGCATGTGATCGTCGAGGAAGGTCTTTATGACCAGCAATATATCGACGCCTACACCGAAAACTGGGAGGCCGAAAAAGCGCATCTGGCCGATTTCTCGCCCGACGCCATGGCCGGGATATGTGGCATCGAAGCGGACGTGTTGCGCGATGTGGCACGCACCTTTGCGGGTGCTAAATCAGCGATGATTTTCTGGGGCATGGGCGTCAGCCAACATATCCACGGCACCGACAATTCGCGCTGCCTGATTTCGCTGGCGTTGATGACGGGGCAGGTGGGGCGTCCGGGCGCGGGGCTGCACCCATTGCGCGGGCAAAACAACGTGCAGGGTGCGTCGGATGCGGGGCTGATCCCGATGTTTTTGCCCGACTACCAGCCCGTGACCGACGATGGCGTGCGGTCTGCGTTCACCAAGGTCTGGGGTACCGCTGATTTCTCCAACGAACGTGGCCTGACCGTGACCGAGATCATGGATGCGGTGCATGAGGGCAAGATCAAGGGCATGTATGTGTTGGGTGAAAACCCCGCGATGTCGGACCCGGATGTCGAACATGCGCGCAATGCCTTGGCCAAGCTGGATCATCTGGTGGTGCAGGATATCTTCCTGACCGAAACCGCGAATTACGCCGATGTGATCTTGCCCGCCAGCGCCTTCGCCGAGAAATCTGGCACGGTGACGAACACCAACCGGCAGGTTCAGATGGGCCGCCCTGCGGTGTCGCCGCCCGGAGACGCGCGCGAAGATTGGTGGATTGAGGTGGAATTGGCCAAACGGTTGGGCCTGCCTTGGGACTACACCGGCCCCGCAGATGTGTTTGCCGAAATGAAGCAGAACATGCGCAGCCTCGAAAACATCACATGGGCACGTCTGGCTGACGAAAATGCAGTGACCTATCCGTCTCTTAGCCCGCAAGACCCCGGTCAGGCGATTGTGTTTGGCGATGGCTTTCCGCGCCCCGAAGGCCGCGCGCGGTTCACCCCCGCCAGTGTGATCGCGCCCGATGATGTGCCTGATGCAGACTACCCGATGATCCTGACCACCGGGCGTCAGTTGGAACATTGGCACACCGGGTCAATGACGCGTCGGTCGGCGGTGTTGGATGGGCTGGAGCCCGAGGCGAATTGTTCGTTGCATCCCTCCACGTTGCGCAAATTGGGCGTGGCACCGGGCGAACATGTGGTGCTGACGACCAAGCGTGGCCGCATTTCTATTATGGCGCGTCAAGATCGTGCGGTGGCCCCTGATATGGTGTTTTTACCCTTTGCCTTCGTCGAAGCCGCCGCCAATATCCTGACCAACCCGGCGATTGACCCCTATGGTAAAATCCCGGAGTTCAAATTTTCGGCGGTGCGTGTCGAAAAAGCACAGGATGTGGTGGCAGCGCAATAGGGGTGGCCTTCTCTTTTGGCAATGGCGGCGGTACGTTAGGCTGCACCGTTCAAGGAGATGCCCTACATGATTGATCCCATCCGTTTTCTGGCCGATTTGCACAAGCTGCGCAGCTTTGGTGCGGCGGGTGTGGGCAAGGGTGTCATCCGCCCCGCGTTTTCCCAGGCCGATATCGCCGCGCGCGACTGGCTGGCCACGCAAATGACCGACGCGGGCCTGCGGGTCGAAATGGACCCGATGGGAAACCTGTTTGGTTTGGCCGAAGGGCCGTCGTTGTTGTTGGGCTCGCACAGTGACAGCCAACCCGAAGGAGGGTGGCTGGATGGTGCGTTGGGCGTGATTGCCGCGCTCGAAATTGCACGCGCGGCGCAGCGTGACGGCGGGCCGCGTGTCTCGGTTGTGTCGTTTCAGGACGAAGAGGGGCGGTTTGGCGTGACCACCGGGTCTGCGGTGTGGTCGGGGCAAGTGCCACAGGATCAGGCCGATGCGTTCGTAGACCACGCCGGTGTGACGTTGGGGCACGCACGTTCAGGCATCGCAGGGATGGTGACGGGGCAGGTCGATCCGGCGCAATTTACCGGGTTCATCGAGATGCACATTGAACAAGGCCCCACGCTGGACACGGCCGCAGAACAGATTGGCGTGGTCACCGATATTGTCGGTATTCGCGATATGAAAATCACCTTTGGTGGCCAGCAAAACCACGCGGGCACGACCCCGATGCATCTGCGCAAGGATGCATTTCAGGCGGTGTCGGCCTTTAATATGCAGCTCGGGGACCGGTTGCGCAACGTGGTCACACCGCAAACGGTCTGGACGATCGGGCACCTTAGTTTGCACCCGAATGCGTCGTCGATCGTGCCGGGGCGGGCGGTGTTTTCCATGCAGTGGCGCGATGCCGAAACGGACCGTTTGAAACGGATGGAAGATATTATTCGCGAGACCGCCCAAGAGGTCGCCGCAGACCGGGGTATGACACTGGATTATGGTCCGATGTTGGGGCTGGAACCGGTGCGCATGGACGCGGAATTGCAGGGCGCGCTATGCCGTGCTGCGGGTGATGTGGCGCCGGGCAGCTGGCGCAAGATGCCGTCTGGAGCGTTGCATGACGCCACCAATGTGTCGCGGTTGATGCCGGTGGCGATGCTGTTTGTGCCGTCGATTGGCGGCATCAGTCACGCGTTCGAAGAAGACACCACTGAGGCAGATTTGGTCGCGGGTGTGCAGGTTTTGGCCGCTGCTGTGAACGATCTGGCGCGGCGGTAAACGGGCGTCAGGTATCGGTTAGCGCCAGGTGACGTCGCCCAAGAATATGTAGCCCGCGCCATAGATCGTTTTGATCAACTGCGGGTTTTTAGGGTCTTCTTGCAGCTTGGTGCGCAGCCTCGAAATGCGCACATCCATCGCCCGGTCAAAGCTGTCGCTTGCGGCACCACCCAAGTGGTCTTGCATCTGGGCGCGGCTGATCAGGCGTTTGGGGTTTTCCAAAAACAGGCGTAATATTTCGCCTTCGGCATGGGAAAACGGATAGGTTTGGCCCTTGTCATCTTCGATAACATATTGATCGAAAGACACCTGCCAGCCAGAGAAATGCGCCACCTGTCCAAGCGTCGTTGCGGGTTTTGGGGTGCGCAGGCGGGCACGAACCCGCGCGACAACTTCGGCAGGATCAAAGGGTTTGATGATATAATCATCGGCCCCCAATTCCAGCCCAGTGACTTTGTCCTGTACCAGCGCGCGCCCCGAAATGATGATCACAATCGCCCCCTGTTCGAGCGCGAGTTTATGCACCAAGGTCAACCCGTCGGTATCGGGCAACGACAGATCCACAAGGCAAACATCCGGTTGATGATGCGCCAGCGCCGCGGTGAACGCCTGCGCACGGCCAAAGCTGAGGGTGCGAAATCCGGCGTCCTCTAGAGCTTCGGTGAGCATGGTGCGGATGGCGGGCTCGTCATCGAGGATAGTGACCAAGGGCGCCGTCATGACGCGTGGCCTGAATGCCCCAGCAAGGCGCCTAATGCGTCCGCAGAAAACGGTTTTTGCAGCAGAGGGGCCACCGTGTGGGCGGCGCGTACGCGTGGGTCATCTGGGGGTAGGGATGTCATCAGGACAATCGGTACATCGCCCGCCAACCGGTTTGCAAGGTCAATGCCGGTGGCATCGCCGGCCAATTGAATATCTGACAACACCAATGTGATCTCGGGCAGGTCGGCCATCAGGGCGCTGGCTTCGTCGGCGCTGGCGGCTTCGATCACGGCGTGGTTCAGGCCAGTCAACATATCGCGATAAAGCGCGCGCAGGTCGTCGCGGTCTTCGACCAGCAGCACCAGCGACTGGGCCGTGTCCATGGCGGGCCGGTAGGGCAACCGCAGGATCACGCGCGCGCCATGCCCGGTGTTGGTCAGCCGCACATCGCCCCCGGCCAGTTTGGTCATATCGTAGACCATCGGCAGGCCCAGCCCCGACCCTTGGGCCCCTTTGGTGGTAAAAAACGGATCAAACCCCTGCTGCAAGGATTGGTCCGAAAACCCCGGCCCGCTGTCTGACACCTGCCATTCGATCCACGTGTCATGCACAATGCGCAGCGCAACATGGATGCGCCCGGCCACACCGCAAGCATCGCGGGCGTTCAGGATCAGGTTCAACAGGCTGTCGGTGGCCATGCCGGTGTCTAGCATCACGGCGGTTCGCGGCGCGTCTACATGGACGTCCAGATGCACATCATCGGGCAGGGTGTGGCCCGAAAGGGTGCGGATGTTTTCCATCAACTGGTGCAAATCCGTGGCCTTGGGGCGCAGGCTGCGCTGTGCGGTGATCCCCGCGATACTGTCAAGCAACGCGCCACCGCGTCTGGCCGCCGCCAAGGTGCCATCGGCCATTTCTATCACATCTTGTGGCAGGTCGGGGTGGCGCAGCAGTTTGGCCTGCAACCCCAAAATGATCGTCAGCAGGTTGGAAAAATCATGGGTCAGCCCCGAGGTCATCTGCGCGGCCAACGCCCGCCTGCGGGTTTGTTGCAAGGCGACCCGCGCCTGCATTTCTGATGTGACGTCCATCGACAAAATATAGATACCGCCGCGCGTGTCGGGCGTGAACGCCACCCGGATCCGACGGGCGCTGGCATCATCGGTGAACTCAAACACCGACGATTGGCCTGCGTAGGCGTTGGTCAAATAGGGCGCGATGCGGTCATAGACGGATGACCCAAGGGCATCGCTGATGTGCATCCCGTGAATGTCCGAAGGCCGCCCCGGAATGACCGTGCTAAGCTGCCTGTTGGAATAGGTATACCGCCCCGCGCCGGTCACGTGGGCAATATGCGCGGGCATCATTTCGGTGGTCAGCCGGGTGCGTGCCTCGCTTTCGGTCAGGGCGCGTTTGGTCTCTTGCAGGGCGGCGTTCATCGCGGCTAGGGCCCTGTTTGTGCTGGAAAGTTCTTTGGCATACGTCGTGAGCTGATCTGACAGTTCTTCGGACCGGCCTTGCAGCAGGGTTTCTTGTCGTTTGGTGCGGGTGATGTCGGTGTACACGGTGACCCACCCGCCTTGCGGCAGCGGCGCACCTTCGACGCTGATGGTGCGCCCGTTGGATCGGGTGCGTTCCATGTAGTGGGGCTCGAACGCGCGGGCTTGTTTGATCCGCTCTGCGACGAAATCATCGGTGTCGGCAACGGGCCCGTATTCGCCAAGTTGCGCCAGATGGCGAATGGTGTCTTCAAAGGTGGCGCCGGGGGTCACCAAGGCATCAGGCAGATCAAACATCCGCTGAAACGGGGCGTTGCACACCGCCAAACGCAAATCATGATCATAGATTGTGAGGCCCTGCCCAATCAAATTAAGCCCGGCGGCTGTCAGCTCCTGGGTTCTGGATTCGGATAGGGCCACATCTGCTCCTGCATTGGTATGCGTAGGTCGTTTATGCACCGGATGACACCCAGAGGGACAGCTGTAACAATTCGTAAGGATTGTGAAATCATAACGAAAAAGTTGACGTCGAGTGTAAAAGGAACATTGTTAACAATGTGGCGGCGAAATGCCGCGCTTGTCTGAAAAAGGCAAGGTCTGGGAGGACAACAGTTGATTGGTCGTATCGAAGCCGCCACCGGACTACGGTCCGTTCCGGCGTTATTGCATCGTAATGCCACCGCATTTGCGAACGCTCCGGCGTATCGCGAGAAGGAATATGGCATCTGGCAAAGCTGGACCTGGTCAGAGGCCCGCGAAGAAATTGACGCCTTGGCGTTGGGGTTGCTTGATCTGGGGGTTGCAGAGGGCGATTTTGTCGCGGTGATCGGGCGCAACCGGCCCAAACTGTATTGGTCTATGGTGGCGGTGCAAATGTGCGGCGCGGTGCCGGTGCCGCTCTATCAGGACGCGGTGGCCGAAGAGATGGCCTATGTCTTGGGACATTCCGGCGCGCGGTTCGTGATCGTGGGGGACCAAGAGCAGGTAGATAAGGTCATCGAAGTGCAGGACCAACTGCCGAATTTTGAACAGATGGTCTATCTTGACCCGCGGGGTTTACGCAAATACGACCATTCGGCGTTGCATGAATACGCCCATGTTCAGGGCACAGGCCGGGCGAAACGCGATGCATTGTCCGGTGTTTTGAAGGCGCGGCAGGAAGCGCTGGATTACGACAGCACCTGCGTGATGCTGTATACGTCGGGTACCACGGGCAAGCCCAAAGGTGTGGTGCTTAGCAATCGCAATGTGATCGAGACGTCGAAATCATCGTCTGAATTTGATGATCTGCAGCAAAGCGATGATATTCTGGCCTATCTGCCGATGGCGTGGGTGGGGGATTTTATTTTCTCTGTCGGGCAGGCGATGTGGACGGGTTTTTGCACGAACTGCCCCGAAAGTGCCGACACGATGCATGTTGATTTGCGCGAAATCGGGCCAACCTATTATTTCGCCCCGCCGCGTGTGTTTGAGACGCAGTTGACCAACGTGATGATCCGGATGGAGGACGCGGGGCGGTTCAAGAAATGGCTGTTTGATGTCTGCATGCGGCAGGCGCGCAAGGTGGGGCCGGCTATTTTGGACGGGCAGCCTGTCAGCCAATGGGACCGGTTCAAGTATAACCTGGGGGAGCTGTTCATCTATGGGCCCCTGAAAAACACGCTTGGGTTCAGCCGGGTGCGGGTGGGCTATACGGCGGGCGAGGCGATCGGCCCTGAGATCTTTGAGTTTTACCGGTCTTTGGGGATCAACCTGAAACAGCTTTATGGTCAGACAGAAGCGACGGTGTTCATCACGGCCCACCCTGATGGTGAGGTGCGCAGCGACACGGTTGGTGTTTGCTGTCCGGGGGTAGAGTTGAAGATCGCCGAGACTGGCGAGGTGTTCTACCGGTCACCGGGTGTGTTTGTAGAGTATTACAAGAACGCGGAAAGCACAGCAGATACCAAAGACCCCGAAGGTTGGGTCGCCACGGGGGATGCGGGGTTTGTCGAAGACGGCACGGGGCATTTGCGGATCATCGACCGGGCCAAAGACGTGGGTCAGATGGCAAACGGGGCGTTGTTTGCGCCGAAATATGTGGAAAATAAGCTGAAATTCTTCCCTAATATTCTGGAGGCGGTGGTGTTCGGAAACGGGCGGGATGAGTGCACGGTGTTCATCAACATCGACCTCACAGCCGTAGGGAATTGGGCGGAACGGAACAATATTGGGTATGCATCCTATCAGGAGCTGGCCCGGCATCCGCAGGTGATGGATACGATCCAAGCGCATGTTGAAGAGGTCAACGTTTCTGTCGCGGCGGATGAGATGTTGTCGGGCTGTCAGGTTCACCGGTTTGTGGTGCTCCACAAAGAGTTGGATGCAGATGACGGTGAGATGACGCGGACGCGAAAGGTGCGCCGCCGGATCATTGAAGAGAAATACGCCGATATTATTGCGGCGCTTTATGATGGGTCGACATCTGTGAGCACCGTGACGGAAGTGACCTATGAAGATGGGCGCAAAGGGTCAATTTCGGCGGCGTTGGACGTGCGATCTGCGGCGGTGCAGGTCGTTGGGGATAGGATGGCGGCGGAATGATGGGACGACGCTCGGCTGCGCCATCGCCCCGCCCACCTTCCCGCGATGCGTCGCGTTGGTCAGTGGTCGATGGCAGGGCCGTTGTAGGCGGCGCTGACGGCTTGGCTGATGTGGAAACGGGTCGAAAACCCGCGCAACGTTATATTGATGTCGTTAATTGCCTCGGCGCGGCTGAGGCCTTTGCCTTTGCGCTTGACTGCCATCGACATAAGGCAGGTGCGCTCCCAATCACTACTCATTGTGACGCCCTCTCATATTGCTGCTGCGTTGAGCATAAGCGCAAAAAGGTTAATTTTTCGCGGATCCGGCGCACGTTAGGAGGTTTTTATGTTCGATCAGCCTGAAGGTTTCACCACCGAAGACGGCCGTAAGATCGGTGCCGTAGTGATGGAGATGCGCAATATTACCCTGCGATTTGGAGGGGTTGAGGCGATCAAAGATATCTCTTTTGACATTCGCGAGGGAGAGATCCGCGCCATCATCGGGCCCAACGGGGCGGGCAAGTCATCGATGCTAAATGTCATCTCGGGGTTTTATGTCCCGCAAGAGGGGCAGGTGTTGTACAAAGGCGCGCCGCGTCCACCGATGAAACCCTATCAGGTGGCGCGGCAAGGCATTGCGCGGACATTTCAGAACATCGCCCTGTTTGAGGGGATGTCGGTGTTGGACAACGTCATGACGGGACGGTTGACCCAGATGAAGGCGGGGTTGTTTTCGCAGGCCCTGTGGGTGGGGAAATCCGAAAAGGAAGAGACCGCCAACCGGGAGGTTGCCGAAAAGATCATCGATTTTCTGGAAATACAGGCTATTCGCAAGACGCCTGTGTCGCGTCTTCCGTATGGGTTGAAGAAACGTGTTGAGCTGGCGCGCGCGCTGGCGGCAGAGCCGTCTTTGTTGCTGTTGGACGAACCGATGGCGGGCATGAACGTTGAGGAAAAAGAGGACATGAGCCGCTTTATTCTGGACGTGAATGACGAATTTGGCACGACGATTGCCTTGATCGAACATGACATGGGCGTTGTTATGGACCTGAGCGACCGGGTGGTTGTGATGGATTATGGCAAGAAAATCGGGGATGGAACGCCTTCGGAGGTGCGCAACAATCAGGCGGTGATTGATGCGTATCTGGGGGTGTCGCATGATTGATGTAAAGCTGTCATCAGCGATGCGCGGTCAAACCGGGGCGGTTGTTTCCCCGTCGGTGCGTTTCACCGGAACCAAGGCAGAGGGCCAGACGGTTCTCTTGGCGGCGCCGTTTGTCGATGAAAACGTGTTTTGCGACTTACGGCCAAGGGCATGCGGCTGATGAGGGGCACGTGTGGCAGGTCACAGGCGGCATCGATCGCGGGGGGGCAAGGCAGTGCTGTGCCGCGTCGATTTTCGCCACCCGCCATCGCACCAAAGATTAGCCCTGGCGTAGGCCCATACGCTCACGAACACTCAACTTTTGATACAAATTTTGAACATCTGGTTAACCATCAGCAGGTTGGTTCCATGGTACCCAAGACGGTGGGAGCACACGCCCGCATCATCGTCTGCCGGCGGCGTTGTGCCCATGATCATACCGGCCTGTCAGGCCGGATCGACAGAGCGCAGACGGAATGTATACCGTTTGGAGGGTACAGATGAGTAACTGGTTGTATATTGGCGCCTGCGCCGTGTGTTTTGGTGTGTTTGGCGCGCGTACTGAGGCCGCAAATGCGGATTTTTGCGGCAGCCCGACATCAGACTTGGCGCAGACATGCGCGGTGTTTCAGGATTACTGCGCGGGGTATCTTCAAGACCCTAACACGCTTGACATCAGCACGTTGAACGCGATCCCGGCGTCGGTCAGCTCGCGGTTTGCCGCCAGTGAATTGACCCAAGTTACATTGGGGTTTGTCACGACGCCCGACCCAAATATCGCGGTGGTCTATGGTGACCAATTCCCGTCTTGCGAACTGCTGCTGACGGATATGGTGTTTTCGGATCTCGCCGTATCCTACAAAAGCTGGCGCGCAACCGAAGGGGCCGATTTTGTGGCCACCGCTCCGTTTGAACCAACGTCACAGCATGACATGTCGCGGGCCTATGCCGCGGTGTTTCTGGCCGCCCCGCGCGAGGATGGCCGCGTGACCGAAATCACCCTGAACTGGAACCTGAGCGCTGCGGGTCTGACCCGGCTCAAAGTGTCATACCAGCCCGAGCGCGCCCACACCCGCGCCATGTTTGACAGAAGGACCGACTGATGCCAGAGCAACTCGCCTTTACCATCGAAGTGTTCCTAAATGGGTTAATGGCTGGCGTGCTTTATGCGCTGGTCGCCCTGGGGTTCGTGTTGATCTACAAGGCGAGCGGCATTTTCAACTTTGCGCAGGGGGTGATGGCGCTGTTTGCCGCGATGACCCTCTATGGCATCATGAACGGGCTGGTGCCGTTTGCCCATTTGATCAACGCGGTGTTTGGCACAGAACTGCACCATTTTGGCTGGACCGTCCCTGCCTTTGCCGCGATTTTACTTACCATTGGGGTCATGGTCGTGCTGGCGTGGATGGTCCAGCGGTTCATATTCCGATACCTCGTGGGCCAAGAACCTATCATCCTGTTCATGGCTACCATCGGGCTTGCATATTTCCTCGAAGGGGTGGGTGATTTGATGTGGGGGTCCGACATCAAAACGCTGAACGTCGGCTTGCCGCAGGGGATCAACGACACCATTGACCTGACCACATATGACTGGTTCGGCTACGGGTTTTTCATTGATAATCTGGATATCGTGGCCAGTATTGTGGCGGTTGTTTTGGTGGCGGCCTTGGTATTGTTTTCGCAATACACCAAACAAGGGCGGGCCATGCGCGCGGTGGCCGATGACCATCAGGCGGCGTTGTCGGTTGGTGTGTCGTTGAATTTTATCTGGATCTTGGTGTGGTCGCTGGCCGGGTTCGTGGCGCTGGTCGCGGGCATCATGTGGGGCGCAAAATCAGGTGTGCAGTTTTCACTGTCGCTGATCGCGCTCAAGGCGTTGCCGGTGTTGATGCTGGGTGGGTTCACCTCGATCCCCGGTGCGATTGTCGGCGGGTTGATCATCGGCGTCGGTGAAAAACTCTTTGAGTTCCTCATCGGTGCGCCGTTTCTGGGCGGCGCGACCGAAAACTGGTTTGCCTACATGCTGGCCCTGCTGTTTTTGGTGTTCCGCCCGCAAGGTCTGTTCGGGGAGAAGATCATTGAAAGGGTCTAAATCACGTCATTCCTCCAGCGATCGAAACAGCGCCACAGTCAGGGCGGCCAAAATGGTCACCCCAAGCGTCAGTGCAAGGTTGATGTCGCCAAACACGAGCATGGCAAAACATAGGCACACGCCCAGCACACCCAGGCAAACGACGATGCCAAAGCCCCAGGTCATGGACCCTGAAAGTTCTCTTTCCGCAACCTCAACCGGTTGTGCGGGTGGCTGGGGTGTCACATCGACAAAGTCGGTTTCCACCACGTCCACACTGTCAAGCAGCGCGGATTTCCGCGCTGTGTATTCCACATCTGTAATCTCGCCGCGGGCGAGACGTGTGTCTAGCTCGCGCAGATTTTTCAGGATGGTTGTCATAAGCCCCGCTCCTGCCCCCACATCGGAAGATGACAGGGGAAATGGGGCGAAATTGGGAGAAACCGTGACAGATTGTGGAATGGTTAATGTGCGTGGCCAGGCGGGCCCTTGTGTACAGGGGAATTGCGATGCGGGGCAGACAAGAAAAAATCGTAATTTTATACACCTTAACAGTGGTTTAGTGGGTGGGGCTCAATATGAATGGGCGGTTCATACGAACGCTTGCAACACTTGGTGCAATCGCGGCGGCGATTTTATCTGGCGTGATGTCGCGGTATCAACACGACGCGGGGCCGGGGGCAGAACCCCTGACACGCGTCGATACCCTGTGGGTGATGTTGGGCGCAGGCGTGGGGATGTTCGTCCTTATTCTATGGGCCTGCGCGCATTACACGCGCGACAAATGACCCCTTTCCCCCCGCGACATGCGCATAAAACCACGGCCGCATCGGCGACGGTAAAACACCACACAAGGGAGATGTCCTATGTTCTATCGTGAAGCTGGTGATTTCAGCACCACCTATCCGCACGACAGCCAGACCTTTCCGATCAAATTTGACCGGTGGCGATACTATGCAGTGCTGTTTATCGCGGTCGTGGTTATCCCATTTATGGTCAATGATTACTGGGTCAATTCGATCTTTATGCCCTTCCTGATCTACACAATCGCAGCGATCGGGCTGAATATTCTGGTGGGGTATTGTGGTCAGGTCAGCCTTGGTACGGGCGGGTTTATGGCTGTTGGCGCCTATGCGTGCTACAAATTGATGACCGCCTTTCCGGAGGTCAGCATGTTTATCCATGTGCTGCTAGCGGGGGGGATCACCGCAATGGTGGGGGTGCTCTTTGGCCTGCCCAGCCTGCGGATCAAGGGGTTTTACCTTGCGGTGGCGACGCTGGCCGCGCAGTTCTTTCTGGTTTGGCTGTTTAATAAAGTCAGCTGGTTTTACAACTATTCGGCGTCGGGGCAGATCAACGCGCCCGAACGCGACACCTTTGGCATCCTGATCACCGGGCCCAATACCGAAGCCTGGGCTACCTATATGTTTTGCCTGATCTTTACGATCTTTTCGGCCCTCGTGGCGCGCAATCTGACCCGTGGGTCGGTCGGGCGGCAGTGGATGGCGATCCGCGATATGGATATTGCGGCGGAAATCATCGGGGTGAATCCGCTTAAGGCCAAATTGACCGCCTTTGCCGTCAGTTCGTTCTTTGTGGGCATCTCGGGGGCGTTGTTCTTTGCGGTCTATCTGGGGGCTGTCGAAGTGGGTGAGGCGTTCGGCATCACCAAGTCATTTCTGGTGTTGTTCATGATTATCATCGGCGGTCTGGGGTCGATCTTTGGGTCATTCGCGGGGGCCGCATTTTTGGTGCTGCTGCCTGTGCTGCTCAAGATTATCGGCGTGGATTGGCTAGGTTGGCCCACGGATATCGTGGCACATTTGAACCTTGTGATCGTCGGCGGGTTGATTGTGGTCTTTTTGATCGCAGAGCCGCACGGGTTGGCGCAACTGTGGCGCGTGGCCAAGGAAAAACTAAGACTGTGGCCTTTTCCGCATTAGGCACAAAACGGATAGGGTGGACGTGGAGGCCACCCTGGGGGGAAGACAGCCGGGATGCCGGCGTATCGGATAAAAACCAAGGGAGGTAACACCGATGACATTTAAACTGGGAACACTGGCCATAGCAGGCCTGATGGCGGCAAGCCCTGTGATGGCGGATCTGGTCTTTCCAGATCTGAGCTATCGCACGGGTCCTTATGCGGCGGGTGGCATTCCGTTTTCGGATGGCTATCAGGATTATTTCACGCTGTTGAACGAACGCGATGGCGGCATCGGTGGGGTCATGACCCGTGTGTTGGAATGCGAAACCGGGTATAACACCGAAAAAGGTGTGGAATGCTATGAAAGCACCAAGGGTGAAGGCGCGCTTGTTTATCAACCGCTTAGCACTGGGATCACCTACCAGCTGATCCCCAAGGCGACGGCAGATAATATCCCAATACATACGATGGGGTATGGCCGAACATCGGTGGCCAATGGCGATGTGTTCAGCCATGTGTTCAACTACCCGGCCAACTATTGGAACGGCGCGTCAGCGGCGGTGAACCATATTCTGAACATCAATGATGGGGATATCGCGGGCAAGAAAATCGCGCTGGTCTATCACAACTCTGCCTACGGCAAAGAACCTATCCGCACGTTGGAAAAGCTAAGCGAAAAGCATGGTTTTGAATTGATGCTACTGGCGGTCGATCATCCGGGCCAAGAACAAAAGAGCCAATGGTTGCAGATCCGCCGGGAACGCCCCGACAATGTGATCATGTACGGCTGGGGCGTGATGAACCAAGTGGCGGTGCAAGAAGCCTCTAACATCCGGTTCCCGATGGAAAATTTCATTGGTATCTGGTGGTCGGGCGCCGAAATTGACGTGCAGCCTGCCGGGGACAAGGCGGACGGTTTCAAGGCCTTGGCATTGACCGCTGTGGGTGATGATTTCCCGCTTTATGACGATTTGCGCCAATATGTTGTCGATGGCGGCAAAGCGGCGGGTGCTGGCGACCAACTGGGCACAGTGCCTTACAACCGTGGGATCTATGCGGCGATGCTGGCGGCAGAGGCCGTCAAGGTGGCGCAAAAGATGCATGGGGTCGATGACATCACCAGCGGTCAGATGCGCGACGGCATGGAAAACCTGGTGATCGACGAAGCCCTGATGACAGCGGCGGGTTTGCCCGGCTTTGGGCCAACGTTCTCTGTGTCATGTGGCAATCACGGGGGTGAGGGTCTGGTTGCGGTCACGCAGTGGGATGCCAGCGCCGGTAAGTTTGTCACCATTGCCGATTTCGCACCGACCGATATGGACGTGATCCAGCCGCTGATTGACGCGGATTCTGCGGCCTACAAAAGCGAAAACAAAATCGACGGCACCTGCAACTGATGCCGCGTCTCTCCGGCGGCGGTGTCCACTGCCGTCGGGGACCCTGTGTAATACTGAAAGGGGCCCGCCATGTTGGACGCAGACCATAAAACGCCTGCCGCTGTGGAAACAGTGTTGGAGGTGAACAACATCGAAGTGATCTACAACCACGTGATCTTGGTGCTCAAGGGCGTGTCGTTGAGCGTGCCCAAGGGCGGGATCACCGCGCTTTTGGGTGGAAACGGCGCGGGCAAGACCACCACGCTCAAGGCGATCTCGGGGCTGTTGGCCTCCGAGCGGGGCGAGGTCACGAAAGGGTCGATCAAATACCGGGGCGACCCTATCCAACATGCAGATCCTGCGGAAACCGTCAAACGCGGGGTGGTGCAGGTGATGGAAGGGCGGCATTGTTTTGAACACCTGACCGTCGAAGAAAACCTGCTGACCGGGGCCTATACCCGGCGCGATGGCAACGCGGCCATTCAGGCCGACCTAGAGATGGTTTACACGTATTTTCCGCGCCTTAAAGAGCGCCGCAAGTCGCAGGCAGGCTATACGTCGGGCGGCGAACAGCAGATGACGGCGATTGGCCGCGCGTTGATGTCGCGCCCTGAAACGATCCTGTTGGACGAGCCGTCAATGGGATTGGCGCCGCAACTGGTGGAACAGATCTTTGAGATCGTCAAATCGGTCAATGAAAACGAAGGTGTTACGTTTTTGCTGGCGGAACAAAACACCAATGTCGCGCTGCGGTTTGCGCATTATGGCTATATTTTGGAATCGGGTCGGGTGGTGATGGACGGTCCCGCCGCCGAGCTGCGCGAGAACCCGGACGTTAAGGAATTTTATCTGGGCATGTCCGATGACGGGCGTAAATCGTTCCGGGATGTGCGCAGTTATCGGCGCCGCAAACGGTGGCTTTCATGACGAAGGAAACGGCAATGACCGCGCATTTTGACGATCTGGAAACCCGCAGTGCTGATGCCCGCGAGGCGGCGCAAACTGCGGCGTTGATTGCACAGGTGGCCAAGGCAAAAGGGTCTGATGTGCAGATATCGGCGCTTGGCGATTTGGCGCGTTTGCCGGTGTTGCGAAAATCGGATTTGGCGGCGCTGCAGGCGAAAAACCCGCCCTTTGGTGGAGTGCCGGTGTCCAATATAGCCCATGTGTTTCAATCGCCTGGCCCGATCTATGAACCCGGTGGGATAACCCACGACTGGTGGCGTATGGGCCGGTTTTTGCATGCAGCGGGGATTGGTGCCAGCGATGTGGTGCAAAACTGCTTTGGGTATCATCTGACCCCGGCGGGTATGATTTTTGAGAGCGGCGCGCGTGCTGTGGGCGCGCGAGTGCTGCCTGCCGGGACGGGTCAGACGGATCTACAGGTGCAGGCGGCTGCGGCCGTGGGGACAACTGCTTATGCGGGCACTCCCGACTATTTGAAGGTCATTCTGGACAAAGCAAATGAGATGGGCGTGGCGTTGCAGATCACCAAGGCGGCGGTCGGGGGTGGTGCGTTGTTTCCTGCGATGCGGGCAGAATATGCGGATCGTGGGATTAGCTGTCTGCAATGTTATGCGACGGCAGATCTGGGCCATATCGCCTACGAAAGCCCCGCGATGGACGGCATGATCCTGGATGAAGGCGTTATTGTGGAAATCGTGACGCCCGGCACCGGTGATCCTGTCGCGCCCGGCGAGGTGGGTGAGGTCGTCGTGACCCCGCTGAACCTCGACTATCCGTTGGTGCGGTTCGCGACCGGCGATCTGAGCGCGGTGATGCCGGGGCAGAGCCCCTGTGGGCGCACCAATATGCGCATCAAGGGCTGGATGGGGCGTGCGGATCAGACCACCAAGATCAAGGGTATGTTTGTGCGACCCGAACAGGTCGCGGCCTTGGTGGCACGCCACGATGAGATCACCAAAGCACGTGTCATCGCCAGCCGTGACGGCGCGCAGGATGCGATGACCGTGCAGATCGAAGCGACAGGGGGGTGCCTCGAGACATTCGGGCAAAGCGTTGCGGATACGTTGAAACTCAAAGGAACGGTTGAAATTTTAACCCCCGGCAGCTTGCCGCGCGACGGTGTCGTGATCGAAGATCAACGCAGCTACGATTAAAAGGCTTGCACGCCACCTTGCCGACGCAATGCAAACCCCCACAGCCACATGACATCGCGCGGGGGCATCCGGCGTTGACAGAGGGTTTTGGCCATATCTCACGTGATCTTTAAGGCGCAGGCGGCCCAACCGGCCAAATCTTCTGGTCTTTTCGACCGATTTTGTCGAATAAGGGTCTATGTCTGATCTCCTCCACCCTGTGCCCGTTGCCCGCCGCCGCCGTCCCACCGAAAGGGGGCGCGTGCTAAAGGGCATTGCGCTGGCCGTCGCGATGATCTGTGCCTTGCCTATGTTGGCGGTGCTGATCACCGCCCTAAGTGGGGGCACCGACACAATCGCACACCTAAGCCAGACGGTGTTGCCCCGATACGCTGGCACGACGTTGTTGCTGGTGGTGTTGGTGTCGGTGGGTACCTTCGCCTTGGGCGTGGGGGCCGCGTGGTTGGTCACCATGACCCGCTTTCCCGGCGTGCGGGTGTTCGAGGTTGCCTTGGTCTTGCCGTTGGCCTTTCCAGCGTATGTGTTGGCCTACGCCTATACCCATGTTTTGGACCACCCCGGCATCGTGCAGACCAGTCTGCGTGCGGCCACCGGGTGGGGCCCGCGAGACTATTGGTTCCCGGATGTGCGGTCTGTGGGCGGTGCTGCGGTGATGCTGATTTTGGTGCTGTACCCTTATGTCTATCTATTGGCGCGGGCGGCGTTTTTACAACAAAGCGCGACGACCTTTCTGGCCGCGCGGGCACTGGGCGCCAACGCGTGGTCTGCGTTTTTCAAGATCAGCCTACCGATGGCGCGCCCGGCCATCGCAGGGGGCGTGTTGTTGGCCGTGATGGAAACCATCGCTGATTTCGGCACGGTTGCGTATTTCGGGGTGCAAACGTTTGCGACGGGTATCTACACCAGCTGGTTTTCCCTCGCAGATCGGGGCGGTGCAGCGCAATTGGCGTTGTGCCTGTTGAGCTTTGCATTGCTGTTGGCCTTCTTGGAACGTGCGCAACGCGGAAAGGCCAAATATCACGATACCGCGCGGGGCCAGCACCGGATGAACGCGATGCCTTTGCGCGGGGCGGCGGCGGTGATGGCCGTGATGTTGTGCGCTGTGCCTGTGGTGCTGGGCGCGGTCCTGCCGGTGGTGATCTTGTTTTCCATGGGGTTGGGATCTGAGCAAGACCTGCTCAGCCCGCGCTACGTGGGGTTTGTGCAAAACTCACTGACGCTGGCCAGCATTGCGGCACTGTGCACGGTGGCCGCGGCGATCGCCGTTGGATTTTTCCAGCGGCTGCATCCGGGGCGGCTGTCCTTTGGGTCAGGGTATGTCGCGCGGTTGGGGTACGCGGTGCCCGGCGGGGTGATCGCGGTTGGGCTGTTGGTGCCCTTTGCGGCCTTTGACAATGCGCTCGACGGGTTTATGCGCGCGCAGTTTGATATCTCGACGGGGTTGCTGATTACCGGATCTATCTGGCTGTTGGTGGCGGCGTATATGGTGCGTTTTTTGGCGGCGGCACTGGGGGCCTATGAGGGCGGGCAGGCGTTGGTGCCGATGAATATGGACGCCGCAGCCCGGTCGTTGGGGCAAACGCCTATTGGCACATTGCGCCGGGTGCATTTGCCTATTCTCGCGCCTAGCTTGCTGACGGCGCTGTTGATCGTGTTTGTGGATGTGATGAAAGAACTGCCCGCAACATTGATCATGCGGCCCTTCAATTTTGATACGCTGGCGGTGCAGGCGTACCGGCTTGCCAGTGACGAACGGCTCGAAGGGGCAGCGGTGCCCAGCCTTGTGATTGTGGCAATCGGGCTGCTGCCGGTTGTTCTGATCTGTCGTCAGGTGGGTCGTCACCACAGCAAATAGGGTGGGGCTTGCGCCGCCACCCTGATATTTAAACTATGCGCCCGCTTCGATTTTATCTTGCGTCTTGGTCTCGAAATCGCTGGCGTCGTGGCGTTCGCGCAACTGGCCTTCTAGGGGGCCATGGGTGCGGTTGACCATCACACCGCGTTGCACAGCCTTCCGCGCCGAGATCTGTTTCTCCCAGCGGATGACGTTTTCATATTCATGCACGCTCAGGAATTCGCCCGCGTCATAGCTTTCGCCGCGCACAGTGCGCCCATACCATGGCCACGTCAGCATATCGGCAATCGTATAGTCACTGCCTGCCAAATATTCATGGTCGGCCAGATGCCTGTCCAACACATCAAGCTGGCGCTTGGCTTCCATCGCAAAGCGGTTGATGGGGTATTCGAACTTTTCGGGGGCGTAGGCGTAGAAATGGCCAAACCCACCGCCGAAATACGGCGCCGAGCCTTGCAACCAAAACACCCAATTCAGGCATTCGGTCCGCGCTTTCAGGTCTGTTGGCAAAAATGCACTGTCGAATTTTTCCGCCAGATACATCAAGATCGCCCCGCTTTCGAACACGCGTTGGTCTGCGGTTGTGTCAAAAAGCGCGGGGATCTTGGAGTTCGGGTTGACGTCGACAAACCCGCTTGAAAACTGGTCGCCTTCGCCGATGCGAATGAGCCAGGCATCATATTCTGCCTCTGTTATGCCCAAGGCCAGTAGCTCTTCGAGCATGATGGTGACCTTTTGCCCGTTGGGCGTGGCCAGCGAATAAAGCTGTAGCGGGTGCTTGCCCACGGGCAGCTCTTTGTCATGGGTGGCCCCTGCGATGGGCCGATTGATGCTGGCGAATGTACCGCCGCTTTCTTGCTCCCATGTCCAGACTTTGGGGGGGACGTATTCAGATGGGGTGCTCATGGCGGGCCTTTCGTTGATATCTGATGAAGTTGCACGTATGGTGGATCACCCCAAGAACAAGGGCAAGGCGCATCAGTGCAGGGGTTAATGTGCAGGAATGAGCGCAAACCCTTGGGGCCAAACAGAACAGCGTTGTGAAATGGTGCGGGCTGCGTCAATGTCATGGGGATGGTTCGACGAGACGAGGAACGCTAGGCGCATGGTTTGTAGTGACTGACCTGAGACGAGAGATCATTGGCCTTTTGCCAAGGCTCAGGCGGTTTGCCCGTAGCCTGACGGGTTCCGTCGTCGAAGCAGATGATTTGGTGCAGGACGCATGTGTGCGCGCGCTGAGCCGGGCGCACCAATGGGACCCGCACAAGCCATTGGACCGGTGGTTGTTTCGGATCACGCGCAACGTGTGGATCAACGAAATTCGCAAGCGCAAGGTGCGTCTGGGGCAGGGGCATATCCCGGCCGAAGACAGTGTGGAGCTGATCACCACCGAGACCGGCGAGGCCCGTGTGGTTGCGCGCCAGCTTGAGGGGAAGATTGCGAGCCTGCCCGATGATCTGTCGACGATTCTATTGGTGGTGTCGGTCGAAGGGTATAGCTATGCAGAGGCGGCCGAGCTTTTGGATATCCCGATTGGGACGGTCATGAGCCGCGTTTATCGTGCGCGCAAGACCTTGGCAAAGAACATCGCGGACGTCAGCGAGGTATGTCATGACACAGTTTGAGGAAAAACTCAGCGCCTTTCTGGATGATGAGTTGTCTGCGCAAGACCGCCATGACATCGAGACGGCCTTGGCCGCTGATCCGTCAGTGCAGGCCGAATTTGCGGGGCTTGTTCAGGCGAATACCCTCGCGCAGGCTGAATTCGAATCGATCGCCAATGAACCGGTGCCCTTTGCCTTGGCTAAGGCGATCGAAGATGCCCCCGAAGTTGAACCGGCAAACATGCCGCAGCCCCCGCGACAGGTCGTGGGGTGGTTTGGGGTCGCCGCGGTGGTGGTGGCGTTGGCGTTTGGCGGTTTGGGTGGATATTGGTCAGGTCTGTCGCGAGGCCAATCCGTGGCCAGCGCGCCCAACTGGTTGCAAGATATCGCAGAGTATCACGCGGTTTATGCGGGTCAAAATCGGCACCTGGTGGAGGTTCCCGCGACAGAACAAGCCCATATTCAAACTTGGCTGACGGCGACCGTGGGCGCGGCCGTTACCGTACCAGACCTCACAGAACATGGCCTGCAATTTCAGGGCGCACGCCTGTTGGTCGCAGCGGGTAAACCCGTTGCACAGTTGATGTATTTGGATGCAGACGCCCGTGTGGTGGCCCTGTGCCAAATCGGAACATCAGCCCCGCGCGACGGGTTTTCGGCCCAGACTATCGCGGGTTTTGAGATGGTGTCTTGGGGAGGTTCAGGCGCAAATTTCGTGATTGTCGGTGATCAGGGCCGCACCGATATGGAAAATATTGCGCAATCTGCGGCGATGCAAATTTGACATAGGGGGTGCGTTCGCCCCCGGATGGTCAGGATTTAGGGTTTTGGGGTTTCACGAGGGGGAGAGAGTACGCATGGTTCAACCGCATCCCTGTCTGATTTATGCTAGTGGCCGCACGCAAATGTGTAGGTGTTCTGCAATTAACCACTTTCACATTAGTGTTGCATAGGTTGATTCCCAACGGCTCGTGGCAGCACAAGGCGTGACTCGGCAACTCTTGATGGATGCATTTATGAATACTCAGATCATTTGGTCTTTTGGATTGTTTCTGGCGCTTGGCGCTTGCGCTGAAACGACGTTGCAAAATGGAGCGCCGATTCGAAACCTACCCGAGGCTGTCGTTGAGATCGCTGGGCCAAACCAAGATCTCAGCTCGGTGCGGCTCAAGGAAGACGATGGGTGCTACTGGTATTTGCATTCTGGCCCCGTCGAAGCGACACTTTTGCCGCTGCGTGATGCGTCCGGCAGGCCAATTTGCACACGTCCGCAGGCCTGACTTAACAAAGCCAGGCCCACGATGTTGTATTAGCTGGTGGCGGAAACGTGGCCATCCGCTGGGTAAAGAAAGGTCGTCGACCCCGTCGATACCTGATCATACAGCTCGTTAACGTGTGCCATAACCATGCGCACACAGCCCGAACTTGCCCGCCCACCAATTGATCTGGGGTTGGGGGTGCCGTGAATGCGCAAATATGTGTCACGGTTGCCAACAAAAAGATAAAGCGCTCGCGAGCCGAGCGGGTTGGTTGGCCCGCCGGGCACGCCATCTGCGAACTCGCCATATTTAACGGGGTCACGTTTGATCATGGCGGCGGTTGGCGTCCACTTTGGCCATTTGGCTTTGCGCCGGACCACGTAAGTGCCCGGTTCATAAAGGTTCCCACGGGCAATCGCGACGCCGTAGCGCATGGCGGTGCCATCGGTGCCAACGTGATAAAGGTACCGGGCCACGGCATCCACATGGATGTCACCGGGGTTTAGCCCGTCATTCGCCTCAACCCGTGTCGGCAACAGACGTGGGTGCAGGCCCCAGGGGTTCGACGTGGCCGGGTCGTAATTCGCCGGTGTGATGCGGGCATCCCACGCATCCCAATTGCTTTGTGCCGCTGCGGGCGACGTCAAAAGCGACGCCGGAATCGCCGTTGAAAACAGCGCGGCCGACGTGTGTAAAAAATGTCGTCTCGTTAACATAACTTGATACCCTCCAAATACTATCCACTCGCGGCGTTGTACCGGGCGAAAAGTTTCAACAGACTTTACGGCAAAAAACGCGGTTAATGCAGGGGGTTCACGCATTTGTGCGAAACAGATGTGGGCCCATAAATCTGGCGGCGCGTCGTGTGGTTGCTAAATTGACCAGTAGTGGAACAAATGTTTCCGTCTGCGCGATTCGGACCGGCACTGGTTTTTGCGGCGCGGGGCGCGACACGTTGCAACGCACCAGTGGAATCGCACAGCGGTGCGGCGTCACACCAATGGCGCAACTGTGGCGCATAAAAAACCGCCCCAAAGAGGAGCGGTTTTTTGACTGTATACACCGTGGGTTTAGCCTTGGCGGGCTTTGAACCGACGCTGTGTTTTGTTGATCACGTAAACGCGGCCTTTGCGACGCACAATCCGGCAATCACGGTGCCGGTTCTTGAGCGAGCGGAGCGAATTGCGAACCTTCATGGTCCTCTCCTTTTTCTTCTCAATCGGCGCGCTGGCCAGCGCCGGGGTTACGGGCAGTCCGGCGGGCCGGACCGATGAATGAGGTGGTGGGCGATACTGGGATCGAACCAGTGACCCCTTCGATGTCAACGAAGTGCTCTACCGCTGAGCTAATCACCCACAATACCTTAACGATTTCTTGTGCCCCGAACTAAATGGGGCGCGAAGATACGCGCCGGTAGCGGGTCTTTAAAAGGTAACGCGGATAAGATCAAGGGCTTTTGGTTTCCCGATTTTCTGCGCTATGGTGATAGACGAAGGATACGCAATGTCACAGACCGCATTCGAAGTCAGCTACCCTGAAAAACACCGATCCTGCGTTGTGTTTGCCTCGCCGCACAGTGGGCGTGATTATCCTTGGTCTTTGCTGCGGGCCAGTGTTTTAGACGAATTGGCCATCCGGTCATCAGAAGATGCGTTTGTAGACCAGTTGTTTGAATGTGCGCCACAGTTTGGCGCGACGTTTTTAAAAGCGGGCGTGCCGCGGGCTTTTGTTGACCTGAACCGCAGCAGTGATGAGCTGGACCCTGCGTTGATCGAAGGGGCGCGCCGACGGGGGCATAACCCGCGGGTGGCGTCTGGGTTGGGGGTGATTCCCCGCGTCGTGTCGAATGGTCGGGCGATTTACCGCGGCAAGATCGCGATGCTGGAGGCGAAGCGCCGGCTTGATGAATATTGGCACCCGTATCACAACATGCTGCAATCTGTGCTTGATCAGGCGGTCGAACGCCACGGTCAGGCGGTGTTGATAGATTGTCATTCGATGCCGCATGAGGCTGTGCAGGGGGTCGCGCGCACTGGTGCAAAACGGCCTGATATCGTGTTGGGGGACCGGTTTGGGGCCGCCGCCGCAGGCGAAGTGGTTGACCGGGTCGAGGCGGCATTCGTTGCGGCCGGGTTTTGCGTGGCGCGCAATGCGCCTTTTGCCGGGGCGTATATCACGCAAGCCTATGGCAGACCCACGCGGTCGCAACACGCCGTTCAGGTCGAAATCGACCGGGCTATATATATGAACGAAGACCGTGTGGAGCCTGCTGCGCATTTCGCAGATGTGCAGCGGACGTTGCGCGGGGTGGTCGCCGAAATCGCGCGGATCGGGCAAGACAGAGCCCCGCTGGCAGCCGAATAATCCTAGCGCAGCGCGCGCCCCTTAACGATGGCATCCGCCCCAAAACGCGCACGGATTTCATCGGTCGCGCGTTCGGTTTTCGTGCGTTGCGCGGCCATTGGGTCAAGCAAGTCTGCGGACCGGTCCGCATCTTTGGCGCTGATCAGATCAGACAGCCCGCAGCCCAACAACCGATAGGGCCCTTGATTGCCGACTTGGTCAAATAATCCACGGGCCGTGCGATAAATCGTGTCTGCCATTTGCGTGGCATCCCGCAGGGCGATCCGGCGCGACAGCAGCGAGTGGTCCGCGCGTTTCAGTTTGAGCGTCACGACACGGCCGGCAAGGTCCTTGGCCTTGGCGCGGTCAGATACCTTTTCGGACATGCGCCACAGGTGCCCATCCAGAAGGTTTGTGTCTGCGGTGTCGTCTTTGAACGTCGTCTCGTTTGATATCGATTTCATCGGCGTATGGGCCGATACGCGGCGGCGGTCCTGACCGCGGGCCAGATGCCACAGCCTGTCGCCCATGCCGCCAAACCGGGCGACAAGATCCGCGCGGTCCCAACGCAGCAAGTCAGAGAACGTCCGGATGCCTGCCTTGTCCAGCGCGGTTTGCGATGCGGCGCCCACCCCCCAGATCATCCGCACGGGTTTGTCGTGCAGAAACGCGGCTGTTTCGGCCTTGCCGATGACGGAAAACCCATGCGGTTTGTCCAAGTCAGACGCGACCTTGGCGAGAAATTTGTTATGGCTCAGACCAATGGAGCCGGTGAGCCCCAGTTCGTCGCGCATGCGTTTGATCAACCGGGCCAACATTGTCGCGGGGGGGTGGCCGTGCAGGCGTTGGGTGCCTGACAGATCCATAAACGCCTCGTCCAGGGATAGGGGTTCGATGTCGGGGGTCAGCTCTTCCATCATGGCGCGAATATCGCGGGATGCGGCGACATAGGCGTCCATCCGAGGGGGTAGGATCACGGCTTCCGGGCACAGTTTGAGGGCTTGAAACATCGGCATGGCCGACCGGACGCCCCGGATGCGCGCCACATAGCAAGCGGTAGAGACCACGCCGCGACGCCCGCCCCCGATGATCAGAGGTTTGCCTTCGAGGCTGGGGTCGTCGCGTTTTTCGACGGACGCGTAAAAGGCGTCACAATCCATATGAGCGATGCTCAGGGTGTTCAGTTCGTCATGCGCCACCACGCGTGGGCTTGCGCAGGCCGGGCATCGGCGGCCTGTTTCAAATTCGGTCAGGCAATC
Organism: Roseobacter sp.; assembly: GCF_039970775.1. Classification (GTDB taxonomy): domain Bacteria; phylum Pseudomonadota; class Alphaproteobacteria; order Rhodobacterales; family Rhodobacteraceae; genus Roseobacter. The sequence continues at coordinate 123,035 of NZ_JBDVLG010000034.1, forward strand.
GCGACAAAGGGCGGGCATGTGCGGGGACTTTGGTTATCATTGCGCCATGTCGTTATCTTATGTCACCGCACCCGAAATGAACATGGATTTTCAAGGCGCCAAACTGGCGGTGTTGGTCGGGCCATATGTGATTGCGCTGCTGCGCGATTCCCGGCGTGATATTGTGCACCCTGATCTGTGGGATCTGCCGGGCGGGGGCCGCGAAAGCGGCGAGGGCCCATTGCAATGCGCATTGCGCGAAACCCACGAGGAACTGGGCCTGCGCATATCGCCGAGTGAGGTCATTTGGGGCCGTCGGTTTTGCGTGGCGGGGCGGGCGAATTGGTTCTTTGCCGCGCCTGTGGGGCCCGATGTGTTGCCACAGATCGTCATGGGTGACGAGGGGCGAGGCTGGGCCGCGATGAGCCACGCACTGTTTATGCGCCACCCCAAGGCCATCCCGCATTTCGCGGACAGGCTTGCTCTTTGTCTGGCAGAGTTGGGTGGGAGAGATGAAAAGCCCCCCGCAGTTTTAGGCGGGGGGAGGTGACGAACCTCAGGAAGACACGGTTCGTCGGGGAGTATTACCTTGCGTCAAGTCTACCACCTATGCGCGAATTGACCTAATCGGGATTGGCCAATTCGCGGTACATCTTGTGCTCTGTGGTGCGAATAACACAGTTTATAGGCATGTATTGGCTTACCTGAGAGGCGGCGCGTTTGTGGGTAACTTGGAAAACCATATGTAGGTCAACGCGTTGGTTGGCTGTTTTATGATGTTGCCAGTTCGCCCAGAATGGCCTGCGCGGCTGCCTTAGGATTAGGCGATTGCCAGACGGGCCGCCCAACAACGATGTAGTCTGCGCCATCCGCAACGGCCTGCGCGGGCGTCGCGACGCGCTTTTGGTCGCCAAGTGCCGCACCTGCGGGGCGCACGCCGGGCGTCACGATCAGTTTGCCGTGCGCTGAGGGCAAGGCGCGGATCAGGCTGGCCTCGTTGGGGGATGCAATCACACCGTCCGCGCCCGCGCCGAATGCAGCAGCGGCCCGTGCGCCAACAAGGTCGGGCACTTCGCCCGCGCGGATTTGGCAGGCATCGAGGTCGTCGCGGTCCAGCGAGGTCAGGATAGTCACGGCGAGGATTTTCATATCGGAGTTGCGCGCGCCCTCTTTGGCGGCAGCGACCACATGGGGGTCACCATGTACGGTCAGAAAGTCGAGATCAAACTGGGCCAAACCGCGCACCGCCGCTTCGACGGTGGCGCCGATGTCAAAGAGCTTCATGTCTAGGAAGATACGTTTGCCGTGCTCTTGTTTGAGCTCATTGGCCAGCGCAAGGCCGCCACCTGTCAGCATCCCCAGCCCAATTTTGTAAAAACTGACCGTATCCTCAAGTGTTGTCGCCAGTTCTGCACCCGCGATTGCATTTGGGACATCGAGTGCCACGATTAACCTGTCATCCGCCATAATGTACTCCTTTTGACGGTCTCATTAGGGGGTCGTGTCGGTGCTGTCCATAATTGCGGGTGCGCAAAAAAGACGGCCCGGACACTGCGATACACAGCAGGTCCAGGCCGAGGTGTTTCGTGCCGTCTTGGGTGCGGTGCTGCGTGACCGCACCTGGGGTGGTCGACGGGTCCGAAGATTTCTCACACCCAAGACCTGCCGTTCTACCTGGCAAGTAGAGATGTGAGGCCAGGCAGAACGGCGATGCGTGGCAGAACATGCCAACCGTTTACGCTTGGACAAGACCAACCGGACATTGGGACGGAACCGACCCGGTGGCCTTGTCTGAACTGAACTTATGCGGCGGCGCCCAAAGATGAACGGGGAAAGCTTGAGGGGCTTTCCCACCTTTGTGAGATTTGATTCAGATCAGGGAAACCCGGTGGCGATATACCTAGGGTCACTTTTGGGGCGTGGCCCTCTTGAAGGGGTCCGCGTTTCGTACCAGATTATAGGCAAGGTTCCGACCGCTGTCGTGCCGCCAAGCTGGGCGCAGCATTTTGGGACGCTTTATAAAAGGAGAGAACCATGGACTTGACCAAGTTCACGGAGCGGTCACGCGGGTTTATACAGGCCGCGCAGACCATTGCGACACGCGACAGCCATCAACGACTGGGCCCGGAGCATGTTCTGAAGGCGTTAATGGATGACGACCAAGGGTTTGCGAGCAATTTGATTTCGGCGGCTGGTGGCACGCCTGCGCGTGTGTTGGAAGCTGTGGATCTGGCCTTGTCGAAGATGCCCAAGGTCAGTGGCGACGCGGCGCAGATTTATCTGGATAACACCACGCAAAAAGTGCTGGCCGAGGCGCAGACCATCGCCAAGAAGGCGGGCGATAGTTTCGTGCCCGTTGAACGTATCTTGATGGCGCTTTGCATGGTGAAATCGGCCGCGAAAACCGCGCTGGATCAGGGCGGGGTGACGGCGCAAGCGCTGAACACCGCTGTCAATGATGTGCGCAAGGGCCGGACGGCTGATTCTGCCAGTGCCGAAAATGGCTATGATGCGTTGAAAAAATACGCCTTAGATCTGACGGAACGCGCCGAGGCGGGTAAGATTGACCCGATCATTGGCCGTGACGAGGAAATTCGCCGTGCGATGCAGGTGCTAAGCCGTCGGACTAAAAATAACCCGGTGTTGATTGGTGAGCCGGGCGTCGGCAAGACGGCGATCGCCGAGGGGTTGGCCTTGCGGATCGTCAATGGCGATGTGCCTGAAAGCCTGCGCAACAAGAAACTGTTGTCGCTTGATATGGGGGCGTTGATTGCGGGTGCGAAATTCCGCGGTGAATTCGAAGAGCGCCTGAAGGCGGTGTTGACCGAGGTCACCGAGGCCGCGGGCGAAGTTATTTTGTTCATCGACGAGATGCACACGCTTGTGGGCGCGGGCAAGGGGGATGGCGCGATGGACGCGGCAAACCTGATCAAACCGGCGCTGGCACGGGGTGAATTGCATTGCGTTGGAGCGACCACCTTGGATGAATATCGCAAATACGTGGAAAAGGATGCGGCCTTGGCGCGGCGGTTTCAGCCCGTGATGATTCTAGAGCCGACGGTCGAAGACACGGTGTCTATTCTGCGGGGGATCAAGGACAAATACGAGGTGCATCATGGTGTGCGGATTGCGGATAGTGCGCTTGTTGCGGCGGCGACCCTAAGCCACCGGTACATCACTGACAGGTTTTTGCCCGATAAGGCGATTGATCTTGTGGATGAGGCCGCCAGCCGGTTGCGCATGGAGGTCGACAGCAAGCCCGAAGAACTAGACGCGCTGGACCGGCAGATTTTGCAGTTGCAGATCGAAGCCGAGGCGTTGCGTGTCGAAGACGACGCCGCCAGCAAGGACCGGTTGGAGACGTTGGAAAAGGATCTGTCGGAGCTACAAGAAAAGAGCGACGCGCTGACCGCCAAATGGCAGGCCGAACGGGACAAGATGGCAGGCGCGCGTGACATCAAGGCGCTGTTGGACCGGGCACGCGCCGAGTTAGAGATCGCGAAGCGTGACGGCAATTTGGCCAAGGCCGGAGAGCTGAGTTATGGTGTGATCCCCGCGCTGGAAAAACAGCTGGGGCTGGCGGAAGAACGCGGTGATGGCGATGTTTTGGTCGAAGAGGCCGTGCGCCAAGACCAGATCGCCAGTGTCGTGGAACGTTGGACGGGCATCCCTGCGGGCAGAATGTTGGAAGGTGAACGCGACAAGCTGTTGCGCATGGAAGATCAGCTGCATCAGCGGGTGATTGGTCAGGCGCCTGCGGTGCGGGCGTTGTCCAATGCGGTGCGGCGGGCGCGGGCGGGGCTGAACGATGAAAACAGGCCTTTGGGGTCGTTTCTGTTTCTGGGCCCAACCGGCGTGGGGAAAACCGAACTGACCAAGGCAGTCGCGGAATTTTTGTTTGATGATGACAACGCGATGGTGCGTGTCGACATGTCGGAGTTCATGGAAAAACACGCCGTTGCGCGTCTGATCGGTGCGCCTCCGGGGTATGTGGGTTATGACGAGGGTGGCGTTTTGACCGAAGCGGTGCGGCGCAGGCCCTATCAGGTGGTGCTGTTCGACGAGGTCGAAAAGGCGCATCCGGATGTGTTTAACGTGCTGTTGCAGGTGCTGGACGATGGGGTGTTGACCGACGGGCAGGGTCGGACGGTCGATTTCAAGCAGACGTTGATTATTCTGACGTCAAACTTGGGCGCGCAGGCTCTTAGTCAATTGCCCGATGGGGCGGATGCCTCTGGGGCCAAGCGCGATGTGATGGATGCGGTGCGTGCGCATTTCCGGCCGGAGTTCCTGAACCGGTTGGACGAGACGATCATCTTTGACCGGCTGGCGCGCGAAGATATGGACGGGATCGTCGATATACAGATGGCGCGGCTGTTGAAGCGGCTCGCGGCGCGCAAGATCACACTGGATCTGGACGATGGCGCGCGGCAGTGGCTTGCGGATGAGGGGTACGACCCGGTCTTTGGGGCGCGTCCGTTAAAACGGGTGATCCAACGCGCGTTGCAGAACCCGCTGGCCGAAATGTTGTTGGCTGGGGATGTCAAAGACGGTGATACGATTGCCGTCAAGGCGGGCAGCGAAGGTCTGATTATCGGTGACCATATCGCCGCGTCGAACCGGCCCAAACCTGACGATGCTGTGGTGCATTGACCTTGGCATTGAAATGATCGCACATGGGCCGGGTATAACAACCTGGCCTGTGTCATGACCCTTCCCCCCGATCTTGTGATTTTCGACTGCGACGGCGTTTTGGTGGATAGCGAAGCTATGACGCTGGCCATTATGCGCAATAGCTTTGCCCAGCACGGGTTGGACCTGACAACGGCCCAAGCGGATAGTCTTTTTGTCGGCGGCACCATGCGGACGGCGATGCAGACCGCCCGCAAGATGGGCGCCGTATTGCCCGACGATTGGGTCGAGCAGGTGTATGAGGAAATCTATGCCGCGTTGGCCGCCGGGGTGGAGCTTGTCCCCGGCATTGTCAGTGTTCTGGATGCGCTGGATGCTGCGGGTATTCGCTATGGTGTTGGGTCAAACGGACGGCACGAAAAGATGGAGATCACGCTCAACCGCACCGGGCTGATGGATCGGCTGCAGGGACGCGTCTTTTCGCGCCAAGATGTGGCGCACCCTAAACCCGCGCCGGATTTGTATTTGCATGTGGCTGCGCAGTTGGGCGTGCCTGCATCCCGCGCAGTGGTCGTTGAAGACAGCCCAACGGGTGCGCAGGCGGCAAAGGCGGCGGGGATGGTGTGTTTCGGTTTTACCGCAGAAACGCATCCAGACCGGATGACCCCGATTTGCGATGCTGTGTTTGACCGAATGGACGTGCTGCCCGGCCTTTTGGGGGTGTGATCGTGGGCAAAGGTTACAGGCATCTGTCACATTCGTGACCCGAAATGGTTTGGCCTGTGGGCGTTAAGGGCCTACATCTTTGGAAACATGTTTTCTGAGGAGGGTCCGATGGCCTATCGCTGGACCAATAATTTGACCCGCAACGATGTGACGCCGGAACGGTATTTCTTGAACAGACGTCAGGTGATGGCTGGCGCCGCCGCAGGCATTGGGCTGGTGGGGGCAGGGGCATCGGCCCAAGCGCAAGACGCGCTGGAACCCAATTCGTGGGAAGACATCACCGAATATAATAACTTTTACGAGTTCGGCACGGACAAGTCCGACCCAGCGTCTTATGCGGATGCGCTGACGATTGACCCGTGGAGCATCACCATCGATGGTCTGGTGGATCGTCCGGGGGACTATGATTTCAAAGACGTCATGGCCGAGATGACAGTTGAAGAACGCATCTACCGGTTCCGTTGTGTTGAGGCGTGGTCGATGGTGATCCCGTGGAACGGGTTTGAGCTGGCGGATATGTTGGCGATGGCGGGTGTGCAGGAGCAGGCCAAGTACGTGCGGTTTGAAACGCTGTACCGTCCTGACGAGATGCGCGGCCAACGCGCGGGGTGGATCGATTGGCCCTATGTTGAAGGCCTGCGTCTGGATGAGGCCCTGCACCCGTTGACGATTATGGCGACGGGCATCTACGACCGACCGATTCCAAAACAAAACGGTGCGCCGCTGCGGTTGGTTGTGCCGTGGAAATACGGGTTTAAATCGATCAAGTCGATTGTGAAGATCACCCTGACCGACGAAGAGCCAGTCAACACTTGGAAGGCGTTGCAAGCCAGCGAGTACGGGTTTTTCGCGAATGTGAACCCAGAGGTGGATCACCCGCGGTGGACGCAAGCAACCGAACGTAAGATTGGGGGCGGGCTGTTTTCGCCGCGCGTGCCGACCTTGATGTTCAATGGCTATGAAGACGAAGTCGCCAGCCTGTACGAGGGCATGGACCTGCGGACGCACTACTAGGCGTCTGGCGGGCCGGATCGTGCTGCGGTCGGGCCCGCCTTACTATCGCGTTTGGGAATTGTTCATGCGTTGCTGTGATACTCACGGCGCCGACGTGGATAGTGCGCGGCATAAAAATGCATGCGCCCTATAGTGCAGAAACTTCTCATGATTGATCAGACCAACACGTTTCTTCGCAAAATACCCGCCGCCGTTATCTATGTATTGGCGTTGTGCCCGGTGCCGTATCTGTTGTGGTTGGCTCAAACCGGGGGGTTGGGCCGTGAACCCATCAGGGGGCTAGAGCACGCGTTGGGCGAGCTTGCCTTGCAGTTTTTGGTTGCGGGGCTGTGTATCACGCCACTGCGCCGGCATGTTGGTCTGAACCTGCTCAAATTTCGCCGTGCGATCGGTGTTGTCGCCTTTACCTATGTTACGTTGCACCTGTTGGTCTGGCTGGTGTTGGACGTTGGTGTGGTTGGCCAAGTTTGGGCCGACATCCTCAAGCGCCCCTATATAACCATCGGTATGGTGTCTTTCGTCGCGCTGCTGCCCTTGGCGTTGACGTCTAACAATTGGTCGGTGCGCCGATTGGGTGCACGTTGGCGCAAATTGCACCGACTGACACATGTCGCGGTGCTTTTGGGGGGCGTGCATTATGTCATGTTGACCAAGACATGGGCTGTAGAGCCGTTCGTGTATCTTATCGCGATTCTTGGGCTGCTGGCGTTACGCCTGCCAAAACGGCGACTCGCGCAGGTCGGCTGAAAGCCGAAGCCAGCGTTTTTCAGATTATTCCCGAATCTTATTGTATGTTTTGAGTCGGCATTTTGTTTGTGTGTGAGTGTTGTTTTGCGAGTCTTTGGATTGTTTAGGGTGTTTGGTGATTTGGACCGCAAGATGTGGTGTTTTGTTGTGGTGTGGTTCCGTAGGGT
>NZ_JBDVLG010000035.1:0-41744 GCF_039970775.1 Roseobacter sp.
GGTATGTTCTTGATCACAAACAAAGGACGCCCGGGATGCTCTTCGCTGCTCGTACATTCGTAGATTTCCGGCCCGCACCGCCCAAAATGGCGTGGCGCACGTGCTGATCACGACATTCACGCCCTTTTATTTAGGACAAAACTGGCGCAGCTTACGCAAGTTTCAGCACACCGCGCGTCGAGTGAGGGCGTTTGGCGTTTCAAAAGGCCCGCCATTTGCTAATCTCCGCCCGCATTTTTGATGCCTGCCTCAAAGGTCTTCACATAGGGAAATTCTCTGCGGCTATTTATGGGGCTACCGGGGCTCAATCGTCCGATTGTCGCGCCATGCGCCTTTGCCGTCCATGCTGATTTTGATGTGCGCGCCGACCAGCACGTCGATCCAAGCGCCGGTGGTAAATTGGCGACATTGTTTACGCATGCTTGTGGTCTCAGCGCACAAGTGTTGCCGCGCGTCCCAAGCAACAGCTGCGAGGCGTCCTTTGTCCGGTAGTCGATTACAATGCGATCCGCCAAGAGGGGAGGATTACCGATGCAGCTCCATAACAGGCTGCTCAATTTTGGAATGCAGCTTGTCAACTTCGGCGGCGCTCACCTGATCGGGGGCCGTGTTAGGTAAGGGCCGTCGTTATGTCCTCAATAGCGGCGCGTTTCCTGATACCAACCTGATTGGAATAGATGCCGTACGTCTTGGATGGCTCAACCAACGCCAACTCAACACGGATCGCCTCAAGCGTAACCTTGGCTTTGAGCTCTGGCGAACGGTTCTTTCGGCTCTTCATTCTGAAACACTTCTTCGCTCATGCCATCCATCTTACCCCCCAACACAAATACCCAAGACAACCGTTATCATAGGCGTGCCAAACGGCGACCATCTTTGCCGATGACAGTGCCGCGTCAAGCGGCGCGGCACTGCACTTCGTTAAGCAAACAAAAATTGTTCGGCGCTTAGATCTGATACAAAGACATCGTTAAGCGTGACGCTGTCGCCATTTGAAAAGTCAAATGTCACTGTCCCATCTGAATCTTGGGCCGTGCCCAGCAGCCCTTCAAAACTGTCAACCCCTTCAACATCAAAGATGAACAAATCATCGGATGAGGCATTGAAGACTTGGTCTGCCCCGTCACCGGTGCTGAAGATGAACGTATCGGTCCCGCGCCCAAAATCGACCTGATCGTTTCCAGCGCCACCGGCCAGGACATCAGCCCCACGACCCCCTTCTAGAGTATCGTCGCCCGCATCCCCAAAGAGTACGTCATCGCCATGCCCCCCAACCAGCAGGTCATCGCCTTCGCCACCATGGAGGGTGTCAGCCCCGAGCGCACCGAACAATTGGTCGTTATCGTCGCCGCCGTCTAGCACGTCATTGCCATGGCCGCCGCGCAACCGATCATCGCCATCACCGCCGTAAAGCTCATCCCAGCCTGAGAGACCGTAAATTAGGTCCTGACCGTCTCCGCCGGTGAAAATGTTGTCCGCCTCACTTCCGACAAGACGGTCATTGCCGCTGGTGCCCTCTTCGCTCTCTACAATGTTGATGTGCACTGTCGCGATGTCGGCCCCCGGCGACGAAAAATCCGCCGCACCCGGATCGATGAATTGACCAAAGGCGTTGGTACCGCCCAAAATGATCTGGTCTCCATCCGGATTGCCTAGCGAGCCGTTAAACCCAGGGTGTTGGGTAACGACACCGTTTTCATCCACACCGGTGTTGGCCGCAGTTTGGTTGATGAAGGCCGCATCCAACTCGGTGTTGACCTCAGTACCTGCGTCATAGACGTCACCGCCGCCGAACGAGATAGTTTGCGCGCCAAGGAAGTTTCCATCAGCATCAAACAGTTGGATTGCGTCGTCGGTGCCTATAAACGCGTCATTGGACGGCAGCAACATGGCCGCGAGGCTCAAAAACCCGTTCGACGCGCCGTCAACGGTGACTTGCGCCGTGGTGCGTTCGCCAGCGACGATCGGCCCTGCCGCGCCCAAAATAACACCCCCGACGCCATCTGCGTCATCAGCGGTCAATTCCGCTCCGAGAGGGGAGAAATTACCGTCCTCAGCAGCGGCCTCAAGACCCGCAGAGGACGCCTCCCCCACATCAAACAAATCAAAGCTATTGTCGTGGAAGCCAAACCAAATCGGAGTAAGCGCCGTACCACCAGCGTTCGAGTCATTTGTTGCAACAAAGCGTAGAGTTTCCATTCGTTTTCCTTTTTCTTTTTGTTCTCACGCCGTCTTCTTCCGGCGCCGGTCGCTCAATGAAAGCGGCCGGATCAATCCCTAGTTGAAACTTTGAAATCTCCGTCATCACAAACATATTATAATGGTTAATTAATTGTAAACATTGACTTTTATAGAGTTTTGAGTGCGCTGTAACGCGCTGGTTTCATGGTGTTTTCAAGAAGTTCGGTGTATTGATCACGCCCTATAAACAATTTTGTGATCTGCGGTTTGATCCCCGGTATGTTGTTTCCAATCTAACGCAACAGGTGGGGTTGATGATGTGTTTGGCCGGTTCTGTCTGAGGCCACGCGCAAGCAAACCCAGCAAGCTAAGATCGCGCGAGAAGGTTCCAAAATTAAACTTGAACATCATGACTGCATCCGTGCTTCAGACAACATGATCGACGATGGAGAGCCATGTCATGCGAACGGCTGTTTTCTATGCAAGTGTGCCTCCTACTTGTTCTAAAGGGGTGGTTTGAAGGCAAATGCGACAGTCAAACCGTGAGAATTATGAAAAATATTGACTCTTTGGTAAAAAATAATTCTCATGACTGCCAACAAATCGAGGATGTGCTGCGATGAATAACCTTTCTACTAATTTTACAGGTCTGGCCTTCGTAAATCCGTTTGTGCTGGCTTCAGCGCCACCGACCGAAAGCAAACGAAAAATCCTGAAGGCCTTTGAAGCGGGCTGGGGCGGCGTGGTGACCAAAACAATTGGTTTGCACCCCGTTGAAAACGTCGCTGGGCCCAAAACGATCTACCAACGCACCAGCGAAATGAAACCATATGTATCACGGGTCAAGCGCGCTGACACTGTTTCTCATTCGTCTTGGAACTGGGAATTAATTTCAGATCAAGCACTTGATGTGTGGTTGCCGGACTTGGAAGAAATCAAAAAAACGTATCCTGACCGCATGCTCATCGCCTCGATCATGGCCGGCGCTGGTAGTGAAGAAGAAATGGACAATTGGCGCAAGCTTGCGACAGAATGCGTGAACGTCGGATGCGATGCGCTGGAACTAAACCTTTCGTGCCCCCACATGGACCGGAAGGACATGGGGGCCAATGTCGCGAATGACGAAGACATCATCACATCCATTCTAAAGGCTGTCACCGAAGTCGTCAGCGTCCCAATTTGGGTTAAACTCACGCCATCAACGTCAACGCTGGTTGATGCCGCCGCCGCCGCTTATGGTGCAGGAGCATCGGCGATTTCTTTGTGCAACACGTTCCCATCCTTGCCCTTGATGGATCCCGAAACACTGAAATTCGAGGTCGAAGTCGACGGCCTTGTGACCTCTGGCGGGCAAGGCGGGTTGGCCATTTTGCACCAAGCGTTGTTGCGTGTGTCGGATATTTCGCGCGCTTTTCCAGATAACTCTATTTCTGGCATTGGCGGGATTAAAGGTTTCAACGAAGCATTTAATTTCATCATTCACGGGGCTGGGAATTTGCAAATCTGCACTGCTGCGATGGAAGAAAAAGGCAGCGGTGGCGTCGGCATCAAGCTTATCCAAGAGTTAAAGGATGATCTCAGTGATTATTTGCAACGCAAAGGATTTTCATCAATCGAAGAGTTCCGCGGCATGGCGCGTGAACGGATTGTAAGCCATTCACAGATCCGTAGGAAAAGTGATGACTATAATGGCGGCTACGAAAAATCTGCGTAGATTGCGCAAACAAGATAAGCCTTTGCATCACAATTAACATACGCTTTGGTATGGCCATTGTGATGAAAAGGCTGAATGACCGGCGCCGTTTCTAGCCTCAAAATTTTCCCCGAACCCTATCCAAAATGGAGCGTGGGAGACACTAATTCTGCCTACCGAGTGTCGCTCATTCATACCGAGAGGGCGCTTGTGTGGGCGTTTGATTTCTCAGCGATGATTGAGATCGGACGTAGTCGTATCGCCAGAGCGCTAATTTTCGATGTGTGTCATCCAAGGTATCGAAGATCTCGTCATTTAGCAGCTCGTCTCGCAGGCTGCCGTTGAATGACACTATGAAGCCGTTCTGTTGCGGCTCTCCTGGATCAATTTATTGCCATTCAACGTGGTTCTCCTGCGCCCATTTCAGGATTGCACGGCTCGTGAACTCAGTGCCATTGTCACTGACAGCGCTGGCAGGCTCACCGTAAGCCCGCACAGGCGCATCCAATTCACGGGCGACACGAGCATCGGAGATGCTGGTGCCAGCCATAGGGCGCAGGTTTTCGCGGCAGCGATCGTCATCCACGGCAAGGATGCGGAACTTGCGAGAGACGCCAAACGTATCGGACAGAAAGTCGAGCGACCAGCGTTCTACTGGCTTCTGCGTTCCAACACCGCGCCAATCCGTCGATAACCAAACCGGCGACGCTTGTGCGCGACAGCTTTCATCTCGGCACGGATATCTGGATTGTCTCCCTCTCGTGCATTTTTAATGCACTGCCGAGCAGTGGGCGGGCGATCACGCCTGAAAGTTTAGGTATCAACACCAACAAGGCGGCGGACCCTTCGTTGCGAGATGTCATGATCACGCATCGCACGAAGCGCTGCCTCTCGTTGTTCGCTCTCAGCAGATCCTTCAGAACAACGTTGTCCAACATCGTATCCGCCAGCAAACGCTTTAGCTTCGCGTTCTCATCGGTGACGGCACGCAGCTTAGCCGCGCCAGACACCTCTATGCCACCATACCGTGATTTAAACGTACAGAATGCCCCCTGACTGAAGCTATGCGTGCTGCCCACATCAGCAGTCGCCATCCCGGCGTCCTGCTCCTTGAGCATCCTCCCTCTCGGGACCATGCTACGCACAACCCTGACGCGCAATGAACAATCTGGGCTTCGCTAAATCGGCTCTTTCGCATTCCTTTGCACCTTCAAAAGCCTGAGCAAACTCTATAATAAAACGAAGGACGTTTCGGAGGGGTAGGCCACTTTACCTAACCGTCTCAACTAACGCGCTTCTTGCCATACACCTATAACAAGAAAGTCCACCGAATTTTGTGCGCAAATGGCTATAAATTCACAACAGGGTCGCAATGTGCGCCGCTTCACGTTGACGTCATTAACCTTTCGTGAAAAACAGCATGGAAATTAGCGAGCGCCCCGCCAGCAGATAACATTCTACGGGAGCTGGCTATGAAATTTTCACATCTGCGGGGCACGCTGTTAAGCGGCGTTTCCATTATTGCTGCAACTGCGGCATTGGCACAAGATGCTGACACCACGGACTTTTTCGACCTTGGTAGCATCGATCTCTATGGGGATCGCACCGGCAATACACTTGAGCAAACGGCTTCAAGTGTGGCTGTCATCACCGCTGAAGAACTGGACAGCCCCACGATCCAAACCGTCGAGGACGTCTTTCGCCGTATCGCCAACGTGCAGGCGGGCGCCGGTACAGAAAGCGGGTTCATCATTCGGGGGATCAGTTCCGAAGGGCTCACACCGGGCGGCAACAGCGCGCCTTTGGCCTCGATCTATATTGACGGGGTTCAACAAACAGTCGAGGCCGCACGGCGCGGGTTCAGCGGGGTGTTTGATGTCGAACAGGTCGAGGTCTATCGCGGCCCGCAATCGACCCTTGGCGGACGCAACGCACTTGCCGGTGCAATCTATTTGCGCACGAAAGACCCAGAATTCGCAGAATCCGGCGCGCTGCAGCTCACGTTTGGCGAAGATAACCGCCGGCAGGTGGGGCTGGCATACGGCAACGCCATCAATGACAGCTTTGCTTACCGCCTCAGCGGGGAATTTTCCACCAAGGACAGCGACCTCAACTTTCCGACCTACCAAGCATTTGGCGGCCTGTCCGACTTGGCGACAGACGAATTCTACAACTTGCGTGGAAAATTGCTCTGGCAACCTGCCGACAATGCCCAAACCCGCGCGGTACTAAGCTATTCGCATAGCTTTGAATCACCAACCACAAATAACATTGCTGGGCCAGGCTCGGATCTGGCTGTTAGCTTTGATGACAACCGTGGCGATATTCGGCAAGGGAATAACATTGCCTTTCAGGACGTGCGAGAAACACGGGTCAACAATGCTGGGCTTGAAATTACGCATGACTATTCTGATGCACTGCGGCTGACGGCGTTGACCTCCCTGTCAGACTCGATCACTGATCGGAAGTCGATCAACGCAGAAGATGCAGGGCAAACGTTCACGATTGTTGGCGAATTTGATCAACAGATCTTTTCGCAGGAGGTCAGACTAAACTACGATAGCGGCCCTGTGCGATGGGTCGCTGGCGCATATGCCGCCCACGAAGATAACTCGGGTGAGTTCGACGGTACACTAGATGCCAATCCGCTCATTGCCACCCCCCTCGATGTGGATACAACGAATAGAACAGAAACCAACAATATTGCGTTGTTCGGTGAGGTGACTTACGAATTTACCCCCGGTGCCCGCATTGTTGCAGGGGCACGGCTCGACTATATTGGTCAAGATATCAATGCCACTTTGCTGTCGTCTACCGCTGGGTTCCCAGTGCAGGCGTTTACATCTTTAGATACCACGACCAGTGATATCAAGTTTCTGCCAAAACTCGGCTTCGAATACGACATCAACGCCGACCAAAGCATCGCCGTGGTATATCAAAAAGGCTTTCGGCCAGGTGGCGGGGGCATTCAGCCCGTCGGAGCAGCGTTCGGGGGAACTATATCGACATACGAGTTTGATTCTGAAGAAACAGACAACTTAGAGCTGTCCTATCGCGGAAGTTTTATCGAAGGTCGTCTGAACGTTGCAGGCAATCTGTTTTATACGGACTATCAAAACCAGCAGGTCGAAGTGGAGGCTGTCACCAACAACGCATTTTCTAACATCATCGTGAATGCCGGGGACTCCGAAGCCTACGGCGCAGAGTTCGATGTCGACTATCAGATGTCTGAGACGTTGAATCTCTTTGGTTCGGTTGGTTTGCTCCGTACCCAATTCAAGGACTTCACGTTCAGTGGTCAAGATCTTTCGGGTCAAGAGTTCCGCAATGCGCCCACCAAGACGATCTCTGTTGGGGCGCGTTGGGGGCGTTCGACGGGCTGGTTTGCCAATGGCGTGGCCAGCTATGTTGGGTCCCAAAAATCCGGGAGCGTGAACGGCGCGGCAGTAGATCTGGGGGGATACACGACCGTCGATGCATCCACCGGCTACGCCTGGGACAGCAGCCGCCTGACGTTTTACGCCAACAACCTCTTGGACAAGCGGTATTTCACTGCACTCAACAATACCAATAGCATTGCAACCCTTGGTGACCGCCGCGAGATCGGCGTCCGGTTCGACAAGGTGTTCTAGAAAGTCTCGCGATCTGCGGGGGGGCTGGTCATGTCGAAATTGCACGACCTATGGTGCAAACGACCGTCTGTGCTCCCCGCACTGTCGCCGAGGCGCCTTTATTGAGACAATAGGACAGGCTAAGGCGGTCAATCCGCCTGCCTTAACCATTCATCGCAATTTTCAGATGCGGGTTTGGTTTTCTATCAACGAATTCAGCCTTCACAGCAGCCAGCGCTTTTTGCTGACCGGGAAAGCTGAGCATGGCGCTTGCCGTCTCAAAGCTGACCCATTCATAAGCGTCATGTTCGTCGTTCAGGACGACGGTGCTATCTGCCGGAACCCTACTGACAAACACAGGCACCAACGTGATGCAGTCTTTGGCCACCTCATAGAATTGCTCAACAATGTCGGCAGACCAAATTTCCGTTAACACGATACCTGTCTCTTCGTGAACCTCGCGGATCGCGGTTTGCCATGCTTTCTCACCTGCCTCGATGCCGCCCGCAACTTGACACCAAAGGCCCGGCAAAGACCCGGTGCGGCGCAGAAGAAGCACCTTGGTCTCTGCACCATCAGGTTTGAGCAAGAAAATCGAAACGCTGTAACTTTTGACAAAGAGCATAGGTGTTTTTGACCATCCGTTTTAGGGGCGCCCACGCAAGTGGTCCGACTGACCTGAATTTGTCAATCCTACTCCTGCGACCCACAATTTACCCCGCCGCGTCAGACGCCCGCGCTGCCAAGGCGAATGATCCGTCTCAAACAGGTTACACGTCACCACCAACATACGGCGCTATGGTCTGTTGAATTTATCCGTATTGGTGCAGCGCCCATTGCATCACCCCGGTTGTGGCCATTTCGAGGTTGTCCCCTTTTATCACGATCAACACGCCATGCGCGCCATCCCGCACGTTCGTCACTGTCGCGACGGGTGCGTCGGGGGAAAAACGATCGCGGTGTGTTGGGACACCCGTAAGGGTTAGGTCAGGCGACGCGCTCAACGTGGTCATGACGGTCTGCGCATCGGCGGCATGTTTCAACCCCACCGACAAAGTGATCGTGTGCCCGCGCCAGACGGGGACGCGGGTGGCAAAGGCATCGACTTGAAACGCGCCATTGAAAATCGCCCCTAATTCCTGAGACAAGGCGGTCGCTTCACCATCCAAATGACCCACAACTTGATCATGGATCACATGGGCCGGCATGCCTGGCAGGTCGGTGCCGCTAATGGCTTGCAATGTGGTGATGGTGGTGCCGGCCACGCCGTGCGCCGCGTCTAGAACGCTCAGAACTTGGGCGCACATGGCTGTTGTGCAGTTCGGCGTCGCAAGGAGCGGCGACTGTGGCGCGGCGGGTGTCCCACATGGTAAAACCATCGGCGCTTTTAGGCGCGCATATTCGCAATGCGTGATAACCCGCGTGCCACGCGCGAGGTGCTGTGCCTCTATGTCTTCGGCACCTTGATCCGGCAGAAAAGAAAGCAAAACCGGCGCAAGAGCGGGGGCGTCTGGCGCCAAAAGAGGGACCTCTGCGAGCCTCTTTGCAACGTCTGGGGATACGTTCCACTGGCGAGAGCCACTTATTTGGGCAGTTCCTTGGGCGGCGCATTGATCATGAAGGCTCATGATTTCCACCCGTGGGTCAGCAACAAGACGTGCCAAAAGATGCTGCCCTAACAGTGAGTTAGCGCCTGAAATGGAGACCGATTTTAGTGTCATATCATTCTAACTTTCGTGGTTTCTCAGAAATTTAATTCTTGGCAAGGTCAATATACTACTTTTAATATGTCAACAGGCATGAATTGGAATGTTTAATGTATGACCCGACATCACCGCTCCTGCGGGCCCCCGCGCTTCCCGATGGCCCGCCCGCGCCCGACGCCAAGGCCCGCTTTGCCGAGGACCGCCTGCTGGACGCAGTGATCTGGTGCGAAATCTTGCCCGGTGAGACCGTGACCGAGGCGGATGTAATGGAGAGATTTGGCCTGACTCGTGCCGCCGCGCGCGCAGGGCTGACGCGCCTGGGGTATGATGGCTGGGCGATGCCGCAACCGCGCACGGGGTGGTTGGTGCTACCGGTGACCGGGGCGCTGGTTGGGCAAGTGCTCGACGCACGGCGCATCGCCGAAGGTGCCCTGAGCGACGTCAAGATGACGGAAGACGCCCGCGCCGAACTGATCCAGATTGCATCTGTGTTGCAGGCCTTGCACAGCCGCCCCGAACCCGGCGCGATGGTGTCTGTTCAACAATATTTGGACCGCATTGATGGGCTGTTGCTGGGCGGGCTCAACCCGTTCACGGCGCGCCATCTGCGCAAACTGTGGCACCATTCGACGCGCATCCTGCGGTTTCTAGCGGGCACGGGGCAAAACACAGCGTTCCGACGCGCTGATGCGTCGGGCCTGATTGACGCAGTGCTGGCAGAAAACGGCCGCGCCATCGTCGATGCCCGCATGGCGCTGATTGACGCGCAAGAGGCGTTCTGCCTGCGCCAACTTCTTAACAACGACGCACCACTGACCCCCGGCAGCGGGTTGGTTGCGCGCCCAAAACCGACAACGACTGCCACCAACAGGAGAGAAAAATGAAACACACAATGAGAGCCCTTATGGCCGGCGTCGCGTTGACGGTTCTGGCCGCACCCGCCTTCGCACGCGACATTACGGTTGATCTGGCAGGCGAGCCATCGTCGCTAGACCCGCAACGCCAGTGGAACCCAGACAGCTATTACGTCTACCGCAACATTTTCGACAATCTGGTCACCCGTGACAACGCAGGGCAGATCACACCCCAGATCGCGACATCCTGGGAACAGACGTCTGACACAGAACTCCAACTGACGATCCGCGAGGGCGTGACGTTCCATGATGGCACCCCATTAAAACCGTCCGATGTTGTGTATTCCGTCAAACGGATCACCAACCCTGACTTTGGCTCGCCGCAATTGGGGCAGTTCAACCAGATCGTCGACGCAACCGCAGAGGGCAACACAGTTACCCTGACCACCGATGGTCCCTACCCCGCGCTTCTGGCGCAGCTTGTGAAACTATCGATTGTGCCCGAACATGTGGTCGAAGCAGTTGGTGCAGATGCGTTTAACACAGCCCCTGTTGGCTCTGGCCCCTACAGTTTTGCCGAATGGAACCGTGGCGTTTCGGTAACCCTGACCCGCAATGACGCCTATTGGGGCACCGCAGGCCCTTTTGATAACGCCATTTTCCGGGCCGTCCCCGATGCAGCGACACGCGTGGCCGATTTGCAGGCGGGCACGGCCGATCTGGTGGTCAGCATTGATGCAGACGCTGGCGCCCAACTGGCCGGAAACCCGGACGTCAAGGTTTTGTCTGCCCTGACCGAACGCGTGGGTTACATGGGTCTGAACCTCGACAAACCACCATTCGACACGCTTCAGATGCGCAAAGCGGCGTCCCTGGCCATTGACCGTCTAGGTATCACCGAGGGGCTGTTGCAAGCGGGCGAGGTCCCTTCTGCGCAAATGGCGACACCGGCGCATTTCGGCTATAACCCTGATCTGTCACTGTTCGACTATGACCCGGAAGCCGCCCAAAAGATCACGGCCGCGAACCCCGATATCGCCGCGACACCCGCCACATTGGCCACGGCCCCCGTGTTTGACCAACGGATCGTCCAAGCGGTTCAGCAGATGCTGAATGATGCAGGTTTCAATATCTCGATCTCTATGACCGATATGCCGACCTACCTGAATATTGTGCGGTCAGATCCTGCGGAAAACTCCGAGCTTAGCTTTGGGCGGTGGTCTTGTGCGTGTCAGGATGTCGACGGGATCGGCTACCCGACGCTGCATTCCGACAGCGCATGGTCGCGGGTGAACCTGCCGGAACTTGACGTGCTGCTGGAAAAAGCGCGCGTGTCGTTGGACCCTGCCGTGCGGCAAGGCGCCTATAACGAGGTCTCGCAGATCGTACGCGACAACTACTACCTGCTGCCGCTGTATCAAGCCGCCGTGCTCTATGGTGCCACCGCTGATCTAGAGTTCGCACCCACCGCAAACGAAAGCATGTTCCTCAACCGTATGAGCATCTCTGAATAATGCTACGTTTTCTCCTGCATCGCGGTGGTCAGGCAGTGATTGCAGCCTTTGGTGTGGTGACGCTGGTGTTCTTTATCCAGCGTCTCACCGGGGATGCGACCGCATTGTTGTTGCCCGAAACCGCGACACAGGCAGACATCGAGGCCATGCGCGTGACGCTTGGCCTCGACCGCGCCCTTTGGGTGCAATTTCTAGATTTTCTGGGCGATATGACCCGCTTTGATCTGGGGCGTAGCTTTGTCCAAAACGCACCGGCGTGGGACATTATCGCGTCGCGTATTCCGCAAACCCTGCAACTGGCCGCCGGTGCCTTGGCTGTCGCGTTGCTGATTGGGCTGCCGCTGGGTCTTCTCATGGCGCTTACGCGGGGGCGGGCGGTGTCGCGCTGGATCATGGGGTTGGTGCTGGCGTGTCAGTCGATGCCCACATTTTGGTCAGGCATTATGATGATCATGGTGTTTGGCGTTTGGCTACGGTGGCTGCCGTCATCGGGCACGGGTACGCTGGCGCATCTGGTGATGCCGTCGGTGGCGCTCGGTTTGTTGTCGCTGGCGACCTACGCACGTATTGCGCGTTCTGCGGTGGTGGACGAGCTGTCTAAAGACTACGTGCGTTCGGCCCGTGCGCGCGGCGTTGGCACGGGCCGCTTGGTATCGCATCACCTGACGCGCAATTCGCTAATCCCGATCATCACGATCACCGCGCTCGAGATCTCGCAGCTGCTCGCAGGTGCCGTGATCGTAGAGACCGTTTTTGCATGGCCCGGCCTTGGCTTACTGACCGTTCAAAGCATCGCGGCGCGTGATTTCGTCATCGTGCAGGCGGTGGTGCTGCTGGGTGCATTCGTGACCATCGCCGCGAACCTGCTTGCCGATATTTTGTATTCCATCATCGACCCGCGCGTGCGGTTGGCAGGCAAACCATGACCGCCCTGCCCGCCCACAGACCCCGGATGCGCGATGTCATCGCGTGGTGGCCCGCCGCATTGCTGGGCGTTCTGGTGATCGCTGCCATTTTTGCCCCGTGGATCGCCCCGCTGGACCCAGACCGCCAGAACCTGCTGGCCCGCCTCAAAGCGCCCGGTTTCGAGGCGCGCGGCGCGGTCTATTGGCTTGGCTCTGACGAGTTGGGCCGCGATATCCTAAGCCGGGTGATCTATGGCGCGCGGGTGTCGATCTCGGTCGCTGTTTTGTCGGTGCTTTTATCGGGGGTGGTCGGCGTGACCCTTGGCATGGCCGCGGGCTATCTGCGCGGCTGGCCCGAAACGATCCTGATGCGACTGGTGGATATCTTTCTGTCGATCCCGGCGATTTTGCTGGCGATCATCACGGTCGCGGTGCTGGGGCCGGGGTTTATCAACGTGATCCTCGTGCTCGCTCTGACGCGCTGGCCGCGTTATGCGCGGGTGGCCTACGGGCAAACGCTGGCCCTTGCGGATCGCCCGTTTGTGACCTTGGCGCGGGCGATGGGCGCGTCACCTGCGCGCGTTCTGGCCGTGCACATATTGCCCAATATTATCGGCACCGTTTTGGTGGTCGCCACGCTGGAATTTGGCCTGATGATCCTCTTTGAGGCGGGTCTGTCGTTTCTGGGGCTGGGTGTACAGCCGCCCACGGCAAGCTGGGGGTCGATGCTTTCGACCGGGCGCAATTACGTCGGCTCTGCGTGGTGGATCGCGACCTTTCCCGGTGTTGCGTTGTTTATGCTGGTGCTCAGCGCGAACCTCATCGGGGACAAACTGGGCGATCGAATTGGAAAAGGACGGTAAATGGACTTTGGTACGGAATTTCATGGCAAGCGCGTGGTTGTCACGGGGGCCGCTGGCATCTTTGGCAGGGCCTTGGCGCAAACGTTTCGCGATGCGGGCGCTGAGGTCTGCACCACAGATCACACCACCGATGCGTTGACGGGTTTTGCCATCGCGGCGGATCTGACGCGCGACGACGGCCTGCAACATCTGCTTGATACGGTGGCAGATCAATGGGGCGCGCCGGACGTCGTCGTCAACAACGCGGCCATCTATCCGTCGTCGTTTTTGTTGGATATGCAAGTCGCCGATTGGGACCGCATCATGGACATCAACCTGCGCGCGCCCTTCGTGTTGATGCGCGGCTTTGCACAGCAGATGATTGCCGCCAAACATGGTGGTTCGTTTATCAACATCTCGTCGGGGGCTGCGCGCAAAATGCGGCGCACGGCGGTGACCTATTGCATGTCCAAAACCGCGCTGGACCGTATGACCAAGGGCTTTGCGCTGGAACTGGCCGAATATGGCATCCGCGTGAACTGCCTTGAGCCCGGTTTTGCTGCGGGATCTGCCGTCTCGACCCTAAGCCGCGAACATATCGACCGGGTGATGGCGGCCATCCCACTCAATAGTGAAACCAAATCAGAAGACGTCGGGCAGGCCGCGCTGTTTCTCGCATCATCCGCTGCCAAGAACATCACCGGCACCTCATTGGCCGTAGATGGTGGCAATTCGGCCGGTACCATGGACGTCTACCAAGACAAAAAGAGCGCCCTGTGAATTGGTCTCCCCTCCCCTATGCGTGGCCTGATGGCTATAGATCAGCGGCCTGTTTCAGCGTCGATGTGGACGCAACAGCGCCGTGGCTTTGGCAACACCGCGATGGGCTGCCCAACACGCTCGCTGCCGCCGAACACCGTAGCTATGGCATGCGCCGTGGCCTTGCGCGGATGGTCGACATGTTGGACAGGGTTGGCATCAAGGGTTCGTTTTTTGTGCCGGGTATAGTGGCGCGTGACAATCCCGACCTGTTGCCCGGCCTGATCGCGCGCGGCCACGAAATCGCCCTGCATGGGTTTTTGCATGAACTAGCCGGTGACATTACAGATGCGCAATTCTCTGATGCGTTGGGGGCGTCCATTGATGTGTTCGTGGCGCAAACGGGACAAAAACCCGCTGGGTTTCGGTCGCCGGCGTGGGAAATGACGCCGCATATGCTGGCAGACCTCAGACGAAACGGGCTGTGGGACAGCTCGTTGATGGGCGAAGACGTGCCCTACCAGATCGAGGGCGTGACCGAAGTGCCCGTGCGATGGGACAACGACGATGCGATCTTTTTCAAATTCCTAGGCGCCGGCGACAAAAGCCCGCGACCCGACCGCGAGGTGGGCCAGCAATGGGCGGATGACGCCGCAGCACAGATGGGCCACGGCGGGTTGTTTATGTTGACGGTGCATGACTGGATTTCGGGGCGTGCGTCGCGCGTCGATATGTTGGAACGTCTGTTTCAACCGCTTGTTGACACGCCGCATGTTTGGGTGGCCACCTGCGGGCAAATCGCGGCACATCACCAGCAAATGGGCGGGGGGCTTTGCGTCGCTTTGGACACCGCCCACACCAAGGAGAACACCCATGGATGACCGCAGCACACTGGCGCCCTCTACCGCGCCGCGGCCCGCCAGCCAGACATGGGCCATCACAAAACCGCAGGTCGAAAGTGCCACAGGCCTTGTTGCCGCACAACACCCCGAAGCCGCACAGGTTGGCGCGGATATCCTAAGTGCGGGCGGCAATGCAATGGACGCGGCTGTTGCGACCGCCATCGCGTTGTCGGTGGTTGAACCGTGGTTGTCTGGTTTGGGGGGCGGTGGGTTTTTGCTGCACGCAACCCCTGACGGCACGGTCGATACCTTGGATTTCAACCTGCGCGCAGCTGCTGCGGCTGACCCGGCAGATTATCCCCTGTCAGGGGGCGCTGGCGGGGATTGGTTCAACTGGCCGTCCGTCGAAGGCGACAAAAACCTAATCGGCGCCGGGTCGATCTGCGTGCCGGGTGCGGTGGCGGGTATGGCCGCAGCTCTTGCGCGGTACGGCAGCATGGCATGGGGTGATGTGGTGGCCCCCGCGATTGCCTTGGCCGAAAGGGGGATGCGCGTTGACTGGTTCGCGCGGTTGGCCTTTGCGATTGATACACCCGGTTTGTCGGGCAATGACGCCGCCGCGGCGTTGTTTCTGGCCCCCTCGGCGCGGGTGCCAGACCCCACCGACCCAACCGCACATTTACTGCCCATGCCAGCCAAAGCGGACATGTTGCGCAGGCTCGCCACAGCGGGCGCGCAGGACTTCTATCAAGGCGACATCGCGCAGCGCCTTGTGGCTGATCTGAACGCCGCAGGGTCCAAAATAACCGCCGATGATCTGGCCGGATATACCCCCGTGTGGGGCAAACCCGCACAGGCGCAATATGGGGGCCGGACTGTTTGCACCATGGGCGGTTTGTCGGGTGGTCCAAGCCTGCTGACCACGTTGTCGACGCTTGCGGCAACGGACATGACGGCACAGACCGACGCAGGGTTTTCGGCGGCCCACGCCAATGCCATTCGCGGTGCATATGAGGCGCGCCTCAAAACGATGGGCCACGCGGCAGGGGCGCAAGATTGCACCAGCCATATTTCGGTCGTTGATGGCACCGGCGCGATGGTGTCGCTGACCAATACGTTGCTGTCGCGGTTTGGTTCTAAGGTTGTTGCGCCATCGCTGGGGCTGCTGATGAACAATGGGATGATGTGGTTTGACCCCCGTCCGGGGAACCCCAATTCGATTGCGGGGGGGGCTGTTCCGCTGGCCAATATGTCGCCGGTGATCACCCTGCGCGATGGCACACCCGATATTGCCATTGGGGCCGCAGGTGGGCGGCAGATATTTCCCGCGATTGTGCAGATTTTGTCGCGGCTGATTGATCTGAATGAGACCCCCGAGACAGCCCTGCATGCCCCGCGCATTGACGCCAGCGCTCCAACCATTCTTGTCAACCGGGCCGCCGCCGTCGATACGGCCTCGGCCATCGCGGCCGATCATCCGGTGCAGATCACCGAAGACAGCCTTTATCCGGTGCAATTTGCCATCCCCACGATGGTTCAGGCCGGGCGCGGCGGCGGGCCCAATATAGGTGCGGTACATCCCAACACCCCTTGGACGGCAGTTCGCGCCGCGACCCCCACATGAGCCTGCTGTCGATCAAAGATCTCGCGATTTCCGCGGGCCCGCTGTCGCTGGTGGATGGCGTCACACTGGATGTGGCGCCGGGTGAGATTGTCGCGTTGGTCGGGGAAAGCGGGTCGGGGAAATCGCTGACTGCACTGTCTGTGATGGGTCTGTTGGGCGAGGGTCTGGCACGTGAAAGCGGCACTATTGAGTTTGACGGCACCGATCTGACCAGCCTTGCCGAGCACCAACTGCGCGCGCTGCGCGGTGGCAAACTGGCGATGATCTTTCAAGAACCCGTGTCCTCGTTGAACCCGTTGGTCCCTGTCGGCGCGCAGGTCGCCGAGAGCCTGATCGTGCATGGCAAAGCCTCTGCCAAAGACGCGATGGTGCAAGCCATCGAAATGCTGCGCCGTGTCGGCATCCCAGAGCCAGAGCGCCGCGCGACGCAATTGCCGACAGAGTTATCAGGCGGCATGTGCCAGCGCATCATGATTGCCGCAGCGCTGATTTCCCGACCCCGGTTGTTGATCGCGGATGAACCGACGACAGCGTTGGACGTGACCATTCAGGCGCAAATTTTGGAACTGATGCAAGAGCTAGCAGCCGATGCCCAGACGGCGATTTTGTTGATCACCCACGATATGGGCGTTGTCGCGGAATTGGCAGATCGGGTCTGTGTGATGTATGGTGGGCGGGTCGTCGAACAAGGCGCCGTGCATGGGATTTTCAAGGCACCGCGCCACCCCTATACACGGATGTTGCTGCGCACGATCCCGCGCTTGGACACCCCTCCCAAGGGCGAACTTTTCACCATCAAGGGCAATGTTCCCAGCCCTCTCGACTGGCCCCAAGGTTGCCGGTTTCGCACCCGGTGCGACAGCGCCAGTGCCGCCTGTGCCGCGCAGCCTGCATTGATCGGCGCAGACCACCGGGTGGCGTGTTTTCATGCTGAAGGAGATGTCGCATGACATTGCTGGATGTGCAGGACCTCAAGGTTCATTTCCCGGTCCGATCAGGCAGGTTCGGCGGGACAAAAGCCGTGGTAAAAGCCGTTGATGGCGTGTCCTTCAGTGTCGCCGCAAACGAGACACTCGCGGTTGTGGGCGAAAGCGGCTGCGGCAAATCCACCACCGGCAATGCGGTCTTGGGGCTGGCACCGGTGACAGAGGGGCGCGTGCTGTTTGACGGCAAAGATCTTGCGCTGTTGCACCCAACTGAACGGCGGCAGGTCTGGCGCGATATGCAGGTGGTGTTCCAAGACCCGGTTTCGGCCCTGAACCCGCGGCGAACGATTGCGCAGGCCATCGCGGAACCGTTGGTTATTCATGACCTTCCCAAAGGCCAAATTTCGGCGCGGGTGGACGAATTAATGGCGCTTGTTGGCCTGAACGCGGATCAACGCGACCGCAGGCCGGGCGCCCTATCGGGGGGGCAGCGGCAGCGCGTGGTGATCGCGCGGGCCTTGGCCCTGAACCCCAAGCTGGTGATCTGCGATGAACCCGTATCGGCGCTGGATGTGTCTATCCAAAGCCAAATCCTGAACCTGTTGATGCGGCTGCAACGGGAACTGGGCCTCAGCTATCTGTTCATCGCCCATGACCTGAGCGTTGTTCGCCACATCGCCGACCGCATTGCCGTCATGTATCTGGGGATCATCATCGAAGAAGGGCCCACAGCAGATGTTTTTGCCAACCCGCTGCATCCCTACACGCAGGCCTTGTTGTCGGCGATCCCCCTGCCCGACCCCGCGTTGCGCGGCACACGGCAACGCACGATCCTGAAAGGTGAATTGCCCAGCCCGCTGGATCCGCCAAAAGGATGCCCCTTTGTGACCCGATGCCCTTTGGCCGAAACGCGGTGCACGCAATCGCGCCCAAACATCACCCAACACACGCCGACGCACAGCTTGCGGTGCTTTGTGAAGGAAAAGACAGCTCCCTAGATTTGTGCGACGGCAAAGGCGTATCCGGCCGTTGCCAACCCACGCCCGACCTAGGCGCGTGTTTCAAGACGGGGCGAGCGCCGTTTTGCGAAACTTTGCGGCCTTCGTTCGGTTGCCGCAGGTTTCCATGCTGCACCATTTCCGGCGGCCGCTTTTTGACGTGTCTTTGAAAACCAACACACATTTTTCGTCAGCGCAGGCCTTGATGCGGTCTGGGTCGGTGGCCGCCAGCAGCGTGGCTGCGCGGCTGGCCAAAAACGACATCGTGGCGGCAGGCGTCAGTTCCGTTTGAGGTTCTGTGACATGAAAGGTCGTCCCATCGTATGCCAGATGGGTTTGTGCCACGTGGCGTTGCAAATGGCCATTGATCTCGGCCAACGCGCGGGCCTCAGGCGCACTGTCTTCGATCACGGCGCGCAGCACGTCTCGAAGCGCATCCCGCAGGGTGTGTAACTGCAGAACGTCACTGTCTTGCCACGCCTCAATCGACGTTTTTATCCCGGCGTCTTTGAACCAATTTGCCAGTTGAGCACGGGTTTCGATCAAATCAACGGTTTGGGTTCCGACAACAATACGTGTGTTGACGAAATCAAGCGCGGGGTCGTTCGCGACGAATTGAAAGGGGAAAACCTGTGGTGTCATAAAACCGGTATACAGCCCCTTGACCGGTTATTCAAGTTGCGATACGGGTAACCTGTAAATTGTATAATACAGGTTACTACAATTCGGATTTCCGTCCCAAAGGAGCATGAAAATGCGTAACTACTTTTCAGGTGCATTGGTCGCCCTCATCGCAACCAGCGGCGCAGGCGTTAGCGAAACGACCTACGGATATGAGACCGTCGATGGTCACGAGATTTTCTTTCGCGAAGCAGGGGACCCCACGAAACCATCGCTGGTTTTGCTGCACGGTTTCCCAAGCTCGTCGCACCAATATCGCAATTTGATCGCCGAGCTGAGCGATGATTATCACCTGATTGCGCCAGATTACCCCGGTTTTGGCGCCAGTGATTTCCCGTCTGCGCAGGACTATAAATACTCCTTCGACGCCTTTGCCGACACGATTGATGGGTTTCTAGAACAACGCGGAATCGAGCAATATTCCCTGTTCATCCAAGACTACGGCGCCCCTGTCGGGATGCGCATCGCAACCGAACACCCCGAAAGAGTACAAGCGCTGATCGTTCAGAACGGGAACGTCTATGAAGAAGGTCTGAACCCGGAAACATGGGGCCCAATCATGGCGCTTTGGGAAGGTGGGCGGAACGCCGAAATCGAAACGCAGATTGCCGCGCAGGTGTTCAGCCTCGAAGGGCTAAAGTGGCAATACACCCACGGAACGCGCAACCCCGGTGCTATTTTGCCGGACAACTGGCTGCTGGATCACGAACTGATCAACCGCGACGGGCAGCACGACATCCAGCTGGGTCTGTTTTATGATTACCGCAACAATGTTGCGAAATATCCAGAATGGCAGGCCTATCTGAAAGAACATCAGCCGCCAGCGCTTGTTGTTTGGTCAAAAAATGATGCGTTTTTCCCGGTGCCCGGCGCCGAGGGGTTTAAACGTGACCTCGACGATGTGGACTACAATATCCTTGATACAGGGCACTTTGCTCTCGAAGAAGATGGGGCGTTGATCGCAGGGAAAATCCGCACATTTTTGAGCGCACGCGGGATCGAATAATCAAACATGTCATGGGCGCGCGACCATGCGCCCATGACATCTACCGGGTTTTCTATACCCTTGAAATATATATATTGTTAGGCATCTAGCACCACCTCAAGTTCAGCAACGGACGTGAACATCGGCGAATGGTTAAACGCCGCTTTGGACAGTTTTAGGTTGGGGTGCCTGCGGACAAGAAGTGCGATGACCTCTTCGATTTCCATGGTCACGGCAAAGCGACCCACGCAAGAAAAGATACCCCCTCCGAAGTTCAAATGTGGCGGTTCATCCGTGCGATCAATGTCAAACTGGCTTGGGTCGGAATAATGGCGCGCATCCCAATGCGCGGCACCGATATTGGCAAAAACCGGCGTGCCTTTGGGCAGCATCGTATCTTCGAGCACCATGTCTTCCATCACTTCGCGCGACGTCGAAATCGAACGTGGATGAAACCGCATCACCTCTCTTATGGCTGCGGGTATCAGGCTGGGGTCCGCATTCAGACGCGCCCAAACCTCGGGGCGGGACGCCAGCTCGATCAACGCGATGGCGATCTGGTGCGACGAATTATCGGTGTTCGCCTCGGCCAGCTTGACGACCCAATTGCGCAAATCAGCCTCGCTCAACTGCCCGGCATCCGTCGCGCGGATGAGGTCAGACAAAAGATCATCGCTCATGTTGGCGCGGCGCTGGCGAATGCGTTCATCTACGAAATCCAGCAAGCCTTCAAAGCCCGCAACAATATCGGCTGTGTGGTCGGGGTTGCGCGTATGGACCTGCTGCACCGTGTGCGAGGTTTTCGCCACATACCCCGCGTCTTCAAACGGCGCACCGGTCCAATAACAATAGACCGCCGATGGGATGGGGTCGCAAAGTTGCGTAATTAGATCGACCGGCGACTGGGTTGGGATGGCATCGATGACCCGCGTGATCACGTGCCGGATGTCCGTGCGAAACCGTTCGGATGCGTCGGGGCCCATCAGTTTGGTGACAGGTACGCGCAGGTCGCGGCGGCGTTGCCCACGGTTGTGGCACGAAATAGAGTTCCGTTTGTAGTCAAGCGCGCGCCCTTCTGGCAGGCCAAGCACATCCATCAACTTTGGGTGCCCGGTGCCAAGGCGCCGGTCCACAATGGCCTTTCGGCACAGGTCATAATCAAGGATCTCAACGCCGCGATCTGAACGCGCTATTTTCCAGCGGCGCGCGCTCTCTGCCAACGTCTCAAATGGGTGCGATTGATATTGGGGATCGTCGAAATCCATCTCGGGCAGCTCATCGATGTGTCGCATTGAGGGTTCTCATTCTATCTGGGGGACTGGGTTATATATGAAGACACGCACGGGGGGCTGAATGTGCGCGGCGCGAAGGGATATTACGATACAGTCGCTTTCTCATCGATGATCAAACGTCGATCTAGTTCATCAATGTCCATATCCAGTGCGGCATGTAGTTTGAGCGCCTCGCCATATGTTGCAAGACCGTCTGTTGCTTCTGCTTTCTCCGGCGACCATAGCTTGGATCTCAGAGCGGCCTTGCCACAATGGAAAAACGCCTCTTCGACCTTAACGACAATCGCGAATTCAGGAACACGGCCGTTTATCGCCATCTGTTGGCGCAATTCAGCGTCGCGGACGACGCAGGCAGAACCACTGACGCGCACGACTTCGTTGCGGTTTGGCACCAAAAACACAAGGCCAATGCGCCCGGTGTCGATGATGTTGCGAAAGCTGTCGAACCGGTTGTTTCCGGGCCGGTCAGGGATCGCGAGAGTTTGGGGGTCGATGACTTTGACGAACCCCGCAGGGTCGCCCTTGGGAGAGGTATCGACTTTGCCATTCTGCCCAACCGTCGACATCACAATAAACGGTGACCGTTCAATCCACGTGCGGCAAAGGTCATCGATAAACGTGATGATCTTGCCGGTTTGCGCCTCATATTGATCAGGTAATATTGCGCGAACGTCTTCTTCTGACGTCACGACATCACTGGGTTTGTACGACATATTGATATCCTCTGGCATCACATCTGTTTCATATGTAGTCGCGTTTTAGTCTGTTTTCAGGGGCGCGTGGTTGGGGCCCCGTATCGAAAGATCCAACACGTCGGGCCGCGCATAATGCCCGCTGGGGTCGCGCAACTGGCGGGCCATCACAACGGACTTTGTATCAATATCGGCGGTGATAATCCCTTCCTCACCGACCAGGGGGCCCGCCACAACCGACCCGTCAGGGGCGACGATCTGAGACCCGCCGTTTTGCCAGACATCTTTGACCGCCAGCAGTGCTTTGCCCACGGGAAACACGTCTGCGTCCAGATGCGCCATGTCTTGTGCACCCAGCATACCGCAAGCGGCAACCGACCACGATTTGCCCTCCATTGCGACAAACCGTGTGATCTCGTTGACTTGGGTGTCACTGCCGGGCCACACGCCGACGTGGATAAATTCGTCTTGTTGGTGCAGCGCCGCGCGGGCCAGCGGAAGCCAGTTTTCCCAGCAATTCAAAGACCCTATCTTGCCGACCTTCGTGGGGTGCGTCCGCAAGCCCAACCCATCGCCATCGGCCCACACCAACCGTTCGCGCCACGTTGGTTTAAGCTTGCGGTGGCGTCCGATCAGGGTGCCCTGCGCGTCAATCGTGATGATCGTGGCATAGACGGACCCGCCTTCGCGTTCTGCCACGCCGCCGATAATCATAACCCCATGACGTTTCGCAAAGGCTTTGATCTCGGCGATCAAGGCCCCGTCCATGGTGACGGCCTGATCCCAATACCGCGCATAAACGGGCTCTTGCGCTTCGGTGGTGTCCACCGCGACCCATTCAGGATATCCCGGTATCAGAGTTTCCCCCCACGTCAGCACCTCGGCCCCATCGCGTACGGCATCCAACCCCATGGCTTTCAGTTTGTCCCAGGTCCCCCATGCGTCAAGAAACACCGGTGCAACCTGCAACACGGCTAATTTTAGGGTGCCCGCAGAAAAAGGCGATGAACGGTCTGTCACAGGCATGGTCCTTCACAATCGATAGCACAGCGGTTGGGTGCTGCGTTTATAGGGTTGGGTATCTCAATATTTGGTGTCTTCAACCCCAACGGGGTCAAATGCCTGCGCAAGATCCAACACAATATCGCGCGCCGGTTTTGTGGTTCCTGTTTTCCAGTTTTGGCCTGCCCACATCGCGGCGAAATCATCGGCGCCCGCCGTCGCCCCCCGCAGAGGCCCCAGCGCAGAGGCAGCATAAGGAAATGCCTGCACATTCGGGTTCATCGGGCCAAGGTCACGCACCAACCGGGTCACAAACGCGCGCGCAGGCCGACCGGTGAAGACATTGGTAATCTGGGTGTCGCGCGGTTCGGCCCCGTCAAGTATACGACGATAAAGCGGGGTTATTGTGGCTTCCGGTGACTTTAGAAACCGGGTGCCGATTTGCACCCCCGACGCACCAGCCGCCAGTGCTGCGCGGATACCAGCCTGATCCGCGATACCACCCGCCGCGATTACAGGGGTGGTCAGCGCCCCAGCGATACGCGCAACAAGGTCTATTGTATTCAACGGGTTTTGGGCATCTGTGGGTAAAAACACCCCTTGATGACCCCCGGCTTCTTTGCCCTGTGCAATTACCGCGTCGCATCCGTTTTGCGCTAGAAGTTCGGCCTCTTTTAGGGTCGTTGCCGTTGCGATAATTTTTGCACCTGTTGCGCGGATACGGTCGATATATACCGCATCCGGAAGCCCAAAGTGAAAGCTAACAACCGCCGGTTTGACGTCACACACAACGTCAACCATATCTGCATCGAAGGGGCGCAGGTGCGCGTTTTTAGGATAATCCGCTGGCAGTGACAGGTCTGCGTAATACCCGCGCAATTCGTGCAGCCATCGTGCGTCGCGCGTGGGGTCACGCGCAGGGACGGTGTGGCAAAAGAAGTTGAGGTTCAAAGGTCCGGCCGTCGCCTTTTGAAACCGCAGCGCAGATCGGCGCGCGTCTTGTGCGGTCAGCGCCGCACAAGGGATCGACCCAACCGCCCCTGCCCGCGCCACGGCAATGCCCAGGCTCTCGTCTTGGGCGCCAGCCATCGGCGACTGGATGAGCGGGAATTGCGCGCCAAGGTCTTGAAAGAATGGGTGCATCTGTATTGACCTAGGGTTTCAGGACGTCCGCGCCTTGGTTAAACAAGGGGGTGTTGCTGGCCGTCGTTACATGGCCGGAAAACTGGCGATCTTTGAACAGGTTGATCGCGCTGACCACCGCGGGCCGGGTTTTTATCATACCCCGCCAACGTTGAACATTTGGAAACTGAGACAGATCAATGTCGAGCTTTTTTGAGATGAATGCCCAAGGAAACGCCATCATATCTGCGATGGAATAGTCACCCAAAATATAGTCTCGCCCAGCGAGACGCGTGTTCAAAACCGCAAGGTTTCGTTGGGTTTCATTTTGGTAGCGGGCCAAGGCATAAGGATGATCACCCGCTGCGTAATTTATAAAATGGCTCAGTTGGCCTGCCATCGGCCCTTGATTGCCCGCCTGCCAAAACAACCATTCATAAAGAGACGTGCGCCCCTGCGGATCAACCGGCGCAAAGCGTTCAAATTTATCTGCAAGATAGAGCAAAATCGCGCCGCTTTCGAACACGCTTGTCGGGCCCACTGTGCCCTCGTGATCCACGATCGCGGGGATCTTCCCATTGGGGTTGATCGCAAGAAATTGCGGTCTCAGTTGGTCGCCGTTTGGCAGGTCAAGCAGGTGCGTTTTAAAAGGCACATCCAGCTCAAACAGCATGATCGCGACCTTCCAGCCATTGGGCGTGGGCGAGAAATAGAAATCGATCATCGGCTGTCTGATCCGGGGGTGGCCGCGATGCCAAAATCCGCCAAGACCTCATCTGTGTGCTCACCCAATGCGGGCGCAGGGCGGCGGATCGACGCGGGTGTTTTCGAAAACTGCGACGGATGCCGCGCCTGCCGCAATAAACCGGCAATCGGGTGCAATGTCTCGACAACAACGCCGTTGGCCACCACTTGCGGATGTTGGCGCATCTGCGTGCGTGATAAAACCGGGGCGTTTGGCACGTTTTCGGCGTCTAGTAGCTTGATCAGATCGGCGGCGGCAAAATCTTTGACCGCGTCCTGAATGGCGGCAAGGCGCGCGTCGCGGTTGACCTCACGCAGTTCGGGCGTGGCAAAGCGCGGGTCTTCCAATAAATCGGGCCGTTGCACAGCGCGGGTGAACCCCTGCCATTGTTTGTCCTGCATCACCGCGACGCTGACAAAGCCGTCTTTGACCTCGTAGATCAGATCAATGTAGGACTGCGCCTCTTCGCGTTCCATCTCGGCCCCGACAAACGTATGACCGTTCATGTCGGAGCTCCACAAAAACGCGATGATCACATCCAACATCGAAATCTGAATATGTTGGCCTTGGCCTGTCCGTTCGCGCGCAAAAAGCGCGGCGGTGATCGCTTGGCTGGTTTGGATGCCTGTTAGCTTGTCGGGCAAGATGGTGCGCACAAGGCGCGGGCGGTCTTCGTCTGACCCCGCCTGCACGGATGTCAGCGCAGAAATTGCTTGGATCAAGGGGTCGTAGACCGGGTTTTGGGCAAGGGGGCCGGTGTGGCCAAACCCCGCAATAGACACATAAATAAGGGTGGGGTTCAGTGCGGACAGCGCCTCGTATCCCAGCCCCAAACGTTCTGCGACACCGGGCCTGAAATTTTGTATAAACACGTCAGATTGCGCGGCCATGGTCTGAACGGCCTGCAACCCGTCGGCGGTTTTCAGGTCAAGCGCAACGGACCTTTTGTTGCGGTTATTATTGAGGAATGACGCAGACATCCCCGCGCGCCGTGTCGCCACGTGGCGCGAAAAATCACCGCCCCTTGGGTCTTCGATTTTGATAATGTCCGCCCCCTGGTCCCCAAGCGTCATCGTGGCAAGCGGGCCAGAAATGACGGTCGTTAGGTCGATGACGCGAACGCCGTGTAGCGGACCATTCATGTGTTTCTCCGACGTGGATTGTGGGTGCGATGATATGGGTACAGGTACGGCAAAGGCCACCGCGAGCACAAGAAAATTACCCGCGGTGGTTCGTGTTAGGTCTTGGGGAACAAGAACAAGTTTTGGATGTCGACCAACCCGGCCGCAAGATAGGAAGGATAGCGGTCCAGGATCGCGATTTTTAGTTCGTCACCGGTTGTGGCGGTCGCATAGGCCGCTTGGGTGTGATCGAGATAAATCAATGCATCATCAATCGCTTGGCGTGACCCTGCGGTTGGGCCGTGGCCCGGCAGGACCAGGTCAAAAGACGTGTCTTTTTGCATCTCGACGAGACCCTTTTTCCAGCCATCGAAATTGCCGTGGCCACAAAACAGATGGCAATTGTTGTACAGCATGTCCTGGGCGATCAACACTTTTTGATCCGGCAGGTAGATTGTCATCATGTTGTCAGATTCAGCATCCGTTACGTGGCGGAATTCAAACGTGACACCATCGATCACCTCGATTGCACCGTGTTCGATCACGTGGGTTGGCACAACCTTGGTTGGGGGCACATGCTTGCCCAGAGACTCGATGCTGATCTCGATGAAAAACTCGCCCAGTTGGTCAATTTCAGCTTGGGTTTCCACAAACGAATGGATCGGGACATCGCGGAATTGGTAGGCGCCAAACCAGTGATCGGGGTGCAGGTGCGAAATAATCATACGGTCCACAGGCTTGCCTGTTTTCTCGGCGTAATCGCGAATTTCTTGCCCGTAGATCACCGAACGTTGTCCATCAACAAACACCAAACGCTCTGGCGTTTCAATAACATGGGTGGTTACGCACCCTGTCAGGTCTGGGCTTTGATAGCTGTGGATTTTCACATCGCCAAAATCGGCGACCGTCACAACACCATGCTCGAGCGGCGTTGTTCCCTGCCCCAGTGGGCCACCGCCCAGAACATTCGCGCTCACAATGCTGGGAGCGGCCAAAGTTGCGGCTGCGCTGCCAACCAGAAGGGACCGGCGGTTCATCAGAAAGTTCGACATCATATCATCCTATCAAGTACTAGATAGGCACTTAACTAGAACCTTGCGTTGGCCCTGTCAATGATCTATCTATCACTTGATAGAGAATGAGGGCGTGATGCTAAAAACCGAACCAACTGGGAAAGCCCTGGATATTTTGCATGCCGCCCGCATGTTGATGATGGACCGCGGCTTTAACGGATTTAGCTTTCGGGATGTGGCGGCTGAGGTGGGTATAAAAAGTGCAAGCATCCACTATCATTATGCCACCAAGGCTGATCTGGCCGAAGCAACGGCGCGGGCGTATCGGTCTGCGTTCAAAGACGTGGTCGCACAAATCGACGCGGCATCGGCGCCGGATGTGTTGCGTGCCTACGGGGGCGTGTTTGTCACGACCCTATCTGAACAGGGGCGTTTGTGCCTTGGCGGGGTGTTGGCCGCCGATGTGATGTCTTTGCCAGAACAGGTGCGCGCAGAAGTCACGCTGTTTTTTGAGGAACAACACCAATGGGTTGAACACGTTGTGCGCAACGGGCAATCAAACGGCGAGCTGCGCTGGGACCTAGATGCTGAAATTTATGCCAAAATGTTCGTTTCCAGCCTCGAGGGTGCCATGATGGTGTCGCGCGGCCTACAACAACCCCACACCCTCGAAGCGACGCTAGACATGATGGTCCAACTCGCCCAAGCTGCAAATTGATATTGGATGGGTGCTTTTGCTATGCGTGAACAGATGATTTCGGTCTCTGGTGTAGATAAATTCTATGGGGGCTTTCAGGCGCTTTCTCATGTGACGCTGGGTGTCAAACGCGGGGAACGCGTTGTGATCTGCGGCCCGTCGGGCTCTGGAAAATCAACGTTGATCCGGTGTTTCAATGGGCTGGAATTCCATGATGCGGGCTCTGTTGTCATTGACGGAATCGCCGTTGAGCAAGACAGCAAAAGCCTGCACCAGCTGCGGCAACAGGTCGGCATGGTCTTTCAGCAGTTCAATCTGTTTCCCCACTTGACGATCCTCGAAAACCTGACAATCGGCCCCATGAAGGTCCAGAAAATCGGCAAAAAAGAGGCCGAAGCACGCGCCCGCACCTATCTGGAACGTGTCCGCATCCCCGAACAGGCGGGCAAATACCCCGCGCAATTGTCCGGCGGGCAACAACAACGCGCCGCGATTGCACGATCATTGTGCATGGAGACCCAAATAATCCTGTTTGACGAACCAACCTCCGCCTTGGATCCTGAAATGATCCATGAGGTTCTGGACGTGATTGTTGAACTGGCTGATACTGGCATTACGATGGTCTGTGTGACCCATGAAATGGGCTTTGCCCGCAAGGTCGCCGATACGATGGTATTTATGGAAGACGGTAAAATCCTAGAAATCGCCCCCCCAGAAAAGTTCTTTACCGACCCCGATAGCGACCGCTGCAAAGCGTTTTTAAGCCAAATTCTGGAACACTAGATGCCTCGCAGAACGCCACGCACCATTAACGCGGTTTTGAATACAACCCCGGTCGCTATCACACTATATCTGATCGTCCTGGCGGGCTTGTTCTGGCTTGCATATTCTGGCGCGCAGGCGATGGGGTATAACTGGCAATGGTACCGCATGCCTGTGTATTTCTACACACTAACAGACGATGGGTTCCAATGGGGCGAGATCATGGTTGGGTTGGTCAAAACCATCCAATTGTCGTTTACCGCCTTTGTTTCTGCCACTTTATTGGGGCTGATCTTGGCGCTTTTGCGGCTGTCGGGGTTGGTTATCGGCAGCGCTGTCGCCGTTGTGATGCTCGAATTTGTGCGAAACATGCCCATACTCGTGCTGCTTTATCTGTTTTACTACGTCCTTGGGCCGGTTTTCAATCTTGACCGGTATACCGCCAGCGTCATGTGCCTGAGCGTGTTCCACGCGGCGTTGATTTCCGAGATCATACGCGCGGGCATCAAATCCGTGGCGCCGGGCCAGTGGGAAGGCGCGACATCCATCGGGATGACCAAATTGCAGGCCTACCGCTATATTATTTTGCCACAATCGGTGAAATTCATGTTGCCGCCAATGACGGGCGAAATGGTCCACTTGATCAAAAGCTCCGCCATCGTCAGCGTGATTGCGGTCGTAGAGTTGACCACCATTGGCCGCAACCTAATTTCAGACACTTACATGAGCTTTGAGATTTGGTTTACAATCGCGGCCGTCTATTTGGTTTTGACCCTGATATTGTCATTCGGCGTGTCCCACATTGAAAAGAAATACGCAGTTCACACTTAGCAAACCTCCGAGGAGATCATTCATGAAATTTACAAGGCGTATGGCAGGGCTCGCCCTCGCGACAGCAGCGTCCGTGGCACTTGCACTTCCTGCATCTGCACAAAACACCAACCAGAGCTTGGCGGCAGGTTCCGTCATTGAGACCATCAAACAAGACGGTGTTCTGCGCATTGGCCTGTCCATTTTCCGCCCTTGGTCGATGCGCGACCTTGACGGTGATCTGGTTGGCTTCGAATTGGACGTGGGCCGTGAGTTGGCCAAAGACATGGGCGTTGAGGTGGAATTCATACCAACGGCATGGGACGGTATTATCCCGGCGCTTATTTCGGGTAAGTTTGACGTCATTATTTCTGGTATGACGATCACCCCCCAACGCAACCTGACAGTCGCATTTTCAGAGCCTTACGCCTATTCTGGCCTGACCATTCTGGCCAATAACGCGCTTACCGCAGGGTTTACATTAGAAGACTACAACAGCCCCGATGTTACATTTTCGGCCCGTCGCGGTGCGACACCAGCGACCGTTATCAGCGAAATGTTCCCCGAGGCAAAACTGTTGCTGTTTGATGAAGACGGCGCCGCCGACCAAGAGGTTTTGAACGGCAATGCTCATGCGACAATGGGCGCAGAACCCTCCCCGTCTGAATACGCGCGCAATTACCCCGACACGGTAAACGTGCCGTTCAATCAGGCGTTTCAGGCCGCAGGCGAAGGGTTTGCATTTCGCAAAGGCGACCCAGACGCAGAGAATTTCTTTAACAACTGGATCGGCATCAAAACCCGCACGGGTTGGCTCAAAGAACGCCACGACTATTGGTTCCGCGGCGATGACTGGAAAGCAAACGTCGCCGAATAATCTACTTAAACAAGGCGGGCTGCATCCGGCCCGCCTTTCTCTTGCTTTGGACACCACGCATGCTCAAGTTCCTCAAACGCCTGCACTGGATGGACTACGCCATCTTGCTTGTTGTCATCGCAGCCACGACGTTTATCGCCGCACGCATGGGAACCGCGCTGAACTATGACTGGCGCTGGGAAAAAATCCCAAATTACCTGTTTCGCTATAAAGAAAGCGAAGATCGCTGGGTCTCCAACCTGTTGATCCAAGGGCTTTACACGACGTTGCGCATTGCCATTTACTCTAGCATTCTTGCGCTGATCCTTGGGCTGATGCTGGGTATCGCGCGCTGTTCAAACAACCTGACCGTCCGCCTTTTGGCACGCACCTACCTTGAATTCCTGCGCAATGTGCCGCCGGTCGTTATTATCTTTATCTTCTTCTTTTTCCTGTCCGAACAACTGATCGCGGCGCTGAACCTTGACAGTTGGGCCCGTGGCATCGCGCGCAGCGACAACAACGCCATCTGGACGTTCCTGTTTGGCGACATGCGCCGCTTTCCCGCGCTTATCTCCGGTGTGGTTGTTCTTGCACTGTTCGAGAGCGCCTTTGTCGGTGAGATCGTCCGGTCGGGCATACAATCGGTGGATGTCGGCCAACGCGAGGCGGCGCGCTCTATCGGGATGACCCAGTTTCAAGAACTGCGGTTTATCGTGCTGCCACAGGCGTTGCGCAAGGTGGTGCCGCCTATGGCCAACCAATTCATCACCTTGATCAAGGACAGCTCTCTGGTCTCGCTGATCTCGGTGCCTGACCTGACGTTCAAAACAATCGAACTTGTCGCATCAACCCGCCTGATATTCGAAGGGTGGCTGACGGCTGCGGCGTTCTATTTTGTAATCTGTTTTGGGTTATCAATGTTGTTTCGGCGCTTGGAGAAGTAAGCGCGCACCTACGGTTGGCAAACCTCGATGGGGCGAAACCCGCCGCCCCATCGATATGCCCCATCACCGTCTGCGCGAAAGATGCGGCATGATAGACCCCCTAAAAGGGGACGTGTATTATTGCGGTTTCGTGTTTTGCAATTTCACAAAGTAGTCGAATATTTCGGGCACGTTGCCATCGCCCATGCCATCGGCCAATGCCGCCTTGAGATTGGCAGATGTGCCTTCCGCAATCTCGGCGCGCGTGCCCATATCTTCGACCATCTGCACAAAATAACCGATGTCTTTGCTTGCGTTGGCAATCGAAAACCCAAGGTCACTTACGCCGTCTACTGCGTATTTTCTGCAAAACTGCATGAAGGGCGAATTGGACGGACCCGCTGACATGATGTCAAAAAGCTGCTGGCCTTCGATGCCTGCACGTTTTGCCACAGCAAAGGCTTGGCTCATGGTGCAAACGGTTGTCATGCCCATGAAATTGTTGATCAGTTTGGTCACGTGACCCGACCCAAGCGCGCCCAGATAAAAGACGTTCTCGCCCTGAACATCCAAAACCGGCTTGACCTTTTCATAGGTGTCTTTGTCACCAGCGGCCATGATATTCAGCAAACCGTCCTTGGCGTGCGCAGGGGTCCGGCCCAATGGCGCATCAATCATGCCGGCACCTTTTGCCGCCAGATCAGCCCCGATTTTCTGCGTTGATGCAGGGATAGACGTGCCATAGTCGATGACAACGTTGCCCGCGGATATACCGGCCAAAATACCGTCGTCGCCATAAATCAGGCTTTCGACCACGTCAGACGTCGTAACACAAAGCATGATAATATCGCTGGCTTCGGCCAGTTCTTTGGGTGTTTTGACTTCGGTAGCTCCGCGCGCCACTGCGGCGCCAACGGCTGCCTTGTTGCGGCCCATGACGTTCAACGCATAGCCGTTTTGTTGTAGGCATTCCGCCATGTTGCCGCCCATAAGGCCCAAGCCGATAAAGCCGATGACTGGTTTTTCCATATGTCTCTCCTTGCGAGTTTTTATGATTTTACGTTTGAAAAGGCGCGCGCGCCCGCCTCTGCGACCTCAAGATCCTGAGCCGGAGACCCAGAGCTGACGCCTATTGCCCCGACGACCTCATCGCCAGACAGCACAGGAAGCCCGCCCGCGACCACCACCATGCGGCCAACCAACGTGGAAGACAGCCCATATGCAGGGTTGCCCGGCTGGCTTACCTCGCCCAAAACATGGGTGCCCTTTTTGACACCGGCGGCGGCAAAGCCTTTGTCGATCGCAAGATTGATGCTGGTGATTTTTCCGCCGTTCATTCTTTCGAAGGCGATCAGATTGCCGCTTTCGTCGGTCACAGCGATGCACATTGGCACGCCGATCTCTTCGGCTTTGATCCGCGCAGCGGCGATAATCGCATATGCGTCGTCGATATCCAGGCGTTGAACTGTCAGCATGTTAATTTCCAAGTTTTTAGGGGTTTAGAGCACATAAGCGGCCCTTGATTTTCACGGCACCCGGTCAAATTCGGTGCGCCGCCGCGCGCGATTGGCTATGCGTACATAGCGCCGCTCTCGATTATGTTTGGCGGTTTGAGACGTGCGGCCGGGCAAGCACATCTGCACAACACGCGCATGGGCAGGGGGTGTTCGTCAGGACAGATCAAAGGATGCCAGCCCCTGAGTTTACCTGCAAGCCGCGCCGCAAATGGCTGCGCATCTCTTCGCCCGCCGCCGTTGCGTCACCGTCTTTGATAGCCGCCGCAATGGCCCAATGTTCGGCCCGCAGGCTGTTTTGGTAGGCCGGTAGTTCTTTAGGGTCCATCTGATGCATCGCATTGGCGGGGATGATATAGGGCCCGAGGAACCTCAAGAAATCGACCATATACGAATTTTGCGTGGCATTCGCGATGGCCAGATGAAACGCGAAATCTTCGGTCTGGCCCAATGCGCCCGACAAATGCGCGGCGTGTTGTCTGTTTAATGCGGCTTCCATGCTTTGAATATCCGGGTCGGTGCGCCGTGCTGCGGCCAATTCGGCATTGGTGACCTCCATGCACATGCGCAATTCCATCGCCTGCACCATGTGGTCCTTTTCGCTGAGGTCCTTGCTGCACAGACGAAAGGGTTGCTGACTGATGTCCTCGCACACAAAGACCCCGCGCCCCTGATGCGCCTTCACCAGCCCATCGACGCGCAACGACGAAATCGCCTCGCGTATAACGGTGCGGCTAACGCCAAACTGCTCAACCAACGCGCTTTCGGTCGGAAGCTGCTCGCCCAGGGCAAGCTCACCTTTTTGGATACGTTCGCGCAGTTGATCAGCGACGCGCTCGCTAAGCTTTGGGCGCATCCCCAAGGCGAGACCTTCTGGCTTTTGCATAATCTCGGTTCTCCCGCATTCTCTCAGCCCACCACACGAAGCTACACAATTTCGACAAACGCCATAAATCTCAAACTTGCCGCTTGCGTCTTATCAACTCATAATTCATCATACAACATATGATGCCGGGAGGAAATTTAAAATCCGCATCATGACGCAATTTTTGGGAGGACCACATGACACTGAATAAAAAGATAGTTGCGCCTTTGATGGCCGCCGTACTTGGCGCCACAGCCGCGCAAGCTGCAGACTATGACCTGACCATTCAAACGCACTTCAGCGCAGAATCGCTCAAGGGTAAAAACGTCCAGAGCCTGGTCGACGACATCGAACGTATGTCCGGCGGGCGTGTTGACATCGAAATGTTTTACTCGGCATCGCTGGTCAAAGCGACAGAGACATTTGATGCTGCGGTCAACGGCATTCTGGACGGCGACATGACGGGCGCTGCCTACCAAACGGGCAAGGATCCGGCGTTCCAATTCGTTGGCGACATCCTTGGTGGTTATGACACCCCATGGGAAATGTACTCGTGGTTCTATTATGGTGGCGGTCTTGAAGCGGCACAGCCATTGTATAACCAACACGGCATGCACGTCGTAGGGTGGTGGATTTCGGGCCAAGAATCCTTGTCGTCAACAAGCCCGCTGACAAGCGTCGCGGACTTTAAAGATTGGAAATTCCGCTCCCCTCCCGGCATCCAAACCGAGATCTTTGCAGACTTGGGCGCCAGCCCGATCGTCATGGACTTTGGCGAGGTTTTCACCGCGCTAGAGACCAAAATCATCGATGGTGCTGACGCGTCGAACATCGCGACCAACAGCGAAATCGGCCTTTATGACATCGCCAAGCACGCGACATACCCTGGGTTCCACTCGATGCCTGCGGACCACCTGGCGATCAACAAAGACGTCTGGGACAGACTGCCTGACGACATCCAAGCGATCATCGAAGTTGCCATGGAGAAAATGGCATTCCGTGAAACACTCAGCCACTCGGTTGAAATGGGCACCGCGGCACAAGCGGCTGTTGAAAACGGCGTGACGCTTTATGATTGGAACGCAGAGCAACGCGAAGCCTTCCGCACATTCTCACGCGCTAAGTGGGAAGAATGGGGCGAGAAAACGCCACAAGCGGGCGCCTTGGTTGAAAGCCACATTGCGTTCATGAAGCAAATCGGCCTGATCACCGAATAATGGAAATCGGAGCGGCAGTCTCTGTCGCTCCGGCTTACACCAGAAAGCCAGTTCCATGCCTACACTTGATTTATCCGGCTACATTTGGGTGGCATCCTTAGGCGTCGCCACGCTGTTATGGATGGTGCTGATTGCGCCAAAGCTTGTGCCCATGTTGTCCCGTGGGCTTCATGGTGCAGGAAGCCCACCCCTCACGATCATCGACCACATCACCTTGCGGATTGCATCATTGCTGATGTTCTTCGTTGCGATCATCATGGGCATCATGCTGTTTGAGGTCATCATGCGGTATGTCTTTGCCCGCCCAACCATCTGGGTCGAAGAACTATCGCGGTGGCTTGGTGGCGTGATCTTTCTGGTTGCGGGCTTATACGCCATGCAACAACGCACCCATATTCGCGTCACCATCGTCTATGATGTGGTCAGCCGCAAAACACAGCGCATTATGGAAGTCATGGGGACCGCCTGCGTGTGCATCTTTTGCTGGGCCGTAACATGGGGCTATTGGGGCAACGCGATGCGTAAGTTCAGCACATGGGAGCTTTACGGCTCTGCGTGGAACCCCCCGATCCCCGCCATTATGAAACCCCTGATCTGCGTGGTCTGCGCATGGATGAGCATTCAAGCCATCAATAACTTGATCGTGGATTGGCGCAGAAAATCGACCCTCGGTCTGGCGGAGGATCTCTAAATGGGTATCGCAGAACTCTCACTCCTGCTCGTTTTGGGCATCATCGTTTTGTTGGCCATTGGGGTTCCACTTGGCTTTGCGTCAGGCTTCCTTGGGGTGCTTGTCGCCTACTGGAAACTCGGCGACCGCGGGTTTTATATTCTCGGGCAACGGATGTACGACCTGACGATTGAACACGCGCTACTGGCGGTGCCGCTGTTTATTTTCATGGCCATGCTACTGGAACGAAGTAACATAGCCAAAGATATGTACGACTCCATGAGCGTCTGGATGTCACGCACCCGTGGCGGCATTGCGATCGTCACATCAGTGATGGCCATGATCATGGCGGCAATGTCGGGCATCATCGGCGGCGAAATCGTCCTGCTGGGCCTTGTAGCGCTGCCACAGATGTTGCGCCTGAACTATGACAAACACCTTGCCTGCGGAACGATTTGTGCCGCCGGGTCTTTGGGCACCATGATCCCGCCCTCGATTGTCCTGATCATCTACGGTGTGGTCACGGAAACGTCGATCCATGCGCTGTTCAAGGCCGCGCTTATTCCTGGGTTGCTGTTGGGGTTCAGCTATATCGTCTACATCGCGATCCGTGCACGACTGCGCCCCCAAGACGCCCCACTGCCCGAGCTCGACTACGAGGTGACCTTGCGCGACAAGATCATCGCTCTCAAAGGGCTGCTGCCGCCAATGATACTTGTCGGCGCGATCCTTGGGTCGATCTACGGTGGGATCACAGGCATCACCGAAGCCGCCGCAATCGGGTGCATCGGGACGCTGATCCTGATCACATTGCGCGGCGAAATGTCCTGGTCTTTGTTCATCGAAGCCTTGCAACGCACCATGCGGTCCACAGGGACCATCATGTGGGTGACCTTTGGCGCCACAGCCCTTGCCGGTGCGTATTCTCTGGCCGGTGGTCCGACGTTCATCGCCGGTCTGATCCTTGGTCTCGATGTGCCACCGATGGGCGTGATCTTTGTCATGATGCTGATCTTCCTGTTCTTGGGCGCATTGCTGGATTGGATCGGGATCGTCTTGTTGGTCATGCCCGTGTTCTTGCCAATCGTGATGGGCATGGACCCGACTGACATCGGCCTGCTGGGCACCTTGTCACCGGCGCATGTTTCGGTCTGGTTTGGGATCTTGTTCTGCATCAACATGCAGGTCAGCTTCCTCAGCCCGCCGTTCGGACCCGCCGCGTTCTATCTGAAATCGGTGGCGCCTCCGGGCATTTCCTTGGCCGATATCTTCAAGGGCTTCTTGCCATTCATCGGCATCCAGCTCCTCGTGCTCGCAGTTATGATGGCATTCCCCGAGATCACCACCTTGCTGCTGCATTAAAGTTACCTCCCTTGGCGAGGGCCGGGTTCGCTTGGCCCTCGTCAAAAATCTCCTTTAACTCAACCTACGAAAGGCTCACTCATGATCAACGCAAAACCAGAGGCCGGCGGCCTCCTCCCACAAATGTCCTTCGACAAACTCGGCGGTGGCACTATCTCCGTTGGCGGCGCAAAAGAGCGTCACACGCTTTTCATCGTTTATCGCGGCAAACACTGCGGCCGGTGCAAAAAGTACCTGAACGGTCTGGAAACCCGCGTGGCGGATTGGGAAGCAGCCGGCTTTGACGTCGCTGTTGTTTCGGCGGATCCCGAAAGCAAAGCCCAACAAGACGTTGCCGAGTTCGGTTGGAACTTCGACATCGGCTATGGCCTGACCGAAGACCAGATGGAAAAATTGGGCGTCTATATCTCCGACCCGCTTTCCCCCGATGAAACAGACCGCCGGTTCGCCGAACCTGCCGTGTTCTGCGTACGCCCAGACGGTGTGAACCAGGTTGTGTGCCTGTCAAACGGCCCGGCTGCACGCCCTGATCTGGACGAATTGTTGGACGGAATGAAGTTCAACATTGAACACAAGCGCCCTGCCAGAGGCACAGTCTAAGACCAAACCCGAAGGTCATGGTGCTTCGTATTCCATGGCCTTCGCCCCTTGCTGCACATGAACGCTGCTTTGAACCGCAGCCTTACCGCAACAAGGGGCGCACTTGCCTATTGTGGCAGTAAGACGGCATTAACCAATCCTCGCCGTTTAAATTTCCATCTACATTTAATTAACCCTTGTGCCGCATAGAGCTATTAGCAGCTACAAGGATATAATTATGAAACTACGTCAA
This sequence comes from Roseobacter sp., assembly GCF_039970775.1. Taxonomy (GTDB): domain Bacteria; phylum Pseudomonadota; class Alphaproteobacteria; order Rhodobacterales; family Rhodobacteraceae; genus Roseobacter. The sequence continues at coordinate 37,620 of NZ_JBDVLG010000035.1, forward strand.
CAAATCCTGGCCATCGTGGCGATACCCCTCGTCGGATTAGCCTCAGTTTCAACTATTGGCGTAGTCAACTCTATGGCCGAACTAAGTGCAACGGATCACGTTGAGGCCTCGCTGGACTATGCCGATGTGATCAGTGCACTAATACACGAACTTCAGGCAGAACGCGGGTATTCCGCAGGTTTCGTTGGTTCCGACGGGCAAAATTTCAAAGATGTGCTGCCAGAGCAGCGTGCAAAAGTTGACCATATCCTCGAAGAATTTGAGGCTGTCCACAAAGTCATCGAAGAAGATTACCCTGATTTGGCAGCCAAGATTGACAAAACTCTCGAAGCATTACCGGCTTTACGCGCCTCCGTCTCTGCCCGGGATGTGGCCGTGCCTGATTTGGCCGCCACCTATACGAAAATGATCAAAAGTGCCCTTCATCTCAATGACGTTACTTTTGCAGAGATTCATCTCGGCAGTATCGCCCTTGCGGGCGCTAGCTACGTTGCGTTGAGCGAAGGCAAGGAAAGCGCAGGCGTCGAACGCGCAATGGGCGCAGTTGGTTTCGGCGGCGGTGAATTCAGCATGGTGGGCTTGCGGCGATTGGTTGCAGCCGGGGCACAACAAACCTTCGCATTGGCACAAACCACTCTCTATGCACAAGAAGCCATACCTGGTCTCGATCTCACTCAATTTGAAGAAATTCAAGCTCTCGAAGAACTTCGACAAATCGCCCTTGACTCTATGGCAACTGGTGACCTGCAAGGTGTCACCGGACAAGATTGGTTTGCAACGTCAACTGCCTGGATCGAAAAGCTTAGAGAGGTCGAACTCTCTCTTCTCGAAGGGATCCACAGGCTCAATGGCCTAGAACATCAAACTGCCATTTCCCATCTGCTCGCGTTTTCAATAACCGCAGTCATATCGCTGTTAATAAGTGTAGCAACCGCTTTTTTCGTCACCGGACGCTTCACCAAACAGGTCGGCAGTTTGAACGAAGCGATGAATAGCATCGCACACAAAGACTTTGATATCCAAATAACAACTAAGACATTGAAATCTGAAGTCGGTACTCTGTCGCAAGCCCTCGATACAATGCGAGGCGACCTTCAAGCCGCCGACGCCCAACTTGTAGAAGCGTTTACCAAGAGCTTTGCCTTTGACGATAGTAACTCCGCCATGATGGTTATTGACCCAGATATGGTCGTGACCGCAAACAACAAAGCGGCAAAGGAACTGTTCGGTCAATACAGCAAAATACTCTCCGAAACATGGCCGAACTTTGACGCAGACAACTTGGTCGGAAACCCGATAGATCAGCTCCACAAAAGCCCGGATCATCAACGCGCTATTTTGGCAGATCCTACGCAATTGCCATGGCAGATCGACATCTCGGTTGGCGATCTCAAGCTGGAGTTGAACGCAACTTACGTTCAAGCAGAAGACGGTTCCTATGCGGGGAACATCCTTCAATGGCGCGATGTGACGCAAGAGCGCATGCATGCAGGCGTCATTATGGCGATCGACCGTGAACAGTGCGTGGTTGAATACACATTGGATGGCGACATCATAAAAGCAAATGATCGCTTCCAAACATCGCTTCAGTTGGACGGCGTGGCTTTGGAGGGACGTGCCCACGCAGAGCTTCTGGCACCCGATGAACCCACTCGCTCGGAGCAACAGGCAATCTGGACCAACCTCAAAAACGGGGACGTGCAGTATGCGAAATTGCAATTTTCGACCAAAGATGGCGATATCGTGTGGCTCAGAGGCAACCTAACACCGATCGTCGACGGAAGTGGCAAGCCGTTTAAAATCGTCCTTATAGCGGCGGACGTGACATCAGCTGAGAACGAGCAGCAAAGAATAGAACACGAACGTGTAAAAGATGAGGCCGCACGCGAGACTGTTGTGCGCGAGTTGGCATCAAGCCTAAATAGGATGTCCGAGGGTGATCTAACGTGCCAGATTTCCGTTACATTCGACGATGAATATGAACGCCTGCGCGTAGATTTCAATGAAGCAGTTGAACGTTTATCTGGATTGATCCAAAGCGTTGATCAAACCGTAACTGGCGTGTCCGAAAATGCCACTGAAGTGAGCTCGGCAGCGACCCAGTTGGCCAGCCGCACTGAGGGTCAAGCCGCGACATTGGAAGAAACTGCTGCAGCGCTTGAGCAACTGACAGCTACTGTTAAATCCAGTGCAGAAAGTGCGAAAGAGGCCGATGCAGCTGTTGTCGCCGCGCGCACGAGTGCCGAAGCCGGCGGCGAAACAGTCCGCGAGGTGGTCAAAGCTATGAGTGAGATCGCTAACTCGTCCGCGGAAGTCGCAAAGATCATGAATGTCATCGAAGAAATTTCGTTCCAGACCAATCTCCTCGCGTTGAATGCCGGTGTGGAAGCCGCACGTGCAGGAGAGGCAGGACGGGGCTTTTCAGTTGTCGCATCTGAAGTGCGAGCGCTAGCCCAAAGAGCTTCGGATTCGGCAAGAGATATTTCTACTCTAACGACTTCTAGTGATGCGCATGTTGCAGCAGGTGTAGAACTGGTCAAGAAAGCCGGGGATGCGTTAGAAGCTATAATGACTCGCGTATCATCTACTGGTGATCTTGTTGGAACCATCACAAACGCAACCCGCGAACAAGCGACTGCACTTCACGAGATCAACACCGCTGTGGTATCTCTGGATCAAACGACCCAACACAATGCTGCAATGGTCGAAGAAACCACAGCTGTAAGCACGTCACTGAGCACGGACGCCCAGCATCTCCAAAAGATGGTTTCTGCATTTAAGACACACGACGGGAACTCTCATGGAATAGGAACAGAAATCTATCAAAGTACTGCTTCTGGTTGAAGAACATACCGAAATTAGTATTGCCAAGTTCTCGTTGAAGTAACGACAGTATGGCATTAGCTATGCGCGAGGGCTAAGTTTATCGCCTCGCCCTCGCTTTGGTTGACCTCATACCCAATGACCTGCGCCCCTAAAGCCCCTCCAAGTTTGTGTAGAGTCCGCCCAACAAAAGGACGGGCGGATGACAGCACGTTTCACGGACGAACAGATCACGCACTGCCCGGCAGGCGATTGCGTAGCAATCTGCTGAGAGGGTCAATGATCAAGGAACAGGAAGCTGGCGAGAAGACTGCTGACGTATGTCGTCGGCACGGGATCAGCTCGGCGACGTTCTACAAATACAAATCGAAGTATGGCGGGATACGCTGCACGGCAGGGTTAGGCGCGTGATCGGCTGGGCTGTAAGCAATCGAATGAAACGCGATTTAGCAATCCGGGCGTTGAATATGGCCATCGCGTTCCGACAACCGCCCAAGGACTGCATCCATCATACCGATCGTGGGTCGCAATACGGTGTTGTCACATTAACTTCCCGGTGGTTGTTCGCGCCTCAGTTTGCCCGTAGCTGATGGCGATGCAGACACTGACCATCAGCCACAAACGCCACCGGTTTCCGCCCGATATCATCACTCACTCAGTTTGGCTCTATTCCCGTTTCAATCTAAGCTTCCGCGAGGTTGAAGAGATGCTGGACCTGTCGCGGTTTGATACCGCTCTTTTGATAGCATTTACTGCACCAAAGGAGATTTACTATGGGACTGAAACGGACGGACGAATTCCGCCAGGATGCGGTGCGGATCGCGCTAACCAGTGGGCTTAGGCGCAAGCAGGTGGCTGATGGTCCTTTGCCTGGCAGGGTATTGCGCAGCAATGTCCCGAGAAGGTGGGTGTCGGGATGTCGACGCTGAACAAATGGATCACTGCGCATCGAGATACGGATGTGGTGTCGAAAGAGGGTTTAGACCTGGCCAAAGAGAATGATCGGCTTCGGCGCGAGAACCGTCTTCTCAAGGAGGAGAGGGAGATCTTTAAAAAGGCCACTTGTCAGCCGTCAGGGTATTGCGCAGTAATGTCCCGAGAGGCCAGTTCTTCGCGGGCCTAAAGCAATGAGATTTAGGTTTATCCACTGCCCGGCAGTCGAAACGCAGTTTCGAGGAGAGGGGAAGAACACCGGGCCAGCTTTCCAGCCAACTGGCTGTGTGATGTTGTCGGTGTCAGCACACGTGGCTTGGGGGCATTCCGCAGTCGCCCTGCCAGCCGCAGACAGCGATCTGATCTGGT
>NZ_JBDVLG010000036.1:0-30673 GCF_039970775.1 Roseobacter sp.
CAGCCACCGGTGCGATCCCGCTGCCCAGACGGCAGTTGGAACACGGACAATGGGCCACGCCGGTGCCGGTTTCGGCAAACAGTGCGATTTCTGCGGCATCCAGTTTCACACAATGCGCATGCCAGACATCGGGGCCCACCCACCCCAGATCTTGCGCATATTGGCCCGGACGACAGCCAAATTTCTCTTGGGAATAGGCGATATCTTCGTCGTTTTCGGCAAGGTGTGTGTGCAACATCACCCCTTTGTCACGTGCCAGCACCGCCGCCTGACGCATCAAGTCACGGCTGACAGAAAACGGCGAACAGGGCGCCACACCGACCCGGCACAAAGAGCCGGGCGCAGGGTCATGAAAGGCATCGATGACCCGGATGCAATCGTCCAGAATATCGCCTTCGGGCTCCACCAAACTGTCGGGGGGCAAGCCCCCCTGCGACCGCCCAATGCTCATGGCGCCGCGTGTCGGTTGAAACCGCAGGCCAATTTCGGCGGCCGCGTGGATCGTATCTTCGAGGCGGGTCCCATTGGGGTATAAATACAAATGATCGCTGCTAAGCGTGCATCCCGACAACGCCAATTCGGCCAACCCGACCTGCGCCGACGTAAACATATGGTCTGGCGTGAACCGCGCCCAAATCGGGTAAAGCACGTTCAACCAGCCAAACAACAACGCATCCTGTGCGGCAGGCACCGCGCGGGTTAGCGATTGGTACAAATGGTGGTGCGTGTTCACAAGACCCGGCGTCACGACACACCCCGAAACATCTATCACCGTGGCGTCGGCGCGAAGGGCAACCCCGATCTCGCGGATAACACCCCCGTCGATCAACACATCTGCGCCACGCAATTCGCGACGGGCGTCATCCATCGTTAGCAGATGGTCAGCGCCGCGCAGCAACAGCCGCGTCATAGCAAATGGTCGCGCAAGACCGTCAGCGCCTTGGCGTGGATCTCGGGGTTGGCGGCGGCCAACGCACGCCCCCCCATGTGGGCGGGTGATCCATCCCAACCGGTGACGATACCGCCAGCGGCCTGGATTAGCGCAATCGGGGCTTGGATATCATAGGGTTGCAACGCGGCCTCGACGACCAGATCAATCTGCCCCGCCGCCAGCAGTGCATAGGCATAGCAATCCATACCGTACCGCGTCAGCTTGGCCTGGTCAGCCACCGCACGAAACGCAGCGCCCTCTTGGGGCGATCCGACCTCTGGAAAAGTGGTAAACAAGATCGCATCCGCCAATTCGGTGGTCGTGCGGGTTTGCAGGGGCATCGGGCCGCGCGGGCCTGTCATCTCGGCCTTGCCGGGGGCCCCGATGAAACGTTCGCCGATATAGGGCTGGTCGACCAAGCCATAAAACGGTCCCTGCGCATCCGAAATCGCGATCAACACGCCCCATGTCGGGGTGCCGCTTACAAACCCACGAGTGCCGTCGATTGGGTCAAGCACCCACGTCAGACCACTGGTGCCTGCGGATTGCCCGAATTCTTCGCCCAAAATCGCATCATCAGGCCGGTCGCGGGCCAATATGGCGCGCATGGCCTGTTCGGCGGCACGGTCCGCCGCCGTGACCGGGTCAAAATCCCCGGCCAGTTTATTTTCTGTGACAAGATCTGACGATCTGAAATACGGCAGGATCGCAGCGCGCGCTGCATCCGCCAACGTTTGGGCCACGGCATCAAGGGCCGCGAGATCATGGGAGCGATGTGCTGTTGTCATACGCCACCCGTGCCATCGACCGGCCCGCAGTGCAAGACCACAGTGCCCCAAAACGCGACCGCACTGCGCCCCTCAAAGGGCCGCAGCATCAATCGGTGCCCGTGATCAGGCGACGTCGCTCAGCACACGTGCCAATTCAAACAAGCGGCGGCGTTGGTTTTCGGGGATCGCGTAATACGACCGCACCAGATCCATCGCCTCTTTATCGCCCATCATATCCGCGGGGACGGCATCAGCCTCGACCATGTCATCCTCTGCGGCTTTAAGCCCCTCGAAGAAAAACGCGACTTCGACTTCCAATGCATCCGCGATATCCCAAAGGCGAGACGCGCTGACCCGGTTTGCCCCGGTTTCGTATTTTTGAATCTGCTGGAACTTGATCCCGACACATTCGGCGAGTTTCTGTTGTGTCATACCAACCAACCAACGGCGCTGGCGAATGCGCTTTCCAACATAAACATCTACGACATGTACCATTTGCTAATCCCTTACACTTACCTTGCTAAAAATGTGGCCTCTCGACCGGACGGCATCTTTGGCACAACCTAGCCGCGATCACCGCTCATCATCGTGCATCCGGACAATAGTGAGATTCCCGTTTCGATCAATCACTATCACTTCCCGATAGCGTGAACAGCAGCGGGGTCAGATCAATCATAGCGCGTCTTTTCCATTGAAATCAGTGATTTTTATACCGACAGCAATGCCGGTATTATTCTATTAAAATTTTTTATATCTGGTCAAATTTAGGTTAATTTTCGCAATCTTGGGTTGATTTTTAGGCAGTTCGGTAAATTTTTTCCCGACAAAATAGAAAATCATTCCTCCTAAAACACCCATGTAAAACAGTCGGAAATCATCGGCGGAAATCGGCGCCGAACGCCAAGGCCCGGCAAATTCCCGCCACCTCTCATAAAATTTCCACAGGTGGGCACTGGTTGTCCTCCCCGAATCTTACGAAATTACGCGCCCCGCAAACGCGTTCAAACAGCTTTCAAACGGGGGCTATCGGTTTTGGAAAACGCCCGGCGCAGAACATCGGCTAAACGTTGTTGGATCTCATTTTTGGTCACCCGCGCGCCGTAGAGGTTGATCATCTGGCCCGGCAATTCGGGCAAGGCACCGCCATGGTCGATCCGTTCCAGATGCGGCGGTTCTGTGCCTTCGATCATCGTGTGCACCGCCAGATCCGCGCTGACGGTTGCCTCAATCGTGCGGTCGCTTTCTGTCTCGACGACCACGTCCCATGGCAGCCCGGCCAGATCCAGCGCCTCCACGACATGCGGCCGGAACGTACATTGCCGGCCGAACGCCAACCTCAGCGGTGTTTGCCGCCACGCGCACCCGCCCGGCGCCCCGACCCAACGCAGTGGTTTTTCATCAAGCAGGTCGCCCCCCGGATCCATGGTAATTTCGGTGGTCAGGATCAGGTCACATTCGCCACGGCCAAACATCTCCTTTAGCGCCCGCGTATAAGAGGAGATCAACCGCACCTTTACCCTAGGGAAATCTGCGTGGAATTGTTTGAGAACCTGCGGGATGGCGGGGTAGACGATGTCATGCGGCACACCTAGCACGATCTCGCCCTCATAGGCCTGGTCGGTCAAACGGCTCACGACCTCGTCGTTCAACGCCACCATACGCCGCGCATAAGTCAGCAACTGTTCGCCCGATGCCGTAAGCCCGATCGTCCGGCCAGACCGGTCAAGCAGCTCCACGCCCATTAGGTCTTCGAGGCGCTTCAACTGCATTGAAACCGCCGATTGCGTCAGATGCAAAAACCCAGCCGCCCGCGTCACGCCGCCCGCGTCGGCCACCGTTACAAAAGACCGCAGCGTTGTGATGTCCAAGTTTCTCATATCAACATCCTTGATTGGTTTGGTCACAAATATTCGTTTTCATAATAAACACAGGCTGGCCTATACATCAAGTAATCGAATACAACACTGACCATCCATCACGAAAGGATCTGAACCATGACCTATATCAACAGCGCCTCATGCCCCTGCGCCCCCTCTGTGCCACGCCGCCGGCCGGGGCTGTCGTCCTATCTGGCCCTGTGGCGGTCACGTCGTGCATTGGCCCAGCTGGATGCCAAGGCCTTGGACGACGTTGGGCTTGATCCGGCAACCGCCGAACGCGAAGCACGCCGCATGTTTTGGGACGTCCCCCAGACCTGGACCAACCGCTGAATGACGTGCGCAGCCGCCCCAGGCACCGCGTGGGGCGTATTCACGGGCCAAAATCGACGCAAACGCGTATATTCCCGACCGAAAGACCTTGAAATGCGGGCCATAGGCACCGATATTTAGCGCAGAGCGCGCAGAGAGGGTCTGACGCGCATTACGTTTTAAGTGGAGGTCTTAATGGCTGACGTGAATACAATCCGGTCTACCGCCGGATCCCGCGCCGCCCATATTGATGAGGGGCTGCGCGCCCACATGAATAAAGTCTATGGCACAATGTCCATAGGCATGCTGATCACATTCGCGGCCGCTTGGGCGATCTCGGGTTTGGCTGTGACGTCTGATCCGTCGCAAGCTGTGGGTCAAATTAGCGCAGACCAATATCTGACGTCGCTGGGGGCCGCGCTTTACACGTCGCCGCTCAAGTGGGTTGTGATGTTCGCCCCGTTGGCGTTTATCTTTGGGTTTAGCGCAGGCATCAACCGGATGTCCGCGGCCACAGCACAAACCGTATTTTACGTGTTTGCCGCTGTTATGGGTGTCTCGATCAGCTCGATCTTCTTGGTCTACACTGGCTTTTCCATCGCACAGATCTTTCTGGTAACGTCCATCGCCTTCGCGAGCCTATCGCTTTGGGGATACACCACCAAAAAAGACATCTCCGGTTGGGGCAGCTTTTTGTTCATGGGTCTGATTGGCATCGTCGTGGCGTCTATCGTGAACATCTTCATCGGCTCACCCGCGATCATGTTTGCTGTGTCGGCCATTGGGGTTTTGATCTTTGCAGGCCTCACCGCCTACGACACCCAAAACATCAAAAACACATACTTGGCCCATGCGCATCATGGTGATCAGGAATGGTTGCAGAAATCCGGGATCATGGGCGCCTTGAGCCTGTACCTGAACTTCATCAACATGTTCATGATGCTGCTACAGTTGTTCGGCAACAGAGAATAATCCACGTCCACATTGTGGATGTACCGGCCCCGCCTAACCAACCGTTAGGCGGGGCTTTTTATGTGCGCAAGCGATACCTTATTGTCCACCAAGCACATGTGCGAAGCCTGCGGCGTTTCCAGAGACAACACCAACCCGCTCTTGACGGTTTTGCCGCACCGCAGGGGCCACGCCAGCCTTGCGCACATAAAAAAAGGCCGCGCTTACAGCACGGCCCATTCGCAATTCAAGATGGCAGTTGCCTTACTTGATTTTGCCTTCTTTATATTCGACGTGCTTGCGCGCAACCGGGTCATATTTCCGGACGACCATTTTCTCGGTCATGGTACGGGCATTTTTCTTTGTTACGTAGAAATGACCCGTCCCCGCCGAGGAGTTCAGACGAATCTTGATCGTGGTTGGCTTGGCCATGATGTGTCTCCTGCTGCGGCCCGGCGTACACCTTGGGCTGCTGAAAATCCTGAGTTTTGGCTTTTAACTGGCCACGCTGCCGAGTCAACCGCAAAAGACCGAAATTCAGAGGGGAACATGCAAGGATATTCAAAGCACTGCCCATGCAGGCCCCTATCGGGATTTAAGCGCGGCAAAATCACCCGGTCATGCGCCCTTTGCCGGCCAAAGACTGGCACCAAAGGAAATCAAATGCGCGGAAGGCCTATAAGCCGGATTCTGTTCCCCAGGGCATGCCCCGGTTCGATGACCATTCCTCTTACCCATACGTTGCCGCACAGGCTCTAGCTGCCAACCCGGACCTGCTCGGGCAAAAACGGCCCTGTCTTGCGACGCGCGATCCCTATTTGGCATTGCTCCCGGTGGGGCTTGCCATGCCGCCCCTGTTACCAGCGGCGCGGTGGGCTCTTACCCCACCGTTTCATCCTTACCCCAGCGCGGTTTCGGTTGCCCGACCTGCCCCGTGGCGGTTTCATTTCTGTGGCGCTATCCGTCAAGTTGCCCTGCCCGGGCGTTACCCGGCACCGTTGTTTTTTGGAGTCCGGACTTTCCTCGACACCAGTTGCCCAATGCCGCGGCCATCCGGCCTTCCGCGCGTGGCGGTGATGCGCGTTATTCACGCCGGGGTCAACACAGCACGGCGGTCTTTGGCAGGCAATTCTGGCGGTTGAGGTTAGGTCGGGGGCACAATCAGGCCCAAAGACGCAAAATCATCGGGATGCAGCGGGCCTGACGCAGCGGGGCGAAAACGCAGGCGGACCGTATCCAACAACGTTTTGTCATCCACGTCGGCGGTGTACCCTGCCGTTCGGGCCAGCGCCCGAAAGCCCGCAGATGTTGGGTTTTGCGGGCCTTTGCCACGGCCTGCGGGGGCCGCGAGGGTCTGGTGCGCCAGTCGCGCCCAATCAAACCGGGGGCCCGGGTCAATCTTGCGGCCCGGCGCCATATCAGAATGGCCTATCACGTTGTCTGGTGCAATCGTCCAACGCCGCAGAATACCCCGCAACAGCGTTTCGAGCGCGGCCATCTGCGGCTCGGAGAACGGGTGCGTGCCGTCATTGTCGAGCTCTATCCCGATAGAGCGTGAATTGATGTCTGTCTCGCCGCGCCATTCCCCCGCACCCGCATGCCACGCGCGCTGGTCCTCGGGAACCATTTGGGTCAGCGCACCGCTGCGACAGATCAGGTAGTGCGCCGACACCTCGGCCACAGGGTCACACAGCCGCTCTATCGCCGCCTGCGCCGTTTGCATGGCCGTGTAATGCACCACAACGATGGTGGGCATCAGCCCGTCCCGCCGGGGCCCGAAATTAGGTGACGGATGCTGCTGCATACCGCGTCAGTCTTCGGCACCCTTGCGGAAGGGCGCAGGGTCCCAGGCGCAGGCGTAGCCGTCCCCATCCGGGTCCAGCCCTTTGCGGTCCCGTTTGGGGCCACCACGGCTCAGGAAATCGATCTGCGCCAGATCCGACGATGCGTAGCCGGCACAATTGCGTGCCGCACGGTTGGCCCCGCCAAACCCGGCCCGCGCATAAACGCTTTGGCCTTTGGGGTGGCTGGTGGACAGCGCAAAGCTCACGATATTGGGCTGCTCAGATCCTGTGCGCGTGGGCAATGCCTGTGGGGCGACAACTTCGTATTGCGCTTTGTTGCGTTCGATCCGGGCCGCGTCGCTTTCGATGGTTTGGCGTTCGGCCACTGCGCCAAAGTCGTTTTCATTGGAAATACCGGGGTTATTCAAGGCCACCGGCGCCGGGTTTGACGGGCTGGCCTCAACCGGCGCAACACCGGAATTAAGCACCGCCGTGTCGACATCCCCCGTGCGGGTTTGCGCCAGAATACGCGATGTTTCAGCCGCAGTCGCCTCGGCAGAGCCGGGTTCGGGCGGCAGCACTGTGTCGGGCAGTCTGGCCTGTGTGCCTTGCAGGGCCGCATCACGCTGGCGCTGTGCCTCAAGGGAGTTATCAAACCCCACGCCCTGCCCGCTGTCTGGCACCTGAGCGGCGCAGGCAGAAAGCCCCACCAAAGCGATGGTCAATATAAGCGCGCGTGAGGCCATGAGGTATCCGCCTGTTGTTGATCGTAACTGGCCGAGTGTTACCACCACTGCGCAGGTTTGGCCACAAAGCCCGCGGCCTGTTCAAGCACATGTGCGGTGCGCAGCAAATCAGCTTCGGCCCAAGGTTGGCCAATCAATTGCAGCCCCAACGGCAGCCCTTGTTTGTCCAGCCCCGTGGGCACCGAAATCCCCGGTAAACCCGCAAGGTTTACGGTCACTGTGAACACATCGTTGAGGTACATCGCCACCGGATCTGCATCGGTCATTTCGCCCAAGCCAAACGCCGCCGACGGGGTCGCAGGTGTCAGGATCGCATCGACACCTTGGGCGAAGACTTGCTCAAAATCGCGTTTGATCAAGGTCCGCACACGGCGGGCGCGGTTGTAGTAGGCATCATAGAACCCAGCCGACAGCACATAGGTGCCCACCATCACACGACGCTGCACCTCGGGGCCAAACCCTTCGGCGCGGGTTTTTTCGTACATTTCGGTGATGCCATCGCCCTGATCCAGCGTAGCGCGGTGGCCATAGCGCACACCGTCATAGCGCGCCAGGTTCGACGACGCCTCGGCCGGGGCAATCACGTAATAGGCGGGCAGCGCGTATTTTGTATGTGGCAACGAGATATCGACGATGTTGGCGCCTGCGTCCTTCATCATTGCGATGCCATCGGACCACAGGGTTTCGATTTCTTCGGGCATGCCGTCCATGCGGTATTCTTTGGGGATACCGATGGTTTTGCCTTTGATGTCGCCGGTCAATGCGGCTTCAAAATCGGGGACAGCCAGATCAGCAGAGGTGCTGTCTTTGGGGTCATGGCCGCACATCGCCTCAAGCATGATCGCCGCATCGCGCACGGTTTTCGTCATCGGGCCCGCCTGATCGAGGCTGGAGGCAAACGCCACCACGCCCCACCGCGAACACCGCCCGTAGGTGGGCTTGATGCCCACGGTGCCCGTAAACGCCGCAGGCTGGCGGATAGATCCGCCCGTGTCGGTGCCTGTCGCCGCAAGGCACAGATCGGCCGCAACCGCCGCCGCCGACCCACCAGAGGACCCGCCGGGCGTCAGCGCCGTGTCATCATCGCCGCGCCGCCACGGGTTGACCGCATTGCCATAAACAGATGTTTCATTAGACGAACCCATAGCGAATTCATCCATGTTGAGCTTGCCCAACATCACCGCCCCAGCATCCGCAAGGTTCTGGCTAACGGTCGATTCGTATTGCGGCAAAAACCCTTCGAGAATGCGCGAGCCTGCCTGACTGGGCACGCCTTTGGTGCAAAACAGATCCTTGATCCCGATGGGCAAGCCACACATCGCCGGGGCATCGCCCTGCGCCAGACGCGCATCCGCGGCGGCGGCACGGTCCAATGCGATCTCGGGGGTGTGGTGCACAAACGCATTCAACGCGCCTGCCCCGTCGATGGCCGTCAGGCACGCCTGCGTCAGTTCCTTGGAACTGGTTTCACCGGCGCGCAACGCGTCGCGGGCGGCGCTCAGGGACATCTCGTTTAGCTTGCTCATCACTCAACCACCTTCGGTACGGCAAAAAATCCTTCGCGCGCATCGGGCGCATTCGACAGGACCTTTTCTTGTTGATCCCCATCTGCCACCACATCAACGCGGCGCTTGAGAACCTGCGGCGTCACTGATGTCATGGGCTCAACCCCATCGACGTCCACCTCGTTCAATTGTTCGATGAACCCAAGGATAGTGTTGAATTCACCCGCCAGCGCGGGCAGCGCGTCGGGGTCTACCTTGATCCGGGCCAGTTTGGCCACACGGGCGGCTGTGGTCTCGTCAATGGACATCGTGGTTCCTCATCTGCTTGGCACAGCGCGTTTAGCGCTATGTGTGGGTCTTGCCAAGGGTGGCGCGCAGCTATTCACGGATCGTTCCGGCTAACGCCAAACTGTTAACCAGATGCCGCGCAAAACGCTGCGCCTTGGGCCGATACGCAAAAACCCGCGCCTTAACGGGTGTCTGCGGTGTTGTTGTCGCGATGATACCACCCTCAACATCACCGGCGTGCGGCGAAAAACGCGCGCAAATAGGCCTCGGATTCGGCGGCAGCGATGCCATCGTAGACCTCAGGGGCGTGGTGGCATTGCGGATGGCTGAACACCCGCGCACCTTGCCCTACCCCGCCCGATTTGGGGTCGCTGGCGCCATAATATAGCCGTGCGATCCGCGCCGCCGAAATCGCCGCAGCACACATTGCGCAGGGTTCCAACGTGACGTAGAGCGCGTGCCCCAGCAACCGTTCTGACCCGACGACAGCACAGGCCGCGCGGATCGCCAGAATTTCGGCATGGGCGGTGGGGTCATTTAATTCGCGCGTGCGGTTGCCTGCGGTGGCGATCACATGGCCCTTTGGGTCCACGATCACCGCCCCCACAGGGATTTCCCCCCGTTTGGCGGCGGCGCGGGCCGCACTTAGGGCCGCTTGCATGTGGGTGTTAAATTCCATGCGCTCAGTTGCGCGTAAAGCCGCCCCTTTCGCAAGCCCCACAAAGCCGCTATGGCAGGCGCATGTCAGCCTCAGACCCAAAAGCCCCCGCCTCAAGCCCCGCCGGGGAACGCATCGCCAAAAAGCTCAGCCGCGCAGGCGTTGCCAGCCGCCGCGAAGCCGAACGCATGATTGACGCAGGCCGCGTTGGTGTGAATGGCAAGATCATCACATCCCCCGCCTTGAATGTGACGGATACAGACACCATCACCGTTGATGGCGCGCCGATCACCCCGCCCGAACCCGCGCGACTGTGGATGTTCCACAAACCCATCGGGTTGGTCAGCACCGACAGCGACGAAAAGGGCCGCGAGACGATTTATTCGGCTTTGCCAGACGATATGCCCCGCGTCATGAGCGTGGGACGGCTTGATATCAACTCTGAAGGGTTGCTGTTGTTGACCAACGACGGCGGGATAAAACGGCAACTGGAATTGCCTTCGACCGGGTGGCTGCGGCGCTACCGGGTGCGGGTCAATGGGCGCCCCACGGACGCCCAACTGGACCCATTGCGCAAGGGCGTGACCGTCGACGGCGAAACGTTTCAGCCGATGTCCGTGACCCTTGACCGCCAACAAGGCGCGAATGCATGGCTGACAGTGGGCATACGCGAAGGCCGCAACCGCGAGATCCGCCGCGCCTTGGGCGAGGTTGATCTGGCTGTGAACCGGCTGATCCGGATCAGCTATGGTCCCTTCCAACTGGGCGAGCTGAAATCAGGCACCGTCGAGGAAATTCGCCGCAAGATCATGCGCGATCAACTTGGCCTGCCCCCCGAAGACGACACACCGACCAAACCCACACAAGCAACCCGGCAACGCAAACCGCGCCCACCTCAGGCCAAATCAAAGTCCGGGCCAAAAACCGGGCCAAGATCCACGCCCAAATCCGGCGGCCACCGGCCACCACGCCCCCGTCGGTGAAACCATCGCGGGGTCTGCGATGACGTTGCAGCGCTAAATTTCCCCCTCGCCGCGCGGTGTTGGTGCCGCATATAAGTGGCCAAAGTATTTGTTTTCGACATTTGGGCAAAAAAATCATAGCTCTGGCGCGGTGAACCCGGCACAGTAGGGCCACACTGGCATGCCGCGACATATGCCTTATATTCAAAGCTGACGTTGCTCTGGGGAGACGACATGACGCCGACGACGATGCAGAAAATCGCCTTTTTGGCGCTGCTTATTCTTGTGACAGGCGTGGCCGCGGGCCTGCTCGGCGGGCTCTGACAGATGGCAAAACGTTTTGGCGGCAAATTCAGCCCGCAGGCCCCCACGTCTTCTACGCCCGACCGCGCAACCTTTGCTGGCGCCAAGGTTGATCCCGTCGGCGCGCGCGCAAATCTGATGTTTTTACCGGCGGCCGTTCTGCTGTTTACGGCACTGACACAAGGCGCATTGGGCCTCAGTATTGGGGTGGCGGGCGCAGGTGTTCTGGCGCTTGGGGCGTGGCTGCTGCGCGGCGGGTTGGTCGCCGAGGCCGCGTATATGGCGCGCAAAACCGCACGCCGCCCTGCCTTGCCCCGCAAAATCGCCGCCGCGGCCCTGACCGGGGCGGGCACGGGTTTGGCCGCGCTCAGCCATGATGGCCATGTGATCGCTGCCGTGTTGTTTGGGGCTGCAGCCTGTGGGTTGCATATCGCCGCATTTGGGATTGATCCGCTGCGCGACAAAGGGATGGAAGGCATAGATACTTTCCAACAAGACCGCGTGGCGCGTGTTGTCGACGAGGCCCAAGCGCATATGGCGGGCATGTCCGACGCGCTTGAGCGTGCCGGTGATCGGCAGGTTTCCGCCCGGATGGCGCAATTCCAAACCGTGGTACGGGACCTTATTCGCACCGTCGAAGACGACCCGCGCGATTTGACCGCCGCGCGCAAGTATCTGGGCGTTTATTTATTGGGAGCGCGGGATGCCAGCATCAAATTTGCCGATATTTACGCCAGATCGCAAAACGCGCAGGCCCGCGCCGACTATCTGGTGCTTTTGGATGATCTGGAACGTAATTTCACCGACCGCACAGCGGCGCTGATGCTGGATGACCACACTGACCTAGCCGTCGAAATCGAGGTCCTGCGGGATCGTTTGCAACGTGAAGGGGTGCGTCTGGACTGACGCCAAAACTTACAAAGGATCAAAGTGATGAGTGAGATGACACGCGAAAAAGCGGCCCAAACCCTGAAAGTGGTCGAAGAGGTCACAGCCGTGGTTTTGCCAGACCCCGTCGATGCCGATACCATCGTCCCCATGGCCGAGGCCGACGCCCCCATTAGTGCCGAAATCACCAAACGCATGGCCGAGATCGACATGAGCGACACCAATTCGATCGTGTCTTTTGGATCGCGCGCGCAGGTCGAATTGCAACAGATCAGCCAAGCCATGTTGGGCGGGGTGCGCAACAAAGACGTGGGCCCCGCGGGCGACAGCCTGCGCAACATCGTCACCACCATCCGTGGGTTTTCGATCAGCGAACTGGACGTGCGCCGCAAACGCAGTTTTTGGGAAAAGCTGTTGGGCAAGGCCGCGCCATTGGCCAAGTTCACCGCGCGTTTCGAAGAGGTGCAAGGCCAGATCGACCGGATCACCGATGACCTGCTGGGGCATGAACATACGCTGTTGAAAGATATCAAGTCGCTCGATCTGCTGTATGAAAAGACGTTGCAGTTTTACGATGAACTGGCGCTTTATATCGCCGCTGGCGAGGAAAAGCTAAGCGAGTTGGACACAACAATTATCCCCGCCAAGGCCGCAGAGGTCGATCAGGCCCCCGAAGATGACCAAGTGATGGTGGCCCAGGAATTGCGCGACCTGCGCGCGGCGCGCGATGATCTGGAACGCCGGGTGCATGATTTGAAGCTGACGCGTCAGGTGACCATGCAGTCGCTGCCATCGATCCGGTTGGTGCAGGAAAACGACAAATCTCTGGTGACCAAAATCAACTCGACGCTGGTCAACACGGTGCCATTGTGGGAAACACAATTGGCCCAAGCGGTGACGATCCAACGGTCCGCCGAAGCGGCTCAAGCGGTGCGTCAGGCCAATGATCTGACCAACGAACTGCTGACAGCCAACGCGAAAAATCTGCGTGAAAGCAACAAGGTTATCCGCGAAGAAATGGAACGTGGGGTCTTTGACATCGAAGCCGTAAAGCAGGCAAATGCAGATCTGATTGGCACCATCGAAGAATCGCTGCAGATCGCGGATGAAGGCAAGGCGCGCCGTGCCACCGCCGAAACCGAACTGCAAGAAATGGAGATCAAATTGCGCGACACACTGGCCAGCGCCCGTGCCAAACAAACCGGTCTGGGCGACACCGCCGCGACCTCTGTGCCGACCTGAGGCATCGGGTGGCGTGGGGCAAACATTTGCGACATTGGGGCGCGCTGGCTTGGGTCGGCGCGATCTTGATGGCATGTGATGCGCCCGCGCCTGCCCCCAGCGTGAAAACCCCGCGCGCGCGCCCTGCCGTTTTGGCCGAAACGCAGTTGCGCCCCACCTCGCAGGCCAGTGCGGAACTGCGCAGCTATCTGGTGCAGGTGCAAGCGGCGCAGCTCAACCAAGGGCTGCTGCGCGTCGATGGGGGCGGCCCTGACGCGCCCTTTACCGCCGAAATGCTGGCCCGCAATTTTGAGCGCATCGTGTTTTTTGATGAATACGACCGGACCCTAAAAGGGCGCGGCGGCGAAAGCCCGCTGCGCCGGTGGTCCGCGCCTATTCGGGTGGGCACGATCTTTGGGCCCTCGGTGCCCCCGTCGCAGCGTATAAAAGATGGGGCCGTCATCCGCGATTATGCGCGACGTCTGGGCCAGATCACGGGCCACCCGGTCATGACCTCGGGCACCCCTAATTTTATTGTCATCGTGGCCAGCGAAGACGACCGCGGCGCCGCATTGGATGCCGCTGCAGCGCGGGTTCCCGGCATCACACCGGGCAGTCTGAACGCCCTGCGCAGCCTATCGCGTGACACCTATTGCGCCGTCGCCGCCTATGCCGCCGGGTCAGACGCCAGCACCTACACCGCCGCAGTTGCGGTGATACGGTCCGAAAACCCAGCGTTGTTGCGGCGCAGTTGTGCGCACGAAGAGATGGCGCAGGGGTTGGGGCTGGCCAATGACAGCAATGCACGCCCGTCGATCTTTAACGACGACGACGAATTTGCGCTGCTGACCAAACACGACGAACTGTTGCTCAAGATGCTGTATGACTCGCGTCTTAAAACAGGCATGACCGCCGCCCAAGCCGCCCCAATCGCCCGCGTTATCGCCGGCGAACTGCAAAGCGGACCCAGCTAGGACTATGTTGTAAAGGACTTAACGATATGGGTATTTTTGATTTCTTATCCGGTGAATTCATCGATGTCATCCATTGGACGGACAACACACGTGACACCATGGTGTGGCGGTTTGAACGCGAAGACCACGAGATAAAATACGGCGCAAAACTGACCGTGCGCGAAGGTCAGGCGGCGGTGTTTGTGCACGAAGGCCAGCTGGCCGATGTCTTTACCCCCGGCCTTTATATGCTTGAAACCAACAACATGCCGGTGATGACCACGCTGCAACACTGGGATCACGGGTTTCGCAGCCCGTTCAAATCCGAGGTATATTACGTCAACACAACCCGGTTTAACGACCTGAAATGGGGCACCAAAAACCCCATCATCTGCCGTGATCCGGAATTTGGGCCTGTGCGCCTGCGCGCCTTTGGGACCTATTCGATCAAGGTCAGCGATCCGGCGAAATTCCTGATCGAAATCGTCGGCACAGATGGCGAATTCACCATGGATGAGATCAGCTTTCAGATCCGCAATATTTTGGTGCAGGAATTCTCGCGCACCATTGCGCGGGCGGGCATACCGGTGATGGACATGGCCGCCAACACCCGCGAACTGGGGCAATTGGTCGGCAAAGAAATCGCGGCACAGCTGGCGGAATACGGCCTGTCGATGCCGGAACTATACATCGAAAATATCTCTTTGCCGCCCGCCGTCGAAAAGGTGATGGACAAACGATCCTCCATGGGGGTGATCGGAAACCTGAATGAATACATGCAGTTCCAAGCCGCCGAGGCCTTGGGCCGGGACGGCGCCGGGGCGGCGGCCATTCAGGCGGGGCTGGGCGCGGGGTTGGGCATGCAAATGGCCCAGACCGCGGCCCAACAAGGCCCGTGGGGGGCGCGCGCCGCGGCCCCCGTCGCGGTGCCCCCGCCGCCTGTCGAACACGTCTGGCATATTGCGGAAAACGGCCAGACCACGGGCCCCTTTTCCAAGGCGTCTTTGGGGCGCATGGCCACTAATGGCGCGCTGACCCGCGAGAGCATGGTTTGGACCCCCGGTCAGGATGGCTGGATGCGGGCCGACGATGTGGCCGAACTGGCGCAGTTGTTCACCGTGTTGCCGCCCCCCCCACCGCCGCCAGCACCGTAAGATGCGGCAGACCATCATCGTTGGCGTGGCAGACCACCCTGGCACATCATCCCGCGCGCCTGACATCACGCGGCTTTCATCAATCGGTGTGGTATGACGGCACAAACAACAGCGCCTCAGGCGGAACATCATTTTCCCTGCGATGCATGCGGTGGCGATCTGCGGTTTGACCCCACAGCGCGGCAATTGACCTGCGATCATTGTGGCAACACCCAAACGCTTGATGGCGGGCCGTGGGGCAAAACCCAGATCAAAGAGCTCGACTTTGAGGCGGCGCTCAACGCGGCCCTGCCCGCAATGGAGATGGAAGAAACCCGCGTTTCCAAATGCCCCAACTGCGCCGCTGAGGTCGAATTTGACCCGCAGGTGCACGCCACGGAATGCCCATTTTGCGCCACGCCGGTGGTCGCTGACACTGGAACGCACCGCCATATCAAACCGCGCGGGGTGTTGCCCTTTGCCCTCGAAGAAGCCGCTGCGCGCGATGCCATGACGGACTGGTTGGGGCGGTTGTGGTTTGCACCGAATGGCCTACAGGATTACGCCCGCAAAGACCGCCGCATGCAGGGCATCTACGTGCCCTACTGGACCTTCGACGCCGACACCACCAGCCAGTACACCGGCGAACGCGGCACCGTCTATTACGAAACCAAAACCGTGATGCGCGATGGCAAACGCCAGCAGGTGCGCGTGCCCAAGGTGCGTTGGCGTGGGGTGCGCGGGCGCGTGGCGCGGTTCTTTGATGACGTGCTGGTGTTGGCCTCGACGTCCCTGCCCAAACGGTTCACCGACGCCTTAGAGCCGTGGGATCTGGGCGACATGCAGCCCTATACGCCCGAATATCTGGCCGGGTTCCGGGCCGAAGGATACGCGGTGCCGTTGCAGGATGGGTTTGCCCAAGCGCGCCAGCGGATGGATGTGATTATCGCGCGCGACATCCGGTTTGACATCGGCGGTGACCGCCAGCGCATTCACGGCGTCGATACCGATGTGCGGGATGTGACATTTAAACACGTGCTGCTGCCGGTGTGGTTGGCCGCCTATAAATACCGGGGCGAAACCTACCGGTTTGTTGTGAATGGCCGCACGGGCAAGGTACAGGGCGAACGGCCTTGGTCCGCCGTAAAAATCGCCGTTGCGGTGATTGTCGGTGTGCTGTTGGCGGCGGCGGTTGGGTATGGCGCGGCGATCAGCCAGTAAGGGAAAGGGGCCACATGCGGGCAATTTTGCAACGGGTCACCGAGGCCTCTGTCACGGTTGACGGCGACGTCGTGGGGGCGATCGGGCCGGGGCTGCTGATCTTGGTGTGCGCCATGCCCGGTGACACCTCCAATGTCGCGACCAAGCTGGCCACCAAAATCAGCAAGCTGCGCCTGTTCAAGGATGACAGCGGCAAGATGAACCTTAGCCTTGCCCAAATGGGCGGTGCGGCGTTGGTCGTTAGCCAGTTCACCTTGGCCGCAGACACATCGCGCGGCAACCGCCCCGGCTTTTCCGGCGCGGCCAAGCCCGACGTCGCCAAGACGTTGTATCTGGGGTTTGCACAGGCGCTGCGCGATTTGGACGTGACAGTGCAGACTGGAACCTTTGGCGCAGATATGGCAGTGGCCCTAACAAACGACGGCCCCGTCACCCTGTGGCTGGACACGGAAAACCCGTAAGGAAATCAGATGCAAACCGACGATCCATTGGTGCCCCTTTTCCAAGCCGGTGTTGCGGCAGTGCGCGGCGATACCGCCGTGGCGACCGCACTGGCGCGCGCGCCCTGCCCTGTCCCAGATCAGATTATCGCGGTGGGCAAGGCGGCAACGGCCATGGCCTGCGCTGCACATGACGCATTCCCCGACGCGCCGGTTTTGATTGTCACCAAATACGATCACGCCGAGGGCGCGCCCGATACCGCAGAGATCATCGAAGCCGCCCACCCGGTGCTGGACAATCGCAGCTTGGCGGCGGGGGCGCGGTTGCTAGAGGTCGTGGGCGCGATGCAGCCCGGCAGCCACCTGTTGATGTTGGTATCGGGGGGCGCGTCTGCCCTTGCCGAGGCACCGATAGAGGGGCTTGATCTGGCGGGGCTTAAGGCACGCGCGCAAGATATGCTCGCTTCGGGGGCGGATATCCATGCGATGAACGCCGCCCGCAAACAGGTCAGCCGGGTCAAAGGCGGCAAGCTGTTGGGTCATTTCCACGGGGCCACGGCGACCACGCTGGCGATTTCGGATGTGGAAGGCGACAGCCTGCACGTGATCGGGTCAGGCATCGGTGCCGCCCCTGACGCGCCCGCATTTACCTTTGACGCACGGATCGTCGCCAGCAACGCCATTGCCCGTCAGGCCGTGGTAGCAGCCGCCAATCTGGCCGGTGAACCGGTCGGATTGAACGAAGAAACCCTGTATCAGGATATCCACCCGCTGGCCGCCACGATCGCCACGTCGTTGCAACACGCAGCCCCCGGTTTGCATGTATTTGGCGGCGAGCCTACCGTCATTTTGCCCCCAGACCCCGGCCAGGGGGGCCGCAATCAGGCGCTGGCTTTGTTGTTGGCGCGCGAGATCTCGGGGCAAACTGGTCTTCACATTTTGGTTGCCGGCACTGATGGCACCGACGGGCCAACGGACGCCGCAGGTGCCATCGTGGATGGGGCGACATGGGCCGCCGATGCGCAAGAC
Source organism: Roseobacter sp. (assembly GCF_039970775.1). Classification (GTDB taxonomy): domain Bacteria; phylum Pseudomonadota; class Alphaproteobacteria; order Rhodobacterales; family Rhodobacteraceae; genus Roseobacter. Next base: position 17,973 of record NZ_JBDVLG010000036.1, read on the forward strand.
GCGCTGGACCGTGCAGACGCCGGGCGGTGGTTAGAGACCCGAGGGCATGTGTTGAAAACCGGCCCGACGGGGACAAACGTCATGGATCTGGTGATTGCGCTAAAACGCTAAGATATTGGGCACCAGTGCGCGGGCGGTACATCCCCGGCGTTGGTTGCTTGACAACCGGCTGGCCGGGCGCAATTTTACGCGCATGACGACAGATACCCCGCTGCGGGACATTGAAGACCTTCCCGATTATGGCATCACGCTCAGCGACGGCTGTCGGTTGTCCGCGCGGGTCTGGCGCCCCCTCGATGCAGACCAACACCCTGTGCCTGTGATCCTTGAATACCTGCCTTACCGCAAACGCGACGGGACCTGTGACCGCGATGCGTTAACCCATCCGTGGTTTGCCGCCCGTGGGTATGCCTGCGTGCGCGTGGACATACGCGGCAATGGCGACAGCGAAGGCATCATGGAGGATGAATACACCCCCCAAGAACTGGCCGACGCGGTCGAGGTGATCGCACATCTGAGCCAACAGCCGTGGTGTTCAGGCGCGGTTGGCATGATGGGGATCAGCTGGGGTGGGTTCAACGGGTTGCAGGTTGCCAGCCTCGCCCCAGAACCGCTCAAGGCGGTCATTACCCTATGTTCCACCGTGGACCGGTTTGCCGATGACATCCACTATAAGGGCGGATGTTTGTTGAACGAAAACCTTGGGTGGGGGGCCACGATGTGGTCTTTTTCATCCCGCGCGCCCGACCCGGCCCTGCGCGAAAACTGGCGAGACCTTTGGCTGCAACGGCTTGAAAATGAACCCTTCTTGCCGTCTGTCTGGCTGCGCCACCAGCGCCGCGACGCCTATTGGCAACATGGTTCTGTCATTGAAAACTACGGCGCGATCAAGGCCAAAGTACTGGCCATCGGCGGCTGGGGAGACGCCTATAAAAACGCGGTGCCGCAACTGGTGCAGGCGCTGCCGGGGGCCAAGGGCATCGTGGGGCCTTGGGTGCATAAATACCCCCATTTCGCAGTGCCCGAACCGCGCATCGGGTTCTTACAAGAGGCGCTGCGTTGGTGGGATCAGTGGCTCAAAGGGATCGACACAGGTGTGGCCGACGACCCAGACTACCGCGCCTATTTGATGGATGGCGTGCCCCCGGCGCGGTGGTACACCGAACGGCCCGGCCGGTGGGTCGCAGAGCAAGACGGCGCTGTCCAGCACATCGCGCATCATACGTTGTATTTGTCCAAACACGGGCTGTCGGACGGGCGCGGCCCGATTTCTGTGCCGGTGGCATCGCCCCAAGACTGCGGCGCAGAAGCTGGCGAATATTGTGCGATATGGTTGGGCCCGGAAATGCCCGGCGACCAGCGCGGTGATGATGCCGTATCGGCCTGTTTTGATACCGAACCCGCCGACCGCGACACCGATATTTTTGGCGCGCCCAAAGTCCGCCTGACAGTCAGCACCGACCAGCCCCAAGCCCAAATTGCCGTGCGTCTGTGCGACGTGGCGCCTGATGGCGCGTCGACCCGAATTACCTATGGTGTGCTAAACCTTAGCCACCGCGAAGACGCCGCCCAACCCGCAACGATGCCGCCCGGCGCGCCCATGCCGGTGGAACTGTGGCTGGACACAACGGCCTACCGCCTGCCCAAAGGGCACCGGCTGCGTATCGCGATTTCAACGTCCTATTGGCCGCTGGTCTGGCCGTCGCCAACCGCCACAACTGTGACGCTAAAGGCCGGCAGTCTGCACCTGCCCGTGCGCCGCACCGCTAAACGAGACGAATACGAATTTCCGCCGCCAGAGGCCGCCGCGCCTTGGCAAAATGAGACCCTGCGTGAGGGCACCAACAGCCGGGTCCGTGAGGTTGATCTGAAAACCGGGGTTGTGACGCTGCGCATCGAAGATGATTTTGGCAAGCACCGCGACCTTGATCATGGGCTCATCGCGGGGTCTGTCGCGCGCGAGACATGGGCCATTCATCCGCAAGATCCGCTGTCTGCCAGAGGCACCTGCCACTGGACCGACGAGCTGCAACGCGACGACATTCGGCTGCGCACAGAAACCTCCTGCGAGATGTGGTCCGATGCGACCCATTTCCACCTGACGGCGCGGCTGGAGGCCTATGAAAACGACACATTGATCTACGAAAGAACGCACTCAGACAGCGTCAAACGGGACCACATGTGAGACGGATCTTATCAATTTCGGGTGAAACACCTTGCGGCCTTTCGCGAAATGCGCGACCCTTAACGACAAATGAACAAAGCACGAAACGTGCACTACCAACCGGGAGACACCAATGAACGACGAACTCAAAAGCCTTAGCACACGTGTGACCAAAGGCCTGATGACGCGCCGCGAATTCGTCGGCCGCGCCGCTGCTTTGGGGGTCACTGCCGCTGTTGCGAACACCATGTTGGCGTCCTCTGCCAAAGCTGAAGGCCCCGTCAAAGGCGGCACATTGCGCATCGGGCTGTCAGGCGGCGAAAGCACAAACACCCAAGACCCTGCGGCTGCGGCCTCTGAGGTACCAGTGACCAACCTGCGCATGTGGGGCGAGCCATTGGTCAACACGGCCCCCGACGGTGCGCTGGATTTCCGCGCCGCCGAAAGCGTCGAGGCGTCGGCAGATGCAAAGACCTGGACCTTCAAAATGCGCAAGGACGTGGAATTCCACAACGGCAAAACCCTGACAGCCGAAGACGCGCTGGCCACGATGGAGCGTCATTCCAACGAAAACAGCCAATCCGGCGCGTTGGGCATCATGAAGGGCATTTCGTCCATGAAAGCGGACGGCGACAACCTGATCGTCGAGTTGGACGTGGGCAACGCCGACCTGCCATATTTGATGGCCGACTATCACCTGATGATCCAGCCCAACGGCGGCATGGATGACCCAACAGCCGCCATCGGCACCGGCGCCTACACGCTAGAAATCGACGAGCCCGGCGTGCGCCACGCGTTCAAGAAAAACCCCAACTATTGGGACGACACACGCGGCCACGCAGACGAAGTCGAAGTGCTGGTGCTCAACGATTCCACCGCCCGGACTGCAGCGCTGCAGTCGGGTCAGGTGCATCTGATCAACCGGATCGACCCAAAGGTCGCGGGCCTGCTGGACCGGGCGCCGAACCTGAGCGTGGAATCTGTCGCAGGGCGCGGACACTACGTGTTTATCATGCATGTCGACACCGCACCTTTCGACAACAACGAACTGCGTCTGGCGCTGAAATATGCGATCAACCGTCAGGAAATGGTCGATAAAATTCTGCGCGGCTACGGCACCGTCGGGAACGACCTGCCCATCAACGCGGCCTATCCGCTGTTTGATGATACGATCCCGCAGCGTGCGTATGATGTGGCCAAAGCCGCAGAGCACTACAAAAAATCCGGCCACGACGGGTCGCCCATCATCTTGCGCACAGCTGATGGTGCATTCCCCGGTGCCGTAGACGCCGCTGCGTTGTTCCAACAGTCGGCCAAAGCGGCTGGTATTCCCTTGGAAATCAAACGTGAACCCAACGATGGGTATTGGTCCGAGGTATGGAACGTCCAACCTTTCTGCGCATCCTATTGGGGTGGCCGCCCGGTTCAGGACCAGATGTATTCCACCGCGTATCTGTCAACAGCCGACTGGAACGACACCCGGTGGAAGCGCGATGATTTCGACGCCAAACTATTGGCCGCACGTGCCGAGCTTGACACCGCAAAACGCAAGTCGATCTATTCGGAACTCGGTCGCGACCTGCGCGACGAAGGCGGCCTGATTTTGCCGATGTTCAATGATTTCGTCCACGGTGTGTCCTCAAAAGTCGGCGGCTGGGCCCAAGACCCCAACGACGAAATGATGAACAACATGGCGAGCTTGAAGTGCTGGGTGAAAGCCTGAGGGGCGCGCGCAGATGCACCCGATCTTGAAATTGGTGGCCCAACGTCTTGCGTTGGGCATCCTCCTTCTCTTCGCCGCCTCGATCCTGATTTTCGTAGGCACCGCAATTTTGCCAGGCGATGTAGCACAGTCTATTCTGGGCCAATCCGCAACCCCCGAAGCCTTGGCCAACCTACGGGCTGAACTTGGGGTCGATCAACCCGCCGTCACGCGTTATTTTGACTGGCTGGGGGGCGTGATGCGCGGCGATCTTGGCACGGCGCTGACCAATGGCCGCGACATTGCCGAAAGCCTCAGCAGCCGCCTTGGCAACACCCTGTTTCTCGCGTTTTGGGCCGCCGTGATCGCCGTACCACTGGCGATTTTCCTCGGCCTGCTCGCGGTGCGCTACAAAGACCGCTGGCCCGACAAAGTCATATCCGCCGTCACGTTGACCACCATATCCATACCGGAGTTCATGATCGGCTATGTACTGATCTACTGGGTCTCGATCAAATGGGGCCTGTTTTCATCCGTCGCGATCATCAATGACAGCATGAGCCTGCTCCAAAAGCTCGACGCTATCGCGATCCCGGTTATGGTGCTCACGATGGTTGTTTTGGCGCATATGATGCGCATGACCCGCGCGGCTATCCTGAATGTGATGCAATCGGCCTATATTGAAACGGCCGAGCTCAAAGGCTTGGGGATGCTTAAAATCATCCGCAAACACGCGTTTCCCAATGCTGTCGCGCCGATCGTGAATGTTGTTATGCTGAACCTGGCCTATCTGGTGGTCGGTGTTGTGGTGGTCGAGGTCGTCTTTGCCTACCCTGGCATGGGGCAGTATCTGGTGGATCACGTCAGCAAACGCGACGTGCCCGTTGTTCAGGCCTGTGGTTTGATCTTTGCGGCAGTCTACATCGGCATGAACCTGGTCGCTGATATTGTATCGATCGTGTCCAACCCAAGACTGCGGCATCCCAAATGATCGCCCAGTCCGCTGACCCATCCCGATCATCCATCATGGCCCTGCCCGGCGGCTCCACACGTACCGCCGCGCGCCCCACCCGCCGAAAGCAAACGTCATGAGAATACCTCTCGCCGCCCTCATCGGGCTGTTCTTCACCGGCCTGTTTTTTGCGATGGCTGTGTTTGCCCCGCTGATCGCCCCCTACGGTATGGCCGAAGTCGTCGGAGACGTCTGGGAAGCCCCCTCAGACCGGTTTCTACTGGGCACCGATAGCATCGGGCGCGACCTGCTAAGCCGCATGATATACGGCGGCCAAACCACGATTTTCATCGCAACCGCCGCCACCGCGCTCAGCTTCACGCTGGGGTCAGTGCTGGCGTTTTTCGCGGCCGTCTCGGGCGGCTGGATTGACCAATCAATCAGCCGGTTCGTAGATCTGATCATGTCGATCCCGACGCTGATCTTTGCGCTTGTCGTGTTGTCGGTGATGCCCACAACCGTCACCATCTTGATCGTCCTGATGGGGCTGCTGGACAGCACCCGTGTCTACCGTCTGGCCCGCGCCGTCGCCGTTGACATCACCGTCATGGACTACGTCGAGGCCGCACGCCTGCGGGGCGAGAAAATCGGCTGGATCATCTTTCGCGAGATCCTGCCCAATGCGCTGTCTCCCTTGATCGCGGAAATGGGCCTGCGGTTCATCTTTGCGGTGCTCTTTGTGTCTACGCTGTCGTTTCTGGGGCTTGGTGTGCAGCCGCCACAGGCCGATTGGGGCGGCATCGTGAAAGAGAACAAAGAAGGCATCAACTACGGCATCCAAGCGGCACTCTACCCCGCCTATGCCATCGCCGTTTTGTGCATTTCGATCAATCTGGTGGCAGACTGGATCTTGAACCGCACCACCTCGCTCAAAGGTGGTCGCGGATGACCCTAGGTCTGTCACAGCTTTTGCACACACAACGCGCGTATATTCAGAGGGCCCGGGGCACTGCGCCTGCGCGGCCCCACCCACGGGAGACCCGCATATGACATCCCCCCTTCTCAAGGTCCGTGGCCTCAAGATCGGCGCAACCGTCTACCCACCCGGCGAAAAACCACACGATATCGAAATTGTGCATGGTGTGGATTTTGACCTAGATCCTGGAAAAGTCCTTGGGTTAATCGGTGAATCGGGCGCCGGCAAATCAACCATCGGGCTGTCGTCTATGGCCTATGGCCGGGGCGGCGTGGAAATCACGGGCGGGTCGGTCGAAATCAACGGCCGCGATATCCTAAAATCTGGGCAACGCGACATCCGCCGCCTGCGAGGGGCCGAAGTCACCTATGTGTCCCAATCGGCTGCGGCCTCGTTCAACCCAGCCAAACAGATCATGGAGCAGGTCACCGAGGCCGCTATTTTCCAAGGCAAATTTTCAGCGTCCGAGGCCGAAACCCGCGCCGTAGAACTGTTTCGCAAGCTGCGTCTTCCTGACCCTGAAAACATCGGCAGCAGGTACCCCCACCAAGTTTCAGGCGGGCAATTGCAACGCTGCATGACGGCGCTTGCCCTGTGCCCAGAACCCGATCTGGTGGTTTTTGACGAACCCACGACCGCGCTTGATGTCACCACCCAAATCGACGTTCTTGCCGCGATCAAGGACGCGATCCGTGATACCGGCGTTGCGGCCCTGTATATCACCCATGACCTTGCTGTTGTGGCGCAGGTCAGCGACCACATCATGGTGCTGCAACAAGGCGCCATGGTCGAATATGGCACCACCGACCAGATCATCAACGCCCCAAACGAAGACTACACCAAGGCGTTGGTGTCTGTGCGGTCCATCGCGCATACGGAAAAACAGCCCGGTGGCACGCCTGTCTTGCAGGTCGACGGGATCAGCGCGCGCTATGCGGGCACCAATTTCGACGTGCTCAAAGACATCAATGTGGCGCTATATCCGGGGCAAACCCTTGCGATTGTTGGGGAATCCGGATCTGGAAAATCGACATTGGCGCGGGTGATCACCGGGCTGTTGCCACCCAAAGCGGGCACGATCAACTTTGACGGGCGCACCCTAACCCCCGACCTTGCCACGCGCCCTCTTGAAGACCTGCGCGAGTTGCAGATGATCTACCAGATGGCTGATACGGCCATGAACCCACGCCAGACAGTGGGCACGATTATCGGGCGGCCGCTGGAGTTTTACTTTGGCCTTAAAGGTCCCGAAAAACAAAAGCGTATACAGGAACTGTTGGACCAGATTGAACTGGGCGAAGGGTTTCAAGATCGCTATCCGGCAGAGCTTTCGGGTGGGCAAAAACAACGTGTGTGCATTGCCCGTGCGTTGGCTGCCAAACCCAAACTGATCATTTGCGACGAAGTAACATCGGCGCTGGATCCACTGGTGGCGGATGGTATTCTCAAACTGCTGTTGGAGCTGCAAAAGGCCGATGACGTCGCGTATCTGTTCATCACGCATGATCTTGCGACGGTTCGAGCCATCGCTGACAGCATCGCTGTGATGTACCAAGGCGCCGTTGCGCGCTATGGTCCCAAGTCGACGGTGCTTAGCCCCCCATTTGATGACTACACCGACCTATTGTTGAGTTCTGTGCCGGAAATGGAGCTCGGTTGGCTCGAAAAGGTGCTAAATAGTCGCAAAATGGAAAGCGCTGGAAACTAGCCGCACCGCCGAAACGGCCATTGGTCCATCACACGCCCGGCGGCAAACGTCACCGGGCGGACCAGATGGCAGCGCATAGCCCACACCGGAATCGCTATGCGCCCCTATCAAGTGCCCATATATGTATCGTCCCGGCGATTTTTCTTGTGCGATGCGTTTGCATTGTTCGGACATCGCGATGAAAAGGAACAGGTGTGAACCTATTGATCCAAAGTTATAAAATAAATCTCATCGCCTAAATATCGCGATATTCTCGTGGTGATCTCAAAACTTGGCAGGTGCGCCGCATAGCCCCACAGCCAAAGGGCACTACTCAAAACCATCGCTCTGATCCATGTTGACAAATGGTTAACGCGACATGCCTGATCTGATACTGAAAATGCCTGACACCTCTCATTTTCCCCATTGGGTGCTGACGGCCTTTGACGATATATGTGAAACACTCAGTGTCCCGATCTCGATCGCGGATCCCTGCCAGAACGACACGCCCCTACATGTCGATAGCGCCTTTGAGCGGTTAAGCCAGTATAGTTCAGCAGAAGCCGTTGGGCACAATGCGCGGTTCATGCAAGGGGAGTTCACGGATCGGACCATGACCAACGATGTTGACCGCAGCACCACTCTTTTGATGGCCTGCCATTTCGCCTTTGTACCCACGTAAACCAAAGGCAGCATAGCGCAGACCAGCGCCGTTCTGGACCATGCACAACGTCAGATGCGGCTCAACCGGTCAACGGGGCCAGATTGCGTGAATGTGCACGACGTCTACCGGCTGGATACCATTGCGATGCGGTTTGAGGCAACGTTTACGCGGGTCAAGAACGCCTTGATCAACTATAATAACGAACAGGTGCGCCTAGAGATCAGCACCCAAAATTCAGCTGATCCTGACGCGCCACATCACAAGATCGAAAGAAGCCGCGCGATGCTGTGGTAGCCCCACCCCGTGACAGCTGACAGGCCCTAGCCGCCGGTCCCGGCGATGTCCCAAGGGCGGACAAAAACGTTCAAAACCTCTGAAATCGCGGCCTCATCGGCGCCTTTCGGATCAACCTGCGCAACCAAACCACGCTTTTTGTCATCAACCACCTGAACCACCCGCGCAGGCACCCCTGCCGTGTCAAACGATTGGTTGTATATCCGGGTGATCGCCGCCTTGCGCAGATCCGGTTTAAAGATCTTACCCACAGCCGTCTTGGGCAATTCATCCATGATTGTCATATGCTTGGGCTGTGCGGCACGTTCCAACACGTGCTCTTTGCAGAAGGCCAGAAGTTCGTCTTCGGTGACCTGCGCGCCCTCGACCAGTTCGACAAAGGCGCAGGGCACCTCGCCTGAATGGCCATCCGGTTGGCCAATCGCCCCGGCAAAGGCGACCGCCTTGTGATGCAACAGGGCCTCTTCTATTTCGGCGGGGTCGATGTTGTGCCCACCGCGCAAAATCAGGTCTTTGGCGCGCCCGGTGATCCACAAATACCCATCCGGATCGACACGCCCAAGGTCGCCTGTTCGCAGATAGTTGCCAAAATAGAGATCCGCGTTTTTGTCGACTTCGGTGTAGGTCTTGCCCACATAAACGCCGGGGTTCGAGACACAGATTTCGCCGATCTCATCCACATCGACCTCCATCGGCCCATCCGGCGTGTTCTTGTAAATCTTCACGCTGCAGTAGGGAAATGGCACGCCAATGCTGCCCACCCTCTTTTCGCCGTCCACCGGGTTACACGACACCAGACAGGTCGCTTCTGTCAGGCCATACCCTTCGACCAACCGCACGCCTGTCGCCTTTTCAAACCGGCGAAACAGCTCCAATGGCAGCGGAGCAGAGCCCGAAAACGCGGTTTTCACCGTACTGATATCTGCATCAATCGACCGTTGCATCTTGGCAGAAATCGCAGTGGGCACCGTGATCACAAAAGTGATTTTCCAACGTTCGACCAACTTCCAAAAGTTGTCCATCACGCCCTCGCCGCGGTACCCTTGTGGTGTGGGGAACACCACATGCGCCCCCGAGGCCACCGCCGACATCAAGATCACATGACACGCGAAAACGTGAAACAACGGCAGTGGGCAGATGATGTTGTCTTTTTCGGAAAACAGCAATTCGTGGCCCAGAAAACCGTTGTAAACCAAACCCGAATACCGATGCTGCGCGACCTTGGGCATGCCGGTTGTGCCGCCGGTATGGAAATAACACGCAACGCGATCTTCGCGCGCATCAGCAAACCCAAGTTGGTTGCCGTGCTTCGCCATTTCCGTCTGAAAATTCAGGTATTTGGCGTGATTTTGCACCTGACGCGTGGGCCGGATGACCGGCACGATCCATGATTTCGGCGGCGACAGATGGCGCACCAAATCGACTTCGATCACGGTCTCGACATTGGGCGCCAGCGCCACAGCTTGGGCCGTTTTATCCGCCACATTCGTCTTGGGAAAGGGGCGCAGCGTCACCACAACCTTGGCATTGGTTTCGCGCAAGATTGATCCGATTTGTTCGGCATCCAGCAACGGATTTATCGGGTTCACGACCCCTGCGACCGCGCCCCCCAACAGGGTCAGCACGGTTTCGGTCGCGTTTGGCAAAACATAGGCGACAACGTCGGTTTCGCCGACACCCAGCGACCGGAACATATTGGCCGCCTGCGTCACCTGATCCTTGAGCGCAGCCCACGTCAGGGTTTCGGCCTTGTCGCGCGGGCCCGATAAAATCTGATAACTGACGGCATTGTGGGTCGGGTATTTCTCGGCGGTCCGGCTCAACAACCCATATAAGGTTTTGGGCAAATCGCGGTCTTCCCATGGCATCGCGGCCTCGATCGCATTGCGATCTTCAATCCCGGCAAAGGTCATTCAAATCCTCCCAGATCGCCCGTCTCTGGGCCTGTCTCCCTACACAGAAGATGGTGGCAAATGCCGGATTGTGCAAGCGTTCTAAGCGCCGCTGCCGGTGCGCAGACGTGGCGTCAGATCACGCGGGGTGGTTTACTCCGCGGCAATGCCATCGGTGAACTGCAAGCGCGCCAGCCGCGCATAGAGCCCATCTTCGGCCACCAGTTTATCGTGCGGGCCACTGGCCACCACACATCCCTGATCCAGCACGACGATGCGGTCGGCCTTTTTCACCGTCGCCAACCGATGCGCCACGATCAATGTGGTGCGCCCTTGGCTCAGCGTATCAACAGCCGCCTGCACCGCACGTTCGCTTTCGGCATCCAGCGCGCTTGTGGCTTCGTCAAGCAACAGCACAGGCGCGTCGCGCAGAATGGCCCGCGCGATCGCGATGCGTTGTTTTTGCCCGCCAGATAGCATGACACCGCGTTCGCCAAGGTAGGCATCGTAGCCATCGGGCAACGCTGTGATAAACGTATGTGCTGCGGCCGCCTCTGCTGCGGCCTCAATCTCGGCGTCTGTGGCGTCGGGGCGGCCAAACCGGATGTTTTCGCGGGCGGACGCGGCAAAAATCACCGGGTCCTGCGGGACAAGCGCTACCGCCTGACGGAACGCATCACGCTGCAGGTCTTGCAGGTCGATCCCGTCCAGCAAAATGCGCCCAGATGTTGGGTCATAAAACCGCAAAATCATCTGGATAATCGTCGTTTTACCGGCCCCAGACGGCCCGACAAACGCGACGGTTTCGCCGGGTTCAATCGTCAGGTCCACCTGATCCAGCGCCATGACCGCAGGCCGCGACGGGTAGGCAAAACTGACCCCTTCAAACGTGATGCGCCCCGCCACTGGCACCGGCAACGATTGTCCGGCGCTGGGGTCTTGGACGCTGTCTTGGGTGTGCAATAATTCGACCAATCGTTCGGTTGCCCCGGCGGCGCGTTGCAGTTCGCCCCAGATCTCTGACAGGGCGGCCACGCCACCTGCCACCATCACCGCATAGATCACAAATTGCACCAAAGCGCCTTGCGACATATCCCCTGCCCGCACATCGCGCGCGCCGATCCACAACACGCCAACAATGCCCGCAAACACTAGAAAAATCACGATAACCGTCATTACCGCGCGGGTTGTGATCCGGCGCCGCGCCGCGTCAAACGACAGCTCTGTGACCTTGGCAAACTCAGCCCGGCTGGCGGCCTCGTGGGTGTAGGCCTGCACGGTTTGCACCGAGCTCAACGTCTCGGAGGCATTGCCCGAAGACGCCGCGATCCAATCTTGGTTTTCGCGGCTCAGCACACGCAATTTGCGCCCCAACACCAAGATCGGCACGACCACCGCAGGCACGATCAGTAACACCAACCCCGTAAGCTTGGCCGACGTCAGCAGCATGAGCCCCAACCCGCCCACAAAGATCAGCAAGTTGCGCAAAGCGATCGACACCGACGACCCAATGACCGACAAAATCAATGTCGTATCCGTGGTGATCCGGCTCAGGACCTCGCCCGTCATGACCTGTTCGAAAAACGCGGGGCTCATGGAAATCACCCGGTCAAACACCGCCTTGCGAATATCGGCCACAACCCGTTCGCCCAGACGTGTCACCAGCATATATCGCAGCCCCGTGCCGACAGCCAAAAGTGCCGCAATGCCCAAAGCCGCCGCAAAATACTGATCGAGGATATGAGAGCTTTCGGTGTCAAAGTTATCGACCACCCGGCGCACGGCCAACGGCAGGGTCAGTGATATGATCGCCGTACTGACAAGCGCTGCGATGGCCGCAAACATTAAAGTCCGGTATGGCCATATGAACGGCATCAACGCAGACAATGCGCCCAGTTTTTTGGATTTTGCGCGTTCTTCTGTCTGCCCCGGAACCGGAGGCGTTGCGTCGGCCATGTCTCTTCCTTCGTCGTGTGACAGCGTTCATGGCCGTCCATGCCGCGAGGGTCAAGTCATCGCGCAAAAGAGGTGCCAACTTGCCGCGCCTTTGAGGGCACCTATCATCGGTATAAGGGAAAGGGTGGAGCGGGCGGCGGGAATCGAACCCGCGTCATTAGCTTGGAAGGCTAAGGTCTTACCACTACACAACGCCCGCTCAATAAAACCGGGTGTATTTCATACCAGCGTAAGCGTCAAGTGAACCAATTGAAGCCCCCTAGAAGAGCAGAAATAAGGTGCCCCTAGTTTCCTAGACACCTGCCTCGTTCATTTTCCTTCGTTCGATTTCATAGTCAACTGGCGACAGCATGCCATTGCTGGCGTGCTTGCGTGTCGAGTTGTAAAACACTTCGATGTAATCGAACACGCCCT
>NZ_JBDVLG010000037.1:0-30611 GCF_039970775.1 Roseobacter sp.
CGGTGTTGTCACGTTAAGTCCGCATCGCCAACAGTTGGGTGCTTCGGAGGAAAATCAGCCGACTTGCGTCGCTGCTTTCCAAGCTTCGAAGGCTTGCAGTCGGTGGCAACGAATTGTCAGATCGGCGCGGTGGTGGGATGGAACGGAGAAGCAATTTCTGGTTGTCGAATGAACAGATACAAAACGCTGCAAGCCACCCAGTGATCGAGACCTTTGCATGGCTCGCTCCCGTTTTCGAAACGGCAAATGGCTGTTCTCGGCGCGATTATTCAACCCCTTGTGCGACCAGTGTTCCAGTCCGGGTGCGATCTTTCGTTTGGCCGGTCCGTAAGAGCGCTGCTTGTCCGTGAGAATCCCTTTAGGCCGGCCATGGCGCTTGATCAACCTGGCCAGCAGCCGTTTTGCTGCCCGCTTGTTACGCCTTGATTGAAGAATTTCTTCCAGCACAACACCATGCTGATCAACTGCGCGCCAGAGCCAGCACGTCTTGCCCGAAATTTTCACCACAACTTCATCCAAATGCTAAACATCTCCTGGACGAGGTTGCCGACGCCGAAGATGTCGCGCGATTAGTGGCCCGAACTTTAGAGTCCAACGTCGGATCGTTTCTTATGAAACGTCGATACCCCGCTCGAGTAGCATTTACTCGACTTCACGCAGACTGAGATTGAAGCGAACGTAAAGCCAGACAACGTGGGCGATGATCTGCGGCGGGAAGCGGTGGCGTTTGTAGCTGATGGTCGATATTCGCATCGACCCCGGTTCCACCCAAACTACCGTAAGCAACCAACAGGGCGTTAACGTGACAACACCTTGCCATGAAAAGGGTTATTAAACATCAAAAAACCGCGTTATCTTTCAGGGCCTTAGGTGGTATTTGTGTGCGAAAGTACAAATGGTGCCCAGGAGAGGACTCGAACCTCCACGTCCATACGGACACTAGCACCTGAAGCTAGCGCGTCTACCATTCCGCCACCTGGGCAGGTGTCATGAAGCCTGCGTTTAAGCGGATGTCGGAGGGGTGTCAAACAGAAATTAACATGAGTCTGCGCATTCTGGGCAGGCCTTGATCTGGCGCCAGATGGGTCTTGGCCTGACATCTGCGATGAATTGCACCTTGTTTCGATGGGGGTGCAAGGATACATCCTATACTATAGCGAGAAATGAGGCTCTTTATGTCGAAACTTGTCACGATTTTTGGGGGGTCTGGCTTTGTCGGGCGTTACGTCGCGCGCAGGATGGCAAAGGCGGGGTGGCGTGTTCGGGTGGCGGTGCGTCGACCGAACGAAGCGATTTTTGTAAAACCTTACGGTGTCGTCGGACAGGTCGAACCGGTTCTGTGCAATATACGCGACGACGACTCGGTGCGTGCCGTTTTGTCCGGGGCGGATGCCGTGGTGAATTGCGTTGGTATCCTTGCTGAAGTCGGCAAAAACCAGTTTGACGCCGTGCAGGCGGAAGGTGCCGCGCGGATCGCGCAGATGGCCGCCGCGGAAAATGTTCAACAGCTGGTGCATGTGTCTGCGATCGGCGCGCATGCTGATGCAAAAAGCGACTATGCGCGAAGCAAAGCGACGGGCGAAGCAGCGGTTCAAACGCATATGCCCGACGCCGTAGTTTTGCGCCCCTCTATCGTTTTTGGCCCCGAAGATCAGTTTTTCAACCGGTTCGCATCAATGACCCGTCTGGGCCCTGTGCTGCCTGTTGTTGGGGCGCAGACCCTTTTCCAGCCTGTCTATGTTGACGATGTCGCTCGCGCTGCCGAACAGGCGCTGACCGGCGATGTGGCGCCCGGTATCTACGAGCTAGGCGGCCCGGATGTTGCGAGCTTTCGTGATCTGATGGGGGGGATGCTGAGCGTTATCCATCGGCGGCGGCTGGTGATGAATGTCCCGTTCTTTGCTGCGGCTATGATGGGGTCTGGGTTTGATCTTTTGCAGAAAATGACGCTGGGTTTGGTGACCAATTCCATGATCACACGCGACCAAGTGCGTGGCTTGTCTGTGGACAACATTGTTGGCCCAGACGCCAAAGGGTTTGCAGATCTTGGTATATCGCCGATTTCGATGGAATCGGTGTTGCCAGATTATTTGTGGCGGTTCCGCCCATCGGGCCAGTATGATGCGATCAAGGATTCCGCGAAAAACCTACGCACCTAGGCGTAGGCGTAGATCAGCAAGCCAATGCCAAGGATCACCCGGTAGATCACATATGGCGTAAAACTGACGCTGCGCAGCAATCGCATCATGAGGCTAAGGGCAAGCAGCGCCGCGAGAAACGCAAAGCTCGCGGCGATAAGGCCCGCGCGGGCAATAGCCCAGTCCGCGTCTTGGACGACATCGACGCCCAGCAATAGGCCAGAGGCCGCGATTGTGGGGATCGACATGAGCATGGACAGTTTCGCTGCGCTTTCTCGGTCATATCCGAGCTTGCGGGCCGCGGTGATCGTGATGCCGGACCGGGATGTGCCGGGGATTAATGCCAACATTTGAGCCAAACCCATAACAATGGCGTCCTTTAGGCGCCATTCTGTCGCTTCGCGGTCGTGTGCGCCCGTTTTGTCGGCCCAATAAAGGACGATCCCAAAACCGAGCATCGTCCATCCAATAACCGCAACGGAGCGCATCATATCATCAAGGCCGGTGAGCTTGATGGCCGCGCCGGCGATCACCACGGGAATGGTTGCGATGCCGAGGCCAAGCGCCAGAAATGCACCGGGCGTGTCCACCCGTCCGTGCATCAGGCGCAGGGTGCCCAAAAGCGCCACTTTTACGTCCGCCCAAAAGTAGAGAACGACCGCAAACAGCGTGCCGACATGCACCGCAACATCGATGGCCAGCCCTTGGTCCGGGCCGCCGGTCAGGCTGGGCAGTAGGATAAGGTGTCCCGAAGAGCTAACGGGCAGGAATTCGGTGAGCCCTTGAATCGCGGCAACAATGAGGAGTGAGAGAAGCGTCATAAGGGGGGGTCCGAGATTTGGGGTCATTGTTGGTATAAAGTGCAGGAATCAAATGGGAAGGATGAAGTTAAGTCCGATTTGGACCTTTAATTTTTGAAATTATCGCCAAAACCCAAGAATTCACCAGAATTAAATACATAAAGGTCAGCATTAGTGACTTTATTTCCGATTTCAATTCGTTTATGCCCACACTTCCTGAAGATTGGTGGAGGAAGCGAGTGATGGCGCAGCAACCTATGTTAAAATTCGTGAATGTCGCACGGGATATGCCGGAAAAGCGCGTGCCCGACCTGCGCCGCGCGGATTTCAAAGAGATCTATGCGGAATATGCCGAAGCCAAGGCGCAAGAGCAATCGAGCCGTTGCAGCCAGTGTGGTGTGCCGTATTGCCAAAGCCACTGCCCGCTGCACAACAACATCCCCGACTGGTTAAAGTTGACCGCCGAAGGGCGCCTTCAGGAAGCCTACGAGGTCAGCCAGGCCACCAACACCTTCCCCGAGATTTGTGGCCGCATCTGCCCCCAAGATCGTTTGTGCGAAGGCAATTGCGTGATCGAACAATCCGGGCATGGTACCGTGACGATCGGCGCCGTGGAAAAATACGTGACCGACACCGCTTGGGATAACGGCTGGGTTCTGCCGATCTCACCAACACAAGAGCGCGCTGAATCCGTGGGTATTATTGGCGCCGGGCCGGGGGGGCTTGCAGCCGCTGATGTTTTGCGTCGCGCCGGTGTTCAGGTGACCGTCTATGACCGCTACGACCGTGCGGGCGGGTTGCTGACCTACGGCATCCCGGGGTTCAAGCTGGAGAAAGACGTGGTGATGCGCCGCAACGACCAGTTGGCGCAAGGCGGCGTGACGTTTGAGCTGAATACAACTGTCGGCGAAGATATCAGTTTTGCGGATCTTCGGGCCAAACATGACGCGGTGATTATCGCGACCGGCGTTTACAAGTCCCGCGACTTTGAGGCCCCCGGTGTTGGCGGCGCGGGGCTGGTGCGTGCGTTGGACTTCCTGACGGCAAGCAACCGGAAGAGCTTTGGCGATGCGGTGGCTGAATTTGACAGCGGTGCGCTCAATGCCGAAGGCAAGCGCGTTGTGGTGATCGGCGGTGGCGACACGGCGATGGATTGTGTGCGCACGTCGATACGGCAGGGCGCTACGTCGGTGAAATGCTTGTACCGGCGAGACCGGGCGAACATGCCAGGGTCGCAGCGTGAAGTGCAAAACGCCGAAGAGGAAGGCGTTGTTTTTGAATGGCTTTCTGCACCCAAAGGTTTCGTTGGCGATCCGATCACGGGCGTGATGGTCCAGAAAATGCGGTTGGGTGCCCCCGATGCCACCGGCAGACAGGCCCCCGAGGTGATCGAGGGCGCGGACTACGTCGAAGACGCCGATCTGGTGATCATGGCACTGGGGTTTGAGCCCGAAGCATTGCCTGTTTTGTGGGACCAGCCAGAATTGCCCGTCACACGGTGGGGCACGGTCAAGGCCGAATTCACCACCGGCGCGACGGACCTTGATGGCGTTTATGCCGTTGGCGACATCGTGCGCGGTGCGAGCCTGGTGGTCTGGGCGATTCGCGACGGCCGCGATTGCGCCGACGCGATCCTGAAACGTTTGGGCGACACGGCGGCATTGGCCGCGGAATAATATTGCCTGCGTAGACTGATGTGATGCTTGGATTTTATTAAGGACAGCACCCATGCCCCTCTTTGGCCAGACTGTACTTTGCACCCGTGTCATCGTCGCCAGCCTCGAGCTGAGCCATGGATAACACGCCCCGCACCCTACACGGGCGCTGCCTCTGCGGGGCCGTGCGCCTGACCGTCCAGATGCAGAGCGCGAGCCTGCAGGCCTGCCACTGTGATATGTGCCGCCAGCACACCAGCGGTATGTTCATTTCGGTCGATACGGTGCCGGGGACGTTGCAGGTCGACGGCCCTGCGCAAAGCTATGCGTCGTCAGACTGGGCCGAACGTGGGTTTTGCGGCGTCTGCGGGTCGACCCTTTGGTACGGCACGCGCGAGGACGGGATGCGCCACCCGGCGGCGGGGCTGTTTAAAGAGGCCGGCGACGGCCGTATGGCACTGGAATTTTTCGCGGACAAATGTCCGCAAGGGTACGCTCTGGCCGGGGATCACCGGCGGTTGAGCACAGATGAGACAATAGCGTTGTTCGCGGATGAAGGAGACGCCCAATGACCAAATATGATGAAGCCTGGGTGGCACGTGAAGAAGCCAAACGCGCCCATATGGCCGAAAACGGCCTGTATTCCGAAGCGGAGGAGCATGCGTCTTGTGGCGTCGGGCTGGTCGTTTCGGTGGATGGCACCAAAAGCCGCGGTGTTGTTGAAAACGGGATCAAGGCGCTCAAGGCGATCTGGCATCGCGGCGCGGTTGATGCCGACGGCAAAACCGGCGATGGCGCGGGCATACACGTGCAAATCCCCGAGAAGTTCTTTTACGATCAGGTCAAACGCACCGGTCATGACCCGCGCACGGACGAGATGATCGCGGTGGGTCAGGTGTTTTTGCCCCGCACCGATTTCGGCGCGCAAGAGACCTGCCGGACCATCGTGGAAACCGAAGTTTTGCGCATGGGCTACTACATTTACGGCTGGCGGCACGTGCCTGTCGATATTTCGTGTCTGGGTGACAAGGCCAATGCGACCCGGCCTGAGATCGAACAGATCTTGATTTCCAACGCCAAGGGTGTGGACGAAGACACCTTTGAGCGCGAGCTGTATGTCATACGCCGGCGTATTGAAAAGGCGGCCTTGGCCGCGCAGGTGCCGACATTGTACATCGCGTCGATGTCGTGCCGGTCGATCATCTACAAAGGTATGATGCTGGCCGAACAGGTCGCCGAATTCTACCCCGACCTCATGGATGAACGGTTCGAGAGCGCCTTTGCGATCTATCACCAACGCTATTCCACCAACACTTTTCCGCAGTGGTGGTTGGCCCAGCCGTTCCGCATGTTGGCGCATAACGGCGAGATCAACACCCTCAAGGGCAACCTGAACTGGATGAAAAGCCATGAGATCCGCATGGCGTCTGGTGCCTTCGGCGAGATGGCCGAAGATATCAAACCGATCGTTGCATCGGGGTCCAGCGACAGCGCCGCATTAGACGCGGTGTTCGAAGTTCTGGTGCGCGCGGGGCGGAATGCGCCGATGGCCAAAACAATGTTGGTGCCTGAAAGCTGGTCCAAGCAGGCGGTCGAACTGCCGCAAAGCTGGCGCGATATGTATTCGTACTGCAATTCGGTGATGGAACCGTGGGATGGCCCCGCCGCGTTGGCGATGACCGATGGCCGTTGGGTCTGTGCCGGTTTGGACCGGAACGGCCTGCGCCCGATGCGCTATGTGGTGACCAACGACGGCATGGTGATCGCGGGGTCTGAAACAGGCATGGTCCCGCTGAATGAAGCATCTGTGATCGAAAAAGGCGCCTTGGGGCCAGGTCAGTTGCTGGCGGTTGATATGGCCGAAGGCAAGCTGTTCCATGACGAAGAGATCAAAAACGCGCTGGCCGGTAGCCAACCTTTTGGGGATTGGGTCGGCAAGATAAACGACCTCGAAGAGGCGCTGGATGACGTTCAGGAACGTCCGCTGTATACCGGTGCAGATCTGCGTCGCCGTCAGGTCGCTGCAGGCTATACCATTGAAGAGTTGGAGCAAATTCTCGCGCCGATGGCCGAGGACGCCAAAGAAACACTGGCCTCTATGGGCGACGATACGCCGTCTGCCGTGTTGTCGGGGCAGTACCGTCCGCTCAGCCATTTCTTCCGCCAAAATTTCAGCCAGGTGACAAACCCACCGATCGACAGTTTGCGCGAATTCAGAGTGATGAGCCTGAAAACGCGGTTTGGTAACCTGAAAAACGTGCTGGACGAAGACAGCAGCCAGACCGAAATTTTCACACTCGACAGCCCGTTTTTGGGCAACGCGCAATTTGATGCCTTGATCGAACACTTCAACGCAAACGTCGTGACCATTGGGTGCACCTTTGCGCCGGGTAAAGGCACCCTCAGCCAAGCGTTGGAAAGCATTCGTGCTGAAGCCGAGGACGCGGTGCGTTCTGGGGCGGGCCATATCATCCTGACGGATCAGATGGCGGATGCCGACAACATCGCGATGCCGATGATCTTGGCGACATCAGCCGTGCACAGCCATCTTGTGCGTAAAGGGTTGCGCACGTTCACGTCGATGAATGTGCGGTCTGCAGAATGTGTAGACCCGCATTATTTTGCCGTGCTGATCGGGTCGGGCGCGACCACCGTCAACGCCTATCTGGCCGAAGATTCCTTGGCAGATCGGATCGAACGTGGCTTGTTGGACATGACCCTGACCCAAGCGATTGACCGCTACCGGATCGCGATTGATCAAGGGCTGCTCAAGATCATGGCCAAGATGGGGATCTCGGTCATCTCGTCCTACCGGGGCGGGCTGAACTTCGAAGCGGTGGGCCTGTCGCGTGCGATGTGTGCCGAATATTTCCCCGGTATGACCAGCCGGATTTCGGGCATTGGTGTCAGCGGCATCCAACGCAAAGCCGAAGAGGTGCACGCCAAGGCTTGGGCCGGCACGGCGTCGGTGCTGCCGATCGGGGGGTTCTATAAATCCCGCAAATCGGGTGAAACCCACGCGTGGGAAGCGACCTCAATGCATATGATGCAGACGGCCTGTAACCGCGCCTCTTATGAGATGTGGAAACAATATTCGGCCAAGATGCAGAGTAATCCACCGATCCATCTACGGGATCTTTTAGATATCAAACCTTTGGGTAAATCGATCCCGATCGAGGACGTAGAAAGCATCACGTCTATCCGTAAACGGTTTGTCACACCGGGTATGTCGTTGGGGGCCTTGTCGCCTGAGGCGCACAAAACGTTGAACGTCGCGATGAACCGCATCGGTGCAAAATCCGACAGCGGCGAGGGCGGCGAAGATCCGGCGCATTTCGTGCCCGAAGCCAATGGCGATAACCCGTCTGCCAAGATCAAACAGGTTGCATCGGGGCGCTTTGGCGTCACTGCGGAATATCTGAATCAATGCGAAGAGCTGGAAATCAAGGTCGCGCAGGGGGCAAAACCCGGTGAAGGTGGGCAGCTTCCAGGCATGAAGGTCACCGACCTGATCGCGCGGTTGCGGCATTCCACCAAAGGCGTGACGTTGATTTCGCCACCGCCGCACCACGATATCTATTCGATCGAAGACTTGGCACAGCTGATCTACGATCTCAAACAGATCAACCCGCGCTGTAAAGTGACCGTAAAGTTGGTTGCGTCGTCGGGCGTGGGGACCATTGCGGCCGGTGTGGCCAAGGCCAAGGCCGATATCATTCTGATTTCGGGGCACAATGGCGGCACGGGTGCATCGCCTGCAACGTCGATCAAATACGCCGGGCTGCCGTGGGAAATGGGCCTGACCGAAGCGCACCAAGTGCTCAGCATGAACAACCTGCGCGACCGGGTGACCCTGCGGACCGATGGCGGCCTGCGGACCGGGCGCGATATCGTGATGGCAGCGATGCTTGGCGCCGAAGAATACGGCATCGGTACCGCGGCGTTGATCGCGATGGGGTGCATTATGGTGCGCCAGTGCCAGTCCAACACATGCCCCGTTGGTGTGTGCACGCAGGATGAAAGCCTGCGCGGTAAATTTACCGGCAACGCGGATAAGGTCGTGAACCTGATCACGTTTTACGCCACCGAAGTGCGTGAAATTCTGGCGTCTATCGGCGCGCGTAGCCTCGACGATGTGATCGGGCGCGCGGATTTATTGGCGCAGGTGTCGCGTGGGTCTGCGCATTTGGATGATCTGGATCTCAACCCGCTTTTGATCACCGTGGATGGCGCGGCAGACATCGTTTATGACCGGGCCAAATCCCGCAATGTGGTGCCTGATACGCTGGATGCCGAGATCGTGCGCGATGCCGCGCGGTTCTTGAAAGACGGCGAGAAAATGCAGCTGTCCTATGCTGTTCAGAACACACATCGGACCGTTGGTACGCGTACCTCGAGCCATATCGTCAAGCAGTTTGGCATGCGCAACACGCTGCAACCCGACCATCTGACCGTCAAACTTAGTGGGTCTGCGGGGCAGTCGTTGGGGGCTTTCGCAGCACCTGGTCTGAAGCTTGAGGTATCGGGCGATGCAAACGACTATGTCGGCAAGGGCCTTTCGGGGGGTATGATTGTCGTGCGTCCGCCAATGGCGTCACCGATTGAGGCCGCGAAAAACACCATCATCGGCAATACGGTGCTGTATGGTGCGACCGAAGGGTACCTCTTTGCGGCAGGTCGCGCGGGCGAACGGTTTGCGGTGCGTAACTCGGGCGCCAAGGTGGTGATCGAGGGGTGCGGTTCCAACGGGTGTGAATACATGACCGGCGGTGTCGCGGTGATCCTTGGGGATATCGGTGCGAACTTTGGCGCGGGCATGACCGGCGGGATGGCGTATCTATACGATCCCGAAGGCAAAGCACCTGCATTGATGAACATGGAAACATTGGTGACCTGCCCGGTCGCAGTTGATCACTGGTTGGGCCAACTCGAAGAACTGCTCGAGATGCACCTAAGCGAGACAGGCAGCCGTCGCACGGCCGATATCTTGCAACATTGGGACAGTGAGAAACACAATTTCTTGCAGGTCTGCCCAAAGGAGATGTTGGTGCATTTGCCCGCTCCCTTGATGCTGGAAGACACGGCTCTACCGGCCGAGTGACGGCACGTTTGACCTTGTCCTGTTGCTCCGTGGGCTCTGGCGGCATATAGCTGAACCATGGCAAAGAGCAGCAGGACCAAGGCCAAGACGGCGCGCCCCGCTTGGCGCGCAACCCTGCGACGATGGTTGTTGCGCGGATTGCTTGGTGTTGTGGGGCTGGTCTTTGCGCTGATCATGTTGGGGCGCGTGCTGAATCCTCCGACGACCCCGTATATGTTTGCCGAAAAACGCCGTTTGGGTAATGTAAATTACGAATGGGTCGCTTTGGCTGATATCGCGCCGGCAATGGCGCGGTCTGTGGTGGCCGCCGAAGACGCGAATTTTTGCTTGCATTGGGGGTTTGATCTGGTCGCGATCAAGGACGCGATTGCCGATGGCGGCACCCGTGGCGCATCGACGATCAGCCAACAAACCGTCAAAAACGTGTACCTGTGGCATGGGCGAACCTACACACGCAAAGCGTTAGAGGCGGTGTTGACCCCGGTTTTAGAACTGCTCTGGCCCAAAGAGCGGATCATCGAAGTGTACCTGAATGTCGCCGAATTTGACGCGGGCGTCTTTGGTGTGAAAGCCGCCGCAGATCATTATTTTGGCGTCGCACCAGATGCATTGTCTGACCGGCAGGCGGCGCGGCTTGCGGCGATCCTGCCCAGCCCCAAATCACGATCCGCCAGTAAACCATCCGATTTTGTGGTGAAACGCGCGCGGTCGGTCCGCGACGGGGCAGCAACAATCAGCAAAGATGGTCGATCTGCGTGTTTCGAGAGTTGAAACTGATGTCTGTAGCGGGCATTGAAGGCATAGTTTCATTTCACCGGATCCGCTGATGGCACGTCTTTTCCATGTTCCTTTGTCCCCATTCTGTCGCAAAGTGCGTTTGAGCCTTGCCGAGAAAAAGATTGAGGTTGAGCTGGTTGAGGAAAAATATTGGGAGCAAGATCCCGATTTCATGCGCCGCAACCCCGCAGGTAAAGTCCCCGTCTTGCGGCTGGATGGTATCACGATGACCGAAAGCGCCGCGATCTGCGAATACATCGAAGAGACGCGGCCTGATCCCACCCTGATGCCAACCGACGCGATCGCCAAGTTAGAAGTACGTCGTTTGATCAGCTGGTTTGACGACAAATTCCACCACGAAGTGACGTCCAAGCTGCTGTACGAGCGGGTCAATAAAAAGGTGATGGGGCAGGGTTATCCAGACAGCGGCAACGTCAAGGCGGGTGCCAAAGCCATCAAATATCACCTTGATTATATGACGTGGCTGTTGGATCATCGGCGGTGGTTGGCGGGCGATGCCATGACGTTGGCTGATTTTGCAGCCGCCGCGCATCTGAGCGCCCTAGACTATATTTCTGATGTGGATTGGAACCGGTCTGACGCCGTCAAAGACTGGTACGCCAAAATCAAATCACGCCCCGCCTTTCGGTCTATCCTTGCAGATCAGGTGCCGGGCTTTCCGCCGCCGCGCCACTATAATGACCTTGATTTTTAAACATTCGCTGACATTGCCTTTGAGGCGGCGCCTGCCATGGCTGAGCTGAAAGAACGCCTGATTGTGCAGGCCGACATCGAAGGATTTGTCGCCTGTCGGATATGTCGGCCAGATGCGCTGCCCGATTTGCCTGCACGATTGCAGTCTTTTCTGGATGCGGGTTATCATGGCCAAATGTCGTGGATGGCCGAACGGACCCATTGGCGCAGCAATCCCGCAACCCTGTGGCCTGATGCACAATCTGTGATCATGTTGGCGGAAAGCTACACGCCCACGCATGATCCGCGCGCGGTGTTTGACAGGCCAGATCGGGGTGCGATTTCGGTCTATGCGCAGGGGCGCGACTACCATGACGTGGTCAAGAAACGCCTGAAACGGCTGGCTCGGTGGCTGTTGGCCGAAGCAGACGGCCCTGCAGAGGTGAAGGTGTTTGTAGACACGGCGCCCGTGCCCGAAAAAGCGCTTGCAGCGGCGGCGGGTTTGGGGTGGCAGGGCAAACATACCAATTTGGTTAGCCGCGAATTGGGGAACTGGGTGTTTCTGGGGGCAATTTTCACCACCCTACAGTTGCCCGTGGATGCAGCAGAGGTCGACCATTGTGGGTCGTGCCGCGCCTGCCTTGATGTTTGCCCGACGGATGCATTTCCTGCGCCGTATCAGCTTGATGCGCGGCGCTGTATTTCTTATCTGACGATTGAACACAAAGGCTCCATACCCGAAGACATACGAAAGCGTATGGGAAATCATATCTACGGGTGCGATGATTGTCTTGCGGCGTGCCCATGGAACAAATTCGCAGTGGCTGCGCGGGATATGCGTCTGACGACCCGGCCTGAATTGTCTGAACCCCCTTTGGCGGAGCTTGCCGTGCTGGATGACGCGGAATTTCGGAGTTTGTTTTCAGGGTCTGCGGTCAAACGGATCGGGCGGGACCGGTTCGTGCGTAACGTGCTCTATGCGATCGGAAATTCGGGTGAAGCCAAATTAAAACCGTTGGCTGCAGGGCTCGTCGAAGATGCCGATCCAACCGTCGCCGAAGCCGCGCGCTGGGCGGTTGGCCAGTTGTCCATGCGATGACAGACGTGTTGTGCTGGGTCTGTAGTGAGATAAGGATTGCATACGTATGAGTATGTTTTTGGGCGTTGATACCGGTGGCACCTACACCGATGCGGTGCTGATGCAGGACGAAGACAAGGTCATCGCGTCGGCCAAGGCGCTGACCACCCGCGAAGATTTGGCCATCGGTGTAGGCACCGCCGTCCGCGCGGTGTTGCAGGCCGGTGGCGTGGCGCCAGGTGACATCGCGCTGGCATCGCTTTCGACAACCTTGGCGACAAACGCGCTGGTCGAAGGTCAAGGCGGCCGGGTCGGGTTGATCTACATCGGCTTTCGGGCCCGCGATTTAGAAACGCACGGGCTCGCGGCAGCGCTAAAGGATGACCCGTTTTTGATCTGCGCAGGCGGTCATGACCATGCGGGCGCCGAGACAACCGCATTGGACGACACCGCGATCCGGGACTTTTTGGAAACCTACCGCGATGGGGTGACGGGTTACGCAGTGGCCGCGCAGTTCGCCACCCGCAACCCGGCGCATGAATTGCGCGCCGCGGCCCTTGTCGCAGATATCACCGGGCGACCGGTGTCTGCGTCGCACCAGCTTTCATCACGCCTAAACGGCCCCAAACGCGCGTTGACTGCGGTGTTGAACGCCCGGTTGATCGGAATGATCGACCGTCTGATCGGGCGCGCCGAAACAGTGTTGCAAGGCATCGGGATAACCGCGCCGATGATGGTTGTGCGGGGGGACGGCGCGCTGATTTCGGCAGACCAAGCGCGGGCGCGCCCCATCGAAACGATCTTGAGCGGTCCGGCGGCGTCCATCGTTGGGGCGCGGTGGCTGACGGGGGCGCAGGACGCCATGGTCGGCGATATCGGCGGCACGACGACAGACATTGCGCTGTTGCGCGATGGCAAACCAGCGATTGATGCAGACGGGGCGCGGGTTGGCCCTTACCGCACGATGGTCGAAGCCGTTGCGATGCGCACCAGTGGGCTGGGCGGGGACAGCGAAGTACACCTTGATGCAACCGGCCTTCAGGGGCGGTTAACGCTTGGCCCGCAACGGGTTTTGCCGGTGTCGTTATTGGCCACCCAAGCGCCCGATATTGTGCATGACGCGCTTGATCGGCAGCTCCGGTCGGCGGTGCCGGATGTGCAAGATGCGCGGTTCGTACGCGGGCTGCCAGATCAGAGCCGCGACGGCTTGACCGACCGAGAAATACAATTGTTGGACCGAATGGGCGACGCGCTGCACCCGTTGGCAAACATCGTGCAAGCCCGGATCGAGAACGGCGCATTGGCCCGGCTGGTCGAACGTGGCGCGGTTCAGTTGGGCGGGGTAACTGCCTCTGATGCCAGCCACGTTCTGGGGCGGGTGTCTGCGTGGGATGCGCCTGCCGCGGAAAAAGCGTTGCAGCTTTTTGCGCGCAAACGGCAGGGGACGGGGCAGTGCTTGGCGGGGACCGCCCAACAGATGGCGCAGATGATCGTTGATCAACTGACCCGGCAGACCACGCTCGCGCTTGTGGACGCAGCACTTTCCGAAGATGCGGCCGATATTGGGCCCAACGTTGATGGGTTGGCCGCGCATCCGTTGATGCAGGCGGGGTTGGCAAATCACCGTGGCGTTTTGCGGGTCTCTGCCGGGTTGAACTTGCCGGTCATCGGGTTGGGGGCGTCGGCGCGCAGCTATTACCCGGCGGTGGGGCAGGCAGTTGGGGCACAGATGATCCTCCCCGAACATGGCGATGTTGCCAACGCTATCGGCGCCGTTGTCGGCCGGGTGACGATGCGGCAAGACGGCGATATCACGTCGCCGGCGGAAGGGCGGTACCGGGTGCATTTGCCGTCGGGGCCTATGGATTTCAACGATGAAACCGCCGCATTTTCGTGCTTGGAAACCAACCTACGGGACCGCGCCCAAGATGCGGCAACAAGAGCAGGGGTCGAAAAGGTGCAGATCACGGTCGCTTGCGATATCCGCCGGGCGCAGGTGGAAACACGTGAGGTGTTCGTCGAAGCGACCGTTACGGTAACGGCCAGCGGGCGCCCTCGGATCGCAACATAGGACACCGCGCAACGCTGCCGGTGGCGTACCCCAGCATACAACCGAAAGGCGCGCTGTTGTCGGTCTGACGCACAGCGCGCTTTGGGTTATTCGGCGGCTTTGACGGTTGTGTCTTGTGTGGGCAGGACCCAATCCGCACGGGGGAAATGGCAGGTGTAGCCGTTGGGAATGCGTTCCAGGTAGTCTTGATGCTCTGGTTCGGCTTGCCAAAATGCGCCCACGGGTTCCACTTCGGTCACGACCTTGCCGGGCCAGATCCCTGACGCTTCGACATCCGCGATGGTTTGCAGCGCCATTTTGTGCTGTGCGTCGTCAACATAATAAATCGCCGACCGGTAGCTGAGACCAACATCATTGCCTTGGCGATTGGCCGTGGTGGGGTCGTGGATCTGGAAGAAAAACGCCAACAGCTCGCGAAAGCTGGTTTGTGCCGGGTCAAAGATGATCTCGATACCCTCGGCGTGGGTGCCGTGATTGCGATAGGTCGCATCGGCGATATCACCACCCGTGTACCCCACGCGGGTCGCAACGATGCCTGGGCGTTTGCGGATCAGGTCTTGCATGCCCCAAAAACAGCCACCGGCCAACACTGCACGTTCATGGCTCATGCCAAATCCTCCACCTGATCCATGTAATCGCTGTAGCCTTCGGCGACCATGTCGTCGCGGTGCACGAACCGCAAGCTGGCGGAATTGATGCAATACCGCAGCCCGCCACGATCACGCGGCCCGTCGGGAAAGACATGACCTAGATGGCTGTCACCATGCGCCGACCGGACCTCGGTGCGGATCATGCCCATCGTACCATCGCGCAATTCGGCGACATGTGCAGGTTCGATGGGTTTGGTGAAACTGGGCCAGCCGCAGCCGCTTTCGTATTTATCGGCAGAGGCAAACAATGGCTCTCCGGACACGATATCAACGTAGATGCCGGGTTCTTTATTGCCCAAAAGCGCGCCTGTGCCGGCGCGTTCTGTCCCGTTTTGTTGGGTCACGCGGTATTCTTCTGGCGACAGCTGTGCAATCGCGGCATCGGATTTTTCATATTTGGGCATGGTATGCTCCTGTAACGCTTAATCCATTAGATGGGGCAATTCCGCGAGAGTTAAAGGGGGGTGCCCACGGATCTTGGTAAATCGGGCGCGGTCTCCTGCGCAGGGGGTGGGTCATGTTTTTTGATGTCGTGACAGTTGCACCGCAAGAATACCCAGCGCGATAATCGCAACCCCCAACAGATCACGCGGGCCAAGGGTTTCGCCCAGCAACAACGCGGCAATCGCCACCCCCAGAAATGGGTTGAGAAAATGAAAGGTCGCCGCCCGCGTCGCCCCGATGCGGTTGACCAGCCAGAACCACACAAATGTGGCGGCAAGGCCGGGCACCAAGGTGGTGTAGGCAAAGGCCGCGGCCAACGGCCAGCTGGGTGTAAAGCGTGGCGTTTCAAACAGAACCGTTGCCACCGCCAGTGCCGCACACCCCGCGAGCATCTGTAAGCCGACGATCATCAGGAAGTTCCCGCCCGATGTCGCGCCCCTGACCGACAGGGTGGCAAACGTCAGCGCTAGCAGGCCAATGATGCACAGCATCACGCCGTATAGGTCGATGCCGCCGGTGATCCGGGCGCTCATGATCAGGCCAACCCCGGTGAACCCCGCGATCAGCCCCACCACGCTAAGTACGCCCAGACGGTCGCCCAAAAACAACCACCCCGCCAATGCGACCAACAATGGCATGGCAGACGCGATGATCACAGCGACCGATGCTTCGACGGTTTGCATCGCGACAAAGTTAAGCCCCAGATACAGCGTGTTCTGGAGCACGCCAAACATGATCGTGGCGCGCCATTGCGCGGGGGTGAGCCGCCATGATTGCCCCAAGGCACGGGCGATCGCCACGCCGATTAACCCCGATATCAGATAGCGCAACGTCAAAGCCGCCAAAGGCGAGGCATCCGCGACGATGATCCGCGCCGAGGTAAAGGCAGAGGACCACATCAACGCAAAGGCAAGCCCCGCAAGTATCGCGCGAATATCCATGTTGTGTCCTGTGTGTCTGGGGTCATCGCGACCATTTCCCAAAAGCCGACCAAGGGCAAGTCAACTTGTTGGTCTTGCATGCGGTGGGCGTCAGGGGGCCGCGGAGTGATGCCAGTACGATGCCGTCTAGCTGTCGTCTGGGTCGGTGGCGTCATCGGCCAGACGTCCGCATTTATGTTGTGCCATGTCGGTAAACGGCGGCAACCATGTCTCGCGGTGGGTGACCCAGCCTTCATAGGTTGGCATCAGCTGGTTCGGGCTGTCGAGCGCGCCAAGATGTAGTTCGATTTCATCGTCGCTGCGGGCAAAAACCGACGACCCGCAGGTCGCACAAAAGAACCGGCCTGCGTATTGTGCGGGCGTGCCAGTGACCGCAACAGCGGCCTGCGCATAGATCGCTGCAGCATAAAATACTGCCCCGTGGTGCTTGCGACAATCAAGACAATGGCACACCCCAACCCGGCGCGGCGGCCCCGTCGCCACAAACCGCACTGCGCCGCACACACATCCGCCTGTCAGTTCCGTCATGTTGGGTGCTCCTTGCGCATATGATACCCAAACAGAGGGCCATAAAAAAGGGCCGCTCGAAGGCGACCCTCAAACCGTCTTGCATGCGCAGCTATTAGCCGTTCACGCTGTCCTTGAGCGCTTTGGCGATGGTCATTTTGACCACCTTGTCCGCGTCTTTCTTGAACTGTTCGCCGGTGGCAGGGTTGCGCACCATACGCTCGGGGCGCTCGCGGCAATAGATTTTGCCAACGCCAGGCAACGTGACTGCGCCACCGCCGGAAACTTCCTTGGTGATCAGGTTGCAAACGGCCTCGAGGGCCGCGCCTGCGGATTTTTTGTCACCGCCCATTTCGTCGGCCAGTGCCGCGACGAGTTGGGTCTTTGTCATTGGTTTCGCCATGTTCTTGCTCTCCTTCGGTGCCCGTTGAGTTGGGCCTCATGTCCGAAATTTACCCGGATGTTGTGTATGAACACAACGATTAGTAGAGCAATGCAAGAACAAATATGTGGAAATTGCCTATTTTATTGGGTTTTTGTCCTTCAAAGGAAGGCTGTCTCGTCAAAGGAGCGTAATTTGCGGCTGTGGATGCGTTCCAATGGCATGCTGCGTAGGCGTTCCATGGCACGAATGCCGATCATCAAATGGCGCGCCACTTGTGTTTTATAGAAATCGGATGCCATTCCGGGTAGCTTTAATTCGCCATGCAAGGGCTTGTCGGACACACATAACAACGTGCCATAGGGCACACGAAACCGGTATCCATTGGCCGCGATTGTGGCGCTTTCCATATCCAATGCGACGGCGCGCGACTGGCTGAGGCGTTGCACCGGGCCGGATTGGTCGCGCAACTCCCAGTTGCGGTCGTCATAGCTGGCGACGGTGCCTGTGCGCATGATCCGTTTTAGCTCGTACCCCTCAAGGTTGGTCACCTGCGCCACGGCCTGTTCCAGCGCGATCTGAATTTCCGCCAGCGCGGGGATAGGCACCCACGGCGGCAGATCAGCATCCAACACGTGGTCTTCGCGCAGGTACCCATGCGCCAGGACGAAATCCCCCAAGGCCTGCGAATTGCGCAGCCCGGCGCAATGCCCCACCATCAACCACGCATGCGGCCGCAGCACGGCGATATGATCGGTGGCGGTTTTGGCGTTTGACGGGCCTACGCCAATGTTGACCAACGTAATGCCGGACCCATCTGCGCGTTTGAGATGGTAGGTCGGCATCTGCGGGGTCTTGGTGGGGGCGTCCAACGGTTGATCCCCGGCTGTGATGGTCGCGTTGTCGGTTGATACAAACGCGGTGTACCCGGACGCAGGGTCATCCAGCTGCGCTCGCGCGTAGTTTTCGAATTCTGACACGTAGAATTGGTAGTTTGTAAACAACACGTGGTTCTGGAAATGCGCGGCGTCTGTGGCGGTATAATGCGACAGCCGGGCCAGCGAATAATCCACCCGCTGGGCTGTGAACGGGGCCAAAGGGTCAATGCCATCGGGCGACACGTAGGTACCGTTTACGATATCGTCATTGGTGGTCGTCAGGTCGGGGACGTCAAAGACATCGCGCAGGGTGAAATCGGCGGCGCCATCCTGCGGAACCGTAAGATTTGCCTCATGCGCGACAGCAAAATGCACGGGCATCGGCGTGGCAGAGGCCCCGATGGTGACGGGTTGATCGTGGTTTTCGATCAGCAGGCCGATTTGCTGCGTCAGATAGCTGCGAAACAAATCGGGCCGGGTGATTGTGGCGCGAAAGCTGCCGGGGGCCGAAACGTGGCCAAAGCTAAGCCGCGTGTCCACCTGCGTGTAGCTAGACGTTTTGAACAACACCTCGGGGTAAAAGGCCCGGATCCGCGCGGGGGGCGCGCCTTTGGTGATGGCGGTGCTGAAATTCTGGCACAAAAATACGGTCGCTTGGGAGTAAAGCTCTTCGAGGCGCGCCACTGCGGCCTTTGGGTCGCGAAACTCTTGGGGGGCCGGGGCGTCGGGGGTTAGGATGTTGGTCATGAAATAGGCTCGATCACTGGAATAAATTCAAACTTACGCACATCTACAAGGCCAAGGTCCGAGATGCGCAATTCGGGGATAACAACCAATGCCAACAGTGAATGTTGCATATACGCATTGTTCAGGGTGCACCCGCAGGCGCGCATCGCTGACATCATCTGCTCGGTTTTGGCGGCAACCTGTGTGGCGGGTTGATCTGACATCAGGCCCGCAATCGGCAGCTCAACCAACGCCAGTTCGACGCCATCCTTGAAGATCACGATACCGCCGCCGACATCGCCCAACCGGTTGGCGGCCAGCGCCATATGCGCGGTATCGGTGCCCACAACGATCATGTGGTGGCTGTCGTGCGCGACGGTCGAGGCCATGGCCATCGGCCCGTCATAGCCAAAGCCCGACACGAACGCATTGGTCACCTGACCCGTTGCGCGGTGGCGTTCGACCAGCGCGATTTGGCAGACATCACCGGTGGCTTGCACGCGGCCTTCGGTCACCGGCAGTTCAAATTGCAAGGCTTTGGTCGGGGCCTGATTTTCCACCACGCCGATGACATTGGCGCGCACCGCATTGGCGCCCGTCGGGGCGGGCACGGTGAAATCATCCGCGGCCAGTGTCTTGCCCATATGCACCGTCTGGCGCGCGCTGTCGGGCCAGTCGAAATGCGGGCATTCAACCACACAGGTGCCATTTTCAGCCACAATCTGGCCCCGCGCGATCACGGTTTCGATGGGCAGGGTTTTCAGGTCTGAGGTCAGGATCACATCGGCGCGCCGCCCCGGTGTCAGCGAGCCAATCTCGCGTTCCAGCCCAAAGTGCGTGGCGGTATTGATCGTGGCCATTTGCAGCGCGATCAGCGGATCACACCCGCAGTCGATAGCATGACGCACGACCCGGTTCATATGGCCGTCATTGACCAGCGTGCCCGAATGGCAATCATCGGTGCACAGGATCATATTGCGCGGGTCGAGCCCCTTTTCCGTGATCGCGGTGATCTGGGTTTCGACGTCATACCACGCCGAGCCCAGCCGGATCATCGACCGCATCCCTTGCCGCATGCGCGCGATGGCATCAGCCTCGCAGGTGCCCTCGTGGTCATCCGCCGGGCCGCCCGCCACATAACCCGCAAAGGCGGGGCCCAAATCGGGGGAGGCATAGTGCCCGCCGACGGTTTTGCCCGCGTCCTGCGTTGCCGCGATTTCGGCCAGCATTTTGGGGTCGGCGTTGGACACGCCGGGGAAGTTCATCATTTCACCCAGCCCGATGATGCCCGGCCATGACATCGCCTCGGCCACGTCTTGCGGCGAGATTTCGAACCCGGTGGTTTCCATGCCCGGTGCAGAGGGCGCGCAGGATGGCATCTGTGTGAAAATATTGATGGGTTGCAGCAGCGCTTCGTCATGCATCATGCGCACACCGTCGAGGCCCAGCACATTGGCGATTTCATGCGGGTCGGTGAACATCGACGTGGTCCCATGGGGGATCACCGCGCGGGCAAATTCGGCCGGGGTCAGCATGCCGCTTTCGATATGCATATGCCCGTCGCAGAGGCCCGGAACCATAAAGCGGCCCTGCGCGCCGATGATCTGCGTGTCGGGCCCGACAGAATGGGACGCATCCGGCACCACACAAGCGATGCGGCCAGAAACGATCGCGATGTCGTGGTTTTCAAGGATTTCGCGGGTGTGGACATTGACCCACTTGCCGCCCTGTATCACCATATCGGCGGGTGCGCGGCCCGTGGCAACGGCAATAAGCTGCGCTGCGGATTGGGGCCATGTTGGAAAAGATGTAAGCGTCATGTCCCACGGTGCCATGGGTTTTCAGGATGTTCAAGCGGGGAGCGACAGGAATGGACTACGAAACAGTATCGCCCGAGGATTTCGGCAAAAGTTTGCGTGGCATTGGTTTGAACCTTTTGGTCGGCGATGTGCAAAAAACCAGCGCGTTTTTACAGGACGTTTTTGTCATGCAGGTGCATCGCCTGAGCGTCGATTTTGCGATTGTAACCTATGGCGAGCAGGTGTTTCAGCTGCACAGCGACGCGACATACGGGGCCAATCCATTGCTGGGCTTGCTACCGGAAAACCCACCGCGCGGGGGTGGGATCGAAATCCGGCTCTATGACACAGACCCCGACGCCGCGGTTGTGCGTGCCCACGAGGCCGACGCGATGGTCTTGCAGCCCCCGACAGACAAACCGCACGGCCTGCGCGAGGCTTACATCCTGTGCCCCAACGGGTATGCGTGGGTGCCCAGCCGTCCGCTGTAGCTGTCGTGTTTTTGCTGGCCAGTCGCATTTTGACATGGTTCAATGCCCGCAGACCAACAGGAGCACCCGATGTCTGTTTCACATATTCGCCCCAATATGGACCATTGGCAGGACCGTGTTGATCTGGCCGCTGCGTTTCGTTGGACGGTACGGTTGAATATGCACGAAGCGGTCGCCAATCACTTTAGTCTCGCGATCAACGACGATGGCACGCGGTTTTTGATGAACCCAAACCAAGTGCATTTTTCCCGGATAAAGGCGTCGGACCTGATCGTCGTGGATGCAAACAACTCTGACACATTGCAAGGCCCAGATGCGCCCGACCCCACAGCATGGGGGTTGCATGGCGGGATGCACCGGCACTGCCCGCACGCGCGCTGCGCGATGCATGTGCATTCGCCTTATGCCACCGCCCTTGCGGCGTTGGCCGACAGCCGTCTGCCCCCGGTTGATCAAAATGGCTGTACTTTTTTTAATCGCGTCGTCGTTGATGATAATTACGGCGGTTTGGCCTTTGAAGAAGAGGGCGAACGCTGTGCGCGCCTGTTCGACGACCCCAAAAAGAAAGTCATGGTCATGGGCAATCACGGGATCATGGTGGTGGGGGATACCGTCGCAGATACGTTCAACCGGCTGTATTATTTTGAACGCGCCTGCATGACCTATATCATGGCGCTACAAACGGGGCGGCCGTTGCGGGTATTGCCCGATGATATCGCGGAAAAGACCGCGCAGGAACTTGAAGCCTATCCAGAGCAGGATGCCCGGCACTTGGCCGAACTTAAGGCGATCTTGGACGAAGAAGGCAGCACCTATGCCAGCTGATGATCGGGTCTCTTTGGTCTATGATCTCAAACGTTGGACAAGCACGCGGCGCTTAAAAGCCCGCAGATAACGCGCGCGCCGCACTTATCTTTTTGCGAGGTTGCGGTGTATTTTGCCCCCATAATGTGGGGTTTTACCTGTCTTTCCACGACCGCCTTGTGCCTTGGATCGTGGTTATCAACAAAATAATGCATCTTTGCGCGGGCTTGTCTTTTTGGCCGCTTTTCCAGGACTTACCACCATGCTCTATGGCTTGACTGATGAAAATCAGATGATTGCAGATACTGTTCGCAAGTTTGTTGAACAAGAGATCTACCCCCATGAAACACTGGTCGAACAGACCGGATCTGTCCCTGCCGAAATTGCTCAGGACATCAAACGCAAGACGATCGAGTTGGGATTTTACGCATGCAATTTCCCTGAATCTGTTGGCGCGGCGGGGTTGAACCACCTCGAATTTGCGCTGGTCGAACGCGAATTGGGCCGTGGGTCCATGGCGTTGAACCACTTCTTTGGGCGCCCACAAAATATCCTGATGGCCTGCGAAGGCGCGCAGGTGGAACGTTACCTGATGCCCGCCGTCCGCGGTGACCGTA
This sequence comes from Roseobacter sp., assembly GCF_039970775.1. Taxonomy (GTDB): domain Bacteria; phylum Pseudomonadota; class Alphaproteobacteria; order Rhodobacterales; family Rhodobacteraceae; genus Roseobacter. The sequence goes on from NZ_JBDVLG010000037.1 coordinate 22,553, forward strand.
TGGATGCGCTGGCCATGACCGAACCGGGCGCGGGGTCGGATGTGCGCAGCATGACCTGTGCCGCTCGGCGCGATGGCGGTGATTGGGTGGTCAACGGCACCAAACACTTCATTTCTGGTGCAGATCACGCAGATTTTGTTATTGTTTTCATCGCGACAGGCGAGGATCAAACCGACAAAGGCCCCAAAAAACGGATCACTGCATTTCTGGTAGATCGGGGCACGCCGGGCTTTACCATCCGAGATGGTTATAGATCGGTCAGTCATCGCGGATACAAAAATATGATCCTCGAATTTGACGATTGCCGGCTGCCTGATGCGCAGGTTTTGGGCGAGGTGGATGGCGGATTTGAGGTCATGAACACCTGGCTTTATGCCACGCGGATCACGGTCGCGACCATGAGCGTCGGGCGTGCGCGGCGGGTGTTTGACTATGCGTTGCGCTATGCCGCTGACCGGCAACAGTTTGGGCAACCTATCGGTAAATTTCAGGGGGTTAGCTTTCAGCTGGCGGATATGATCACCGAGATCGATGCCGCTGATCTGCTGACGTTGGCCAGCGCCGACAGGTTGGATCGCGGGGTGCCTGCGAACCGTGAAATCGCCAGCGCGAAGCTCTATGCGTCAGAGATGTTGGCCCGCGTGACGGATGCTGCGATCCAACTGCACGGTGGTATGGGTCTGATGGATGATCTGCCGCTGGAACGGTTTTGGCGCGACGCGCGCGTTGAACGGATCTGGGACGGCACAAGCGAGATCCAGCGCCATATTATTAGCCGGGATCTGTTGCGCGCATTGGGGGCCTGAGATGGCACCAGAAGATGAATCAGCCGATCTGTCCCGCCTTTTACACCCGCGATCCATCGCGGTTGTGGGCGGTGGCGCGTGGTGTGCGAACGTCGTGCGTGCGGCCCGTGCGCAGGGGTTCAATGGGCCAATCTGGCGCGTGCATCCAGACCCCGCACCGGTGGACGGCATTGTTGCCGTCGCCAGCGTTGAGGACTTACCTCAGCCACCGGATGCCACGTTTATCGGGGTCAACCGGCAGGCAACTGTCGATGTCGTCGCGCAGTTGTCGCTTGCGGGGGCAGGCGGAGCCGTTTGTTTTGCGTCGGGCTTTTCCGAAGCCGCGAATGAAGATGCCGGGGCCAAGGCGTTGCAGGCGCGTTTGGTTGCAGCGGCGGGTGACATGCCGATCCTGGGGCCCAATTGCTATGGGTTTATCAATGCGTTGGACGGCGCGTTGTTGTGGCCGGATCAGCACGGGTGCAGCCCGGTTGATCGCGGCGTGGCGATCTTGACGCAAAGCTCTAACATAGCGGTGAACCTGACCATGCAACGGCGCGGGTTGCCGATCGCCTTTGTTGTGTGCTGCGGGAATATGGCGCAGACCCGACAGGCGCAGATTGCCGCGAGCCTGCTGGATGATCCGCGTGTCACCGCCATTGGGTTGCACATCGAGGGGTTCGATCAGGTGCCGGAATGGCACGCATTGGCGATGAAGGCCAAGGCGCGCGGCATTCCGTTGATTGCCCTGAAGGTGGGCGCATCTGAACACGCACAACAGGCGGCATTGTCGCACAGCGCATCACTTGCGGGCAGTGATGCAGGCGCCGGAGCATTGCTGGCGCGTTTGGGGATCGCGCGGGTCCATGATTTGCCGACGTTTGTCGAAACCCTTAAGATGCTGCATTGCGTTGGTCGATTGGCCAGCCCGACATTGGCCAGTATCAGTTGTTCGGGAGGCGAAGCTAGCCTGATCGCGGATGCGGTCAAGGGCACGGGTTTGTCGTTTCCCCCATTGAAGTCGGGGCAGACACAGGCGTTGCGCCATGCGCTGGGCCCGCAGGTCGCGCTGTCCAACCCGTTGGATTATCATACCTATGTTTGGGGGGACGCCGAAAAGATGGCAGCCGCGTGGGTGCCAATGGCCGCGGCGCATATCGGGTTGGTGTTGATCATCGTGGATTACCCCCATACAGGCGCGGGCCAGTGGCGCTGTGCGACCGACGCCGCAATTCAGGTGCGCGCGCGGGGCGATTGCCTTGTTGCTGTGGTGTCGACCTTGCCAGAACTGATGCCTTGTGATGTTGCGGCAGAATTGATGGCCGCAGGGGTCGTACCCATTGGTGGGCTGCGCGAAGCGATCGCCGCCGCCGAGGTTGCCGCACACCAGCTGCAGCCCCATGCCGAACCGCCGCTTGTGGCTGGCACGCCGCGGTATGTTCAGATGCTAAGTGAAGCCGAAGCTAAGGCTTTGTTGGCTGTGCATAACGTACAGATCCCCAACCATGTTGTTTGCAATACTGCGGCCGAGACAGTCTTGGCTGTGTGTCTTACGGCGCCTTTGGCCTTAAAAGGACAAGGCTTTGCACATAAGTCAGAAGCAGGCGCCGTGCGGTTGGGGCTCGGGCATGATGCGCTAGAGGACGCCGCGCGCAGCATGTCGGCCAATGGATATCTGATCGAAGAGATGGTGCAGGGCAGTGTCGCGGAATTGCTGGTCGGAGTAACGATTGATGCAGCCCACGGATATGTGTTGACCTTGGCCACGGGTGGCGTGTTGACGGAAATCTGGCAAGACAGCGTATCGCTATTGTTGCCGGTGACGCGACACGATGTGCGCGATGCGCTGGGGGCTCTGAAAACCCACCGAGTGCTGGTGGGGTTTCGCGGTCAGCCAGCAGCGCATATCGACGCCATTGTGGACGCCGTGATGGGCGTGCAAAGCTGTGTGATGGCACATTTGGGCCAGATCGCCGAAGTTGAGATTAACCCGCTGATATGCACGACCACCCATGCTATCGCAGCTGACGCACTGATCCGAATTGGTCAGACAGATACCCCTAGAGGAGCCCTCCATGAACCCGATTAAAACAACACGCAACGGCGCTATCTTTGAGGTCACTCTGGACCGGCCCAAGGCCAATGCGATTGACCTGCAGACGTCCCGTGAGATGGGGAAGGTCTTTGCCGAATTTCGCGACGATCCTGCGTTGCGCGTCGCAATTCTGACAGGGGGCGGCGAGAAATTCTTTTGCCCCGGCTGGGATCTGAAGGCGGCGGCGCAGGGCGACGCGGTTGATGATGACTACGGTTTGGGGGGCTTTGGCGGGCTTCAGGAGCTGCGCGGTATGAACAAACCGGTGATCGCGGCGGTGAATGGCATCGCTTGCGGTGGTGGGCTGGAATTGGCACTTAGCGCAGATATTATTCTTGCGGCGGATCATGCGACATTCGCCTTGCCAGAAATCCGGTCAGGCACGGTGGCGGATGCGGCGTCGATCAAGTTGCCCAAACGTATCCCCTATCACATCGCGATGGAACTTTTGATCACGGGGCGTTGGTTTGATGTTCACGAAGCGCACCGTTGGGGGCTGGTCAACGAAATCGTTCCGGCGGCTGACTTGATGACGCGTGCGCGCGCTATGGCCGAGCTTATCGCAAGTGGCCCGCCGTTGGTTTATGCGGCGATCAAAGAGATCGTCCGCGATGCCGAAGACGCCAAATTTCAGGACGCGATGAACCGGATTACAGGGCGGCAGTTGGCCAGCGTGGATGCGCTTTATGCGTCAGAGGACCAACAAGAGGGTGCCCGCGCGTTTGCCGAAAAACGCGACCCTGTTTGGAAGGGGCGGTAAGCCACCGACCATATCCGTTTTCAGGCTACGTTACCCACGTTGGTCGTGCATGTGGGTTGTCTTATGCACAACCATTGATCGCTTGCGCTGTATTTTGGATATTTTAGGGACATGGAAATGATTGCTGTGGCACACCGTCCTTTGTGTGGCTGCCAAGGGCGGGCACCTTTCAAATGCGAGGCAAGTTGTCATATCTATACGGCTTGCAGTTTATATTGAATTTGTATACCGCGGTATACAAATAAGTCAGAGGGTGGTCAGGCGCAGTGGTCTTGACCTCCACGCCACATAAACAATTAACGTTTGGGATCGCTATGAGCCTTTATGCAGCCTACCTCGAAGAAATCGAAACACGCAAAACACAAGGGCTGCATCCTAAGCCCATTGATGATGACGCGCTCACGCGTGAAATCGTAGCCCAGATCAAAGACCCACAGCACCCGCATCATGCAGAGTCTGTGAACTTTTTTATCTATAATACGCTGCCGGGTACAACGCGTGCCGCGGGCGTTAAGGCGGCGTTTTTGAAAGAGATCGTTCTGGGTGATGTTGATGTGTCGGATATTTCTGTCGCATTCGCGTTTGAGCTGTTGTCTCACATGAAGGGTGGCCCGTCGGTTGAGGTTTTGTTGGATTTGGCGTTGGGCGATGATCAAGAGATCGCCACGCAAGCCGCTGAAGTTCTGAAAACGCAGGTGTTTTTGTACGACGCCGACACCGCCCGCCTAAAGGCTGCCCATGAGGCAGGTAACCCAGTCGCGGCGGATATCCTGAAAAGCTATGCTGACGCAGAATTTTTCACCAAACTGCCCGAGATTGAGGATAGCATTCAGGTTGTCACGTATATTGCCGCTGAAGGTGATATTTCGACGGATCTTCTGTCTCCTGGCAATCAGGCGCACTCGCGGTCTGACCGGGAACTGCACGGAAAATGCATGATTTCGCCCGAAGCGCAGCAGGAAATTCAAGCGTTGCAACAACAGCACCCGGACAAACGTGTGATGTTGATCGCGGAAAAAGGCACAATGGGTGTCGGATCTTCGCGGATGTCTGGCGTCAATAACGTGGCGCTCTGGACGGGCAAACAAGCCAGCCCGTATGTACCTTTCGTGAATTTTGCGCCTGTCGTTGCGGGCACAAACGGGATTTCGCCGATCTTTCTGACAACTGTTGGGGTGACGGGTGGTATCGGTGTCGACCTTAAAAACTGGGTGAAAAAGGTTGGTTCAGACGGCAACCCGATCATCAACAATGACGGTAATCCGATCCTCGAACAGAAATATTCTGTCGAAACGGGCACGGTTTTGACCATCAACACCAAGGATAAAAAGCTCTTTGACGAAACTGGCGCGAAAGAGCTGGTAGATATGTCGTCGTCCTTCACGCCACAAAAAGTGGAATTCATGAAGGCGGGTGGATCCTACGCGATTGTCTTTGGTAAGAAATTGCAAAGTGTCGCCTGTGAAACGCTGGGCATTCCGTTGAAATCTGCCTTTGCACCTTCCAAGGAGATCTCGCATGCTGGCCAAGGGCTGACGGCGGTCGAAAAGATCTTTAACGCAAATGCCGTTGGTGTGGAGCCGGGCACGATATTGCACGCCGGGTCGGATGCGCGGGTGTCCGTTAATATCGTCGGTTCGCAAGACACGACCGGGTTGATGACCTCGCAAGAGCTCGAAGCGATGGCCGCGATGACCCTGTCACCAACCGTGGATGGCGCCTATCAATCGGGTTGTCATACCGCGTCAGTTTGGGACCTAAAAGCACAGGCGAACACCCCGAAATTGATGGCATTCATGCATAAATTCGGCTTGATCACGGCCCGAGACCCAAAGGACGTTTATCATTCGATGACGGACGTCATCCACAAAGTACTCAATGATATCACTGTCGACGACTGGGCGATTATCATCGGGGGCGACAGCCATACGCGCATGTCGAAAGGCGTGGCGTTCGGTGCAGATTCCGGCACAGTTGCGCTGGCTCTTGCAACCGGGGAGGCAACGATGCCAATCCCGGAAACGGTCAAGGTGACCTTCAAGGGTGCGATGGCCGACCACATGGATTTTCGCGATGTGGTGCATGCGACGCAGGCGCAGATGTTGCAACAGTTCGGGGATAACGTCTTTCAGGGGCGCGTGATCGAAGTGCATATCGGTACGTTGCTCGCGGATCAGGCGTTTACCTTTACCGACTGGTCGGCCGAGATGAAGGCCAAAGCGTCGATCTGTATTTCGGAAGACGACACGCTCGTTGGCTCGCTTGAGATTGCCAAGGCGCGGATTCAGATCATGATCGACAAGGGAATGGACAATTCGGCCAAGATGTTGGCGGGTCTTATTGCCATCGCGGACAAACGGATTTCTGAAATCAAATCGGGGACGAAACCGGCATTAACCCCTGATGCAAATGCCAAGTATTTTGCCGAGGTTGTGGTCGATCTAGATGCCATCATCGAGCCGATGATCGCGGACCCTGATGTGAACAATGCAGATGTTTCAAAGCGCTATACGCATGATACGATCCGGCCAATTTCGCATTATGGCGCGGAAAAGAAGGTTGATCTTGGTTTTGTAGGCTCTTGTATGGTGCACAAGGGCGATGTGAAAATCGTGGCGCAAATGCTGCGCAACCTTGAAAGCACTTACGGTGAAGTCGCGTTTAATGCTCCCTTGGTCGTGGCGGCGCCAACCTACAATATCATCGACGAGCTGAAGGAAGAGGGCGATTGGGCTGTCTTGCAAAAATACTCTGGTTTTGAATTTGATGATACGGCGCCGAAAAACACCGCGCGTACGGAGTATGAAAATATCCTTTACCTCGAACGTCCGGGGTGCAACCTGTGCATGGGCAACCAAGAGAAGGCGGCAAAGGGGGATACGGTCCTTGCGACGTCTACACGATTGTTCAAAGGACGGGTCGTTGAAGACGCAGACGGTAAAACGGGCGAGTCTCTTTTGGCCTCCACACCGGTTGTCGTGTTGTCCGCAATTCTAGGGCGGACGCCGACCTTGGAGGAATACAAAACCGCCGTTGAAGGGATCGACCTGACGAAGTTTGCGCCGCCCTTGGAAAAACCGGCTGGGACGTTGTCGGCGCATTTCTAACGGTTGGTATTGACCTAGGGAGTTTGGGGGATGCCGGGTGTATCCCCCAAACAAGAGTCTCAATTCAGATTCTGCCGTCTGAATTTTGTCTTATGCTGTGAGGGGGGTATAGCTTTGCGCAACTGGTGTTTGTGCATCTGGGGGTGTCTGACGTCAGCACCTACGGGACAGATTTGAGGATTTGAATAAGGGAGGATTTCTGGTCCATCTTATCTGACCTGCTCCCCTGAACAGTCCGGTGTTTTGAGTTAGCCTGTTCTCCAACAAGGAGACAGACGATGAAGAGAAGCCGTTTCAGCAAAGAGCAGATAATCGGGATATTGAAAGAGCATCAGGCTGGGCTTGGCGCAAAGGAGCTGTGCCGTAAGTGCGGTGTCAACGATGCAGCGTTTTATAAATGGCGGTCCAAGTTTGGCGGTATGGAAGTGCCTGACGTGAAGAAGATAAAAGCCCCGAAAGCTGATAATTCCAAACACAAGAAGTTGCTGGCTGAGCAGATGATGGACGTTTCGACGCTCAAGGAGATGCTGGGAAAAATTTTTGAGGCCCGGTGCGCGACGCAAAGCTGCGAGCTGGGCCATGACTGAAAAACGTGCTTGCGCCTTGGCTGGGATCGATCCGCGTGTCTATCGGCGCACGTCGAAGCGGCCAAGAGATGCTGATCTGCGAGGGCGATTAAAGGAGCTGTCGTCTGAACGACGACGCTTTGGATATCGTCGGCTGCACATTTTGCTCAAGCGTGAGGGCTGGCAGGTCAATTAGAAGAAGCTGTATCGGATCTACCGCGAAGAAGGGTTAACAGTCCGTAAGCGCGGCGGCCGCAAACGCGCAGTGGGCACCAGAGCGCCAATCATTGCCCGTCAGGGCCATGCAAAGCACGATCCTGAGAGAGGCCGATCCCGCAGGGGCCAAACCAGCGGTGGTCGCTGGACTTCGTGTCTGACAGCCTGTCCTGTGGCCGCAGGTTCCGCATCCTGAACGTGATTGGTGACTTCAGTCGGGAGTGTCTGGCCGCCGTCGTCGATACGTCTCTGTCTGGTGACCGTGTTGCGCGTGAACTGGATTTGATCGCCTCAATGCGGATACCCTTGCATGATGGTCAGCGACAACGGAACCGAACTGACCTCAAATGCGATCCTGAAGCGGCAAGACGAGCGTAAGCTCGACGGGTACTACATCGCGCCTGGCAGGCCAATGCAGAATGGGTTCGTGGAAAGCTTCAATGGCCGTATGAGAGATGAATGCCTCAATGAGCACCTGTTCGGCAGCCTGCGACATGCTCATAAACTGATCACTGCATGGCGCATCGATT
>NZ_JBDVLG010000038.1:0-6551 GCF_039970775.1 Roseobacter sp.
GCGTAGGCCTGCGCCTTGTCGGTACAGATCGTAACAGGCCGATGCAGACGGACACGCTCGATCGCCTTGTTGAGAAAGGATTTAGCCGCCTTCGCATCTCGGCGCGCGGTGAGGCGGAAATCGACCATCTGTCCGTTGGCACCGACGGCACGCCAGAAGTAGCGCCACTTTCCGCCGACACGGATATAGGTTTCATCGACATGCCAGTCGACGCTTGCGCGGCGAAGATGCCCCTCGGTGCGTTTGGTCAGTTCTGGGGCGAACTTCTGGACCCAGCGATATACCGTAGAGCGATCAACCGTGATGTCGCGCTCTGCCAGAAGATCGACGACATCCTGATAAGACAGCGGATATCGCAGATACCACCGGACGGCACAGAGAATGATATCACGTGGAAAGCGATGATGTTTGAACGGTGATTGGCGCGGCATGCTCAACCTCAAAAGCCAAAATCTGGCCGACAACGAGAGTTAATGCAACAGTCCCTCAAGGCGGTGTGTGTTGACGCTTTCGGAACGCTGATCAAGAATACGGGCAGCTTAAATTAGACGACCAACTAAATGCGGACACTGTCTAAGACGTCGTCTACTTTATCGCATCACCATGTCGTTTGAGAGTTTTGTAAAATGCTTACGGTTGCCGCGAAAGGACTGTTTTTGAAACTGCAGACGGTACTGGCCGGGCGACACTCCTAACAGCCTGTTGAATATACGCCGCATCGCATCTGCATCTGCGAAACCGCACCGCAAAGCGATGCGTTGCATGGGTTGTTCAGTATTTTCCAGCATTCTACGGGCAGCATCAAGCCGCGCTTTTGTCACGAAATCTCCTGGCGTAGTGTCCAATTCACGCCGGAAAACCCGAGCGAAATTCCGCACGCTCATGCCGCTTTTTGCTGCGAGTGTTTCAACGGTGAGATGAGCGTTCAGATTTTCAAGAATATACGCTTGAGCCTGCTGAATGGTGGTATCTTGGGCCATCTGGCCAATCAAATGGGCGCTGAACTGCGACTGCCCGCCGGTGCGGCGTAAAAACACAACCATATACCGCGCAACGATCATGGCTATTTCGTCGCCGTAATCCTCGGCCACGAGGGCCAGAGCGAGATCGACCCCAGCTGTGACACCGGCCGCTGTGATCAGCGGCCCATCGCGTAAAAATATAGCGTCTTCGTCCAGCTCAATCGCCGGGTATTCGTCGCGAAATTGCTCTGCGCATTCCCAGTGGGTTGTTACTTTGCGGCCATTCAACAGCCCAGCAGCGGCGAGAATGAAGACGCCCGTGCAAATTGAACCGTACCGACGGACCGTGGGAACGCGTCGCTTTAACCACGCAATAACATCCGGGCTAATGGTTTGAAAAGAAGGATCACCTGCAATCAACAGCGTGTCTATGGGTTCGTCGTCGTCATAGATGGTTCTGTCGGCGACCAGTTTCAACTGGCCGGTACCTGTCACGGCCTCTTTGCCAGTGGATATGATCTGAATGTCATAGGCCGACATGTCTTTCATGCGCCGCGCTGCCTCCCAAAATATTTCGGCAGGGCCGACGACATCCAACGACTGTACGCCTTCCGGAGCGAGGATCGCTATCCGCATGTGATGACCTCATTTTATAACAAAGGAATGCGCCCGTTGGCGGGGGCCGACGGGCGTATTCAAAGAACTTTGATTTTATGATGCGTGATGAAGCCTTGGCTCAAACACGCCATTTGGCTCGCGACCAGAAAAGGTTTTTGCTACAGCGAGCAAAGCGAGATCGGCAAACGGCTCGATGATAACGACACTCATGTAGGCGATACCGAACACCCCGATTGCAGCGAGACTCTCGGCACCAAAACCCTGACCATAAACCGCCCAGAACGCTACCCAAGCGACGACGCCGCCCTGATAGGTCGTGCTGAGAGCGAGCGCTTGCTTGTAAGTGATATCCACATAGCGTTTGGAAGGTTTAACTACCCGGTTCGTGAGCTCGGAAATCAGGAACAAGGGGACAAGCAATGTCGTGACGTTCATTCCATATTGCGGCAGGTCACTTGGAGCAAAGAACAACGCCTGCGCCAAAAGGCCCAAGGCAAGGCCCAAGGCCGCGGGTCCTACGCCAAACAGCAAAAACAGGGTGGACCCGAGGATGAAATGTACCTCGGACACGCCGACGGGGAAATGTGGCAAAAGCTCGAAGAACGCGAAGGTCAGTGCGGTCGTTGCAACTCCGCCAATCGTCAAGGCAAGCCCGCCTCTTTCGCTTACGGTATCATAGGCCTTTTTTGCAGCATAGCTGAGAGCCGCAGCCCCTGTGCCGTAGCTCAAAATAAGTTTGGCCGGTTCTACGATCCCTGGTTCGATATGCATTTATGTCTCCAATTCTGGAATAAAGTGATAAATGGAGCGCGTCCCGATTTAATTCGGGGTGCGATGAAGTTTTTTGAGCTCGGTCATGTCTTCTGGGGCCATGACGCCGGATTTGATGATCGCCTTTTCAAGCGCCGAGAGGAACTGTTCGTAGTAGTTCCAAGAGGTATCTGTGAGCGCATGTGAAGCCTCCCAAGCGGCGATTTCAGCGATTAACTCATCCCGAAAATCATCCCACTCAAAGACCCCCTGTTTGGCCAAGGCCAAAGCAGTGCCAAAGGCGGTACGTTCCCATTCATGACCAAAACAAAGAGTGCCATTGTAGCGAGGGGGCGTGTCGGGCTGACCCAACATTTCCGTAACCGCGTGATGTTCAAAGCGCGTTAGCATGACCGCCCCCTCACGCGGCCTTGGCGAGGGCGACGCCCATCATGCTTTCAGGAGTGACAAGGGCAGCAAGCTCTTCTTCGTTCAGCCCATCGGTGCCTTCGGGACGTTCAGGGACGACAAACCAGCGAATTTGCGCGCTTGAATCCCAGAGTTTGACATGGACCTCATCAGGAACATCAACCCCGAATTCCTTGAGCACGGCACGCGGTTCACGGGCGGCGCGACTGCGGAAAGCCGGGTCCTTATACCAATATGGCGGCAGACCTAAAACTGGGAAGGGGTAGCACGAACATAAGGTACAAATGATGATGTTATGCACGCCCGGCGCATTGGCCACGGCACGCATGTGCTCACCCTCAGCGCCGGCCATGTAGTCCCCCAGATCCATTTCAGCGATGGCCGCAGGTGTATCGTCCACGAGACGCTGCTTGAAGTCCGGGTCAAGCCATGCGCGCGCAACAATCTTGGCCCCGTTGAACGGGCCCATCTTGGTCTCAAAGAACTCGAGAGCTTGATCGATAGTTTTGTCGGTGATGATGCCCTTTTTAATCAGCAAAGCCTCCAAAGCCTTGGCGCGTGCTGCGTTTTTGGCTTCGCGATCACTGTCGTATTCAAAAAGTTCTGCCATAGTTTTAGTCTCCGTCCTAAGCGTTTTCTGGTGATCTAAGATAGCCTGCGTAGAGATCCGCATAGACCGTCACATTGGGTTCCACGTTGTCGGGCCAAACCTCGTCGGCGCTTACTCCAACCGTGTAACAAGGCATCGCTGGGCCGATGCCGTCTTCCTTGATGTCGCACAGATAAACATACGCACCATCATAGACTTTCTCGACCTCACAGGTCCGACCTCTCATGTAACCGGGAACACGTGTATGCGCGATGGAAGGTGGGTCGGTAATCACCACCTTGTCGCCGGTCGCAAAGTCATAGCTCGGCATTACATCGCTTTTTGGACTGTCACCAACAGTGATATATTGAAGGACCCGATCATCAATGGCGGTTTCATTCGCTGACGGCAGCGGTTTGTCAGGATCCGCGAGGTATTCCTCGGTGAGCGCATCCAATTCCGCCTCGGTGATGTACTCGTTTTCAATAAAGTATCCCGAAATACCACCGAGCCATTTCTCATAGTACCGGTATTTGAAGTACTCGAAGGGATTCATGGCTTCCGCGCCCTTGCGCAGATCGGCCCATGTCCAAATTGTCCGGAACGTAGAGGTGGTTTCGGGCAGGTCAATCTGCGTAGACAGGGCCATCATAGACGTGTGAATTCCGAAGACGCGCGTTTCCCAGTCTTCGACAAAGACACGTAATTCGGTGCTGACTGGGCCTACTGCTTCGAGACCGGCCAAACGATGTTGCAGTTTCATATATTTCTCTCCAGTGTTGATAAGACCGAGGCGCCTAGGCTTCGACGGGCTGTTTTGCGGATAAGACTTTGGTGCCGACCTCAGAGGCAAATCCAAACGCGGCTCCGATGGCCATGGCAAGCAACGCGATCAGCGTCGGATGTAGACCCGCGCCGCCACCGGTAATGGTGCTTTGTGTGGCTGCGGCTGTGCCCACGAGAGAGGCAAAGCCGAAGACGATGGCAGGTGGGAAATCCAGCAATTTCACCGCGGAGGTAAAGACCATCGCAGATGTTCCAAGGCCTACTAAAATTGCTGCGAACACAGGCGCGGTTGGCCCGACTTCAATAATCACGAGGGTGACTGAGGCGATGATAATCCCTGTGAAGTTGGAGGCAACGGATTTGACAAACCCGGGTTTTCCGCCGCCGCAGGCAAAGAAAGAGGCCCATGCGATAAACGTGACCCACACCGGAACCGGAATGAGAGTTGCAGTAATGTAGGTGTCGATGGCACCCAGTACGCCAAGGCTAACCATAGCCGCGACAAGAGGGGGGAACATATCGATATCTCCTTGTTGGTGGTACAAAACGGTCTTTTCGACCTTCGTTATTGCGCCTTAAACGGCGAGTTCTTCTTCAAGGGCGTAGGCGGATTTCAAACCGTTTCGAAGCATCGTCTCATCCAGGTTTCTGCCAATGAAGACGATTTGACTGTTTCGGTGTTCGCCGGGTTTCCAGACGGCCCCGGGTCGCCCATCAAGCGTCATGTGGACACCGTGACAAACAAAACGGCGGGGCTCATCCGCGAAATTCATGACACCTTTTAAGCGGAAAAGATCCTTACCGGTGTCTTGGACCAATGTGTTCAGCCACTTGTTGAACAATTCAGGGACCAGTGGGGTGTCGTCCTGTAACGCAATGCAGGTGATGCTTTCGTCGTGTTCATGATCATGGTCGTGATCGTCGAGCAAATGGGGCTCGAGGGTCAGAATTCGTTTCAGGTCAAACGCGCCGATGTCCAGAAGTTCAGACGGGGCCACATCGCAGTTTTGTGTGTGCACAAACCGCGCCAGCGGGTTGAGGCTACGCATCTTGGTTTCAACCGCGCGTAACGTGTCTTCGGTTTCAAGATCAGTTTTGTTGAGGATCAAAAGATCTGCGAAACAGATCTGTTCCTTCGCGATTTCTTGCTCGAGTTGGGTTTCGATGTGGCGGGTGTCGACCACGGTCACGATGGCGTCAAGTGTCATGCGTTTTGAGAGTACCTCGTCGAGCACGAAAGTTTGGACAACCGGCGCCGGATCAGCAAGGCCTGAGGTCTCGATCACGATCCGATCAATATTGTGCCCCGCTTCCAGAAGGTTGCGCAAAGCGCTGATCAGATCGGTCCGCACCGTGCAACAGATGCAGCCGTTGTTGAGCTCAACCACCTCATCCTCAGTGCCCACCACAAGTTGCCCGTCAATGCCCACCTCACCATATTCGTTTACAACGACCACGATTTTCTCACCGCTGGTGTTATGAAGAATATGGTTCAAAAGCGTGGTTTTGCCCGCACCAAGAAATCCAGTCAGTACTGTCGTGGGAATAGCTTTCATCGTGTGCTCCAGTTTTGCTTTACTTGCCGGGGGCAAGTTTCTAAAAATGCCGCGGACAGTGCCGTTAAAAATTTGGTTTAAGACCTACTACGGTGCCGACCAAAGTTGCGCAGTAGAGCTGCATGGGTCGATTCCAAGAAAACCGTAAATGCTGGTCGGTGGTGATAAAGCGTTAACTTATGCGGACAAAGAACATGCAAATCCGGCCATTGCTTGAAAATTTGGCACTGCTGATCGAAAAACGCACAAAAATTCGCAGCCTTATCTGGGCAGAATCCAATATTCTCTCAAGTTGGTTCTGTCGCAAAGTTTTACGGTTGGTTTCTATTCAGGGGGGACTGTTGCATTAACTCTCGTTGTCGGCCAGATTTTGGCTTTTGAGGTTGAGCATGCCGCGCCAATCACCGTTCAAACATCATCGCTTTCCACGTGATATCATTCTCTGTGCCGTCCGGTGGTATCTGCGATATCTGCTGTCTTATCAGGATGTCGTCGATCTTCTGGCAGAGCGCGACATCACGGTTGATCGCTCTACGGTGTATCGCTGGGTCCAGAAGTTCGGCCCAGAACTGACCAAACGCACCGAGAAGCATCTTCGCCGCGCAAGCGTCGACTGGCATGTCCCCTCTCGGCAGATCACTGCGTGATCGCCTGCCGGGCAGTGGATGAGACCTATATTCGTGTCGGCGGAAAGTGGCGCTACCTCTGGCGTGGCGTCGATGCCAACGGACAGATGGTCGATTTCCGCCTCACCGCGCGCCGAGATGCGAAGGCGGCTAAATCCTTTCTCAACAAGGCGATCGAGCGTGTCCGTCTGCATCGGCCTGTTACGATCTGTACCGACAAGGCGCAGGCCTACGC
>NZ_JBDVLG010000039.1:0-54006 GCF_039970775.1 Roseobacter sp.
CTGTGCGGACAGCTCCTGCATAGCAAGACATATTTGAAGTAATTTTGCACTGGTCAGAAGCAGACGTGTGTCCGGCCTGTTTGCGCGGCACTCGTAGCCGCTGGCCCTGATGGTTTCCGCGACCAAGTCCCAAACGGCTTATCGAACAACACTGTGTCCTGGATATTCGACGGGGTGTCTTGGTTAGCGGGCTGACTGTGCGCCATCATTTCATTGGTCTTGCTGTCTCGGGTGTTCTTTTTCTTTCTCTTGGGCTGCGTGAGGCCGATAGTATTTGTTCTTGGTTAGTATCGCCCAGACTATTCGTGCGGTCTTGTTTGCCATTGCGATGGCCGCCAATCGAGCAGGCTTACGCTCAAGAAGACTGATGGCCCATGGATCGACGCGGTCAGGTTTCACTTTCATTTGCCGCAATCTCGCTGTCATCCCGGTCAGCAAAAGACGCCGAATGTATCGGTCACCCATTTTTGTGATCCTCCTAATCGTTCTTTTCCGCCACTCGACATGTTCAGAGGTGTGAGCCCCAGCCACGCTGCAAATTGTCGACCATTCTTGAACTGCTTCGCGTCGCCGACTATGGCAACAATGGCTGACGCGGTCACAGGGCCAACGCCTGGGATCGTGCGCAACAGCATAACGCGTTTGTCCAGTTTCGAATGAAGTCGCATGCGCATCTCGTACCAGCGGAACCGGAGATGCATCGCAACAAGTTGGTGACTGAGTTGTCTCAAGACATCTATTGCAACCTCCGGAAGGAAGCGCTTCTCTCCTTCCAGAACACCTTTTGCGTATTTGGCCGCAGCCCCAGCCCTCTGTGGAATGATGACACCAAACTCGGCGAGCAAACTGCGAAGCATGTTGCTGAGTTGTGTTCGTTGCCTGACGATCAAATCGCGCGCACGATGCAGGAACAAGACGGCCTGCTGTTCCTCGGATTTGGGCGCAACAAACCGCATCGTCGGGCGTGTCACCGCTTCACAGATAGCTTCTGCATCATTCGCGTCAGATTTGCCGCGTTTGACATAGGGCTTCACATAATTGGCTGGGATCAAGCGTACATCGTGCCCAAGCTTGCTAAGCTCTCGCGCCCAATAGTGGCTGGACCCGCATGCCTCCAAGCCGATCAGACAAGGCTCCAGATTGATGAAGAACTGCATGAATTGCGCGCGCGCGGGATAGCTCGATTGAAGACACGTCTCCATCCTTGGTAATTCCGTGGACCTGAAAACCGTGTTTGGCCAGATCGATGCCGACTGTTGTAACTTGCACTGGGTAGCTCCTTTCCTAGCAGTGATAGACAACTGCAGTATGGCGCATTGCGGCGCCGGGTGGAGCAGGAGCTATCCACCCTATCCGCTTTGTCACTGCTGCAAGCGCAAAGGAAAATACCGCTGGCTTGTTCAAAAGCTTCACCCCGTTATCGTGCAAAAACTTACTGCACTGTGCCCAAATCTCTAGGTTCCCTCCGGCTTTGCGCGGAATACTTGGGACTAAATCTGTAGCCTTGGGCGGCCAGCTGATAAACATCAAACGCCTGCCCCTTCTCGGCAAAGTGCGACGCAATAACATGCCGGGCAGTCTATGATCTGTTTATCCGTGAAACAGGCCTTCATTTGTCCGCCCTAGCGTCGGGCGGACACGCTACAAATCTGGCGCAGTTTTGGGGGCAAAGGTCTGTCTATGACAGAATAACTAGGGAAGAGCCTTCTGGATGGTGTCAGAAATCACCTTCACTGAGTACTTTGTATCACTGCTCGTCTTATCCTTGCCGATGGCCTTAATCAGCTCTCCGATTTCTTTAGTATATGCTGTTTTATCGCCCATGGCGACAAAGTGTATGGCCTTGTCAAATTGCTTTTTGATCTTTGGTTTCTTCACGATCTGCTGGTCTGGCCCAATGAAAACCGCTTCCACTGCGTTTCTATTCATCTTGACGATCTTGTTTGTCGCAATGTCCGTCATGAACAGCTGATAGTGATCGTTCGCCGGTTTGTTGAACACCTTGAACCCCAATTCGATCTTCGAGCGCGCCCATGTTTCCAGAGCTTTGGCCAAAGCAGTAAACAGGTCAGGATCAAGGTCGCGCCCTTGCCTGATCGCGCCCTCTACTGGCTTTTGCAGATTTCTTGGCGTCACCGACTTGTAGCGGTCGTAGTATTTTTTGACCTGTGCAACAGAATTTGGCGGAAATTTGCAGATATGCCATGCGCCGAGCGCGTCGTTGTCACGCAGCATATTTTCAAAATGGCTCGCCATGAGGGCATTATTGTTCATCGCCTGAACGATTTTGTCCACTTTCAACGCCATACCGGGCGGGACGGGGATTTTTGTTGTCATGTGTTCGGTCCTTTTTCCAATATGCCTGTCCTGTTGATGTCAGGCTTATGGAATGTAAGTACCGTCGGTCCGTCAAAAGGTTCGCACAGTGCCATCCGTCAGCGATGTTTTCGAGCCTTTGACGCCGGCGCGATAGATTTCTCCGGAATGAGACATGCGCTTTTCATCTGAAAATCTGCATATCGGTTCATCGCCCCTTGAACAGCCCGCCCAAGATACCGCGAACAAGGCGGCGGCCGGTGGTACCAGAGAGTTCTTTGATGACGGCATTGGCAACCGCACCGCCCAGTGTTTTCGGCTGGCGGGTGGTGCGTCGCGCAGTAGAACGCGGCACGCGGCTGCCAGAAAACCGGCGCGCGGCGTTAAATTCGCGGGCTTGGGCGGTGTCCTCTTCGGCTTTTTCCTCGGCGTCTGCCGCCGCGACTGCGGCTTGATCGGCGCGGGCCTTTAATATTTCATAGGCCGATTTACGGTCCACCGGGTCGTCGTATTTCCCCGCCATATCCGACGCCGCCATAACGCCCGCACGTTCGGCCTTGGTGAGTGGCCCCAATTGCGATGAAGGCGGACGGATCAACGTGCGTTCTACCACACCCGGCACGCCCTTTTTCTGCAACATTGACGTCACGGCCTCGCCCACGCCCACCTCACGGATCGCCGCTTCGGTATCAAACGCGGGGTTCTCGCGGTAGGTTTCGGCGGCCATGCGCAATTGTTTGCGGTCTTTGGCGGTAAAGGCGCGCAGCGCGTGTTGAACACGGTTGCCCAATTGCCCCAGGATATCTTCGGGCACATCCGCAGGGTTTTGCGTCACGAAATACACCCCCACCCCCTTGGACCGGATCAACCGCGCGACCTGTTCAACCTTATCCACCAACGCTTTGGGGGCGTCATCAAACAGCAAATGCGCCTCGTCAAAGAAGAACACCAGTTTGGGTTTATCGGGGTCGCCGACCTCGGGCAGTTCCTCAAACAGCTCCGACAGCAGCCACAACAAAAACGTCGCATAAAGACCCGGTGCTGCCATCAATTTATCAGCCGCCAGAATGTTGATCTGACCCTTGCCATCCGCAGTGGTGCGCATCAGATCGGCCAACGCCAACGCAGGTTCGCCAAACAACCCCGTGCCGCCCTGATTTTCCAACACCAACAGCCGCCGCTGGATCGCCCCTATCGAGGCCGATGACACATTGCCATACCGCAACGACAGGTCTTTGGCGTTCTGCCCAATCCACACCAACAGCGATTGCAGGTCTTTCAGATCCAGCAGGGGCAACCCATCTTCATCCGCCAACCGGAACGCGATATTCAGAATACCCTCTTGCGCCTCGCTCAGGTCCAACAACCGCGATAACAACAGCGGCCCCATTTCCGAAACCGTGGTCCGAACCGGGTGCCCCTGATCCCCAAACAGATCCCAAAAGGTGACGGGGAATGCCTCGTAGATGAAATCGGCGAACCCAATGGTTGCCGCGCGTTCGGTAAAGGGGCCGTGCAATTTGTGCGTGTCAGATCCCGCCTTGGCCAACCCCGACAAATCGCCTTTGACGTCTGACAAAAACACCGGCACCCCGGCAGATGAAAACCCTTCTGCCAGGATTTGTAGCGTGACGGTTTTGCCCGTGCCCGTGGCCCCCGCGATCAGACCGTGACGGTTGGCGTAGCGCAGGCTGAGATGTTGTTGCGTGCCATATTCAGGGCCGCCCCCGCCGATAAAGATGTCTGATGCCATATGCCCGGTCCCCTTCGAAAAACTATCTGTATGAGAATACGGTTTTAACCTTTGAGTGCCATAGTCAATCTGTCCGGTCGGCATCTATGTCCTTGTCGCGCCGGGCATCCTCCCTGTTAGACTGGCCGTGCCGTTGATCGGTACGGCCTTTTTTTCGCTGAATTGTGATCTCTCTGGGGTTGAAATATTTTTCGAATTTCCAGTTGACGGCGTCCACCCGGTTTCGTAGCTTTTCAGTCAATAAGTCGGCCAGTCCGACGGGGAGAAAATAATTGAAAGGGGATGCCATGTGCATCCCTTTTCTGATTCTCCCCCGCGCGTTAAAAAAACCATGCAAAGCTGCGGATTTTACCTGCGTGGGCCTGACAGCCCCACAACCTCGTGGTACGACTGTGGCAAATGTTCAACGACGGAGCACTCATGTTGACACTGACCACGTTACGCCCGCAGGCGCTCGCCCTTCCTTTGATCTTTGCCGCGACGCTGTCGATGGCACAAACGGAAACCCCACAGGACAGCGCCGACGAAGCCCCGGGCGTCGAGGCTGATCTGAGCCTTGGCGAAGTCGCCACAACCGGCCCACAACTGGGCGAGCCCTACATCAAAGAGACCTTTGGCGATTGGAACATGCGCTGCGTCAAGAGCAACGAAGACGAAGACCCCTGCCAAATGTACCAACTATTGGCGGATGGCGACGGCGCGCCGATCTCTGAGGTCACCTTGTTCCGCCTGCCCACCGGTGGTCAGGCCGAAGCAGGTGCGGCGATCATGGTGCCGCTGGAAACATCCTTGGCGGCGCAGCTGACCATGAAGATCGATGACAACGACGCGCGCCGGTATCCATTTGCGTTTTGCAACACCGTCGGCTGCGTGTCGCGCATTGGGTTAACCCCAGACGATGTGACCGCCCTGAAACGCGGCAGCAAAGCGATCGTTACAATCGTGCCGATTGTGGCCCCTGACCAAAAGGTCGATGTAAATCTGTCCTTGAAAGGGTTTACCGCAGCCTATGACAAAGTGTCCGTGCTGAACCAATAACGACACCAGACACATATCACCGTCCGGTTTGCGCCGGGCGGTTTTTATATGGCGCGCAAAGCCAGCACCGCGTTCATCCCGCCAAAGGCAAATGCATTTGTCAAAGCCACGGTCACCCGTGCATCCCGCGCGGTATTGGGCACCACATCCAGCGCGCATTCTGGGTCTGGGTCTTGGTAGCCGATGGTTGGGGCAATGACACCGTCGCGCAGCGCCATAATACAGGCCAACAATTCCACCGCCCCAGTGCCGCCGATCAAATGCCCGTGCATTGATTTGGTCGACGATATCATCAACTGATCTGCATGGGGGCCAAAGACATCAGCGACCGCTGCGCATTCGGTTTTGTCGTTGGCGGCGGTGCCGGTGCCATGGGCATTGATATAGCCCACCTCTTCGCGGTTGATCCCGGCGTCTGTCAACGCGCCGGCCATCGCGCGGGCCGCACCGCTTTTGGAAGGCATAACGATATCGCTCGCGTCGGACGACATGGCGAAGCCCGCGATTTCGCAAAGGATCTGCGCGCCACGCGCACGCGCGTGATCGTATTCTTCAAAGACAAATACGCCAGCGCCCTCGCCCTGTACCATACCGTTACGATTGGCCGAAAACGGACGGCACGCGTCGCGGCTCATCACGCGCAAACCCTCCCAAGCCTTGACGCCGCCAAAGCACAACATGCTTTCTGATCCGCCTGTGACCATCGCCGGGCTCATCCCTGACCGGACCATGCTAAACGCCTGCGCCATCGCGTGGTTTGACGACGCACAGGCCGTAGACACCGTAAAAGACGGCCCCTTGAGGTTATGTTCCATGCTCACATGGGACGCGGCCGCGTTGTTCATCAATTTGGGCACAACAAAGGGGTGCACGCGGTTTTTTCCGTCTTCGTAGACGGACCGGTAGTTGTCATCCCACGTGCTGACACCGCCGCCCGCTGTGCCCAGCACAACGCCCGATTTCGCGGCCAATTCACCGCTAAAGACGAGCCCCGACTGGTCAACTGCCTCCTTGGCTGCCGCCAGCGTAAATTGGGTAAACCGATCATACAGCGACATTTGTTGGCGATTATAGCGCCCTTCGGCCTCAAACCCGCGCACCTGCCCGCCAATCTGGATCGACAGGCGCTCTATGTCGCGCATCTCCAGCGGGCCAATGCCACACACCCCGTCGCGCATCGCCGCCAGCGTTGTGGGCACGTCATGCCCCAGCGCGTTGATCGTCCCTGCCCCCGTGATGACCACCCGTTTCATAGGATGTCAGCCCTGTTCGGCCAGCAGGCGTTCTATTCCCGCCACAATACTGGCCACCGTCGAGATATCAAAATCAGAGGCCTGCGGTGCGTTGGCGTTGAAGGGCACCGTGATGTCAAAGGCCTCTTCGATGGCAAAGATCGCCTCGACCAAGCCCAAACTATCGATGCCCAAACCATCCAACGTGCTGTCAAGCGTCACGTCTGATGGTTCCAGAACGGCCTGCTGCGCGATAATCGCAATGGTTTTATCCGTGATGCTCATGCGTGTGATCCCCCGGGCGCACCTGTGGCGCGTTTCAATCGCTGTCCCCTGATTTGAAAACTGCCTTTTGCAACGCTGCAATGTCGCGCATCAAGCGTGGCAGGCGGCGGCTGGCTTTGTAGGTTTCGATATGTGTGGCCATCTTGACCGCAGGGTAGCCCAAAATGGACCGGCCAGCGGGCACGTTTGACAGGATCTTACTGCCCCCGCCCGCGATCACACCGTCGCCGATAAAGATGTTGTCGCTGACACCGACCTGCCCGCCCAAGATAACGTGATTGCCGATGGTCACCGACCCCGCGACACCAACGCATCCACACAGCAAACAATCCGTCCCAACGACGCAGTTGTGGCCGACATGCACGAGGTTGTCCAACTTGGTCCGGTCGCCGATGATCGTATCGCGGATCGTGCCACAGTCGATCACGGCGTTCATGCCCATTTCGACATCATCGCCCAGGCTCACCGCGCCCAGCGAATGGATGCGTGTCCAGGATTGGGCCTCGATGTCTTGCTGTTCGCCCAAGGTGCTGCGGGTGGCCTCTACGGCAGAGCGATCCGGCGTGACGTAGGAAAACCCATCCCCGCCGACGCGCGCGCCGGGTTGTGCGATGAACCGCGCGCCAATGCGCGCCCGTGCGCCAATGCCAACGCCCTCACGCAGGAACGCGCCTTCGCCCAGCTCGGCATTCCAACCGATGTAGCACTGGGGCCCGATCACAGACCTCGCGCCAATTTTAGCGCCGGCCCCAATAACACTCAGCGGGCCAACACTGACGTCGGCGCCCAATTCGGCCGTTGGGTCAATCACAGCAGACGGGTGGATTCCTGCGCCAAACCCCTGCCCCGGATCCATCAGCTTGGTGATGCCAGACATCGCATACCGTGGACGGCGCGGGATAATCGCGGCCTTCAGCCCCAGCGCTTCCCAGTCGGCCCCTTCCCACAGCAACCCCACCTGCGCCGCCCCCGCGCTCAGCGCGTCTGCATAGGTCTGGCTGGTGGCAATGGCCAGATCATTGGGCCCGGCGCTTTGTGGTTCTGCGGCGCGGGCCACACGTAGGCTGGTGTCGCCCAAGGCGACCGCACCCAATGCCGTGGCGATATCTGCGACGCTGTGATCTTGCTGTGTCATGGTTTTGCCCCCTCATGATGCGGGCGCAGATTTACCCCTGAACCGCGCGCAACGCCACCCCCGCTTTGGCCAACGCATTCCAAATTCGCCCGTCACGACCATAAATATCACGCCGGAATTGGGGCTGACCTTTGCCGTTGATAAACGCCGTGCGGTACATGATGTGCACCGGCACCGGGGCTTTCAAATCGACCTGCTGTTCTTTGCCTGTCGCCAGCTTGGCCTGAAACAGGCCTTTGGGGTCGTTGGTTTGTTTGGCCAGCAACGCGTAGGCAAAATCAAACGGGTCCGCCAGACGGATACACCCGTGGCTGTAGGCGCGTACTTCGCGGCCAAACAGGCTCTTTGCGGGGGTGTCGTGCAGATAGATGTTGTGCTTGTTGGGGAACATAAATTTCACCAACCCCAACGCATTGCCCCGGCTGGGGGGCTGGCGCATGGCAAACGGGAATGTTCTGGCGGTAAACTGCGTGAAATCCACCGCCGAGCGGTCGACCAGACGGCCGCTTCTGTCGGTGATTTCGATATGGTTCACGGCGTTCGGGTTGGCCTGCAGTTCGGGCAGGTATTCTTTGGTGACAATCGAACGCGGCACGTACCAGCTGGGATTGATCACCATGAATTCCATCACATCGGAAAATTCCGGCGACTGGCGGTCGTTGGCCCGGTGCCCGATGACAGACCGTGTCTCGAAGGTAACCTTGTCATTGTCGATAATCTTGGCGGTGAAATCGGTCAGATTGACTTCAACGTGGCGCTTGCCCCGCGCGATGTTCATCCAACGCTCGCGTTCCATCGCGACGATGATCGATTGCAATCGCGCCTGAACCGACGTGTTGATCTCGGCCATGGTGCCCGGACCTGCGACACCGTCTTGTGCCAACCCGTGCGCCTGTTGAAAGCCCTGCACAGCGGCAACCATTTTGTCGTCATATGATTGGGTCGCGTTGCGTTTCATGTAGCCCATGCGCACCAACCGGTCACGCAGTGCCACAACGCTGGCACCTGATGCACCCGGCTTGAGCGTTTTGGCCGGAACAACCTGCCCCCAGCCCCCCTGCGCCAGCAGCCGTTCAAGGCGCAGCTTTTCTTTCATCAAACCGGTATATTCATGGGTGTTCGGCGCCAACGCCCGAAAGAACCTCTTTGGCGATGATTTCGCGAAATTCGTCAAATAGGAGCCACGGTCGCGGTAGGGCACGTCCCGCACAATCGCCTTGTCGACGCGGCTGGGGATCAACACACCTGTTTGCAGATCGCGCGCATATCCAAGGAACACGCGGCTGATCTCGACTTCGAGCAGGCCACGATCACGTGGTGTCCGGGCCGCTTTCATCTGGGCCTGCAATCCGGCGACATCATACCGCGCTGCGGGTAAACCGTGGTTCCCGGCGGATGACAAAGCCTGGATCAGCGCCGTGCGGCGGTTGCGATCCCGGCCCTTGCCCGTCCAGATGCTGTCATAGCCGTTGGCCTGATAGAACGCGGCGATATCGGGGTCTTGTGCGGCGGCTTCTGCAACGGCCTGTTTGAACGCAGTACCCTGTGCCGATGCGGGGCTCATCCAGACAGATACCGCAAGGACGATGCCTGCCAGCAATACGGCAAAATGGCGCAAGTTCGAATTTGAAATCAACATTCAGGGTACCTCTTACAAATGTTCAAACGGTTTGACCGTCTCAGCCCGGCAAGTCCAATAACAATTTAATACATCCGCGCAGAAAGCGACAGATGATGCATACACGCACCGCTTGTATAAAATCCGAATCTGATCAAGGAACCGGCAAAATTTTGCCTAAAATTACGCCAAACAAATCGTCCTGTTCTTCAGTACTTGGTTAACAATCGGCGTTATGACATACCCAATGTTGCATCTGGGGAAGAGATGACACCCCCCGTGTAACATCACGGGTACAGGCAGAATACGGGGCGAAGACCATATGACGAAAGACATCCCATCGAGCATGTCTCGCCGGACATTATTGAGCGCGTTTGCGGCGACAGCGATCACTGCGGCACCAACCTACGCGAACGCGGCAGGCTTTCTGCGCGGCGGCGGCGATATCCGACGGATCAAAATGTATTCCGGCCGCACGGGCGAACGGATCGATATGATCTATTGGATAGAAGGCGATTACATCCGCGACGCAGTCAATGAAATCAACCACTTCATGCGCGACTGGCGCACCGACGGCATCAAAACAATGGATTTGCGGACAATTGATATCATGTCCGCGGCACACAACTTGTTGGACGTGACCGAACCCTATATGCTGCTATCGGGCTACCGCAGCCCCCAGACCAACGCAATGCTGCGGTCGCGCAGCCGCGGCGTCGCGAAAAACTCGCTGCACATGAAAGGGCAAGCCGCAGACCTACGTTTGGGCAGCCGTTCGGTGGGTCAGGTGGCGCGTGCAGCAACAGCCTGCAAGGGCGGTGGAGTTGGTAAATACTCGGGCTCTAATTTTGTGCATATGGACTGTGGTATCGTGCGCAGCTGGGGACGCTAACCCCCTAAATTCGAGACAACACGACGTAAAAAGGCGGCCTCAAGGGCCGCTTTTTGCGTATCTGGCCGAGCATCTCTGCCCGGACACCGCAAAATAACAGGGGCAGACGCGCGCCGAAAGAACCAGCGCGCGCCCTTTGTATAAATTGACTTCGAGGAAAATCAGAGCAGGCGCGTTGCAATCCGCCCGTGTGCAGTGGATTGCAACGCCCTTCCGGCTTGCTCAAGCGTTACGCACTTGAATTCGGTTTCCGGATGCGAAAAGTGAATTTCAAATGTGTCGCTCGTCAAAAGCAAACAGACATACTCGTTATACGTCGGCACTAAAACGTGCGTCCGATATCCAACATCCACACTGTGACAGTGTAATGCGATAAATTGGCTCGCGGGTAAATTCGTGTGATTGCCTAGGTAAAACTACCTATATTAGCTGTCGGCGAACAGTTTGGTGGAAATCGACAAGTCAACCAATTCGGCCACCGAATTCACCCGCATCTTCTCCAAAATACGCGCGCGGTGGTGGTCCACGGTGCGTGGGCTGATCTCGAGCTGTCGCCCGACATCTTTGCTGGATGCACATGAAGGGTTCGACACCAGCAGCTGCGCGATCTCTTGTTCTCGGTCGGTGAGCTTTTCAAACCGGGCCCGCGCATTGCGCGCCTTGTCACGCCCCTGCCGTCGTTGCACATCGATCTTCAACGCCGCGTCGACCTGTTTGATTAAAACCTCCTGACGAAACGGTTTTTCCAGAAAATCAATCGCGCCCAACTTCATCGCTTGCACCGATTCCGGCACGCCGCCGTGACCCGTCACGAAAATCACCGGTATGCTGTACCCGCGTCTGACCAAAACCTGTTGCAGTTCCAACCCCGACATATCCGGCAGCCCATAATCAAGAATCAGACATCCCGTTTGTTCTGGCGCATAGCCATCCAAAAACGCCTGCGCCGAGGCAAAGGCCTGCGTCGCATATCCGCGTGTGCGCAACGCCCGTGACAGCGACGTCCGGATCGCGTCTTCGTCGTCGACGATAAAAATGCAGGGTTCAGACACTGAATTCATTGCGGGTCTCATTCGTGATCGTGGGAATTAACGCAGGCAGTATAAACCGGAACTGCGACCGCCCTTGATGATCCAGCTGATACCACAGTCTACCGCCGTGGGAATCTATAATAGAGCGACATATCGTCAGACCAAGGCCCATCCCGTCTTCCTTTGTTGTCTCAAATTGTTCGAAAAGTTTCGCCCCAGGACGCACACCCGGGCCTGAATCGGTGATACGCACCGAAAGCCCGCCCCCCGCACTGTCGGCCGTCACCCAGATCTGCCGCACCGACACCCCGCTGTCACCGATCGCCTCGACCGCGTTGCGCAGCAAGTTGAGCAACACCTGCGCGATCTGCACCCGCGATCCATAAACCGGGTCTAACCCCTGAACATCGGTCTTGATCGACACGCCGTTTTCTTTGGCTTCGGCATGGATCAACTGCAACGTCTGCTGCATCAGTTCTTCAAAATCAAACGTCGCTTTTTCTACCCCGTCCTTTTTGACAAAGCCCCGCAATGCTTTGATGATGTCACCAGCACGGTGCGCTTGTTTGTCGGATTCTTCGAGAATGGTTTTGAGTTCATCCACCTGACACGCCCCCTTTTTGAGCGCATAAAGCGCGCTGTCCATGTTTTGCGTAATCGCCAGCAGCGGTTGGTTCAACTCATGCGCGAGGCTCGTGGCCATCTGGCCCATGACCGTCACCCGCGAGGAATGCGACAGATCACGGTTCAACCTGCGTATTTTGCGCTCGGAGTCCTTGCGCTCCCGAATGTCATCGACGGTCACAACCGCGTGGCGGGGCGTGCCGTCTTCATCGCGGATCACGATCACATTTTCACTGACCCAAATCTCGGAGCCTGCCGTGCACAACAGCCGTTTTTCGTGCAGATATTCCGAACGTTGCTGCGTGTTTCCTTCGAAAAAGAACCCCGCCACATCGTCATCGGGATGCGAAATTTCATGCAGGGTCTGACCCAGAATATCGGTCTGATCATACCCCAACATCTGGGCAAACTTGGCGTTCACCCGCATCAAACGGCCGGTTCCCCCTTCGACAAGGGCCATTCCGCGCGACGACAGCTCGAACGTGCGACCGAATTCCGTCTCTGATTGCTTGCGCTCGGCAATCGCCTGCACCAACGTTTCATTGGCCCGTTCCAATTCGCGGTAGGTTTTGGGCAGCGGCTCAGACGCCGCAATTTCCCCCTGCGACACCAACGACGACCGCACCGCAAACGCGCGCACCGGCTTGTGAATAAAATGCGCCAGCCCCAGCCCCAACAGCCCCGTGACCAATGCAATTGTCGCCGCGATCCACACGTTTTGGGTGCGATTGGCCCGGATTTCGCCGGTGAAATCTCGTTCGGGTGCATACACGGCGATGGTCCACGGCAAGGCCTGACTGATCACGGGCATCAACATCGACACGTAGGTCGAACCGCCGTGATCAAATCGCGACAATGTCTCGCGCGCGACGGAAATATGACCCCCACCGCTGAGCCCCCCAAACGCCGTCCGCGCCACCGGATCCGCAATTTCGCGGATATTGACAAAGCGGTAGGTTCCATCGTCGTTTTCGGTGCTGATAAGCGTTTGGTTCGGATGCGCGATCACGTCGCCATTTTCATTTAGTATCAGCGCCTTACCATTCTCTCCGATCATCAACCGGGATAAGAACTCTGATATCGCCTCGATCCCGATATCGACGCCAACAACCCCATGCAGCCCACCCGCGTCGTCAAACACAGGAGACGCCGCGGTAATGCCCGGCGTTTGTGATGTGAAAAAGATGTAGGGGTCCGTCCAGATACTGCCGGACGTGTCGCGCGCCATTTGGTACCATGGTCGCAGGCGCGGATCAAAGGTATCGCCAGGATCGGGGCGTTCAAGGATCACCTCATATTCGTTGTCACGCCAAATCAGGTCGGTGTTGCGACCGTCCGCATCATACCGGATAATCTTGCTGCGAAATGGGCCCGCGCCGCTGCTGCGCATCACATAGACAAAATTACCGGCCTCATCGCCGTAAAACAGCCCCGAAAACTGGGGTGATATTTGCAGTTGCTGGAACAACAGTTTTTCGAGTTGCCCAAAGTTATCGCGCCCGATCACCTCGCTTTCGGCCAGTCGCGTCGCGAGCTCGGCGGCCCCTTTTGCGGGCGTCAGGAAGCCTTTGGAATGGGCAATCGTGTTGCCGCCCACATCGCTCAGTAGCCGGCCCGCATGTTGCAGCAACACCTTTTCAGACGTCAAAAACGACGAAAACACCACCACCGTGACGGCGACAAATTGCAGCCCCGCCAGACAAAGCGCGAGCAACATACCCAGCGACAGCTTCATGCAGCGCGCCCCGTTGCTGTCGCACCACAGACGTCACACGCGCCAAAGCGGTGAACCTCTTGCGCGGCCTGTGTAATCTGCGTGCCCATCAAGTCGATGCTCGTTGTCATCCAATCCCCCGGTGGACGGTATTGTTGCATACTTTCCGGAATACGGAAGTCGATCGCCAATAAATTGAGCGGCAATTCGCTGCAACGTAAAGGTGTCGCGGCATAGGTTACTTCCCGCCGCACGACAGAATAGCAAAACCCGCAATGTTGCCAAGGCGTAGGCCCCTATTCGGGCCGTGAACCGGCACGGGGCAGCCCGACCTTAACGGCCGCCCCGCACCCCCACATTATTTTTCAAACACCATACGGACCGAAACAGGCGCCACGCGGGTGATCCCCGACAGGCCGGCCAGATCCATCAAGATGTCGACGCCCGCGTCGAGCTCCAGATCTTCGGTCGCCAGCATGATCAGATCTGCGGTGGTCACCAGCACCCGGTCTTGGCCCAACCGGGCCACCAACAGCTGCGTTTCGATATCGGCCTCGACCCCGGCAAAGGCCAGCGCGCCGTCAAAATCGACCACGGCGGTGGTGCCAACCTCAAGCGCGTTCAGCACGTCCATATCGACGGCGCCCGTCAACACCGCGCGCGCCTTGCCGGCCTGGAACAGGTGTTCGATCAGCCGTTCGTTGCGGATATCAATGTTGGTTTCCACCGACGTCAGGTCAATGGTGATAGCCACGTCGCCCGCCTCGCTCACAGTGCCCGAGACCGTGTTAAAGGTATGCACTTCGCCGATATAATCGTTTTTGATAGATCCGAACGCGACGCTGGATCCTGCGTCGACAGAGGTCCAATTGGCGTGCCCCCCTGCCATGGCGGTCGTCGCGGCCCATACAGCGGCAAAGGCAAGTGTTGCGATCTTGTTCATTCCAGTGGTCTCCCGTTTCGTCAATTGATGTGCGTATGTCGATAGATAACAGATCAGCCCCGCAATTTATTCTCACTTTTGCAAGATAATCTGATTTGGCATCCACCCGCACGGCCCCTAGGGTGCATGGGTTTGCATCAGGAGACACCCATGAGGCCCTATTTCGCCATCGCAATGACCCTCGCCGTGATCGCAGTGTCCTTCGGCGTACTGGGCCTCGCGCGTCAGGGCGTGACAGTGACCCAAACGCACGTCGGCGCAACGCCAGTCACATCATATCAGGCAGGCCACGCCGATGGACCTGTGGTGGTGATGGCGCATGGGTTTGCAGGTTCGCAACAAATGATGCAAGGCTATGCGCTTACCTTGGCCCGTGCAGGGTACCGTGTTTTTGTCTATGAATTTGAAGGGCATGGCCGCCACCCCCTGCCAATGTCGGGCGACGTTTCTCAGATCGATGGGACCACGCGTTTGCTGATGCATCAAACCCGCGCGGTGTTGGATGCGGTCGCGATAAAAGGGGCCCCGACCGCGCTGCTGGGGCATTCGGTGGCGACAGATATCTTGGTCCGCAGTGCTGCTGACCGTCAAGATATCGGCCCGGTGGTCCTGATATCGGCGTTTTCCCAAGCCATCACTCCCCAGACCCCCACCGACCTATTGTTGATCACCGGCGCGTGGGAACCGGGGCTGCGGGCCTTCGGTCTCGACGCGGTGCAAATGGTCACCCCAGACGCCACCGAAGGGCAAACAGCCGTGGGCGACGGCGTGTCGCGCCGTACTGTGGTCGCGCCCTTTGCGGAACATGTCTCGGTGTTGCACAGCCGTGTGGGGCGGCAAGCGGCCTTGCAATGGCTTGACCAGTCCTATGGCCGGTCCTCGGATATCACGATCTGGCCAACAGGGTGGGCCATTTTGGGGGTGCTCGCAGGGGTTGTCGTGCTGTTTCGGCCCATCGCGGCAACACTGCCCTGCGCGCCCGCCCGCACCCAACTGCGCCCACGGCAATTGACGTGGGTCATCTTGGTGCCCGCAGTGATAACCCCGCTGATCGCCGTGCCCATTCCCCTTGATCTGTTGCCGGTTTTGGTGGCCGATTATCTGGCGCTGCATCTGCTGATCTTTGGCGCGGTGCAATTGGCATTCTTGCGGTATTGGCGCGTCGGTTTGGGGCCCGGATCAAGGCGCGCCTTTGGACTGACGTTGCTGTGGTGCGCGCTTTTTGGGGGCGCCCTAAACCAGTATGCCGCGAACTTCTGGCCCACTTCTGGCCGCGCGTGGATCATCGCCGCGATGATGGTCGGCACCTTACCGTATATGCTGGCCGATACGGCGTTGACCGCGCAGGCGTCCTTGGTGCGCCGCGTCTTTATTCGGGCGGGGTTTTTGGTGTCTCTCGGGGGCGCTGTGGCGCTTGATTTTGACGCGTTGTTCTTTTTGGTCATGATCGCGCCCGTGTTGGTTTTGTTCTACCTCGCCTTCGGGACGATGGGCCGTTTTGTCAGTGCGCGCGCCGGGCCTGTCGCACCGGGCATCGCGTTGGGGCTGGTGTTGGCTTGGGCCCTTGGCGTCAGTTTTCCGCTGTTTCAACCGTGACGCCCTTGGCCAAACCGGTCTATGCTGCGGCCACGATCAAGCGGGGAGCACGACAGATATGACATTGAAAACACGCCATTGGGACCGCATCGGCAACGGCGGCCTGACCTTCACCGAACTCGGCTTTGGCACGGCGCCATTGGGCAATCTGTACCGCGCCATTTCCGATGACGCCGCGCGCGCCACACTGGACGCCGCGTGGGACGGGGGCGTGCGCTATTTCGACACGGCACCTTTGTATGGCATGGGTCTTTCCGAAACCCGTTTGAACGGGTTTTTGCGGGGCAAACCGCGTGACCGTTATGTGCTGTCCAGCAAGGTCGGGCGTCTCATGCAGCATTGTGCGCCCGAACACCGGTCAGGCGTTGGCAAATGGTTCGACGTGCCCCAACGGCGCGAACAATTCGATTATACCTACGACGGGGTTATGCGGTCGGTCGAACATTCGTTTTCGCGGCTTGGGGTTGACCGGATCGACATTCTGTATGTGCACGACCTGTGTGCGTTCAGCCATGGATCCCAAGACGCCTCTGACATGCGGGTACAGGAATTCTTTGGAGGTCGCGGGTATGACGCCATGATCAGCCTGCGTGATCAAGGGATGGTCAAGGCCATCGGCGGCGGTGTGAATGAATGGCAGGTCTGCCAAACTTTGGCCGAACGGGGCGATTTTGACCTGTTTCTGTTGGCCGGGCGCTATACGCTGCTGGAACAAGACGCGCTGACCTCGTTTTTGCCCCTATGCGAGGCACGCGGCATTGGCATCGTCACGGGCGGGCCTTACAATTCGGGCATTCTGGCCACGGGGGCCAAACCCGGCGCCTACTATAACTATGACCCCGCGCCGCAGCACATCCTTGATAAAGTCACCGCCATCGAGGCCACCTGCCGCAATCACGGGGTGCGCATGATTGACGCCGCGTTCCAGTTTCCGCTGTTGCACCCGGCGCATGTTACGGTGGTCCCCGGCGGGCAAGGGGTTGATGAAATGGACAGCAACCTACAGGCATCTCAGGCGCAGATCCCCGCAGACTTATGGGCAGATCTCAAATCACAGGGGCTAGTGCGCGCAGATGCCCCTACATAAAACGTTGGCCTAGGCGGCAGACCACGAAGGCAAACCCCGCGCACCGGCGTCATGTCGGTGGCGTCAGATCGCCACGAGGTGGTTGTCAAACGCCAGCCCATGGGTGTGCAGTCGCCGCAACCCTGCGCCCACCTGGTGCACCCCACCAAGCCCATCCGTAGCCAACGCGCCCCCCGGCCCGGCGCCAATGCCGCAGATATCGGTCTGCGGGCTTTGCGCCCGAAATCCGGCAACCGGATCAAACAGTTGCACGACCCCCCCGCGCGGCGAGGTCACCGCGATCTGCCCCTCAGGCAAGGCCGCGACAGACCCGACATAGGCCGTCAACCGCCGCGTGGCGGGTTCTGGGCTGTCGAGCAACCGCAGCCCGCGACCCGGCTGATACACCCCAACCAACGCAGGGCTCGCCCAAGGGTCCCCCTGCCATTGAAACCCGCAGGCCACACGCCCATCCGCAAACGCAGCAATGTGGCGTAGCGAATTTTGATGATCCGCATCCGGCAACGCCGCCTGATCAACAATTTGCCCATCGCCGGTCATCATCGTCAGATTGGGCCGCATAGTGGGTAGGTTCAGCTTGTCGCGCCCGGTTTCGGGCCGGGTCAAGATGCCGCCGTTAGCGATGGCCAAAACATCCTGCCCCGGCAGTCGCAGGATCTCGTGCGGGCCGATCCCCCCTGATGCAAATTCAGCGATGCGCGCATACCCGCGTGCACGCGCCCACACGCCGATCCGCCCCTGCCCGCTAGAGATATGATTTTCCGTGGTAAAAAGGTGCGTACCATCTGTCGAAAACGCCCCATGCCCGTAAAAATGATGGCCTTTTGGGGCGGTCAATCGTTGCGTCACCCGCCCCGTCACACAATCGAGCACCAGCGCATAGGTGCCCGGCCTGCGGGCAAATGCAACGGCCTCTGGCTGGGTGGGATGGGCCGCGCTTGCGTGGCCTCGGTCCGGCAAGGGCTGGGTGAAAGCCAGCGTGCCGTCGGACCGAAGCCCGGCCAGCACATAGTGCTCTTGCGAGGTCATCGCCGCCGTCAGATAGCTGGGCGCCCCGGCATCAGCCCAGCTCACGCCGGGCACGGCCCCGCTGGCCAGCAACCCCGCCAGAAATGCGCGCCGCCCCCGCATCAATCGCCGTCCAGCGAATTGAACCCGGCTCGCACACCAAGGCCGGTGCCAATCTCTTCTGATATCGCCATCTGGATCCCCGCGACCGCCTGTTGCAACACCTCTATCCGAAACCGTTCGGCCGGGTCTGCGACCCCCTGCAACGCCGGGTCATCCAAGCTTTCCGCACGGTTGATTGCATTCAAAAACGCCGCTTTGGTTTTGGGGATATCCGCGCCCGCCAATGCCACGGCCAGATCTTGTAACGCGGTCAGGTGTAGCGTGATGTTGCGCAGGCTCCGGTCTGACCGGCGCGCCTCGGCGCGTTTGGGGCGGGGCCTGTCGAACGTCCCCAAGGGGCGGCCAAGCCGTTGATCATGCAGAAATTCCAACCCCGATGACAACGCCGTATAGATGACCCGCTGCGCCTCTGCGATATTTTGATAGCGCGGGTTATCCGCGCCCGGCGTCTTGAGCACGGCGGCATGGCCATCGCGCCAATCGGCCTCCAGGGTCTGGGCATTCGCCGCCAGCCGCACGGCCATTGCATGGATCAACGCACAGTCATACGCCGTTTGGTCGCGCCCGCCGTACAGCATGCTTTCCAACGCCATCAGCCCTTGGGCCGCGACCGACACCTCGGCAAATTCTGCGTCATCTTGCACCGCAGGGTCCTGCGCGGCGATCAACCGCGATACGGCCTTTTCGGTCTGGTTTTTCGGGTCCGGCCAGAATGTAATCGCCAGGGTCAACCCTTCGGTTTCGATTGGGCCAAACTGGATGTGGCTTAGGCCCATCCATGCATCAAACGCGGCGTGATAGCCCACGCGCATGGCTGGTGTGTCGCAGGTTTGGGTCGCTGTGACCAGATCTGCGGTGCGGGCAGAAAACGCGCTGTGGGCGGGCAGGATATGTTCATCGACCACCGTGGCCACCCCTGCCGATAGCCCCATTGGTATACCGATGCAGATAGCGGATAAAACATGTTTCATATCAGAGGCTTTCAAGAAATCGGATCAGGGATTCGCGGTCGGGTTTTGGCATGCTGACAACACGGTCACGTGCGGCTTGGGCTTCGCCACCATGCCACAGCACCGCCTCTAGCAATGACCGTGCGCGGCCATCATGAAGGAAGTAAGTGTGCCCCGAAACCTGCTGCGTCAACCCAATGCCCCACAGCGGCGGGGTGCGCCATTCGAGCCCCGTGGCACGCGCCTCAGGGCGGTTATCGGCAAGGCCCGCGCCCATGTCGTGCAACAACATATCCGTGTAAGGCCAAATCAGCTGAAAGCTCTGCTCGGGCTGATCATCCAACCGGTGGGTGACGAATTTGGGCGTATGACACCTGGTGCAGCCGGTCTCGTAGAACACTTGCTTGCCACGCAACACCTCGGGGCTGTCGTAGTCGCGCCGCGCTGGCACCGCGAGATTGGCGGAATAAAAGCTCACCAGCTCCAGTCCAATCTGGCCGATCTCCGCATTGTCGTGAGCGGGCGTGTTGCCGTCAGGCGCGTTACGGCAGGCGGTTTGATTGGCGGTGCAATCACCATACCCGGCCGTATGCAAAGGTGTCGAAATGCCGATGTCCCCGTGAAACGCCCCGGCAGATTGTTCCCATACGCTGGGCATCCCCGCCTTCAGCCCAAACCGACCCAACATCGGTTGATCATAAACCTCTGACCACACAATGTTGGGACGCCCCGAAATACCATCTCCATCGGCGTCGTCTGGGTCGGCTCCCGCCAGAATATCCGCGGAAGGGATCGCATCAAGCAACCCCAGCCCGATCATCTGCGGCGCCACGCGGGCGCTTGTCATGACATCGGCGTGTAACGGCCCGTATCCTAGATCGGTCAGCGCTAGCGTCGGTTTGCGCAATGATACGGTCTCGTCCTCGCTTAACGTCACGGGAGTTTCGTCATAGGTAATGGCGATGCGAGCTTCGGCTGGGTGCCCCGCGACCCCAAAATCCTGGATCTGCCCGCCATATGTCGGGTCGGGCGCCGTCGCGATATACTCGGCGATTTCGTCAGTCAGCGTGTTTTTGGTGGCGGGGATCGAAACACGCACCAACAATGATGTTGCCGCATCCTGCGGGGTTTCCGGCGCATGCCCCCGGCCGTCTTTCAGGTGGCACCGCTGGCAAGAACGCGCATTATAAAGCGGGCCCAACCCATCCGAGGCCAACGTCGACGATGGCGACGACACCCATAGTTTTTTGAACAACCCGTTGCCCACCTTGAACTCCAGCTCGCGTTCAAAGCTGATATTCGCAGATGGCTGGCTAAAGACATCCGCCGTCGCGGACGGGCGCACCGTCGCCGCCCCAGCCGCATTTGCCTCAAACCGTTCGGCTTGCGTGAAATCCTGCGTCGGCGTGGTGATGTTGGCGATTCGCGCGGTTTCATCGGCGGTCCTTGGGACCACGGGCATATGGAGGTCCGCCAGCTCGGCAATGGCGCTAGATGTGGCACACATCACGATCACCGTGCTGGAAACCAAAGATCTTTTAAGCAAGTTTTTGTTACTCCGATTGCGGTATGTCTTTATTTCCGATAAATATACTCGGGTAAGGGGCGCGTCGAGCCCCCGCGAAGGCAAACACCGCGAAAGTGAT
Organism: Roseobacter sp.; assembly: GCF_039970775.1. GTDB lineage: Bacteria > Pseudomonadota > Alphaproteobacteria > Rhodobacterales > Rhodobacteraceae > Roseobacter. The sequence continues at coordinate 20,992 of NZ_JBDVLG010000039.1, forward strand.
AAGACATATGATCGCAGTTAAACAGTCCTCAACCGCCCTGCCCCAGCGGCATAGTGAAACCACGCTTGGTGCATTTGGGGTGGACGCAGCCGACCTGTTGAATGAACTGCGCCAAGTTGCGTTGGCCTGTAGATCAGCCGCCCGCACCGACCTGTTTGAAGCCTGCGCCGTGCTATCCCAGACACCAAATGTGGCACGCGCGGCCTACGCAGAGGCCTTGATGAAAAGCCTTGAGCAAGCCTTGGGCACCGCGCCAGTGGTGTACCGCCCCGGCGTGCAGGAGGTTTCCTTTGATGAGGCATGGTTGTTGCGCGCAATCACCACCGCGCGCGCCGATGATCGCAGCAGTTTTCTGTTTCTTTTACGGGCCCGTGTCCCCCACGCATCCCGGCGCAACCTGGGGTTTTTGATACTCTCGGTATCCGAGCGTTTTTCTAAGATTTAGAATAATTCTAATTTCCCCTTGGACTTTTCGCTGAAGGCGCTAAATAGGATTGTATCGCCAGCCAGCGTTACGCCAGCCAGCAGCTTTTTAGTTGGGAGACTACAGAATGACACAAACCGCCATTGCGCTGTCCACTGATGCACAGACACAGATCGTCGAAGCGCTGAACCAGTCCGTTGCAGAGACGGCTGTCACCACGATGCTCGCACAGAATTTCCACTGGAACGTAACCGGCATGGCATTTGGCCCGCTGCATGATCTGTTTCAGAAGATGTACGAAGATCATTTCATCGCGCAAGATGATCTGGCCGAGCGGGTCAAGGCGCTGAACGGTTATGCCGAAGGCACGCTAGCCGGGATGATCAAACGCTCCAAGGTCAGCGAGCAAGACGGCGACGCGACCGACAAAGAGATGATCAAGATGATGCTTGATGCTCAAGAAACACTGGCCAAAACGCTGGCCGGTTGCGGTGAGCTAGCGTCAGAACACGGCGACACGTTGACCGAAGACCTGTGCATCGCGCGCGGTCAGGTGCACGAAAAATTCGCATGGTTCCTGCGCGCCCACCTGAGCTAATACGCCCGGTGAATAAATAACAAAAGCCGCTCCTTGTTGGGCGGCTTTTTTGTGGGTTAGGCAGAGGTTGCTGCTGGTTGCCCAACGGCTCTGGTCAGGCCGCGTCGCGTACAGAGGCCGCAGGTTTGGCCTTTTTCTTCAAACACTTGCGCAGGTATTGCGGCGCCCAATGTTTGTACCGGCCCATCGCCTTTTGCTGGGTCACCAACATATCGACAAACGCTTCGCGGTGACTGTCTTTCTTTAGGTTCTTGAACAGGGATTTCTGTGCCTTGGTCATAGAACAACCAATACAATGGCCTTCGCGCTTAAACTTGCACACATCAATACAGGGGCTGGGTGTTTTGCTCATGCGACCTCTCGCGTCAAAAAGGGAGAGGCGTTTGCCGCCTCCCCCTCTTATGTAAGATCAGATGTCGTTATTGAAAGACCGCGTTGGGGTCATCCAAGCTATCTGATCCCTCAAATGCGATCTCGGACACACCCAAAACATCAACGGCACGTTCGATAGACCGGGTCTGATCAACCAGCGCATCAACCGCACCCAACACCAGCGCCTCGCCTTTTTCGTTGCCGCGTTCCAGCATCATGTCGTAGGCAAAACCTGCTTCGGCGGCGGCCTTCATTTCGGCCATTTCCAACATCGTCGCGTTCAACTTGGATGTCAGCTCGGCGTCGACATCTGCGTTGGTGGCTGCCACCAGAGACGATAGCGATTCGCCCGACACAACCGTGCCGTCGATCCCGGTGTAGCTGCCCAGATAGACGTTGCGGATACCCAAAGCGTCATAGAAATGGCTGTTGTGCGTGTTATCGGAGAAGCAATCATGCTCTTCTTCTGGATCGTTCAACAACACGCCCAGCTTCATGCGTTCGCCGGCCTGTTCGCCATAAGACAACGACCCCATGCCTGTCAGGATCGCCGTGATCCCTGCGTTTTCGTCTGCGATAAGTTGGGCGCGGGCATCGCCGCCATCCTGCCATTGCGCTGTCATCCATTCCAGATCGGACACCAAAAGATCGGTGGCCGCCTGAAGGTATGCACCGCGACGGTCGCAGTTCCCGCCTGTGCAGGCGTCATCTTGGGCGTAATCAGACCAAGGCCGTGCACCAGCGCCAGCGCCATGACCGTTCAGGTCCTGACCCCAGAGAAGAAATTCGATCGCGTGATATCCAGTGGCCACATTGCTTTCGACCTCGTCGGCCTCGTGCAACACGCTTTCAAGGAATTCAGGTGTGATGTCGCTTGCGTCGATGGCGTTACCAGACAATGTGAACGTCGGGTTGGCGATCACGTTCAAAACGGCATATTCGTTTTCGTCAGTGGCCCCACCGTATGCGGCATCGACGTAGTCGATCAAACCTTCGTCAAGCGGCCAAGCATTCACTTTGCCTTCCCAATCATCGACGATTGCGTTCCCAAAACGGTACACTTCGGTCTGTTGGTATGGAACGCGCGCGTTGATCCAAGCCGTTTTGGCGGTTTGAAGTGCTTCGGCAGAAGGGTGGCTGATCAATGCGGCAACGGCTGACTGCAAGGCCTGCGCGGTTGTTAGACTGTCACCGTATTTCGCGGCTGCGATATCGGCGTAATTGTCTAGAACTGCTGCCTTATCCGCGAGGGCGGGCGCAGCGATCAGCATCGTGGTGCCGAGTACGGCTGCAAGAGTGGTCTTCATTGGTTGCTGTTCCTTAATAGTTTTAGTTGGTCGTTAGTGAAGAGTTACAACATTACCGGCGCGGTGGGTCTCTTGGACCATATGCGCGCCACTAATAGATTTACGGGCGCAGCCGACCTGCGCCGCCAAAAGAGCCACCCGTTCGGCATGTGCCGCAGTGACCAAAAGCGTGGCAATTTGTGATGCCTCACCCAAATCCCCCGCGCTGGCCACACGTACGAGATGCGCAAACACCCCCTCGTCGGCACCCACGCAAGAACATCCAATGCCATGCCGGACCAAAGGCCGGTGTGCGTAGGTCGCAACCACAGACACTAGTTGCTCAAACGCACGCATTTCTTTGGCCGCCTCGCCTTTTGGCAAAGACATCGCGAATTCGTTCCAAACCTTGGCCTGCCCGTCCGGGCTGTCGCACCACAGCCGCAGGGTGACGATCAGATCCGCCTCCCAAGGCTCCAGATGCATGAGCACACCAACAGATGCGCCCCCACGATTTTGCGGATTAGGTCTCATTTTGTCAGGATCAATTTGCCTGCGCGTGTGATGCGCAGAAAATAGGGCTGTCCGTCCAGAACCAACCGGGCCTGCACGCCCGCGGTAATCAGGTCGCGCACATCGTAGGTTGCGAGATCGGCGGCGACCGCTTCGGACGGGTCCATTTGGGTGGGTTGTGACATCGCGTTCATGACCCCACCTCGATCCGGTCCAGTAGGGTTTCCAAGCGGTGATCCAGTGGGACTAGCCCGCTGAGCGCGGATTGGAGCAGTTCGATACGGCATAGGGCTTTACGATGGCCTTGCGGTTGGTTTCGGGCAGTGTCAGGGCAATGCTGCATGGTGGCCTCCAGGTGACTGTATGGCTCCGGGCTGCCCTGCAAAAAGGGGTGGCTGGGAATCTGTGTTAATTCTTGACTAATAAAGTAAGGAAAGTCAATCCCGACTATTTTACTTAGCTAATTTATTTGACCGTTTTTAAGGCACCCACCACGGCCAAACCCGCCACTGCACAAAAAAGGGGCGCGACGATATCGCACCCCTCTTCGGAAACTTAAGGCTTGGATTACTTCCAGCCGACTTCGTTAAAGATCTTCTGCGCGGCAGGCACATTCTTGGCCACCGCAGATAGGTCAACGGCGTCGCCTTCGTAGGCGCCCAATTGCGCCACGCTATCGCTCAGCGGCACACCCGGTACGGCCGGGAATTCATCATTGCCCGCCGAGAAATACACCTGCGCCTGCTCGGAGGCGAGGTATTCCATGAACTTAATCGCGTTCTCGAGGTGTGGCGCATGCGCGGCCACACCGCCACCTGACAGGTTCATATGCGCGCCTTCAGCGCCCTGTGCCGGGAACACCCAACCGATTTTATCCAGATCAGATGACAACCCATCGACGTCTTTGCGAATGGCACGCGCGAAATAATAGGTGTTCGAAATAGACACGTCACACTGCCCCGACACCAGCCCACGCAGCTGGTCGGTATCGCCGCCTTCAGGGTCACGTGCGAAGTTATCTACCACGCCCTGCGCCCAGGCTTTAGCCGCCTCTTCGCCGTGGTTTTCGATCACTGCGGCCAGCAAGGTTTGGCTGTATACGTTAGATGACGACCGGTGGCACACCATGCCTTTGTATTTAGGGTCGGCCAGCGCGACGTAATCCATCGGTGGCTCGGCAACGTCTGCTTTGTCGTAAAAGATGATCCGTGCGCGTTGCGAAAATCCGAACCACTGGTTGTCACTGTCTTGCAGGTTGCCGGGGATACGCTCTTCGAGGGTCGCACTGTCGATCGATTGCAGAACGCCTGCATCTTTGGCGCGCTCAAGACGCGACGTGTCGACCGTCAGCAGGATGTCTGCCGGGGAATTCGCGCCTTCGGCTTGCATCCGGGTGATCAGCTCATCCGCTTTGCCCTCAATCCGGTTGATGGTGATGCCTGTTGCTTCGGTAAAATCCGAATACAAGCGCTCATCGGTGTCATAGTGACGCGAAGAATAAAGGTTCAATTCGCCGTCCGCCTGCGCCAATGACGCAGTGCTAATGGCGGTTGTTGCGGCAACGAGTGCCACCATGGATGTCCGAAGTGTTGACATTACAAGCTCCCAGTAGATTAATTCTTATGGTTTTAGTCAATTATACGGTTCTGCGCAGAACGCAATATAGTTGATAAAAATTATCGGGAAAATTTCCACGAACACATACACGTGATCTACCCCTGCACAAAGTGGCATCATTTTACCCCGCTGCGGTCAATCCAAGCGGGAAATTCAGGTTAAAACCCCACCTAAAGTTGCTGCAATTGATGAATGCGCCCCCCCCGGATCTGCCCCCAATGTCAGGCATTGTGTCTGGACCGGCCAAGGTAGTATGTGCCGCCGCAGGGCCGGTGTCGGCACACGCAGGGTGTGCGACAAATCATCCCCAAATTGGTGAACGTGATCACTGTTATTCCCGATCACAATCATGTTATGCTTGGGTTATTATGAGTGATATCGTCGTCGTAGGCAGCATTAACATCGACCTAACCAGCCATTTGCCGCGCTGGCCGCAGGTTGGCGAGACCATCACAGCCGATCGTACGTTGGTCGATCTGGGTGGAAAAGGCGCAAATCAAGCCGTCGCGGCGGCGCGATTGGGCGCCCATGTCAGCCTTATCGGGGCCGTGGGTGCCGATGGGTTCGGGCAACAAGTGCTGCGCACTCTGACAGATGCGAACCTCAAACTGGCCGTCGAAACCCAGACCACTGCAGCAACCGGTATGGCGTTTATCGACGTGGGGCCAGAGGGCGATAACATCATCCGTCTTGCCCCCGGTGCCAATGCGACGCTGACCCCCGAGATCATCTTGCGCCATGCCCCGCTGATTGCCAAAGCCAAGGTGCTTTTGCTGCAAAACGAAATCCCGCTTGATGCGTCATTGCAGGCCGCCAAGATCGCCCGCAGCTATGGCGCCCGCGTCGTCATGGACCCGGCCCCCGCCCCGCAAACGATGTGGGATACCGAGACGTTGGCCCATTTTGACATCATCACCCCCAACGCACACGAGGCCGCATTGATGACCAAACACACGGCACAGACCCTGTCTGATGCCCAGAAAACGGCGTCTGATCTGGTCTTATTGGGGCCGCGCGGGGCTGTGGTTACTATGGGCGCACAGGGGGCTGCCTGGCAAATCGGGGGCATTCGGGGCCAACAGCCCGCCCCTTCGGTGGAAACCGTCGATACTGTCGCTGCGGGCGATTGTTTCAACGGAACGCTGGCGGTGTTTTTGGCACAGGGCTGCCTACCGGATCAGGCGATACAATTCGCGGTGGATGCCGCCGCATTGGCCACCACAAAACCGGGCGCGGCCGCGGCTGCGCCATCCTTGTCAGACCTTCTCGCCTTTCGCGAAGACACTGGCCAGCCATCGCCTGACCCTCACTGAGTACATGTGCGCTACTCACAAAAGGCGCGCTGATTCTTGACGGCCTGTCGGTTTATGAGGCCGCTCAAAACGTTCCGGCTTGCCCATTCGCGTCATGTCAAAGGCACATTCCCACCCTGCCCTGAACCGCCGCGCAAAGGTCACTGCGCCTAAAAATCTTACCCTCGCCAAGAAAGAGGTTTGTGCACAGACGCGGACTAATCCATTGATAATGCCGTTAATTTCTTTCGCCGCAATTGCAACTTTTAGGTTAATTCTTTCCACAATACATTCCACTATTTTAACGAATTCCATCGCGCGATCTTGACCGGGAAAACTATTTATTTCTACAGTCAAACTGAAAATTAACGCGCGAAAAGTTTTCGGACGTGATGTGAAGGTCCGCCAGACGGCACACACCACATTTGAAGGCGGCGCCGAAGGCCAGAGTAGAGGCATGAGCGACAACAAGATAAAAAACATGGCAGAGTTTGCCAACGTAAGCGGTATTTCTCGCCCGACGATCTCGAAGTATTTCAACGATCCCAGCAGCGTGCGTGACGCGATTCGCACCCGCATAGAGGCCGCATTAGAAGAACACGACTACCGCCCAAACATCTACGCCATGAACCAAAACCGGCGTCTTACCAAGAACATAGGCATCGTTGTTCCCTACCTCGCGGACCCCTTCTTTGCCGAAATTGCGCGCAATATCGAACAACGATGTATCGCCGCAGGCTATTGGCCCACCCTCTTTTCGTCCCACGGCTCGCAAGAGCTCGAAAGCAACATCCTCGACAGCCTCAGATCGTTAAAACCAGCGGGCGTTCTGCTGGCAGCCTTGGGACGCATTTCAAACCGCGCAGAGATCGAAAAGTTCTGTGCCGACGTGCCAACGGTTTTGTTCGACAGTGATCTCGAAGACATAGGTGCCGCGTTTGTTGGGTCTGACAACTACAGTTTTGTCTCGCAAAGCGTCGAATATCTAGTCCGGTCGGGTGCGCCCCCGTGTTTTTTCGAAATGCGAACCCCCGCCAACCCAAACGCCAACAAACGCCGCAAAGCCTACATCGCCATCATGGAGCAACTGGGCCTTGATCCTCAGATCATCAAAGTCGATGGCGAAGGATGGGCCTTTGAAGAAATCGGGTACCAAGGCGCGATGGAACTTCTGACGCACAACACCCTGAAAACAGATACGATCTTGTGCAGCAATGACCGGCTGGCAATTGGCTTTCTTGCCGCCGCTTACGAAAAAGATGTGCGCATTGGCCGGGGCCCCGATTGCGCCTTGCGTGTCGCGGCCCATGACGACCATCCGTTCTCGCGGTTTACCAACCCATCGTTGACCACGGTCGCACATGACTACGAGGCGGTGTCGAACCGGGGCGTCGAAATGCTCTTTAGGCTGATCGAAGGAGGGGGGCAATTGCCCGACCGCACCGAAAAACTATTCCCGGCACGGTTGATATTACGGTCATCGGCCTGAAATCACCCGATAATCTTTTCGAAAAAAATAAAAACTTGACGCGCGCCAATTTCCTAACAATGCTGGGGGTGGGAAATCCAAAATACTAAGGGAGGAATCGGATGTACCTAAGAACCGCACTTTGTGCGGCGAGCGCGCTCGCGCTTGTCGCTGGCGCAGCCGCCGCGCAGACAACCGTCACAATCGCAACCGTGAATAACGGCGACATGATCCGGATGCAGGGTCTGACGGATCATTTCACAGCAGAAAACCCAGACATCACGTTGGAATGGGTGACACTCGAAGAAAACGTTCTTCGTCAGCGTGTTACACAAGACATCGCAGCCAAGGGTGGCCAGTTCGACGTGCTGACAATCGGCATGTACGAAACGCCGATCTGGGCCGCGCAGGACTGGTTGGTCCCGCTCGACGATCTGAGCGCTGAGTACGACGTAGACGACATTCTGCCCGCGATGCGTGCTGGTCTGTCCTACGAAGACACGCTTTATGCCGCACCGTTCTACGGCGAAAGCTCGATGGTTATGTACCGCACCGACCTGATGGAAGCCGCTGGCCTTGAAATGCCAGAAGCCCCCACATGGGAATTCATCGGTAAAGCCGCCCGCGCGATGACAGATCGCGATGGCGAAATCTACGGCATCTGCCTGCGTGGCAAGGCCGGCTGGGGCGAGAACATGGCGTTCATCACCACAGTTGCGAACTCGTTCGGGGCGCGTTGGTTTGACGAAAACTGGACACCACAGCTCGACACACCCGAATGGGGTGCGGCGATCAACTTCTACAACGACCTGATGACAGACGCGGGCCCTCCCGGTGCAGCCACAAACGGCTTCAACGAGAACCTGGCGCTGTTCCAACAGGGCAAATGTGGCATGTGGATCGACGCAACAGTTGCGGCGTCCTTTGTGACCAACCCTGACGATTCAACCGTTGCAGACAAAGTCAGCTTTGCGCTGGCACCCGACACCGGCTTGGGCAAACGCTCTAACTGGCTGTGGGCATGGGCGCTGGCAATTCCTGCGGGCTCCGACGCAACAGACGCTGCCAAGAAATTCGTATCCTGGGCGACCTCGAAAGAGTATCTCGCACTGGTTGCGGAAAACGAAGGTTGGGCAAACGTACCTCCCGGAAGCCGGACGTCTCTCTATGAGAACCCCGAGTACCAAAAGGTGCCTTTCGCACAAATGACGTTGAACTCGATCAACGCAGCTGACCCGAACAACCCAACCGTCGATCCGGTGCCATATGTTGGTATCCAGTATGTGGCGATCCCTGAGTGGGCGGGTATCGGTACGTCGGCAGGCCAAGAATTCTCCGCGATGTTGGCCGGTCAACAGACCCCAGCCGAAGCGCTTGAGAATGCTCAGGCCTTGGTTGCAGACGAGATGGAAGCCGCTGGCTACTAATCTTTGCTAGGACGGGGGCGGCGGTTGTCGCCCCCCTCTCCTTTTTTTTCGCTCTTTTTACCAGTGTGCCCGTAGGGCTGCGTTTCTCCCGTAAACCGCGAGGACTTTCTCCATGGCGACCACTCACTCACGTTCTGCTGCCCGTTTCATGATGGCACCCGCTGTGGTGCTACTCTTGGGATGGATGCTCGTACCGCTCTGTATGACGCTGTACTTCTCATTCAAACGCTACCTGCCGTTGCGCGGTGGCGATCAAGGCTGGGTCGGATTTGAAAACTACGTCCGATTTGTCACCTCGAGCGCCTTTTGGCCATCGGTGCAAGCCACGCTGATCATTGTAGGTGGGGTTTTGCTCATCACAATCTTCTTTGGCGTTTTATTGGCCATCTTGCTAGACCAACCCATGTGGGGCCAAGGGGTCGTGCGCATCCTCGTGATTGCACCCTTCTTTGTTATGCCCACCGTTTCTGCTTTGGTCTGGAAGAACATGTTCATGGACCCTGTGAACGGCTTGTTTGCACATTTTTTCAAATTCTTCGGGCTTGCGCCGGTCGAATGGCTTAGCCAGGCGCCGATGACGTCGATCGTGATGATCGTGTCGTGGCAATGGTTGCCCTTCGCCACGCTGATCTTGCTGACCGCGATCCAGTCATTGGACAGTGAACAGCTAGAGGCCGCAGAGATGGACGGCGCCCCGCCGTTGTCACGGTTCCGGTTCATCACCCTGCCCCACCTTAGCCGGGCGATCACAATTGTGGTGCTGATCCAGACGATCTTTCTGCTGTCGATCTTTGCAGAGATCTTCGTGACGACCCAAGGCTCTTTCGGTAGCCGTACGCTTACGTATCTGATCTACCAGCGCGTGCTGGAAAGCCAGAACGTCGGGCTTGGTTCCGCAGGCGGCGTTTACGCCATCATCCTTGCCAATATCATTGCCATCTTCTTGATGCGCATTGTCGGCAAAAACCTGGACACCTGAGGAGAGACGATCATGGCACGTACCGTCACAAACCGCCGCAAATCGATCAACACTCTCGCCGCATGGACGGTTGGTTTGTTGATCTTCTTCCCAATCCTCTGGACCATCCTGACCAGCTTCAAAACCGAAGCAACAGCGATTGCCGACCCACCTGTTTTCTTGTTCTTTGACTGGACGTTAGAGAACTACCAGGTGGTCACCGAACGGTCTGATTATGGCCGCTTCTTGTGGAACTCGGTGTTTATCGCCGGGGGGTCGACCATCCTAGGCCTAATCGTGGCCATCCCTGCCGCCTGGAGCATGGCCTTTGTGCCCTCCAAGCGGACCAAAGACATCCTGCTTTGGATGCTGTCGACCAAAATGCTGCCCGCTGTGGGCGTGCTTTACCCAATCTACCTGCTGTTCATTCAGCTTGGATTGCTCGACAGCCGGATGGGTTTGATGATTGTTCTGATGTTGATCAACCTGCCCATCATCATCTGGATGCTCTACACATACTTCCGTGAAATTCCCGGCGAAATCCTGGAAGCCTCGCGGATGGATGGGGCCGGTCTACGCGAAGAGATCCTTTATGTGCTCACGCCAATGGCGGTGCCGGGGATCGCATCAACCTTGCTGCTGAACTTTATCCTCGCCTGGAACGAAGCGTTCTGGACGTTGAACCTCACAGCCGCAAAGGCAGCCCCCCTCACCGCCTTCATCGCCAGCTATTCTAGCCCTGAAGGTCTGTTTTACGCGAAACTCTCAGCCGCCTCGACGATGGCCATTGCGCCCATCCTCATCCTCGGCTGGTTCAGCCAGAAACAACTGGTTCGCGGTCTCACCTTCGGCGCAGTCAAATAAGGAACGTAAACATGGGACAGATTACGCTTGAAAAGGTTACAAAGAGCTTCGGTGACGTACAGGTTATCCCGCCGCTCGATCTCGAAATCAAAGATGGTGAGTTCACCGTTTTTGTTGGCCCCTCGGGGTGTGGTAAATCAACGCTGTTGCGGCTGATTGCTGGTCTGGAAGACATCTCATCCGGCACCATCAAAATCGACAGCAATGACGCCACCGACATCCCCCCTGCCAAACGCGGGTTGGCCATGGTGTTCCAATCTTACGCGCTCTATCCACACATGAGCGTGCGCAAGAACATCGCGTTCCCGATGCGGATGGCCAAGATGGATCAGGCCGAACAAGACAGCCGCATCGAAGCAGCCGCCAAGGCCCTGAACCTGACAGATTACCTCGACCGTCGCCCCGGGCAGCTGTCGGGTGGTCAACGCCAACGGGTGGCCATCGGCCGTGCCATTGTGCGCGAACCCTCGGCGTTTTTGTTCGACGAACCCTTGTCGAACCTCGACGCGGCCCTGCGTGTCGGCATGCGCATGGAGATCAGCGAGCTTCACAAAAAGCTTGCAACAACAATGATCTACGTGACCCACGACCAAGTCGAAGCCATGACAATGGCCGACAAGATCGTGGTCTTGCGCGCCGGCTACATCGAACAGGTCGGCACCCCGCTTGAGCTCTACCACACGCCGCGCAACACCTTTGTCGCGGGTTTCATCGGCTCTCCAAAGATGAACCTCATCGAAGGGGCCGAAGCGGCCAAGCACGACGCGCACACCATCGGCATCCGTCCGGAACACATCGATGTATCGGACAGCGCGGGCCTGTGGCAGGGCACCGTGGGCGTGGCCGAACATCTTGGGTCTGACACGTTCTTTCACGTGCACAACACCGGGCTGGCCGAAATGATCACCGTGCGCGCGCCCGGCGAGGTCAACCTGACCCATGGCGACACCCTCTTCATGACACCACGCGCAGATAAATTGCACCGGTTTGATGACAAAGGACTGCGGATTGCATGAACCGTCTTGAAGGAAAGACAGCCCTCATCACTGGGGCTGCGCGGGGCATTGGCCTTGCCTTTGCCCAAGCCTATGTTCGAGAGGGTGCACAAGTCGCTATCGCAGATATTGACTTGCCTCGCGCACAGGCTGCGGCGGCTGATCTGGGCGCCGGGGCCTGTGCGGTACACATGGACATCACCGATCAAACCAGCATCGATGCAGCTATCACACAGACGGTACAGCACTTTGGCCAGATCGATATTCTGATCAACAATGCGGCATTGTTTACCGCCGCCCCGATCGCCGAAATCACGCGCGAGGACTACGCACGTGTGTTTGATATCAATGTGGGTGGCACGCTGTTTACCCTGCAAGCCGTCGCCAAACACATGATTGCTAGCGGCCACCGCGGCAAGATCATCAATATGGCTAGCCAAGCGGGGCGTCGCGGCGAACCACTGGTCGGCGTTTATTGTGCAACCAAAGCCGCGGTGATCAGCCTGACGCAATCTGCGGGGCTCGACCTGATCAAGCACGGGATCAACGTAAACGCGATTTCCCCTGGCGTAGTGGATGGTGAGCATTGGGATGGCGTCGACGCGTTCTTTGCCAAATATGAGGGTAAAGCCCCCGGTCAAAAAAAACGAGAGGTTGCCGCAGCCGTCCCTTTTGGCCGCATGGGCACTTCCGACGATCTGACTGGTATGGCGATTTTTCTGGCCAGCGATGATGCGGATTACGTTGTCGCACAAACCTACAATGTGGATGGTGGACAATGGATGAATTGACCCCCCTGTCGAATGCGACCTTGGACGATCTGGCCAAACATATACGCATCCCGACATACGACCGAACTGCCCTGACACCAGGCATTGTGCATATCGGCCTTGGCAACTTTCACCGCGCACATCAGTCGTGGTATTTGCACCGCTTGTTTGATGCCGGTTTGTGCACCGATTGGGCCATCATCGGCGCTGGCGTGCGCGCGCCCGATGCCGCCCAACGCGAACGGTTGTTGGCCCAAGACTGCCTGACCACGCTCATCGCGTTGGACCCCGCCAGCAGCAGCGCCGAAGTCGTTGGGTCGATGATCGACTACCTGCCCGTGTCTGAAAATCACCACGCGCTAATCACCCAAATGGCCGACCCATGCATTCGCATTGTCGCGCTGACGGTCACCGAGGGGGGGTATTACATTGATCCCGCGACAGGTGGGTTTGATGCAGATCACCCCGATATCCAACATGACGCCGCCCACCCGACCGCACCGCGCACCGCCTTTGGGGCGATCATCGCCGCCCTGCGCATGAGACGCGACGCAGGCCACGGGCCGTTCACCGGCATGTCCTGCGACAACCTACAGGGCAACGGTGATATCCTGCGCCAAACGGTGGTGTCTCTGGCCCGGATGGCCGACACAGAGCTCGCCGAATGGATCGATCAATCGTGCTGTTTCCCCAATTCGATGGTCGATTGCATCGTACCGGCGACGGGGCCCAATGAAATCGCACTGGCCCACGGGTTTGGCATCGACGACAAAGCCCCCGTCACCCACGAGACCTTTCGCCAATGGGTCATCGAAGACAGCTTTTGCGCGGGCCGCCCCGATTGGGACATGGCAGGCGCCACGTTTACCCATGACGTGCACAGCTACGAGGCCATGAAAATCCGCATGCTGAACGCGGGCCATCAGGTGCTGGCCAATGCGGGCGACATCATGGGTATCGGAACGATAGCGGATTGCATGGCCAACCCGCAGATCAACGGTTTTTTCCGCAAGGTTCAGCAGGCCGAAATCGCCCCCCATGTCACAGCCGTGCCGGGGATGAGTGGGGCCGCCTATGTGGATCTGATCGCGGGGCGTTTTGCCAACCCGTCGATTGTTGATACCACGCGCCGTGTGGCGTTTGATGGGTCATCGCGGCATACGGGTTTTGTGCTGCCCACCCTGCGCGAAGCATTGGCCGCAGGCACCCCGATAGAGGGGCTCGCGCTGGTAGAAGCACTGTGGGCGCGCATGTGCGAAGGCACCCGCGAAAACGGCACCGCGATTGAACCCAATGACCCCTTCTGGGATGATCTGACCGCCGTGGCCGAAACCGCGCGTACGCAGCCAAGTGCCTGGATCGAGCAGCGCCAATTCTATGGTGATCTGGCCGATAACAGCACGTTTGCCGCAGCGTTTGACCGTTGGCTGACCGCGTTATGGGCAGATGGCTGCACCAAAACGCTGGATCTGTATCTTCAGGATTAACCCGGCCCAAATGATGGTATCACCGCGCAGACCCAGTACCGGGCCCGCGCGGTTTTTTTATGCCTTTTCGGCGGTGGGCTTTAGTTTGAACATCTGGCGCAGCGTTACGTAAAACACCGGCGTCAGAAAAAGCCCCAGCATCGTCACCCCAGACATCCCAAAGAATACCGCCGTGCCCAAGGCTTGGCGCATCTCGGCGCCGGGGCCCGTGGCCATCATCAACGGGATCACGCCCAAGATGAACGCAAAGGCCGTCATCAAAATGGGTCGGAACCTTAGGCGGCTTGCCTCTAATGCGGCGTCGATGGGGCCTAGGCCGCGTTCTTCTTGGGCTTGTTTGGCAAATTCCACGATCATAATGGCGTTTTTAGCCGCAAGCCCCACCAAGACAATCAGCCCCACCTGAGTGAGGATGTTGTTGTCCATCCCGCGGATCATCACACCGACCAACGCGGCCAAAACCGACAGCGGAACAATCAAGATAATCGCGACCGGCAAGACCCAGCTTTCATAAAGCGCCGCCAGAAACAGGAAGGCAAACAGGATCGAGAACCCAAAGATATAGATGGTAGAATTGCCCTGTTCGCGTTCTTGCAGGGCCAGTTCTGTCCATTCGTAATCCACGCCGGGCGGCAGGATACTATCGGCCAGTTGCTCCATCGCGATCAGGGCCTCGCTCGTCGAAACACCCGGCGCGGCACTGCCTTGTACCGGAACGGACACCTGTTGGTTGTAGCGTTGCACCAACACGGGCCCGGCGGTTTCGCGCATAGACACCAATGTCCCCAGTGGGACCAATGCCCCCGTAGCAGAGCGCACCCGCAAGGCGGCGATATCTGCTTCTTCCAGTCGGAAGCTTTGATCGGCTTGCGCGCGCACTTGGAACAGTCGGCCAAACGCGTTGAAGTCGTTCACATAGGCCGATCCTAGGTTGATCGCCAAGGTCTCAAAGATATCACCGATGGGCACGTTGAGCATCTGCGCGCGCACCCGGTCGATTTCCAGAAACACCTGCGGCGCCCCGGCCGAGAACGTCGTAAACACGCGCTGCACCTTGTCGGATTGGCGCGACGCCCCCATGATGGCATAGGCCGATTGCAACACGCGGGTCATGTCGGCGCTTTCGTTTTCGCGCAGTTGCAATTTGAAGCCACCCCCGGTGCCAACCCCGCGCACAGCAGGCGGCGCGATGGCGATAATGAATGCCTCGCGCAGGGATTGCATGCGGCCAAACAACTGCCCCACGATGGCCTTTGCGGTTTGGCCATTGGCGGCACGATCCTCAAAGCTATCGAAGGGGGTAAAGATCACCCCTTGGTTGCTGGCGTTGGTAAAGGTCGCGCCGGAAAACCCTGCAAAGGCCACGGCATTGGCGACGCCGGGCGTGTCCAGCGCGATTTCGGTGGCTTGTTTTATAATCGCGTCCGTACGTTCTAGCGACGCCCCATCGGGCAGTTGCACAACAACGATTGCATAGCCCTGATCAGCGTCTGGGATGAACCCGGTGGGCACCTTTTGGCTAATGAAATAGGTGCTGGCCAGAAGCCCCGCAAACACCAATAACGCCAGTGTTTGCATAGGCTTGGTACTGACAAGCGCCCGCACCAGCCACACATAGCCGCGGGTCAGCCCATCAAACACCCGGTTGAACCCGCGCGACACGGGCCCAAACAGGCGGGCTGCGGGGCTGGGCCGGTCTTCTTTGGATTTGGATTTCAACAAGATCGCAGCCAACGCCGGAGACAAGCTCAGCGAATTGATCGATGAAATCACCGTTGCCACCGATATCGTGACCGCAAATTGTTTATAGAACTGCCCGGTGATGCCCGGCACAAAGGCCGACGGCACAAAGACCGCAACCAACACCAATGTCGTGCCGATCACAGCGCCCTGCACTTCGTCCATGGTGCGTGCAGAGGCCGCGCGGGGCGGCATTCCGTTGGCGATGTTGCGTTCGACGTTTTCAACCACCACAATCGCGTCGTCCACGACGATCCCGATAGCCAAGATCAACCCAAACAACGTCAGTAGGTTCAGCGTATACCCAAGCGCCAGCATCACCGCGAATGTCCCGATCAGAGACACCGGGATCGCCAGCAACGGGATCAGCGCCGTGCGCCAATTCTGCAAGAAGACGATGATCACGATCACCACCAGCAACACGGCCTCGAATATCGTTTCATAGACCGCATTCACCGATGCTTCGATGAATTCTGTGGGGTTATACACCACCCGGTATTCCAGACCGGCCGGGAAATCGGCGGCCAGTTCATCCATCACGTCGATGATTTCATCTGCCGTCGCCAGCGCGTTGGATCCGGGGCGCTGAAAGACGCCCAACGCCACGGCGGGTTTGTTATTGAGGTAGGAATTGTTGACGTAGGACCGCGCGCCAATCTCGACACGGGCCACATCGCGCACCCGCACGACCCGCCCCTCTTCTGAGGCGCGCACAATGACACGGCCAAATTCACGCGGGGTTTCCAGCCGCCCTTGGGTGGTGATCGTGACCTGAAAGGCGCTGTCACTGTTGTTGGGCGGCGCCCCCAGCGACCCGCCAGACACCTGCACGTTTTGTTCGCGCAGCGCATTGACCACATCGCCCGCCGTCAGCCCCAGCGAAGCCAATTTGTCTGGGTCCAGCCAAACGCGGGCCGAAAATTCCCGTTCACCAAAGATCCGCAGATCCCCCACACCATCCAGCCGCACCAGCCGGTCACGCACCCGCGCCCGCGCGTAATTGGACACATAGAGCTGGTCAAAGCTCTCGTCCGGCGACAGCATATGCACCACCATCATCAGATCTGGCGATGATTTGGTCGTGGTTACCCCCAACGCGCGCACCTCTTCGGGCAGGCGCGGTTCGGCGATGGCCACCCGGTTTTGCACCAACACCTGCGCCGCATCCAAATCGGTGCCCAACTCAAATGTGATCGTCAGGCTCATGGCACCATCGGCCGTCGCGTAGGACGACAGATACAGCATGTCTTCTACGCCGTTGATTTCCAGTTCAAGCGGCGTGGCAACGGTGGCCGCGATTGTCGCGGCATCCGCACCGGGATAGGACGCGCGCACAACAATCGATGGCGGCGCGATTTGGGGGTATTGTTCAACCGGTAGCTGAAAATACGACACCATGCCGACAATCGTCAGCAGGATCGAAACGACGATCGCAAAGATCGGGCGGGTGACGAAAAAACGACCCATATCAGTTGGCCGCAACCAAAGGCAGCTCAGTCATCTCAGGCGACACAACGCTGCCTGGTCGGGCCCGCACAATCCCTTCGACCACGATGGTTTCTGACCCATCCAGCCCGTCGCGAATGACCCGGTAGCCGTCAATGCTTGGCCCAGGCCGCACCTCTATCGGGATAACATTGCCCTCGGCATCGACGCTCATGACCAAACGGCGGTTTTGGTCGGCCACGACGGCGGCGTCAGGGACCAAAACGCCTTCGTAGGGCAATGATCCAGGCACATTCACGCGCCCAAAAAGCCCCGGTGTCAGCAATTCATCGGGGTTGTCCAGAACTGCGCGGATGCGCATCGTACCGGTTTCCTGATCAATGCGGTTTTCCGAGAAATCCAGATGTCCGATCTGCGGTGGGATGCTTTCATCCGACAGCGTGACCTTGACCTCAAGCCCCCCGCCGCCTTCCTGCAATGTCGCCCCGCGCGCACGTGCATCGCGCGCATAGGCCAGAAAATACCGTTCATCGATGTCAAAAAAGAAATGGATCGGGTCTGACGACACGATGGTTGTCATTAGGGTGTCATTTGCCGTGACCAAGTTGCCCGGATCCACTTGGTTTTGGTCAATCCGGCCCGCCATGGGCGCGCGGATGTGCGAATATTCGATGTCTAGCTGTGCCAATTCCAACGCGGCACGGGCTTGTTCTAACCCGCCCTGCGCCGATAGATACGCCTCGCGGCGCTCGTCCACGGTGCTTTGAGGAATATTGCCGTTTTGCACCAGCGATTGCGCCCGTTCCAATTGTTCGGCGCTAAACGCAAACGTCGCCTCTGCCACGTCGATTTGTGCCTGCGCTTGGCGCAACGCGGTGCTGAACTGGCGCTGGTCAATGGTAAAAAGGATCTGGTCTTTTTCAACCAACACACCGTCCGTGAAATGCACCGTTTCAAGGTACCCCGACACGCGGGAGCGCACCATGACTTCGGCCTGCGCATCAAAACGGCCAATGAATTCATCGTCTTCCACAATGGTTTTGACGACAGGATGCGCGACTGTCACGGGGGGTGGACCTTGTTGGGCGATCGCGGGGGGGGCCAAAACCAATGTGCCAAACGTTAGCAACAGTGCGGTGAAACGTGTCATAAGGGGGATCCGCCAATATATGTATCGGCTCGATCCTTATACCTGATTGACACAAATGAAAGCAGTTTATTCAAGGCATGTGTTGATTTGAGCCATAGAACGCCCTCATTGGGGCATTTATTACCATAGAGTTAATAAAAATCCCGTGATTTCGGGGTGATACGGGTGTTTCTGGGGCGAGGCGGTATGCCGCGGCCGGATGTGGAGCACAGGCGTGATTTGCGGCCACGCCAAGGCGACGCGGGCCCTGCGAAAGTATAGCTAAATTGACACAACAAGAAGGTATCGCGTCGGGGTTTTATGGCGGGGATACCCGTTTCTCCCTATGGGTGAGCGACGTATCATACCATATTTACTTCGATACAAGATATTGAATAAAAACAGTAATTCCTTTCGACAATCCGAAACTCAATACCATTCGGCACTGGCCATGCGCCCCGGTTTTTACTTATCATCAGACACCGACCAACAACCGCTAACAACCGACGTAACAGCGGCGGTTTTCACAACGCGTTAACTGGCCAATGGTATTTCTCAGAGCATTCTTTTGACCTAAAGTGAATAAGTATGAGGGTAACAATCTAAGTATGCCGATCTTGATCACATACGCCCTTCTACCGGCCCATAGCACCGCCAAATGCACCGGGAAGCACGCGCGATTATGTCAGCGCAGTGTGGGTTGGTTTATGTGCCTACCCATCGATTTTTCACCCATCTGTGGCCGCTAGGGGACTGGTAGCCAATGCAAAATATCAGCTTTTCCACTCGATTTTTAAAATTGACCTTTGTCGGGTATGTTTTCTCGATCCTATCCGTCGCGGCGGCCATTTGGTTTGCATCGGCCCCTGCACTTTATCAGATGCAACAGGACGCCATGCGCGTCCACTTGGAGATGAAGGCCAACATCGTTGCAAATCTTCTCGATGGATTTCTTGATGAGGGCGAATTCCTCGCGCGGTCCCCTGAGATTATAAACTACGTTATGGGCTTTGAAAATCGGTCAACCCGCGCCAAAAGCGCGCTTTTGAGATTGCAAAATGCAAATGATGTCAGGCTGATAAACCACAGTGGGCGCGTCATCCTTCGCGTAGGTACTCAGAACCCGACCTCTCCGTTTTTTCCCGTTGAGGCGCTCGAAGGCATGACCGACATGATCGAGCGTCGCGCCCCAATCGAACCGCGAATCTCCTACCGGCCCGCCGACGGGAAACATGAGGCGTATTTTCTTGTTACCATCCCTATCGTTTCAACAGGGGGGCTCGAAGGTATGTTGGCATTCGAACGCACGCTGGATTTATCGCATGTCCTAAGTGCTGGAAAAGAGGCCCCTCCCACGATCATCGCAACCACCTTCCAACGCGAGTATTGGGAAGAATGGCACAATGGGGCCGGCACTGCCGTTTCGACCGAAATGCCTGGGGCGGATTTTCACCTGATCGTCGACACTGATGCCGAAGTATTGCAATCCGTTGGGCGCAGGCTCGTATTGACGGGTATCGCTGTGGCGATGCTGGCTCTTGTTCTACCCTTTAGCGTGATGGCCGCGTCTGGCATGCGCGCCATCGTGCGGCCACATCAAGAGTTGGAGAAATCCCGCGCGGCGCTTTCGACGCAACAAGACGAGCTGACTGAACTGGCCCAGATCGCGCAATTGGCGCGTGAGAGCATTATGGTCATGGATGAATACGAACGTATTTTATGGACCAACAGCGCCTTCACCCAATTGAGCGGTTACACCCAAGACGAGGCGATCGGCAGGCGCCCCAGTGAACTGCTGTATGGGCCACATACCGCGTTAAAAACACGACGGGAGATCCGCAAGGCAATCGAAGACGAACGCCAGGTTCAGACAGAAATCCTGAACTATCGAAAAGACGGGACGGCATATTGGGTCAACATCGGGATTTCGCCCCTAGCCGCATCTGTCAAAACAGGGCGTCGTTTTGCCAGTATTTCAACAGATATCACCGCGACCAAGGACGCACAGGCCAAGGTGGCAGAGGCAACCGCCGCCACAGAAGAGCAATCGTTGCGCGATCCGTTGACCAACCTGCCAAACCGCCGTTTCCTTGACAATATATTCGACACGAGTGTGACAAACACAGATTTGCCACGCACACTCGTACGCATTGATCTCGACCATTTCAAAAACGTGAACGACACCCTTGGGCACAGCGCTGGTGATTTCGTTTTGCAGCAAGTTGGCAAAATTCTAAAAGACGGGATCGGCACAAATGACGTCGCCGTACGGGTTGGCGGGGATGAATTCGTGATCCTTATGGCCGCAGGCTCAGGAACCGGCGATGCCGCCGAACTTACCAAACGACTATTGGTCAAAATCCGCGAAGAAATGATCTTCGAAGGTAAAATTTGCCGGATTGGGGCGAGTTTCGGCGTCGCATCCGCGATCGGTGGATTGATCCAGAACTGCGATCTTTTGAAAAGCGCGGATTCGGCGCTTTACACAGCCAAAGATCTGGGACGCAACACGACAACCGTCTACACGCCTCAGCTGCACAGCATCGTCAACGAAAAACGGATGCTCTCTGCCGAAATCGAATACGGATTGGCGAATGGTGAATTTCAGCCATTTTTCCAACCGCAGTTTGATGCGCAAACCCAAGACATGGTCGGCATTGAAGCGCTGGCAAGGTGGCATCATTCGACCCGTGGCCTATTGTCACCGGCGCAATTTTTGCCTGTTTCCAATCAACTTCGCCTCACACCTGAGATCGACCGGCAGATCTTTCGCTACGGCATCGAAAAAGTGCAGATACTGAATTCGTTAGGTTTGTTCATACCCAAAATTGCTTTCAACATGGACACCCATCAAATCGTCAACACGCGGATAGAAGACATCATGCTCGGGTACGATTTGGGTGAAACGCGTGTTGCATTAGAGGTCCTAGAAAGTGTGCTCGTCGAAGAACAAGATCATAACTTTGTGAACCGGATCAACAATCTAAGGCAGAAAGGATTTCAGATCGAGGTAGATGATTTTGGGTCGGGCCATGCATCTGTCATTGGCCTGAAACATCTACACCCCCATGTTATGAAGCTCGACCGCATGCTGGTTCAACCGGTAGACAACGACCCCACCGCCCGCGCCTTGATTCGAAACATGATTGAGATGGGAAAGGCGCTCGGAATTTCTGTGACCGCAGAAGGTGTAGAAACCGCCGAACACGCAGCGATCATGGCAGACCTAGGCTGCGACACGTTGCAAGGGTTCTATTTTGCACGACCCATGGATTTTGAAGATCTCAAGTCCTTCGTCTCACAACAAAATCATGGAGTCGCAGGGCACGCTTCCTAATCCTCTTGGACATTTCCGACCCGGGGCCTGCCGTTTTGTGGCGAGTGCGACTATGCGCCTGCCCCCATCATTCCAATCGATCAAGGCAGGTTGCATGGTTCATGCCCATCGCCAGCCCAAAACTGTCACGCGGTATACCGGAGAAAAGCATCGAACCCTACTCCGATCCACATACAACCCTAGCCGCGTGCCAAGCACCCGGCCAGGACAGTGGCCGCGTTGCGACTACAGGAAATCATCTCGGCGCGGTGTGAAACAATCAATCAGTTCGCCGGCCTCAATACACACGCATCCGTGCCGCGCGCCCGACGGGATGACAACGCTGTCACCTGCCGCAATCTCGGTCTCTTTTCCGTCAATAGAAAACGTAAAACGCCCCGATTTCACATAGCTAGATTGCACATGTGGGTGATCATGCAGCTTCCCTTCTGCTCCGTCTTCAAAACAAAAAGACACCATCATCAGATCAGCATGATCGGACAAAACTTGACGGGTAACACCGGGATCGGTGGTGATACATGGAAATTCGCGGCTCACAGGTAGCTCCTTTATAGGCAAGATATCTGACACAGATGGTCAGTCGAAATAGGTTGCGTGGGTCTTGTAGATTTCACCGATGGTATCGTCCAGCCGTGCAAGATGGCGGCGTGCACCTGCGGTGGCGCGCTCGATGTCTTTGGCCTTCAGCGCGTCTGCCAGCTCTTGGTGGTCTTTAACCAATGTGGCCGCCGCGCTCGCGCGGCCCAAACTTAGCATGCACAACCGATCAATCCGCTGTTTGCATTCCTCAATGGTCGTGAACGCCAACGGATAGCCCCCCAGTTCGCAAATCAATTTATGAAACTGGTAGTCTAACGCGTGGAATTTGTCCGGTTGGCCCTTTTCGATGATCTCATGCTGTTTGTCTAAATTTTGCCGCAGCTTTTTTTCGCGGGCGTCGTCCCAGATCAAACAGGCACTGCGCACCACCTCGATTTCAACCGCAAGACGGACGAAGCGCGCGTGGTTGATAAGTTCCATCGAAAATCCACGTACTGTGGTCGCTTTTTGCGGGCGGATCAGCAGCAGGTCGAGGCCTTCCAATCGATTGAACGCATCTCGCACCGGTTGTCGCGACACCCCAAAACGCCGCGCGATCTCGGCCTCCGATAGCTTTGTGCCGGGCAGTAATTCCAACGAGACGATTTCTTCTCGCAACTGGTCAAACACCAGATCGGTGGTCGTACGGCGTTCAAATACCTCGGAAATTTCCTGCATACGCGCATCCTACTCCATGTTGTGCCGACCCGGTCCAGAAACATGTACCGCACCAGTGAACCGCAGTGCGCCTCCCACAAGATAGGTATCATCTTTCCTTTGATGTGCCGCGCAAGCGGGCGATCAACTGACAAGATATCACTTGACAATACTAGTATACTAGTCATCTACATAAACCAACACTTACCTGCCGATCCGCACCATTTTCCGCACAACGGACTGGGCGACAGGCACCTTGAAAGGACGACACATGACCGACACGACTGCCCCATCTGCAAACCTGCCCTTGGCAGGACAGGTCGCGATCATCACCGGCGGTGGGCGCGATATCGGACGGGCTTGCGCGTTGCGGCTGGCGGCATCAGGTGCCGCCGTGAGCATCAACTACCACAGCTCATCCGAAGGTGCCGAAAGCGCCGTTGCCGAGATCACCGCGGCAGGTGGCCGTGCGTTGTGCAAGCAAGGCGACATGACATCTGATGCAGATGTTGCCGCCTTGATCGACGCCACAACCGGCGCATTTGGCAGCAAAATCAACGTTTTGGTGCACGTCACCGGTGGTTTGGTTGCTCGCAAAACCATCGCCGAGATGGATGTGGATCACTGGAACGCAGTGATGGATCTGAACGTCACGTCCTTCATGCGCGCGGTCAAAGCGTCTTTGCCCCACATGACAGACGGTGGGTCCATTGTCGGGTTGGCCAGCCAAGCCGGCCGTGACGGTGGTGGTGCCGGTGCCGTCGCCTATGCGGCATCCAAGGGTGCCGTGATGACCATGACACGGGGTTTGGCCAAAGAACTGGGCCCGAACATCCGCGTCAATTCAGTATGCCCCGGCATGATCGACACCGATTTCCACAACACGTTCACCAAGCCCGAAGTCCGCAGCCATGTGGCCGGGATCACACCGCTGAAACGCGAAGGTCATTCGGAAGATGTCGCCAATTTGGTGAACTACCTTGCGTCAGATGAATCGGCGTTTATCACGGGTACGAATGTCGACATCAACGGCGGCTTGGTCTTTTCATAAGACCCAGTCACCGTTTTCGGGCCATTGGCCCATTATCCTAGGGAGGAAGAAAATGAACAAGAAACTTACAACATCATTGCTGGGGGCCGTTGCGGCGGTCTCTTTGATGGCTGGTGCTGCTGTGGCAGACACATGGCGCGGGTGGAACATCCACGCGGATGGCTACCCCAACACGGTTGCCATGGATAAATTTGCCGAGCTGCTGGCAGAAAAAACCGGCGGTGAGATCACCCTGCAAATGTTCCACGGCGGCACGCTGGGCAGCCAGCCTGACGCGGTTGAGCAAGTCCGTCTGGGCGGTATCGCCATCGGCAACTTCAACCTTGGCCCAATCGGTCCGATCGCGGCTGAAGCCAACGTTGTGTCCTTGCCGTTCATCTTCAAAGACGTGCCACACATGTTCCGCGTGTTGGACAGCCAAGGCGGCGAAGCCATCACCGCAGGTATGGCCGCAAAAGGTCTGATGCCATTGGCATGGTTCGATGCGGGCGCACGGTCTTTCTACAACGGTGAAAAGGCGATCAATACGCCTGCGGATGTCACCGGCATGAAAGTGCGCGTGATGAACAACGACCTGTTCACAGGTATGATCGCAGAATTGGGCGGCAACCCGTCACCAATGGCGTTCGCCGAAGTGTACCAAGCGCTGAAAACCGGCGTTGTCGATGGGGCCGAAAACAACTGGCCGTCCTACGAATCCACAGGCCACTTTGAAGTTGCAGGCTACTATTCGCTGTCCCAGCACCTGATCATTCCTGAATGCATCTGCGTGAACACGGCGACCTTCCAGGCGCTGTCATCCGACATGCAGGCCGCAGCACTCGAAGCGGCACAAGAAGCTGCATTGATGCAACGTGATCTGTGGGCCGAACGCGAAGCCGTCAGCCGCAAGGCCGTCGAGGCCGCAGGCGTTGTCGTCAATGACGTCGCTGACAAAGCACCGTTCCAAGCAGCAATGGCACCGGTTTACGAAGCGTATTTCGAAACCAACCCAAACCTGCGTCCTTTGGTAGAGCTCATTCAAGCGACCGAATGAACCTGACCTGATATTGACACGCCCGCCGCACGAACCGGCGGGCGTGTCCTTTTCAAGAAAGAACCAAAATGACGGACAGCCGCCCCCCTGCCCCCATCGCGTTGATGAACACCATCTTGGACGCTATCGCAGCCTTCTGCCGCGCGCTAACGGGCGTGTCGCTGGTGGTGCTGACCGTGATTTTCGGCTGGCTTGTGTTTGGCCGATACGTGCTAAACGCCACCCCCACCTGGGTAGAGCAGGTCGCCTTGCTGTTGGTCATGACCATCGCGTTTCTTGGTGCGGCCGTTGGGGTCCACGAAAACACGCACCTGTCGGTTGCAGCATTTCGCAACGTTGCACCTAACTGGCTGCGCACGGGTTTTGTCATCCTGACAGACATCCTTTTGGCCGGTTTCGGGCTGTTGCTCTTGCTGCAAGGCACCAAATTGACGATTTTCAAATGGGGGTCGATGATCCCGCTGATCCAAGTGCCCGAAGGTCTGCGCTCGCTGCCGCTGACAATAGGCGGTGGGTTGATCTTGTTGTTCACTCTTGGCCATCTCATTCGTATGGCCACGGGGCACGACGACCGCAGCGACATCATATAAATAGGAAAAGATCATGGGGCTCTTTGTTCTTCTGGGTATGTTTGCCCTCTGCGTGATCATCGGTGCGCCGGTGGCTTTCGCGCTTGGCATCTCTGCCTTGGCCGCGTTCTGGTTTGAAGGGCTGCCCCTGATGATCGGGGTCCAGCGGATCATCTCGGGTATCAACGTCTTTTCGCTGATGGCGATCCCGTTCTTTATCTTTGCGGGCGAATTGATGTTCCACGGCGGCATCGCGGCCCGGTTGGTCAAATTCGCCTCTGCGGCGGTGGGCGCTGTGCGCGGCGGTCTGGGTATCGTGAACGTGTTTTCCTCGATGCTGTTTGGTGGCATCTCCGGGTCTGCGGTCGCCGATATTTCGGCGCTGGGGTCTATCCTGATCCCCGTGATGAAAGAAAAAGGCTATGACGCCGATTATGCCGTCAACGTCACTGTGACATCTTCGATTGCCGGTATCATCATTCCGCCCAGCCACAACATGATCATCTTTGCGATCGCTGCTGGCGGCAGCATTTCGATCTCCAAACTGTTTTTGGCAGGCGTGTTGCCCGGTCTTTTGATGTGCTCCTGTCTGGCCCTCGCGGCCTATCTGGTGGCCGTCAAACGCGGCTACAAAGCCGAGGTCTTCCCCGGTTGGACCGCTCTCGCCATCAGCTTTGCCAGCGCCATCCCCGGCCTCTTCACTGCGGTGATCATCGTGGGCGGCGTGTTGTCGGGCATCTTTACGGTCACCGAATCCGGTGCATTCGGCGCGATCTACGCCTTTGTCGTCACGCTGTTGATCTACCGCAACATCACTTGGGCCAACTTCACCACGGCGGTGCGCCAGTCTGTGCGCACCACGGCCATGGTAATGATCCTGATCGCCTGTGCCGGGGCCTTCGCCTACATGCTGACCTTCTACCGGGTGCCCGATAAAACGGCGGCCCTGCTGACCAGCCTGACCGATAACCCCATCCTGATCTTGCTGATGATCAACGTTGTCTTGTTGGTGCTGGGCATGATCATGGACATGGCCGCGCTCATCCTGATCTGCACGCCGATCTTCCTGCCCGTAGCTATAAGCCTCGGCATTGATCCGCTGCAATTTGGTATGATCTTGATGGTGAACCTGGGCCTTGGCCTGTGCACACCGCCGGTGGGGTCGTGCCTGTTTGTTGGATGCGCGGTGGGCAAGCTCCCGATGGAACAAGCTATCCGCACGATCTGGCCCTTCTATCTGGCGATCTTCGCCGCGCTGATGATCATCACGTTCTTCCCGGCGATCTCCATGACACTGCCAGCGGTGTTGGGTTAACCCCCAACACCGCCACAGCTATTTCGGACCCTAAGCGCCTAAGCCGCCTTAGGGTCCGGGACATCCAGAATGGGTCTCTTTGCTATCCGCAGGCGCCTGTGCACGATCAAACATACCGTAATCGCGGATCACACCAGCGACTTTCAGACGGTAGTCATCAAACACGCCGCCCCGCCCTGCCGTCTGCGCGCCCCGGTGCGCGTTCAGGCACCGCCAGCGGGCAACCGCCTCTTCATCCTCAAAGAACGACAGCGACAAAAGCTTGCCCGGATTGGTCAGGCTTTGGAACCGCTCGACCGAGATAAACCCCTCGACCTGCTCCAGCATGGGGCGCATCTTGGCGGCAATATCCAAATATTCGTCCTTGCGGCCCTGTGCGATTTCCACCTCAAATATCACCGCTATCATGATGTCGCCGCACCGTTGTGCGGGGCTGACGCTAACGTCAGGAATGTTCTGTCTTCGCGTAACAAAAATCTCTCCTTTTGAGCAAATTCATAGTTTTCACGCCCCAATGGATCTTGCGCCAGCCGGGCCCGATAGGCTTCGTAGTCAGCCAGACTTGCGACGTTATAGATACCATAGGCGCGCGTGCTAGATCCTTCATGAGGCGCGTAATACCCGATCAGATCCGCACCGCAACGGGGAATAGCCTCTCCCCAATTGCGCGCGTATTGGGCAAACTGGGCCTTTTTGGTGGGGTCGATATGATAGCGTATCACGCAGGTCAGCATGGCGGTTCCTTTCAGTGTTGATCCCCCGTGATGTAAACTGTTGCGACAACGGAATGCTTCGACTACCATCGAACTATGAAAGAAGGTCCAGATATCGCCCATATCGCCGCGCTGATCGGTGACCCGGCCCGCGCCAATATGCTGACGGCGTTGATGACCGGCAAGGCCCTAACCGCAACCGAATTGGCGCAAGAGGCCAGCGTGACGGTTCAAACCGCCAGTTCACACCTATCCAAACTCGACGCAGGTGGGCTGCTGCGACCCCGCAAACAGGGGCGACATAAGTATTTCTCGCTCGCCAGTGACGATGTGGCCCATGTGCTCGAAGGGTTGATGGGTTTGGCCGCACATTCCGGGCATATGCGCACACGAACCGGCCCGAAGAACGCCCAATTGCGTCAGGCGCGCGTGTGTTACAACCATCTCGCGGGCGATATGGGCACGCAGATGTTTGACAGCCTGCTGGCCCAAGGGCATCTGGCGCTTGACGGCGATGCCTTGTCATTGACCGGTTCGGGCGCAGATTTCATGGCGCGACTTCACATAGATGTGACCACGCTTCGGGCCAAACCCGCGCCCCTGTGCCGTGAATGTTTGGATTGGAGCGCGCGCCGCTCTCATCTGGCCGGTAGCCTCGGGCGCGCCCTGCTTAGCAGGTTCGAAGACCTCGCATGGGCCAAACGCCAAACCGGCACGCGCGTCATATTGTTTTCGTCCGAAGGTACGCGCCAGTTCGAACACCTGTTTTCCGTCCGCTAAACGCCGCCCCCGGCCCCTTGGGGCCCGCCGGCATTGCGGCACGGGGTCGATATACGGAAAACTGAAAAAATCAGTGGTACCCAAGGCCGGACTCGAACCGGCACGCCTCGCGGCGGGGGATTTTGAATCCCCTGCGTCTACCATTCCGCCACTTGGGCAACGAGGCTGACTTACCGCGTGTGTGAACTATGGGCAAGCGGATTTTGCACATTCTTTTCACCCTTTGCTTGACCCCATAGTCAGCCCATGATTTTGCAACGTTAACGCAACCATGAGGCACCAGCGATGCTGCGCTCCATTTACGACTGGACCTTGAATAAGGTCGACCACCCGCAGGCCCTGTGGGTCTTGGCATTTGTCAGCTTTATCGAAAGCTCGGTGTTTCCGATCCCGCCCGATGTGCTGATGATCCCGATGATCATCGCACGCCCATCACGTGCATGGCTGATCGCTGGTGTGGCGCTGATTGCGTCGGTTCTGGGCGGCATGCTTGGCTATGCGATCGGCGCCTTTGCGTTTGAGGCCATTGGCCAACCGGTGCTGGAAATGTGGGGCAAGGCTGATGCGATGGCCTCGTTTAACAGCCGCTTCAATGACCTCGGCTTTTGGGCCGTCCTGACGGCAGGCGTGACCCCCTTCCCCTACAAAGTGATCACGATCATGTCTGGCTGGACAGCAATGCCACTGGGCACCTTCGTCGTCACGTCTATCCTGGCGCGTGGGCTGCGGTTCTTTATCGTCGCGTTTTTGCTGTGGAAATTCGGCGAACCGATCCGTGATTTCATTGAAAAACGTCTGGGGTTGATGTTCATCCTGTTCATCGCCCTTCTGGTGGGTGGATTTGCCATGCTAAAATTCCTATGACGCGCCGCGCCCTGATCGCCTGCGCCGCCGGTGGCTCTGCCGCACTGTTGCTGGGGGCATTTGCCTTCCAGCACCTCGGCGGGTTGGCGCCGTGTAAAATGTGCATCTGGCAACGCTATCCACATGCGGTGGCCATGGCGATTGGGCTCCTTGCGCTCTGGTCGCCCCGCGCGGCGTGGCTGGGTGCGGGGGCCGCGCTGATCACCGCCGCGATTGGCGTCTTTCACGCCGGGGTCGAACAGGCCTGGTGGGAAGGTCCAACAACCTGCACCTCTGGGCCAGTGGGTGGTCTAAGCACTGACGATCTGCTCAGCCAAATCATGAACGCCCCATTGGTGCGCTGCGACGACATCGCATGGCAATTGATGGGCATCAGCATGGCCGGTTGGAACGCACTGATCTCGCTAGGGTTGGTCGCCGTCTGGGTTATGGCCGCGCGCCGCGCCTAACTGGCCTTGCGCGTGCTTAGCAACAGGCTCGTTTCGCTCGTCGCCACGCCGTCGATGCGCCGGACCTGAAACAGGATCTGATCAAACCGTTCCAACGTGTCCGTGCCGATCTCTACGATGACATCCCAACGTCCGTTGGTCGCATACACACGGCGGATCTCGGGCATGCCCGTCAACTGCCGCAAAATACGGTCGGTGCCCCGCCCCTCGATGCCGATCATCATCAACCCGCGCACCGGGTCCTCTTGGGTGTCGTCTTTCAACACCACCGTGAACCCCAAAATGTCGCCACGCGCCTGCAACTTGGTCAGCCGGCTACGCACGGTTGCGCGTGTAAGCCCCAACGTCGCGGCTAAATCAGACAAGGACGCCCGCGCGTTATGACGCAATGCGGCGACCAATTTGCTATCCATTTCGTCCATTTTGTGCACCCGATTTGGTTAGTTGGTCAACATTATGGTCGAAATATACACTTATCAATCACTCAATACGTACACTACCTTTGATGCAACCGACAAACAGGAGCATCTTATGACCTCACAAACATGCATTCTTTACGGCGCCCCTGTCGACTGTGGCAAACGCCGACGCGGGTGCCTCATGGGCCCAGATGCCTACCGCACCGCCGGGCTGCGCGAAGCCCTCGAGGGGCTGGGCCACGAGGTCGAAGATCGCGGCAACCTGAGCCCGCGCGCCTTTACCCCACGGCCCGATGACCGTCTGCATGCCCCCCAAGAAACCATCGCCTGGACCCAAAGCCTCGCCGATGCTGCCACCACCGGGTTGCGCGACGGTCTGCCAGTCTTTATGGGCGGCGACCATGCGCTGGCCCTCGGTACAATGCTGGGCGCACAGCGCCACGCCGATGCCCTAGGCCGCCCGCTTTTTATCCTGTGGTTGGATGCACATAGCGACTTTCACACCCCCGCCACCACCGACAGCGGAAATCTGCATGGCACCCCGTTGGGTTATATCACCGGTCGGCCTGATTTTGACGCCTTCCCCCCGATCACACGGCCCATACCGGGCGAAAACATCGCCATCATCGGGCTGCGGTCCGTCGATGATGCCGAACGCGCGGCCCTGCAATCCACTGGTATCCAACGGGTCGACATGCGCGACATAGACGAAACCGGCATTGCCAAACCGTTGGCTGGTTTTCTGGCCCGTGTGGCGGCGGCGAACGGCCTGCTGCATGTGTCGCTTGACGTCGATTTCCTTGACCCCAGCATCGCGCCCGCAGTTGGCACCACAGTGCCCGGCGGCGCCACCATCCGCGAAGGTCATTTGGTGATGGAAATGGTGCACGACAGCGGCCTGATGACATCGCTCGATCTGGTCGAGCTCAACCCGTTCCTGGATGAACGCGGACGCACAGCGCAAGTCATGGTCGATCTGGCCGCCTCCGCGCTTGGACGGCGCGTTTTTGACCGCCCGACGCGCGCCTACTGACCCGACCATCAATAGAAAGGTCCCGATATGCCCCCTCTGCAACCGTCTGCCAAAGCGCTTGTTCCGTTTGTGTCCGTCGACAATATGATGCGCCTGATCCACCATATCGGCGTCGAAGACATGCTACGCGGCCTCGCCGATTACATCGAAGAAGATTTCAAACGTTGGCCACTGTTTGACAAAACCCCACGTGTGGCCAGCCATTCCGCCGAAGGCGTCATAGAACTGATGCCCACCTCAGACGGCGAGGTCTACGGTTTCAAATACGTCAACGGCCACCCCAAAAACACCGCCGAAGGGCTGCAAACGGTCACCGCCTTTGGCCTGCTGGCCGACGTGGGCTGTGGATATCCCGTGTTGCTCAGCGAAATGACCCTGCTGACGGCCCTGCGCACGGCGGCCACCTCTGCGCTCGTGGCGCGTATACTGGCCCCAAAAGGCGCCACAACAATGGCCATGATCGGCAATGGCGCGCAGTCCGAATTCCAAAGCCTCGCCATGAAGGCGATCTGCGGCATCACCCATATCCGGCTCTATGACACAGATCAGGCGGCCACCGAAAAATGCGCACGAAATCTGTACGGACTTGGCCTCACGGTCACCCCCTGCGACACCGCCGAACATGCAATTATGGGGGCCCAAATTGTCACCACCTGTACGGCGGACAAACAATATGCGACCATTCTGACCGACAATATGATCGGTGCGGGTGTGCATATCAACGCCATCGGCGGGGACTGCCCCGGCAAAACGGAACTGGCCCCCGCGATCCTACAACGCGCGGATATATTTGTGGAATACCCCGAACAAACCCGCATCGAAGGTGAGATCCAGCAGCTGCCAAAGGATCACCCCGTCACTGAAATCTGGCAGGTTCTGACAAATCAGGCACCGGGCCGCAGTTCGGATGCGCAGATCACGCTGTTTGATTCCGTGGGCTTCGCCATCGAAGACTTCTCAGCCCTGCGCTACATCCGTGCAAAGGTGCACGACACTGGCCTCTTCGACACGCTAGACATGCTGGCAGACCCCGACGACCCGCGCGATCTTTTCGGCATGCTAGAACGGTCAAACCCGACCTAAACCTGTCCGTCCTGCGCGTTTTGGGCCTGCCCAAAACCAAAACATAGCGTGCGCGGCGCAGCCGCGCTCCGCTGGATCAAGACATCACGGCTGCGTCACATCGTGGCCATAGATCCACTCAAACTGGCGTATCATCTGCCCCGGTGCCAACCGGCTGCCCAATCCCAGTGCAAAATGGGCCGCGCTGCGCACAGGTCCCTCGCGCAAATGGTATTTCCGCGCGTTACGCCCAGCCGCATCAATCACCCGCACCGCCCTGCCGCGTCGCAGGCGCTGATACTCACTTTGCACGGTTCCGTTGCACAGGCATTGCGCAAGAACCCACGCATCTTCCAACGCCAGATTGGCCCCCTGCGCCAAAAACGGCAACGTCGGATGCGCGGCATCCCCCAGCAGCGCCACGTTGCCGCGTACCCAACGTTCGGCGACAGGGTGCCGGAACAGCCCCCAAACGCCCACCTGTGTAACCCGATCCAACAGCGGCCCAACCGGCCCTCCAAAATCACCAAACACCGCCCTGAGCTGTTCTGGATCACCCGATTGTTGCCACCCTTCTTCGGCCCATGCAGCGCGCTCCTCAACGGCCACCAAATTCATCATCGAGCCATCCCGCAAAGGATAGCTCACCACGTGACGCCCCGGCCCCATAGACACCCGTGTCTCGGCCAACGGCGACTGCGCAGGCACCGTTGCCCGCCAGGCCACTTGGCCGGTGAATGTGGCCTGCGGCCCCCCAGACACCAC